>LUUF01000082.1 GCA_001644045.1 Methylomonas methanica | reverse complement strand
CAAGCTTCTGAGTGAGAGCAGCTAGCCGGCCAACATTAACTCCAAGGGGGGGAGGCGATAGGTCGACGAGCTAGCTGCTTTTTCTTACTTGCCTTCCTTAATATCCTGCTTAATATCGCCATAGCCTTTTTGGGCTTTACCGAGATTTTTTTGGACATTGCCTTCCACTTCCAGACCCTTGTCGTCGATGACTTCCTTGACCTTGCTTTTGGTTTCTTCGACCCGGCCTTCTACCTGATCTTTGTTCAGCGGGGCTTCATGGTCCGCGGCGAGGGCGCCAAACGAGCAAAGAGCCGTGAGTACGCCGGCCGATAAAATATAGCGTTCGGTTTGGGTAAATTTCATGAGGTTACCTTTGGGAAGTTTGAAACGGTTTGTTTGTGCTGGCGAAAGGCGCCATCAGTCGTCCACAGCCTTTTTAATTTCGTCTTTAACATCGCCAAAGCCCGACTGAACTTTGCCGACGTGTTTCTGAACCTTACCTTCCAACTCCATATCGTCGTCGTCCAATAGTTTGCCGGCGACTTCCTTGATTTTGCCTTTGGCCTCTTCGACGCGGCCTTTAACTTGATCTTTGTTCATGATGATTCCTGGTGGGGTTTTAATTTTATTCAAATGAATGAGCGTTTTTTAGTGCTCGGAACAAACCATACTCGTGATGTTAGTCCCAGTCGGTACGTCAACGCACATTGATCCGGCGAACAATGGCAAACGGTGATGAGGGCAAGTTGTAATGATTGGGATGTTAGTGTGCTAGCGTAAAGACTTGAAGCGCTATGCGGTGCAACCAGTTGCAGCTTGAACCTAAGCATAGCGGCGCGGGTCCGATGTTAATGTCAGCGGCAAATTTGTTCTGTGCGTTAAGGTACGCTGTTTCTTAGCGAAATTTGTCACCAATCTGAATCTGTTTGGTTCGATAGCGTACAGACGTTGATGGCCCTTGAGACTAAGATGAAAAATATAGTTTGGCGCTGCCTGACGACGCTCCAAAGGGGATCGATTCCCCTGAGTCCGAATATATTTTTTACGAAGAGGTAAATATTCATGAACACAACAATCACAAACGAAAAACCCAGCGACGATTTCGCGGCGCTGAAAAAACTCACCGCAACGGTGTATATCTGCCAAGTACTAACCTTTGCGTTTGCCGGTTTGCCATTATTGGTCGGCGTGGCGATTAATTTTTTCTATCGCAGCAACGTCAAAGGTACCTGGCTGGAATCGCATTTTAATTGGCAGATCAAAACTGTCTGGGTCACATTGGCCGGATTTGCTTTGTCGGGCTTGGTATTGATGCTGGATATTCAGTTGAGCTTGATTGTGTTGATTCCTACCTTACTGTTGCTGATCTACAGAATCGTCATCGGCTGGACCAATTTGACTGCCGAGAAGTCTTTGCAGGATCTGAGTTAAACCATCACCGACTCGCTTAGCCGACGTCGTCAAAATCGGCGTTGGCTAAGCTCTGCATCACTGAGCACCTAAAATACGCTCGTAAGTTTCCCGCTCGGTTCGATAGCATTCGCAAGCAGCGGCTTCCAGGCCGCCACGATCCAGAACCGTAATATCCCCGCGCCGATAGCTGATCAACTTTTGTTCCTGCAAGGAAAGCGCGGCTTTGGTAATGCCGACCCGCCGTACACCCAAGATATAGGCCAGGAAGATATGCGTGACATGAAAGGTATCGGCGTGCGCGCGGTCGTGCGTCATCAGCAGCCAACGCGCCAGGCGCGCTTCCACCAAATGAAAGCGATTGCAGGCGGCGGTTTGCGCCAGTTGGCTCATCGATACATATAAATAGCGCTTCAACTCCAATTGCAACGGCCTGCTGCGTTCCAGTTCCTGCAAAAACAAGGGCACGCTTATCCGTAGTGCCGAACCCGCGCCTTGCACCAATGCTTGAAACGGTGCGATATCGACACCCAGTATCAGGGTAATGCCCAGAATGCCTTCGTTGCCGATTAGGCCCACTTCCAGACCGGTATCGTCATCGACCGGCGTTACCAGGGAAATAAAACTGCCGGTTGGAAAATATACATGCGGAATCCTTGTTCCCGCCAAGTAGATTACTTCGGCAAAACTTAGATCGACCGGCTCGCAGTGTGCGAGCAATTGCTGGCGATCACTATCCGGCAGGGCGTTCAGGAGGCGATTGGCCGCGGGAACAGCGGGTATGGACGACACGGGCGTTCTCCTGCGGTGTGTTGAGGTAGCCCGACAAAAGATTACAGATGCGAACAGGTGCAAATCGCGATGCCGGTGCCGGTCAGAGGCTTTAAGCCTACTGCTGGGAGGGCAGGTTAGCGGCTTGGGAGCTGATTGTCTGTATGCTAGCGCACGTACTTGCTGCTGGGCTGCTTTCGGTTCACAGGGATAATTTTGATTTGTTCTGGCGTATGTGCCCTAGCGTACAGACTTTAGCAAGGCGCTGCCGTAGTCTAGTTGCAGCTTAGGTGAAATCACCCAGCAACCGGGATGTAGACATTTAATAAAAGTTTGGTCGTCGCGGTTTTAGAGCAGGATGCCAGCTCTTGAGCAGCTTTTATGTAAGCCAGCGATAGTGGTTATTTTGCGCCTTTATAGAATATATACACCGGGTAAATTTATGAAAATTAGACATTTTTTAATGGCATTGCTGTTATCTTTCGGATCATTGGCCGCGCATGCTGCCGGTAGTCCGTTGAACGAAAGCTTTACTAACCTGATTGCCTTGTCCAACAATGCGTTGGAAATCGGCAAAAAAGGCGACACCCAAGCGTTTATCGATAGCGCAACTATCGCCTGGGAAGCATTGAAAGAACAAAACGAGAAAGGCAGTTCCATTCGTCTGCAACGGGCAAACGCCAAACTAAAAGCCGCGATAAAAGCCGCTAAAGCCGGTAACTTGCAAGAAGGCATAGCCGATGTTGAACAAGGCATTGTGGAAATGCAGCTGGAAAAAAAATAAACTTGAAGTTAGCGCGGCGACAGGGAGTTTCCACAACTTCAAGATAAATTGCTTGTAATTATTCACCGCGAAGCACAACGCTTTCCCTCTCCAGCGTACCCGCAGGGCATAAATACCCAAAGGGCATAAAGGAGAAGGGTAGGGTGAGGGGGATGAAAACAAGGCATTTTGCTAGTTTAATTCTCCGTTCCCCAATCCTCTCCATCAGGAGAGGGAGCAATCTCTCAGCGATTTGCAGAGTTTCGCGATTCGCCGAATAGCTACATTGCTTTCTGTAAGTCCGTTTTAAAGCCGGTTAACACCGGCTTTTTTATGGCTAGTGGGATGTATTGTCCGGCTTGCGGCTCCGTGATTCTAAGGAAATTGGCCTGATAGCCGAGATTGGCGAGTGGGTGTTAACGGAAGTCTGTCGGCAAGGTAGGCGTTGGCTGGATGCCGGTTTGCTGCCGATCAAACTAGCGGTCAACCTGTCGCCGCATCAGCTGCTGGCATGGTGATATAGCCGCCAGTACGGCTGCGATACTCAACCAAACCGGATTTTCGCCCGCGCTTTTAGAGCTGGAATTAACCGAGAGTGCGTTGATGGAGCGCGAAACGGAGGTGGTGTTAGTGCTGTGTCGGCTGCGGGCCTTGGGCGTGCGGTTGGCTATCGACGACATTCCGCAGTTGGAAGACGATAAGGAAGTAGCATCGGCTATTATCGGTATGGGTCATACCTTGCGCCTGCAAGTATTGGCCGAAGGCGTGGAAACCCAAGAGCAGCTGGATTTTCTGAAAGAACATGGCTGTGATTTTTATCAGGGCTATTTGAAAAGTCCGGCGCTGGCGGCGGACGACTTTACCGCCTTGTTGCAGAGCCAATCTTGAGGTAGCCGTTGTAGGGGCGAATTCCTTCGACCTATCAGGCTGATAGTGCGAATAAATTCGACCCTAAAAGCAGCCGCCGGTTTGCCTTGTCATAAGGAAATTAAGTCAACGTCGGGGGGGGGGGGAGAAGTCTATCCGACTCGGCTCTCACCACGCGGTAGCATTCGCAAACCCGTGCTTCCAAACCCGGTCTATCCAGCACCGTTATTCTGCCTCTGCTGTAATGGATCAATCCCGCATGTTGTAATTTGCCCGCTGCTTCGGTAACGCCTTCGCGGCGCACACCCAGCATATTGGCGATCAACTCCTGGGTCATGGTCAATTCGTTCGACGGCAGCCGGTCCAGGCTTATCAACAACCAACGACAGAGTTGTTGATCCACGGAATGATGCCGGTTACACACCGCGGTTTGGGCCATTTGCGTTATTAGCGCCTGGGTATAGCGCAATAGCAGGTGCAGCATGCCTTCGTAACGGTTGAATTCCTGCATCAACAGTTGCCCGCGCAAGCGATAGGCATGACCGGCGCTTTGCACCACGGCACGATTCGGCATGCCGCCGCCGCCCATGAATAAGGCCACGCCGATGATACCGTCGTTGCCGACCACGGCGATTTCCGCCGATGCGCCGTTTTCCATCACGTACAGCAAGGAGACGATACACGTAGTGGGGAAATAAACATAACGCAGCTCGCCGCCGGATTCGTAAATCACTTCTCCCAACGGCATCTCGACGCGTTCCAGGTGCGGTAACAGACGTTGGTATTCCGCATCGGGTAACGCATTGAGCAAATGGTTGTGTTGCGGGCTATCAAGATCGGTCATCTGCTGCCTTGGTGGTTATCGGACAAAATAGATTGGCTCCTGCAAACGGAGCTAGTGTAAACCTTTAATTGTATTTTGAAATAAAACTCCGCTCCGTGCGGTAAGGAACAGAGCATTCGGACTTTTTGTGGGTTGAGCGCAAACAGGCTTGTGTGCGGTAACGTACAGACCAGGATGGCGCCGGCCATTACTCTGTCAATTTACGAAACGGGCCAAAGTGATATTTAACCTAAACCCGCATCGATCTTCACTTTACAGGGCCCCTATGACCATGTGTGCGACTCGCCGCAGCAACATTCTTCAGTTGCAGCGGTTTTTTTTGAGCGGCGTTTTGCGATGTCGGATGTCGCGTGAAATGCCTACCTGCTCAGTGAAATCAGAGAACTAAATCATGCTAATAGAAAACTCGTCACTATCCGGTGCGGATGTCAGCCACGCTACTGCCCCTGTCGGCGCTAAGCCTAAGCAGACAAATCCGGATTCCGGTATTGCGCTTGCCAAGGCAGGTTTGCTGGGTTTACAAAATCCGGCCGGCTATTGGGTATTCGAGCTGGAAGCCGATTGCACCATCCCCGCCGAATACATCCTGATGATGCATTACATGGCTGAGATCGATACGGCTTTGCAAGCCAAAATCGCCAATTTCCTGCGCAGCCAGGCCGGCGAGGACGGTAGTTATCCACTGTACAAAGGCGGCCCGGGCGACCTTAGTTGCACCATTAAAGCGTATTACGCGTTAAAAATGGCCGGCGACGGCATGGACGCGGCGCATATGCAAAAAGCCCGCGAGTGGATATTGACGCAGGGCGGCGCTGCCAAGGCCAATGTGTTTACCCGCATCATGCTGGCAATGTTCCAACAAATTCCCTGGCGTGGGGTGCCGTTTATTCCGGTGGAAATCATGCTGTTGCCCAAGTGGTTTCCGTTTCACATTGATAAAGTATCCTACTGGTCGCGGACCGTGATGGTGCCGCTGTCCATTCTTTGTACCTATCAGGTCAAGGCCCGCAATCCGCGCAACATCGATATTGCCGAGTTGTTTCTGACGCCGGCGGATCAGGAAAAGCATTATTTTTCCCATGTCAAAACCCCGTTGGGTAAAGCTATTTTAGTATTGGATCGTCTCGGCCGACGTCTGGAACCATTGCTATCCGGCTTTATCCGCCACAAGGCCACCGCCAAAGCCACGGACTGGTTCATGGCCCGTTTGAACGGCTATGACGGACTGGGGGCGATATTTACCGCGATGGTCAATGCTTACGAGGCTATGGATTATCTGGGTGTTCCGGCGGACAACGAACAACGGCAGATTGCCAGGGCGGCTATCGATAAGTTGCTGGTGGTGAGAGATGATACGGCCTACTGCCAGCCGTGCGTTTCGCCGATCTGGGACACCGGTTTGGCGGTGCTGGCCTTGCAGGAAGCCGACAGTCACGAGCGCGATCCGCAGAGTCTAAAAGCCACACAATCAGCCTTGCGCTGGTTGGCTAACAAACAATTAAGCGACGAGCCGGGCGACTGGCGGGTGCAGCGTCCGAACTTGGCTGGCGGCGGCTGGGCTTTTCAGTTCGGTAACAGCTATTACCCGGATGTGGACGATACCGCCGTAGTGGCTTACGCGATGCTGCAAGCCGACACGCCGGCGTTTGCCGAGAATATCCGGCGCGCCGCAAACTGGATAGCCGGCATGCAGTCGCGCAACGGCGGCTACGGGGCTTTCGATGCCGACAACGATCATTATTATTTAAATCAAATTCCATTTGCCGATCACGGTGCGCTGCTCGATCCGCCAACCGCCGATGTTAGTGCTCGTTGCATCATGCTGTTGGGTAAGCTGGGGGCGAAACAGCTAGAGTATCGTGATGTGATCGACCGCTGCATAGCCTATTTACGTGCCGAGCAGGAAGCCGATGGCTCCTGGTTTGGGCGCTGGGGCACCAATTACATTTACGGCACCTGGTCGGTATTGCTGGGTTTCGAAGCCGCTGGTGTTGCTGCGGACGACGCCAGTGTATGCCGGGCCGTGACTTGGTTGAAATCCAGGCAACGCGCCGACGGTGGCTGGGGCGAGGGCAATATTGGCTATCACGACCCCAGGATTCGCGGCGAATTCGAATGCAGTACCGCATTTCATACGGCATTGGCCGTCATGGCTTTGCTGGCCGCTAAGGAAACAGACTGTCCGGAAGTCAGCGACGGCGTTAAGTATTTGCTGGAAACTCAACAGGCCGACGGTTTTTGGCACGACGATTGTTTCAATGCGCCGGGTTTTCCGAAGTTTTTTTATCTGAAATACCACGGTTATGACAAGTTCTTCCCGCTGTGGGCCTTGGCTCGCTATCGCAACGCACGTAAGTTGCAATAAGAACCTAGCGATAGCCCTTGTCATTGATGCTAGGTCCGACCGCGACCCCATCTCTCCCACCTGTAAGGACGGCGGACAATCGTTGGGTAATATGAAGCGGCCTGATTAATCAACTACGGAGGAAGCGGGATATGAACGCCCATGAATTGCGAGCACAAGCGCGCCGGTCGGCGCAAACGCGACGTTTACGCGACAGACGGCAGACTGATGATCCGTTTGGTTCGCCGGAGTGGCTGGAAAATATCAAAACTTCTTATGTAGCCTGGCCGAAAACCGACCGTCGCGACCATATTCGGCGTGCTGAGGACCGGCGCATGGCCGATAGACGACACGCACAGGCATCCGAACAGCAGCGCGCCGCACAAAAGTATTCCCGAGTCGTGTTAACCAGCGACGAAAGAAAGCTAATTCAAAGCTTGTATTTGCCTGATGCCCAATAGCAGGCAGGTGTGCGGTTTTGGCCATCTGAAGTCCATCAAGATTTGCCGATCTCCGTTATAGATACCAGCAACACTGGAGCGTCGCCCAGTTCTCGATGTCGACAATCGAGATGAGCGGTAAACAGCGACCCATCCGAACGCGTCATCTCTAACTCCAGCGCCAATAGCTCGGTCGTAACCAAATCCATCATATTTCGGAATTGTCCAGACCAACGCTCGCGGTGTGCGGCGGCTACAAATTTCGAGAACCGTGGCTTGAGTGACGGTTCTTGTGCAATGCCCAATAATGCGGCGCCCGTCAGGTTAATTTCATCGATGTGCTCTGCGGAATCGATGACGAGGTAGCCGGTCGGGGCAAAAGCGTATAAATCTCGGTAGCGGTCTCTCGCCTTGGTCAAGGCGGTATCAACTCTTTGCAACTCATCGTATTGCATCTCCAGCTCGATTTTGTGTACCAGCAATTCGTGCAGCAGCATTTCCGCCGGTTTAGCCTTCAGCTGCTCGGGCGATATGCTTGCCACCATGGCTTCGGCTGTTTTTCTTAGCGACTTACGCCGTTCGATTCCGTCCCATTGTTGGTTCATGCCTTGATTTCTCCTGGTCGAGGGTTCGACGAATTGTGTGCGTAGTAACCAAAAAAAGGCTCGCCGCGGTGTACGCCGGGTTTCGTCGATTGGCATGGGTTGCAACAGCGGGCCACCGCTTTACGTTGCTTGGCAAAACAGGAGCATCGAGCTTGCCGATGAACCGGTCGGTTTGGCTTATGTACGCTAACGAACTGTGTTTCATCGCACAAAGGCGTCTAATTCCTGGCAACGCTTTCCCAACCCCTGTCCCCATTAATCCTACCACCCGCTCAGGCCTGGGACATGAATATTTCAAAGGGCGAATCGCTAGCCAGCCGCAACGGCCTAGCCTGGAAAGCCGGTTAGCGATGCTATTCGATGTTTAACTCACAGGATAAAAAATCATGAAAACAATTACATACTCTGGATCGTCAAGGACGATCCAAGGCATAGCTCTGGTCGCGGCGTTGTTTGTCGCCGGTTGCGCGAGCATTCCGGCGCCGACCGAACAAATGGCGGTTTCCAAGGCGGCGGTGAACAGCGCCAACAGCGCCGGCGGCAATGAATATGCGCCGGTAGCCTTGCGGGCAGCCATGGAAAAAATGGATGCCGCCGAACGGGCAATGGCTCGCGAAGATTACCTGATAGCCAGACAGCAAGCCGAACAAGCCCAGGTCGATGCCCAACTTGCGGCCTCCACCGCACGCGCAGCCAAGGCGCAAAAGGCTGCTAGCGAACTGCAGGAAGGCAATCGCGTGTTACGCGAAGAACTCAATCGCGCAACCCAATAATTCACAATGGAATCCACTATGCAAACCTATCGCTATTTATCCCTAACCCTGCTTGCCGCGGCAGTTGCCGCCGGCTGTAGCTCGGTACCCAATGCATCCTTAATCGATGCGCATAACAGTTACAACAACGCCCGCATCAATTCCGAGGTCAGCACGCTGGCGGAACTGGAAATGAAGCAGGCGTCGGATACGCTAAAAAAGGCCGACGATGCCTATGCCAAGGATGACGACGATGAAAGCGTTACCCATCTGGCGTACATCGCTAAGCAGCAGGTCGCCATCGCTCAAGTAACCGCCAAACGCAAAACCGCGGAAGTGGCAGTCAATAATGCCGAAGCCAAACGCAACCAGGTGAGACTTGATGCCAGAACGGCGGAAGCGGATGCCGCAAAACGCCAAGCGGCGGCGAGCCAGCTCACCGTAGACCGGCAAGCGACCGAATTGGTCATCGCCGGCATCAACAGTGAACGCGATGAGGCCTTGATAGCGCAACAGGAAATATTGATTAACGAACTGAACGCGAAGAAAACCGCGCGCGGTTTGGTGATTACCTTGGGCGACGTCTTGTTCCGTAGTAATAAAGCGCAGTTGCAATCCGGCGGTCTGCGCAACGTCGACAAAATAGGCGATTTCCTGCAGGAATATCCCGCCTATAAGGTATTGGTTGAAGGCTATACCGACAGCCGTGGCAGCGACGAGCTTAATCAGGAACTCTCTGACCGCCGCGCGTATGCGGTGCGCACCGCGTTGGTGGATGCCGGCGTGAACAGCGACAGGGTCAGAACTCGCGGTTACGGCGAGGAATATCCGGTTGCTGATAACGATACGGCGGCCAGTCGGCAATTGAATCGGCGGGTGGAAATTATCCTGTCCGACGAGAAGGGTGACATTGCAACGCGTTAGTATGATTTGCGTTTTGGCTGCTTAAACGCGGAATCCAAAAAAGTACAAGCTGAGGCTGATAAGTTGGCACATATTAACCCAGCTCTTAAATATCGTCGCTCCCGCACAGGCGGGAGTCCAGTTGCCACACTGGATTTTCATTTTTGCGGAAATTGCGGCCACAGGGAGTTTAAGGTCCGGGTTGATAAGGGCTTTGATATACGTGAGGATGACAATATTAAAGGATTGGGTGTTCGCCCACATTTCCTACTATTCGAGGATCAACGACTATGAAGTTATTCCATTTAGCGTTTATGTTGCCCTGGATTGCTTATAGCTTTTCAGCCATTGCGGACCCCGCTCCGCTGCAACCCCAAATCCAAGGCGACGTGACTTTTGTCAGCGGCGGCATCGGCGGCGATGAACGGGATGCACTGCAGGCGGTGCGTGCTGATTACAATTTAAGCCTGCTGTTTTCCATGCAAGGCACGGGCGAGTATTTCAGCGATGTGGCCGTCAGGATTAACGATGCAAAGAACCAGACCGTGCTGGATACAGTATCCGATGGCCCGATGCTGTTCGCCAAACTCAAACCCGGCCGGTATCGAATTAGCGCCGCACACGAAGGACAAGAGATTCGTAAAACCGTAACGGTAGACAACAAACACAGGTCGCCGCTGTCGTTTACTTGGCCTGGTGATTGAACCTAACTATCCCGTTAGCTAACTTTTGTGCTGTAGTATTGCCATATTGGCAATACAGAGAAGGCATCAAAAACAGATTCAACAACGTCGAGGTAATCAGGCCACCGAGTATCACCACCGCCATCGGGTATTCGATTTCGTGGCCGGGTACGTTGCCTTTCAGGATTAGCGGTAACAGCGCCAGGCCAGCGCAGGCAGCAGTCATCAGGATCGGCGCCAGGCGTTCTTCGGCGCCACGCATCGCCAACTCTGCACCAAATACCTGACATTCTTCCTGCTGAAGATGCCGATAGTGGCTTAACAGCATGATACCGTTCCGCGCGGCAATACCGAGCACGGTGATGAAACCGACCAGCGAGCCGAGCGATAGTACCCCGCCACTTAAAAATGCTCCAACAACGCCGCCGATCAACGCAAACGGCAAAGTTAACGCCACTAAAAGCACCAAGCGTAACGAGCGAAAATCGACATGCAGTAACACCAGGATGCCCAGCAATGAAGCCAGACTCAACCACGCCAGCCGTTTGCTGGACGCTTGTCGTGCCGCGTATTCGCCCAGAAACTCCGGGTGATAGCCTTGCGCAAACGTTAGGCTTTTCACGCGGCTTTCAATTTCCCGCGCCACGCTGCCTAAATCGTTGCCACTGACATTGCACGTAACGTCGATTCGGCGCGAAGCGTTTTCTCGTTTGATTTCGTTCGGTGTCGGCGCAATATAGATGTCCGCCACGTCGCCCAACGGCACGCGTGCCCCGGATGGGGTATCGATGGTAAGTTGCCTGAGTGCGGTAAGATCATGACGGACCCGCTCAGCACCCCAAACCGTCACGTCGATAGCTTTTTGGTCACGGTAAATTTCGCCGACCTTACTGCCTTTAATTAGCGTGGCTGCGGCCCGGCGCACTTGACCGGCTGTCAAACCAAAGTTGGCCGCTACGTCAGGCTTAAGCCGTATCTGGATCTGCGGTACCAATATTTGCGGTTCCACTTTGAGATTGGCGATGCCGGGCACATCAGTGATGGTTTTACTGACTTCGGTAGCCTTATCTCGTAGCACATCCAAGTCGGGTCCATACAAGCGCACCACCACGGACGCACTGGCGCCGGTCAGCACTTCCTTGATCCGTTCGCGCAGATAGGTCAACACATCGCGGTACAGTCCCGGATACCCATCGACCACAGCCTGGATTTTCGCCACGGTGCTGTCGTAATCGACCGCCGTATCCAAACTTATCCATAACTCGGTAAAATTCGGTCCTACCACTTCGTCGGCGACTTCGGCCCGGCCTATGTGCGATCCGAAATTGCGTACACCGGGAATTGCTCGCAATTCCTTGCTGACTTGCACGGTAATGCGGCGCATGGCTTCCAGTGATGTGCCAGGCTTTTCGACCCAGTGCATCAAAAAATCGGTTTCCTTGAAGTTGGGCAGAAACGATTCGCCGAGTCGCGGTAACGCGATGGCCGTCGATATAAACGCCATTAGCAGAAAACCCACCGCCCAACGCGGACGGCTGACGATAGCCGGCAAGAGCTGCCGATAATGCCGTTTCAAGGCCCGCGTCAGCGGCGCGTCGCAGTGGCGCGGCTTGGCATTCGGTAATAGCATCAGACACAAAGCCGGCGTCACGGTCAGCGCCACCAGCAACGAGGCCAAAATCGCCAACAAATAGGAAAACGCCAGCGGCCTAAAAAAGGTACCGGCCAAGCCGTCCAGGAAAAACACCGGTACGAACACCAGCGCCACGATCAAACTGGCAAACACCACCGCGCTACGCACTTCCAGCGAGGCCTTCAAGACCACCCGGAAAGTTGACAGCGGATGAACTGCCTCTCGGTTCAACCGCAACCGCCGCATAATGTTTTCGACGTCGATAATTGCGTCATCCACCACTTCACCGACTGCAATCACCAGGCCGGCCAGTACCATGGTGTTAAGCGTGCCGCCGCGCAAATAAAGCACCACCGCAGCCGTCAGCAGCGACAGCGGAATCGCCGACAGGCTGATCACGGCGGTTCGCCACTCGAACAAAAAGGCGATCAGAATTACCGCGACTAGAATACAACCCAATATCAGTGCATCACTTAAATTATCTAACGAACGTTCGATGAAGGTTGCCGGACGAAAGATAGTCGGATCGATGTCGACCTCGTGCAGACCGGGTTGCAAAGCCGCCAATGTCGCTTCGACCTTCCGAGTCACATCCAAGGTATTGCCCCAGGGTTGTTTTTCGACGATCAGCAGCAAGCCCGGCCCATCGTTGATCACCGCGTCGCCAATCGGCGGCGGGTGGCTTTCGACGATTTCGGCCACATCGCCCAAGCGTAATGGCGCACCGCCAGTGAACTGCACCACGGTGCGTGCCATATCGTCCGGTGTTTGCAGCGAAGACACATGTGTCACCGGCAGGCGTTGATTGGGTAGATCAACAAAGCCGCCAGCCGATACTGTGGCCGCATCGCCCGCCGCACGCACCACCGCATCGAGCGTCACGCCGTTGGCGGCCAGGCGATCAGGATCGACCAGCACCTGTAACTGCCGATCGCGTTGCCCCCAAATGGCTACGTTGGCCACACCCGGCACCGCCATCAACCTTGGGCGCATGGTCCACAAAGCCAATTCGGACAATTCCATCTGCGACAGTTTTTTCGATGAAACGCCAATCTTCAGTGCCCGACTGGTGGACGATAAGGGCGATAACATCACCGGTGCGCGCGCCACAGCCGGTAGGCGTGGTGTGATGGTGGCGATGCGCTCCTGTACCAACTGCCTGGCCCGCATCAAATCAGTGCCTTCCTGGAAAATACAGACCACTGACGACAGACCCAACACCGATTTGGAACGTAGGGTTTTTAGCCAGGCCGTGCCGTTGACCGCGTTTTCCAAGGGCACGGTGATCAGGCTCTCCACTTCCTCTGTGGACAATCCGGGTGCTTCAGTCTGGATTTCCACCAGTGGCGGCGCGAATTCTGGGAACACATCCAGCGGCATTTGCCGGGCGGCTTGCACACCCAAAATCACCAACACCACAGCCAAGGTCAGCACTAATAGGCGTTGGCGCAACGCGACGGAAATCAACCAGCGCATCATTTGCCGACGCCAAATTCGGTGCCGAACAATTCGGCCACGCCAGTGCTGACTACTTCGATACCCGCAACGATGTCGCCCGTCACGGCGGCCTGATTGTCAACCACCCGCAATACCTGTACCCGTCGGCGCATATACATATTGGTTTCCAACACTTGATATACCCAGCCACCACCACTCACGTCATGGACAATCGCCGACCAGGGTACGACGAGATTTTCGTCATCGCTATGCAACGGGATTGAAACACCGACCCGCTGACCGGGGCGTAATGCGGTATCCGAATTTTTCACAGCGTAGAACAGATCGACCGTGGCGGCAGCCGGATTAGCGGAAGGCGGCGCCGCGACCGGCACGGCAGGACGAGAGACATTTTCAGGCGAATCTTTCAGCCCGCCAACACGGGCTTGGGCGCTGGCGTTCAATCCCGATAAATCATCGACATAGACCGGCACCCGCACCCAAAACGTGCTGCGGTTGTTAACGTCCAACAGCGCGGGACCGAGTAAATCGCGGCGAGCATGTGCGGTTTTCAAAGCGGCCTCGGCCATGCCGACCTGCGCCTTGGCATCGTCAACGGAGCGTTCGGTGCCCACCTTGTCGCGACGCATTTGTTCGGTCCGATTCAAGACTTGTTGAGCGGCTTGCACCTGCACTTTGGCTTGATCCACCTGACCGTCAGCGTCGATTTGCGATTGCGCCAAACGCACCAGTTCCGCCGGAGCCAGCGATGGCAGGATGGTATAAACCGATTGACTGTTACTGTTTGCTGAAGCATTCAGCGCCGGCAGCGTGATCTCGCCACCGAACAAGCGCGTGCGCGTTAGCGGTCGTTTTTCAACCGTTGTGGTAACTATGCCTAGCCGGTTGACGGCTTCCGCTGTCAAGACAACTTTGGTCAGATCACTTTCCTTCACGGGATGTTCGATTTTGGCAGGCGGCGATGTTGATTCGGCGGCCGGTAGGTTGCCAGCCAATAGTAATAAAGCTGACAGCAGGAGCCGACAAGTCGATGGCTTGTGGTTTGGATGCGCAGGGTTCATAAATATCCGACCTTGGAGTCCAGTAATGTGTAAGTTAAGCAGGCTTCAAACTCTGGCCGACGCTGCGTTCCAGTTCTGCGCGGGCGCGGCGTAAGTCGGCGGCAGCTTGCGCGGTTTTCAATTGCGCGTCCAGCCAACGGCGTTGGGTTTCGAGTACGAAGAGGTAGGTAACATTGCCTGCCGCGTAGGCGTTTTCAGCATCCTGTATGGCGGCTCGCAGCGGCGGCAGGATAGTCTGTTGCCACTGTTTCAGGCTTTCACTGGCCTGTTGCAATCGGGCATGGGCTTCGCGGACATCCAAGGCAATCCGTTGTCGGGTGGCAACATATTGCCTGGCGGCCTTATCAAAGCGTGCCTGGGCTTGCGCGATGCCACCTTGATTTTGATTAACGATAGGCAATGTCACGTCTAAGCCTGGTCCTGCCAATAAAGGCCCGTTGACTTGCTTGGCGTTGAGACTGGCGGTGAAATTAAATACCTCGGCGCGCGCCAAGCCGATACGTTCGCCTGCAGCTTGGACGTTAATTTCCGCTGCGCGCAGATCGGGACGAGCCAGTAGCGCTTCCGCGACCAGTTTTTCCGACTCTAATTTTTCGCCATTGGCTGAGGCCTCCGTACTGATGACATTTGGCCACTGTTCCAGACTCAGGCCGACCAGATGCCGTAAACGCTCATTCGCTATCTCGCAATCGTGTTGCAGGCGGCTTTGTTGTTCCTGGGCTTGCAGGGCATCGACTTGCGCATTGGTGACTTCCAGTTCGCTGGCGTCGCCGGCGCGCAACCTAGCTTGTGTGAGTTCGGCGATATTGTGACTCAGGGTTACAGTGGATTGGGCCAGTTGCAGGCGTTCCTTGGCTAACGTTAGCTCGGCATGCGCCAATCTGACGTCGCGAATCAAGTCCAATCCAGTCTGCACCAGGCGTTGCGCGGTTTGTTCAACATCCAATTTAGCCAACTCGACCCGTTGCGGGCGCAGCCAGAAAATTTCCAAGGGATAGCGTATCGTCAGTTCCAAAGGTTTTGCTCCCCAAGGTACCAACATCGAAAAAGTGGGGTTGGGCAGCATCCCGGCTTGCACGAGATCGGCGCGAGACAGTCCTAAATCCGCCAAGGTCGCGCGAAAGGCCGCATTGTTCCAAAGCGCTAAACTGACCAACTCGTCATCGGACAAGCCGTCAGCTAAAGAGACATTCGCCGGCCACGCTGTTTCGTCGGCACGAGTTTCGGCAAAACGTTGGCCGGTGCGTTGTTCCAGATCGTCGGCAACGTCGTGCAAACCCGCGCCTGGCGGAGTACAGGCCGTCAACGACAAAGCGATTAGAGGGAATGGAAAACGACGAAAAATAAATGGCATCATGCGCTGGTCTCCGGGAATGTCACGATCACCTTGAGACCAACGCCGCCATCCCCATCGGTCAGTCTAATATCCGCCTGATGCTGCTCGGCAATTCGCCGCGCGATAGATAAGCCAAGACCACTGCCGGATTCGGCGCTGTTCAATACCCGGTAGAATCGGTCGAACACGCGATTCCGCTTATCCAAGGCAATACCAGGGCCGGTGTCGTTGACTTCCAGACGAATCGCAGTGGCTTCGGCGGTGACACTGACGTCAATCCGTGCGTCAGCCGGTGAATAACGGATGGCGTTATCGAGCAGATTGCTTAGCAGAATGCGCAGCGCCTCTTCGGCACCGGCAACCATGACATGATCCGCGCGCGACAGGCCGAGATCGATGTGGCGATTGGCGGCTTGCGGGGCAAAATCGGCTACCACGTTCAGCGCCAAATCATCCAAAAATAGCGGCGTGAGCGGATAATCGCCAGCCTCCGGATCGAGGCGAGCCAAGATCAGCAATTGCTGAACCAGATGACTGGCACGGGCTATACCTTGCCGTAAGGTTTGCATAGCTAGAGCACGCTGAGCGGGTTCAATGGCACGCTCGGCCAGTTGTGCCTGCAAGGACAGCGCAGTGAGCGGACTACGAAGTTCGTGCGCGGCATCGGCGGTAAACTGGCGCTGCGCCGCCAGTGCCTGATCCAATTGACTCAGCAGCGCGTTTATTGCGCTGACTAAGATGCTAACTTCTTCCGGTAAGTCGTTATTAGGGATCGGATCTAATGAATGAGGATTGCGACACGCCACAGCTTCAGCCACATGAGCCAATGGCGCTAAACCGCGACCAATTGCCCAGCCAACCAATAACGCCAGTCCCGGCAGTAAAATCAGTAAAGGCGTCAATAAATGCAAGGCAACTTCGTTGGCGGTTTCACGGCGTTCTTGCGTCGTTTGCGCGACCTGGACAAATCCACTTTCGGTTTTTAAATTAAATACTCGCCAGTCTTGGTTCTGCCAGTTAAGCGTGTCGTATCCCAGTTTTCCGCCTTGCGGTAATGGCGAAAACGAATGGGATCGAAACAGAACTCGACCGTCCGGGCCACGGATCTGACTGACTAAATCAATGCCATCGCTGTCCGACGCAGAGCCGCTTGTGTTGGGTTTAACATCTTGCGAGACGTTTGAATGGGACAAAGAGTAAGCCGCTTCACGCAACACCTTGTCGAACAGTTCGTCAATTTCTTCGTGAACGTTCAGCCAAGTCGGCACTGCAAACGTGATACCGGCAACCAGCAAGACGGGTATTAACCGATAGGTTAGCCGTTTGCGAATAGATGTATTCATGGCTTCACCACTTTAAAACCAACGCCACGGACATTAAAAATAATGTCAGCACCGAGTTTGCGGCGCAGATTGTGCAGGTGGACATCGACCGCATTACTCGCCACTTCCTGGCCCCATCCATAGAGACGCTCTTCCAATTGCGAGCGGGACAGTACAGCGCTCGGGTGCTCCATCAAAGCATGCAGCAATGCGAACTCGCGGGCGGATAAGTCGATTACGGTGTCGCGTAACCAGGCCTCGTGACTCAGCGGGTTAATGCGCAAGGCGCCGTATTCAATGTCTGACGTGCCGCGTCCGGCACTTCGACGTACCAGCGCGTGAATACGGGCAACGAGTTCTTCCAAGGCAAAAGGTTTGACTAGATAATCGTCGGCGCCGCTATTGAGACCGGCGACTCGATCACTTAGCCCATCGCGTGCTGTTAGGATTAACACCGGGATGGCGTTGCCGGATTTACGAAGTTCGACCAGCAGCTCCTGGCCGGATAGGCGCGGAAGCCCTAAATCGAGCAACAATAAAGCGTATTCGCTCGCCGCATGAGATAGGGCTTGTTCGGCTTGTTCGCCGTCCTGTACCCAATCGAGCACGAAGCCATCCAACTGCAATCCATCCCGGATCGACTGGCCGATCATCGGATCGTCTTCCGCTAATAACAAACGCATGTTGACCTTTAAATTTATTCATCCGGTCAACAGTGTAAATGATCAAGATTTAAGTAATAGTTAAGACAGGTCGAATGTTTCAGAAAGTGTCGATAACGGTCATTCGTTATTGGAGTTGATCAAGAGCGGCTTGGGGGCGAAATTTGACGATCGCGTCCTCGACAAACCAAACACTAAGCCGCGATGTGCCGGCGCTTCCTAGGCGACATCGGTATCGGGATTTTACCTGTCAAATAGTGGTCAGTCTTTCCCTTAGTAATTTTCACGTCTACTGCATAGCCTGTTAAAGGCAGTGCGTCAAAACAGGTGTGTGCGATAGCGTACAGACTAAAAGTCCTCCCACAGATAAGCTGCAATCTCCACTATTCGCGGAGGTTTATCATGAATCTGGCAATCGAACCCTTACTGGCCCTGGTGATCGGCATCTTGATTTTAGTAGTGCCCCGGTTCCTGAATTATTTCGTGGCGGTCTATTTGATCGTCGTGGGGGTATTGGGACTGATACACCGTTGAGCGGCGTGCTAATCCCAAACCGTTTGCACGGTTTCATTTTATCGTTCGCACTTCACAAGGAGCGCTACCATGTCGCTTAGCACACTGATACTCATCGTACTGATCCTGATGCTGATGGGCGTAATCCCGGTTTGGCCGCACAGTCGTTCTTGGGGCTATGGTCCCAGCGGCGGCTTAGGTTTGGTGCTGGTCATCATCTTGATTCTGCTGGTACTCGGCAGAATCTAGTTACACCTCTCCGCAGAAACGTTGGGTTGGATTAGCGTCGGCCCAACCGGTCTTTGCCAACAGCCTCCCCGCGAGGAACCAATCAACGTCGTCGATAGGCGATTGTCGACCACACTCATCAGAACGGAGCATTAATCCATGGCCAAGCGGCGAGAACAACGGCGGCATGTTAGAAGCGAGCATCCCGGTGGCGAGGAAGCGCCGATTCGATTTGAATTATTCAATACCGAGCGACTGGAACAGCACGCGGTCAGCCTGGCAAAAGCCCAAAAAATCACCACGCTGAAGAAAGGCCACAAACTCATTCCTCGGGTGCGCGAGAATGCCCTGGTATTACTGGAAGCTTATAAAGCCGTCGCCAGGGCAGTGCGCGAGCAGCATGCCATCACGCCAGCGGCGGAATGGCTGCTGGATAATTTTCACGTCATCGAAGAACAGGTCAGCGACATTCATGTCGATCTGCCGGAAAGCTATTCGCGAGAACTACCCAAACTGGCCGAGGGCGTGTTGGCTGGCTATCCGCGCGTTTACGGCATCGCCTGGGCCTTGGCGGCGCATACCGACAGCCGCTTCGCGCCGGACTTGCTGATCTTGTTCGTAAAAGCCTATCAAAGCGTCGAGCCGCTGACCCTGGGCGAACTGTGGGCCATTCCGATTACGCTGCGGGTATTGCTGGTCGAAAATCTGCGGCGGTTGGCTGTCAGCATCATGCGTTCGCAAAACGGCCGGCGCTTGGCGGATGAGTTTGTGGATCATGTCGAACAAACCGTCGCCCGCAGCGATAGCCCGGATCCGGCGATTCCGGCCGGCGTGTTACCGGCCGAACCGTTGCGCCAAGCCTACGCCGTGCAGATTTTGCAGCGCTCGCACGACCCGCATCCGGCAATAGCACTGTCTTTGAAATTTCTCAGCGACTGGCTCGGAGAGCAAGGCCTGAGCCTGGACGACATCGTGCACCGGGAACATGCCGCGCAAATCGCCGACAACATGACGGTGCGTAACATCATCACCAGCATGCGCGCCATCTCGGCGTTCGATTGGCCACAATTTGTCGAGGACGTTAGTCTGGCGGATGCCTGTTTGCGCGCGCACGACGGTTACGCGGCCATGGATTTTTTGACGCGCGACCGCTACCGGCATGCCATAGAAGAACTGGCCAAACGTTCGCCGGTATCGGAAGTCGAGATTGCAAGGTTGGCAATTGCCGAAGTACAAGTTGCCATCGATCAAGATTGTGGCGACGAACGGCAAATGGAGCCGGGATATTATCTGATAGGTGCTGGCCGTTATGCTTTCGAAGCAAAAGTGCATTACCGTTCGCCCTTCAAACAAAGGCTATTGCGCACCTATGTCAGTCATGCCGGACTGGCCTATGTCGGCAGTCTGGGATTAATGACGCTGTGTTTACTGGCCTTGCCGTTGAGCGCATCCGGCGCCGCCGGATTGAACGGTTTTCAGTTGGCGTTGCTAGCTTTGGTGTTGGTATTTCCGGCATCGGATATTGCCGTTGGCCTGCTGAATCATTTTATTGTGGCCGGCCTGCCGCCCAATCATTTGCCGCGCCTGGAACTGAAAGACGGCGTACCGGAAGCACTGAGCACCTTTGTGGTAGTGCCGACCATGTTTGTCGGCGAAGCCGGGGTAAGGCAGCAAGTCGAGCAAATGGAAATCCGCTATCTGGCCAACCCGGACGGCGCGGTGCGCTTTGCGCTATTGTCGGACTGGGCGGATGCGGAGCAGGAAACTCAGCCCAACGACGACAAGCTGTTGAGTGTGGCAATTGGTGCGATCAACGCCTTGAACGCCAAGTACGGCGAGCAACGCTTTTTTGTGTTTCACCGCAAACGCTTGTGGAACGCCAGCGAAGGCAAATGGATGGGTTGGGAGCGTAAACGCGGCAAATTGCAGGAATTCAATCGCCTGCTGCGCGGCGCCACCGATACCTCATTCTTGCCTATAGCCGGTCAACCCGCCGCCGCGCCGGCCGGCATTTGCTACGTGGTTACCTTGGATGCCGACACCAAATTGCCGATGGGTGTGGTCGCGCAACTGGTCGGGGTAGCGGCGCATCCGCTGAATAAGCCAGTCTTCGATGTCGCCAGCCAAACTATTATCGATGGTTACGGCATCTTGCAGCCCAGAGTCACGCCGACCTTGCCGCAACGCCAGGAACGTTCGATGTTTCACCAGATATTTGCCGGGGCGTCCGGCACCGATGCTTATTCCAGCTCGGTATCCGAGCTATATCAGGACCTATTCGGGTTGGGTACCTACAGCGGCAAGGGCTTGTATCACGTAGATAGTTTTGAAGCAGCGCTGGCCGGGCGGGTGCCGGATAACACTCAGCTTAGTCACGATTTATTCGAGAGCGTTTACGTACGTTGCGGCTTGGTCAGCGATATAGAGTTTTTCGAGGAATTTCCGTCGCATACCGGTGTTGCCGACTCACGCGGACACCGTTGGGCGCGCGGCGATTGGCAGTTGCTACCCTGGATTTTCGGTCAACTGGGCAAGGGTATGCCCATGATAGGCCGCTGGAAAATGCTGGATAATTTGCGCCGCTCGCTGTCGGCACCGGCGGCGTTTTCCGCCTTGGTGGCAAGCTGGGCCATGCCGCATGCGCCGTTATTGACCTTGATCGGTTTTGTGCTGACGGCATTGGCTTTTCCGGCCATATTAGCCTTCACCGCCGGTTTTACCGCGCCCCGGCGCGGTATTTCTTTTGCCACGCATCTGCGCGGTGCGCTGGAGAACGTGGCCTGGGCGCTGTGCAATAGTCTGGTAGCACTGACGCTGTTGGCGCAACAAGCCTGGTTGATGACCGACGCTATCGTCACTACGTTGGTGCGATTGTTCATCACCCGCCGCAAATTGCTGAAATGGGTGACCGCGTTGCAGGCCAAGGCCGGGGCAGGGCACGCGTTGAAAAACTTGATTCGCCCGCTTAGTCATTCGTCTTCTGTGGTGTTTGGGGCCGGCGCGTTGGTGGTGCTGTTTAACCCGGACGCGATTGTCGCGGCCGCGCCGTTTTTATTGCTGTGGTGGCTGGCGCCGGTGGTGGCGCGGGCCTTGAGTCTGCCGCCCAAAATCGATAGTGCCGAAGCGTTGCTGCTGGCCGATAGCGCACAATTGCGCATATATGGCCGGCGCATTTGGCGGTTTTTTACCACCTTTGTCACCGCCGAAGAACACTATCTGCCGCCGGATAATTTTCAGGAAGATCCGCAAGCCGTTATCGCTCATCGCAGTTCGCCGACCAATTTCGGGCTTTATTTGCTGTCGGTGGTGTCCGCGCGGGATTTCGGTTGGTTGGGGTTGACCGACACCGTCGAGCGCCTGGAAGCCACGCTGGCAACCCTGACCGATTTACCAAAACTGCACGGGCATTTTTATAACTGGTACGACACCCGCACTTTGCAGATGCTGGAACCGCGCTACGTGTCCACCGTCGATAGCGGTAATCTGGCCGGCCATTTACTGACGTTGGCACAAGCCTGCCGGGAAATGGCAAGCCGGCCGCTGGATTTAAACAACGCTTTGCTCGGATTGGCAGATACGCATCGTTTATTGCTAGACGCGTTGGCCAATATCAACGACGACCGCCGCGTCGTGACGGTTACCTTGCGGGAGCTTCGGCAAAAAATGGCCATACTGGGCGAACTGCTGGCCAGGCGCCCCGTCGATGTAGCTGAGTGGAGCGTGCTGTGGCAGCAGTTGACGGTTTGCGCCAACGCTTTGCTCGACCTGGCTAATGCACATGCCGTCGAGCGCGGGGATAGCCAGGATAACGAAGTGTTGGCTTGGGCTGGGTTTTTATGCGATGACATCCGTTCGCATGCCCGCGATGTCGCTACGTTGATTCCGTGGATTCATTTTCCCGAGCAATACCCGTCACTCTGTTCGCAAAGTGCCGAACTAAGCCAGCAATTTGGTCTGGAAACGCCGCTATGCAAGCTGCCCGACAGTTATGCTATTTGGGCGGATCACGCGGAATATTCCCAGCCGGAAGCCGCTACATCCGCTCAGAAAGCCCTGATTGTGCTGTTACGCCGGGCTGGCGATCAAGCCAAAGCCTTGCATAAACGCGTTGAATTCATGGCCGAGCACCTGGAAGGCTTGTTCCGGGATATGGATTTTCGATTTTTATACGATACCAACCGGCATATGTTTGCCATCGGTTACCGGGTCGCGGAAGGGGCTATCGACCCCAGTTATTACGACTTACTGGCTTCCGAAGCCAGGCTGTCCAGTATTATCGCCATTGCCAAACGCGACGTGCCCAGTAGCCATTGGTTTCATTTGGGCCGGCGGGTGACGCGCGTCGCCCATGGTACGGTGTTACTGTCCTGGTCCGGATCGATGTTCGAATATCTGATGCCGTCGCTGGTGACCTTTACCCCGCGCTACAGTCTGCTGGATCAGACTTGCCGTTTGGTGGTAAAGCGGCAGATCGCTTATGGCAAGGAGCGCGGTGTGCCCTGGGGTGTGTCCGAATCGGCGTTCAATGGTCGGGATTTGTATTTGACCTATCAATATTCGGCATTTGGCGTGCCCGGTCTGGGCATGAAGCGCGGTTTGGGTGAAGAATTGGTGATAGCGCCGTATGCGACGGCCTTGGCGGCGATGTATTTGCCGCATGCCGCCGTGGAAAACTTCGCCCGTCTGGAACGGGAAGGGGCGCTGGGGCGATATGGTTTCTACGAAGCGCTGGATTTCACGCCCGTCCGCTTGGCGGAAGGTCAGCGTGTGGCGATGGTGCGTTGCTATATGGCGCATCATCAAGGTATGTCGCTGGTGGCTTTTGCGAATGTGGTGCACGACGGATCGATGCGGCATCGCTTTCACCGCGCCGCGCTGATTCAGGCGGCGGATTTATTATTGCAGGAACGCATTCCGCACGGCGCCGATACCAGCGTGCTGCCCTTGTTGCAGGAACTGTCCGATGTGAAGGAAACCGTGCAACCGCCGGTGCGCCGGGTGCCATCGCCGATGTCGGCCGTGCCTTCTACACTGCTGCTATCCAATGGCCGTTACTCGGTGATGATGACCGCTGCCGGCTCCGGTTACAGCCAATGGCGTAATCTGGCTGTGACCCGTTGGCGCGAAGACACCACCCGCGATGCCTGGGGCAGTTATTTATATCTGCGCGATGTCGATATCGGCCAGGTTTGGTCGGCCGGCTATCAGCCGACCACGGCTATCCCCGAACACTATGAAGTGGTGTTTGTCGAAGATCGGGCCCGCATCACCCGTACCGACGGTGCGATAGTTACCACGCTCGAAATCGTCGTGTCACCGGAAGACGACGCGGAAATTCGCCGGCTGAGCTTAACCAATAACAGCATGCACGAGCGGGAAATCGAAGTGACGTCTTATGCGGAAATCGTGCTGACGACCTCGCAGGCCGATATTGCCCATCCGGCGTTTTCCAATTTGTTTGTGCAGACCGAATATCTATCACAAACCCGCACCTTGCTTGCGCATCGTCGGCAGCGCTCCGCCGAAGACCCGCAACTCTGGGCCGCGCATGTGCTGGCTGACAGGCAAAGCGGTGACGGTTTGCAATACGAAACCGACCGCGCGCGTTTTATCGGTCGCAGCCAAACCCTGCGCGCGCCGTTGGCGGTGATGGACGGCCGGCCGTTAAGCAACACCGTCGGTTCGGTGCTCGATCCGATATTCAGTTTACGCACCCGCGTTAAAATCGCAGCCGGCGCCACCGAGCACTTGACCTTCACCACACTGGTGGCCGCGTCACGACAGGCCGCAGCGGATTTAGCCGACAAATATCATAGTCTGATGGCTTGGGAACGAGTGTCGGCCTTGGCCTGGACCCATGCCCATGTGCAACTTCACCATTTGCACACCAAACCCGACGAGGCGCAGTTATTTCAGATGCTGGCCAATCGCTTGCTCTATACCGATCCGTCTTTAAGGCCAGCCGGTAAATTGCTGCAAATGAATACCCTGAATGTCGCCAGTTTGTGGCGGTTCGGCATTTCCGGCGATAAACCCATTTTATTGTTGCGGGTCGGCGAGCAGGAAGATCGCGCGATTGTCGAGCAATTGCTGCGTGCGCATGAATATTGGCGCATCAAAGGCCTTGCCGTTGACCTGCTGATTCTGAATGAAAAGGAAGTGTCCTACGTCGAGGACCTGCAAAATTTGCTGGAAACTCTGGTGCGAGAAAACCAGGCGCGTTCGACCTCCTCAGAGCACGAGCAGCATGGCGCTATATTTGTATTGCAGGGCAGATTGTTATCTATGGACGAACGGCGCTTGTTGCAGACAGCGGCAAGGGCAATGCTGGTCGGTAATCGCGGCACCTTGGCCGAACAATTATTACGGCATCCGCGTCCAGCCATGCCTTTCATTGCCAAGCAGCCCTTGCTGCCGCCGGCTATCGAAGCACCGACCTTGGCCGTGCCGCCGCTGGAATTTTTCAACGGCCTGGGCGGTTTTGCCGAAGATGGCCGCGAATATGTAATCGTGCTGGATAAAGGCCAGAGCACGCCGGCCCCCTGGGTTAACGTGATTGCCAATCCCGAGTTTGGTTTCACGGTCTCCGAGTTGGGTAGCGGTTGCACCTGGTGCGGCAATAGCCGCGAGAACCAATTAACGCCCTGGTCGAACGATCCGGTCGGCGATGCGCCAGGCGAGGTGTTCTATATCCGCGACGACGAAACCAACGAACTTTGGACGCCGACCGCGCTGCCGATCCGCATCGACAATGCCAGCTATTTGATTCGGCACGGCCAGGGCTATAGCCGCTTCGAACATCATTCGCATGGGATCCATAGCGAATTGTTACAGTTCGTCAGCAAGGACGATCCGGTCAAAATCTCCTCATTGACCTTGACCAATGTCTCAGGCCGCCGCCGGCGTTTGAGCGTCACGGCCTATCTGGAATGGGTACTCGGTGCCTCGCGCAGCGTCACCGCGCCGCATATCGTCACGGAACTCGATCCGGAAACCGGCGCAATGTTGGCTTATAACCCTTGGGATCAGGAGTTTGGTGAGCGGGTTGCCTTTGCCGATTTGGCCGGGCGGCAGACAGCCTGGACCGCCAATCGCAGCGAGTTTCTCGGCCGTAACGGCAGTCTGGACGCGCCGTCCGGTTTGTTGAACCGCAAGCCGCTGAAAAATCGGGTCGGTGCCGGTATGGACCCCTGCGCGGTATTGCAAACCAGCATAGAGCTGGCGCCCGATGAAAAGATCGAGATTGTATTTTTACTGGGGCAAGGCCAGGACAAACCACACGCTGCCGAATTAATCCGGCGGCATCGTATGCTTGAGGTAGACGCTACGTTTGCCGAGGTGACGCAGTCTTGGCAGACGATACTGGGCAAGGTGCAAGTCAAAACCCCCGACCGCGAGCTGGATGTGCTGTTGAACAGTTGGCTGCTGTATCAAACCGTGAGTTGCCGGATGTGGGCCAGGGCGGCTTTCTATCAGGTG
This sequence comes from Methylomonas methanica, assembly GCA_001644045.1. Lineage (GTDB taxonomy): Bacteria > Pseudomonadota > Gammaproteobacteria > Methylococcales > Methylomonadaceae > Methylomonas > Methylomonas methanica. Next base: position 6,925 of record LUUF01000082.1, on the reverse strand, counting down.
GGCGGCGCTTTTGGTTTTCGCGATCAATTGCAGGACAGCATGGCTTTGGCGGTGAGCAGGCCCGATTTGATGCGGGAACATATTTTGCGTGCCGCCGCCCGCCAGTTCGAAGCCGGTGACGTGCAACATTGGTGGCATCCGCCTTCCGGTCGCGGCGTGCGCACCCGTTTTTCCGACGACCGGGTCTGGTTGCCGTTTGTGGTCGCGCATTATCTGAAGGTCAGCGGTGATAACGCGGTACTGGAGGAATTATTGCCGTTTCTGGAAGGGCCTGAGTTGGCGGCGGAACAAGACGATGCTTATTTTCATCCTACCGAAACTTCGCGAGAAGCCAGCCTGTTTGAGCATTGCGCGCGGACGTTGGATTTGAGCCTGGCCACCGGCGCACACGGTTTACCTTTGATCGGTAGCGGTGACTGGAACGACGGGATGAATCGGGTCGGCAATCGGGGGCAGGGCGAGAGCATCTGGCTGGCCTGGTTCCTGATCAAAACATTAACGGATTTTGCCGATATTGCCGAAACGCGCGGCGACAACGAGCGGGCCGAACGTTGGCTTGAGCATGCCGGACAACTACGCATCGCCGTCGAAGCGGAAGGCTGGGACGGCGCCTGGTATCGGCGCGCCTATTTCGACGACGGCTCGCCGCTGGGGTCGGCTACCAATGCCGAATGCAGGATCGATTCCATCGCACAAAGCTGGGGCATCATTTCCGGTGCCGCCGACCCGGAACGGGCGCGGCGGGCGATGGAATCGGTACGCGAATATCTGGTGCGTTACGGCGACGACTTGATATTGCTATTCACGCCGCCGTTCGACAAGACCGAACGCGATCCCGGCTATATCAAAAGCTATCCGCCCGGCATTCGCGAGAACGGCGGGCAATATACCCACGCGGCAATCTGGTCTGTGATAGCTTACGCGATGCTTGGTGAAGGCGACCAAGCAGCAGAGTTGCTGCGCATGCTGAATCCGATCAAGCGCACTACTAGCCGTACCGGGATTTATGCCTACAAGGTAGAACCCTATGTGCTGGCGGCGGATATTTATTCCGAAGCGCCGCATGCACGCCGAGGCGGCTGGACTTGGTACACCGGCGCCTCTGGTTGGTTTTACCGGGCCGGGCTGGAATCCATTTTGGGCTTACAGTTACGCGGCGACCGCTTGTTGTTCGAACCGTGCATACCCCGAGCCTGGCAGAGTTACAGCATGACTTATCGGCATGGCGCCAGTGTTTACCACGTTAGCATTGAAAATCCGAACGGTGCGACCCGAGGCATCGCCAGCTTGGCACTGGATGGTGTGGCGCAAATGCCTGGCGACGGTATCAGGTTGATGGATGACGGAAAACCGCATCAGGTGCTGGTAGTACTGGGCAGTTAGGTTATCGTCCAGGTGTTGTAGGTTCGTTGGCGTACCGACTGTACCGGGCTTTAACGCTATTGTGCGCACTGAGTGCGGAAAGCTTATTTCGCACTTTGGTCATGGCTAATTCGGTTATGGCCAACATTCAGGAGATCAACATGAATAAAGTCGCCAAGCAGGACTCGGCTGAAACACACAAGGGCCAGGTTGTGGACATTACAGGTAATAGTCGCAACGATGATATGGCTATGGAACCCGAAGACGACCTGCGGATGACTGCCGGTAAAGACCGGGTCGGTTTTGTCGCCGTTCGGCGCAATGCCAAGAAAAGCGATAAAAACGACCGTTATTGAACGCGGCATTCTCAAAGCCGAATGACTGCACCGCCATTTTGAATACCAGGCCCCAAGGAAACAATCATGAATAGTATCCCTAACAAACTGCTCTTAATATGTGCCGGCACGCTGTTGAGCGTTTGCGCTATCAACGTTTATGCGGCAGAGAGCCATATCGCACTGGCACTGGAATGCGCAAACAGCCGCTAAGTTCGGTGACGCAAAAACCATCGCGAATCATGCGGATGCAGCGAAGGGTCATATCAAAGTGATCGACGAGCATTTAAAAGCAGGTGTCACGAGTCTGGATGCGGCTATCGAGCATGCTAAACAAGGCCACACCAATTTAGCGAAAAAATCCGCGGAAGAGGCTGTTCTACATTTGAATGCCGCACAGTAAAGCCAACTGTTATACGAAATACGGCAGGTGAATTTACCTGCCGTTTTTTTGTGCCTGCATTTGCCAAGAATAGGCAAAAAAATAGCCGGTCGCATGCATGTCGCACGGCGCCGGCTACTTATCTAGGATTTATGCGTAAACAGTGGATTTACGGCGCCCTGCATATAAGACGCCCAGCAAGGCACTGGTCATCATCCATACCGAAGCCGGTAACGGCACTGCTGCCGGTCCGTCGCCAGTCGCTTGCGAAGGGCTAATGTCGAACGCGTACAAAAAGTGCAGATTGTTAAACTCCGAGGAATCCGCGAATGCCAGTAAGTTAGCGTCCGAGCCTAAATCGAGGTTGCCGAACGCAGCACTCCAAACTCCGTCGGACAGCATGCCGATTTGGAAATTACTGGAACCCAGCAAAGTGCCGGATGAGGTGCCGGTGCCGATATTGTAATTGGCACCGTTAGCAACAAACGACACTGCGCCGACGCCGGTAAACGCGACGACAGGTTCGGCAGCACCGATAACGGCCGTGTCTTCGAAAATGCCGAAGGTATCGGAAAGCGAAGGTAACGGGAACGATGAAGGGCTAAACGACAGAAAGTTAACGTCGCCGTCGTTTGGCGCCCAAACGCTAGCGGAACTAGCACCGGAAACCGCCAACAGGCAAACGGCGAGCGAGGTCTTTAAATAAGGGATCGTTTTCATAGGTATTTCTCGATAGATTTAAGTTAACAAATAGCCATCCAATGGCTCTTACCCCGAAGCCGGTCTTGCCAGGCAAAACCGGGTTTTACAGAGTTAATGCGACCGTTAGCTTCGGAGCAGCCTGCATCCGGACGGTCTCTATTGCTTGCGTATCCAACGGATAGCCAAGGCAATAGCTATCTGCCGACTGGTTAGGCGGCAGGCAAAAATCGTGTGGTGCAATTGTTTTATAAGGATCGTGTGGTCGAAGTAATCTGCACAATTGCGGTGGCTTGAACGGGGCAACGCTGGGGCGATGGCGGTTTTTGTTCTTCGTGTTGAGATGTGAATGGAATAGCCGTCGGTCGCTGTAAGTTTTTGGAATCGGTCTGTCTTAGGGTTCTGGTTTGGCGAATCTATGGTCGAAGTCTAAGCAAAATCGCTGCCGGTGTCGGTACGCTATCCAACATTAGAAAAATGCTTGGCATTCGATGTCCTGAAGCTGTCTATCTAGCTTCTGATCTATGTACGTTGCCGCACCGACTTTGCTTGGGCTTGTTGATATTGTCTGGTTCAGGCAGCGGGAGAAGATTCCGCGCTTGGTCATGGCGTTTTGCTCATGGCTAATTCAGTTGGAGATCATCATGAATAAAGATCAAGTAAAAGGCCGCGTTGAAGAAGTTAAAGGTAAAGTCAAAGAAGCTGCCGGGGTGATATTGGATGACAAAGAGTTGGAGTTAAAAGGCAATGTCCAGAAAAATTTGGGTAAGGCGCAGTCCGGTTTTGGTGATCTGAAGCAAGACATCAAGGACGAGCTATAAGCCGCTGCATTTGAGCGCCATCCTGAGTTTATTTTGGCAGTTAGGGGAGAAAGATCATGCTTGAAACTGTAGCCGTACTATTTATCATCCTTTGGGCGCTGGGCTTGGTGTCTGCGTACACGCTTGGCGGATTCATTCATCTATTGCTGGTAATCGCGCTTATAGCGATTGTACTTCGCGTAATTCAAGGTCGAAGGGCTTTATAAGCATTGCGAAGCAGGCGTTTGCTGTTATCGATAGTTTGATTTGGCACTTTGCCGGAGTAATTTTGGAATGGCTAGTCGTGGCGTTTGGATGCGGCTGGTCATGCCGGGTTTAACCAAAATCATTTACAAGAGAACAACATGAGTGCAGTCAAAATCATGGCCATGCTGTTGATTATCGCCGGGGTATTGGGCCTGATCTACGGCAGTTTCAGTTATACCAAGGAAACGCAGCAGGCCACATTAGGCCCGTTCGAACTATCGGTAAAAGACACGCAGACGGTCAATGTACCAGTGTGGGCCGGAGTAGTGACCTTGGTGGCGGGGAGCGCGTTATTGTTTGCGGTAAGTAGGAAAAATTAGGCTGCCAAATTCATCAAGACGCCAGCCCATTGTCTTTGGTTTTTGCGGCAGCCCTTGTCGCGCGATTGTATCGCCTTGCATTGCTTGGTTTGGTTCGCGATTGCTGAAAGCGTGTCGTCAGCCAAGCTACCGGTAAGGCGTTGTATAGCGTATGGGCAGACAGCAGAAAGCTCAGAACATTGCGTAAATATATGCTTGCTGAGACGTTGGTATTTTCTGTAGGGTTCGGTAATAGGGCAGGACTCGGCGGCGGGCATTTACTGAGTTCGCCTGCTATAAACCCTATGCCGCTTGCCAATACCAGTGTGGCGGGTGCGGTCATGTGTTTATGGATATTTTCCAGCAGCGAAGTGGTGCGATTTCCGAGCGTCTGACGACGCTTCAAAACTTGTCTTTCCGCATTTCTGATTTGCGCGTTCAGAGAACCGACTGGCTTTTTATGTTGAATCCAAGCTGGCATCATCGGATGTCCTTATTGGCAAAGTCTTTAGGCACGGGCTTAAGGCTATGCTGTGTGGCCGGGAATTGTAGGTAGCGGCTGCGGCGGCGGATCAGCCCGAACAGGCTTAGCGCCAGCAGTAGATTGAAAGCTACCGCCAACAGTATGGCGCTGCTGGTCTGAAGATCATGCTCGATCAGCCATTGTACCCCGGCGGCCAGTAAACCCAGCCAGGCGGCACTCAGCAACAAACCAAGCATCACAGCTGCCACTAGCATCGTGGTCAAGCTTTGGCCCGCCCGCTGCGTTTCCAACGCGGCAAGCCGGAAGCGATCGTGGCTTAAACCCTGTAAATCTTCCCACAGCAATTGAATATCCTCCAACATGCCGACGTCGTTGGACGACTCGGCATGCATGGCGGACTGTTCGACGCTTTCCTCGGTCCTTGTGGAGGCGTTCGGGTGCATGGAACTTAGCGAATTAACGGCTGCTTAACAGGCGGCTGAGCAGAAAGCCGCTGGCTACCGCAATCCCCAGTGCCGTCACCGGATTGTCGCGGATATAGACCTGACAATTTTTCACGATGCGCTGCTCGGCTGTTTTTAGTTGCTCGCTTTTTTGGTCGAGCGTGTCCGCGGCTTGATGGGAGGCGCTGGCGATTTTATCTACCGCTTCGTGGGCGTAATTGGATGCTTTATCGATGGTTTCCATAATGGTTTCCTAGGTTATTTAAGACGCATATCGTTTTTGACTGACTCAACACCTTTGACGCCGCGCGCAATTTCCACGGCTTTATTGATGTCGGCCTGGCTGCCGACGAAACCGCTCAATTGCACGACGCCTTTGAAGGTTTCGACATTGATCTGGCCTGATCTCAAGTTAGGCTCGTCGAATAACATCGCTTTTACTTTAGTAGTGATAACGCTGTCGTCGACATATTCGCCGGTGCCTTCGTGCTTTTGCGTCGATGCGCAACCGGCGGCACTAAGTAATGTAAAAGCCACAATAAATGCGGATAAAAATCGGCTGAGGTTTTTCATGGGTAATTCTCCCGGACTAAAAATAACGCTATGCAGCCAATGCTCGGACACCATAAGGCGAAGACGCCTTAGCTAACCGGTTTGATGGCTTCTGAAACTAACGGATTGTCATACATTTGCTATCAAGATACGGATGGAGCAGGGTTGGTGAAACCTTGAATACACTGTAATTGCAAAGCCAGTCATAGTCGGTACGTTAGCGAACATACAGCATGGGGTGAAGTTTCGAAGCGCCGGTGGTGGCCGGTACTTCAGGCATGCCTGGAAAGTGGGAGGCTATATGTGTGCTACCGCACCGACAGGGTGTTGTTGTTGCGAATAAGCTACTTAACAGCTTATTTACAACAACGCCGATCGATTTAGGATGATTTAGTCAAATCGGCGTTATTTACCAATCCTGATTTTCACGCAAAGGAATCACTATGTTTACTAAAAAGATACTGCCGATAGCCGCCTTAACTGGTCTGGCTATGGTGCCGCAGGCCCAGGCCGCCGATCAAACCCAAGACAATCGTTGGTACGTTGCGCCGTTTGCGACCTTTATTAACAGCGGCGGTGATAGGCATGCCAGAGACGGTTGGGGCGGCGGTGTCGGCGTGGGTAAAATCATCGATCAACATTTTAACGTCGAGTTAAAAGGCTTTTATCAAGGCTTTGGCGGCGATAACGGTCCTTGGGATCTGGCCGGCGGCAGCGCCGATGTGCAGTATTATTTGTTCCGGGATAAATTTTCGCCCTATGTTGTAGCAGGCTTGGGCGGCATGAACACCTGCGCATCCGCGAATTGCGGTATCGGTTTTATCGGCGAAGCCGGCGTCGGTGCTACTTACGAGGTGAACGACAATTTATTGATTCGCAGCGATGTGCGCTACCGCTACAACAATAATTTCAATGCCCAAGTTCAACCGGGTACTGATGAGTTTCACGATATGACGGTCAATCTTGGCGTGGTGATTCCATTTGGCGACAAACCTAAATATGCTGCAAAATCCGATACGCGCATGGCACCACCGCCCATCGTGGCGGCATCCAAACCGGATTGCAGCACACTGGATTCGGATGCCGACGGCGTTAACGATTGCTTGGATAAATGCCCTGGTACCATCAAAGGCGCCACCGTTGATCCGAAAGGTTGTGCGGTTCGATTGATACTGAAAGGTCAGCATTTTAAATACGATTCCGCTGAACTGAGTTTAAATGCCAAGGAACTGCTGGATGGCGTCGCCAAAGACTTGATCGCATTCCCGCAGAAAAATGAAATTCAGGTGCAAGGCCACGCCA
>LUUF01000081.1 GCA_001644045.1 Methylomonas methanica | reverse complement strand
TTTGAATATTGAACAGGCTCGGAACCTCTTTGAGTTGCAAGCTGCCTCGGCGCCCATGATTTATAGTCCATTGTCTATAGCCAGCCCCGTAGCGAGTCGGAGGCACAAAGTTCGGTGAACATTGAAAGGCCACATGCTCTTTTCCTCGGCTTTGAAAGATCGTACAAAAGCCAAGAAGAGATCTGAGGAGGAGGGCGAGATCACATGGAAGAAGACCAGAGCCCAAGCTGGCCCAGTCTTCCGCTTAACAAGCCAATGGAGCGGCCGCCTACGTGCTGCGTACGTCGGCGCCGCTCATCGGCGCGTTGAATGGCAGCTAATTTAATGATTGTGTTGAAAAAGTCGGTTTTTCTCCATTCTTGGTTAATTTGGCAATCTTATAGGTTTTTAAGGTACTGTTTTTATTGATAATTGATTTTTCGGTCTAACCCGATTTCCCAAGAAAGGTACTTTTTCAACAGAATCTTAATATCAGCCGACAGTGAGCGCAAAGCTTCGACCGTCAACTAGGGGTCGGTTTAACTCAGTGACAACTGGTCGCTTTCGGCGAGATGAATCCGAAGAGAATAAGGCCCTTTGGTGACCCAAATTGTGTAATAACGCTGAGTGCAAGTTAAGACTAGTCACTTTTATCGTCAGTATTTTTTACACTGACCAGTGCAGGTAAAATTTGCTTGTTACATATCAATATGAATGGAGTAACAATTTTCATACTGGTATTAAGTTTGCTTGATTAAACTGGATCTTTTTGGCTTAACGCTATGTTACTCAATTAAAGTTCGTCGGGGTAGGAAATATACAGCTTCAGATTTACACGCCAAAAGGTGATAGAAGCTCATTTTAACAAGTCGACTTGGGATTTAATCATGAAGCATATTAATAACAAATTAACGACAATCTCCGCAGCACTTGTTCTGCTCTTAAATTCAACAACAGAGGCGTCGCCGGTAACAAATTTGGTAACCAATGGATCAATGAATTTTTCCTTGGGTAAACCAACAGGTTGGACTTTAATCACTCCTGGCGGCGAATTATGGAATACTTTTGAGCCTGGCATCCTCAGTAGTGACGGTGGCTCTTATTTTGGTATTCAGGACTTAGAGGCCTTTGCACCCAGATTTTCTGCTGGTGGTATTTATCAAACCATTGATAACCTAACCGTTGGTGCAACTTACAGCCTGTCATTTGAATCGAATGAAGAACATACCAACCCTAATGGCTTGGCACAATGGAAAGTATCTTTTGGAAACCAAACTGGATTGAGCTCCTTAACCAACACCACCTGGGTCACCGATACTCTGCAATTTACTGCGACCAACACTTCAGAGACGTTAAAGTTTCTGGCAACATTTCTGCCAGGCGCGAATCCCCAGATCCTTAACCTCGATGGCGTAACTTTGACGCAAGTTTCATCCGTTCCCGTTCCTGCTAGCATTTGGTTGTTCGGCTCTGCTATCGCCGGCTTGATCCGATACGGCAGACGCAAATCAATTTAATCTGCATTGTTCAGGCAGCATTCTAGCTTGATAGAATTAATACGGCGCTTTTGCTTAACTCAACAAGCGCCGTTTTTTATGTAAATTGAGTAAAGCATGGAACTGATAAATCAATGGATACAATTGCTTACTGAGAGTACAACAAGATTTTTCGGACTAGCCGCTTGGCTGCTAATCATCATGTTGTTATTAATCCCTTTAGAGCGCTTATGGCCTGTAAAAAGACAAAAAGTCTTTCGTAAAAATTTTATTGATGACCTTTTCTACTACTTTATGGGCGGTATTATTCCCGCTTTTTTTGTAGTGGCCGTCCTTTACCCGGCGAAAATTGCACAAACTCAAATCCCTCATGATTTCTACTCTTGGGTTAGCGAACTTCCTTTTTGGACCCGCCTAGCAGCCACATTAGTGCTGGGGGAAATTGCCTATTATTGGGCACATCGGTGGTCACACGAGATTCCTTATTTATGGCGCTTTCATTCTATCCACCATAGTCCGACAGAGATTGATTGGCTAGTGAATACTCGGGCGCATCCTATTGATTTGGCCTTTGACCGCACAGTCAGTTCTACTTTTCTGCTGCTTGTCGGGCTAGGCCATCGAGCGGACAACGACATCTTGGATCTAGTGGCTATGATTCTGATATTTAACACCACCTGGGGTTTTTTTATCCATACTAATTGTCGTATCCGCCTTGGTTTCCTTGAATATTTGATTACCAGCCCGGCATTCCATCATTGGCATCATGCCAACGACAATCCCGAGGTCATCAATAAAAACTACTCGGCATTACTCCCCTGGGTAGATAAATTGTTTGGTACGTTTTATCTCCCACGCAAGCAATTTCCGCAACATTACGGCATTAATAATCCAATGCCAGAAACCTTGGTAGACCAGTTGCTTATGCCATTTCGTAAACACACCAGCAAGTAAGGACCCTACCCCACGGAAGTGCAAAATTCGATCAATTTAATTGGAAGGGTCGGTGTTTTTTAAGAGCAGGCAGGGGAGTATTTTAGCGATTATATTGGCAATGTAGGCTCGCCGAATACCTGACAGCCGCCTGAGTCACAGGTTGCCTTAACTATTGAAATTGGATAGCAGCAGGTAATAGTCGGGGTGCGGTCGCCAATGGCTGCTTTGTAGCCCTCCAATATGCAGAAACTGGATTTGACTGACTGGCCGGTTTGGAGAGACTCGACGGGCCGATTTGGGTCGATAACGCTAATCCACCAATTTCATAAACCGAATAATTCCGGCGCGGTCACGTTCAGACTTTTTATTAAAACTTATCTAATTATCGCCAATCGTCTCGACTAGTCCTAACGAAAGTCAGAAGAATGCGGATCAACGTTAAGGCAAGGCACTGATCATTCGAGAGCATGTGGCGTAATATTCACCGCCTTCCCAGGCCAGGGTAACCAGGCTAAGTGCCTTGCTATCGGTATCAGTCGTCGGATCGGTAATTAGCGATATTTGCGTTTGCCAGTACCAGTTAACCGACTCTACCGATTTAGTGCAATCTCCCAAAGGTGACACGACGTCGCCAAACAAGGTTTCCGCTTTTGTCCGCAGCGATTTCAGCAACTCGGAGAGTTCTTCCCGCTTCAAATTGCTTTTTAATACTATCCCGTCTCGGGTCATGTCTTGGGCATCGGTAAAGGCATTCAGCCAGGTTTCCGCATCGGCTTTGCTTGGTGCTTTCAACGATAGAAAGTTGTCGGCATGGGCAGCGGAGCAAAAGGCCAGGGTAGTTCCTAATAGAAGTATTTTCATGATGTCTGGTTAATCGATTGATGGTTTGGTTTGGTTTGCCGACTGAACTTGATTTAAAACCTCTAACAACTGAGCAATATCTTCTTGCGTTGAGCGAGTAGCTGTTTGTGGTTTGCCCTGAATTTTTGCTTCAGTCCAGTCGACGACTTCGCCCGATCCCCAGGACAACAGCGAGGCTAAGGTAAACACCAGCAGACTGCGCGTCGTGCCATTGGACAAACCTTGATTATCCAGGAAACCTCGGGCACGTTTGGCTACCCAGATGAATACGATGGTGGTAATAAGCAGGTTCCAGATGGATGGTAAGGTAAACAAATTCACTCCAGTATTTTATAACTTGCGGCAAACCGGTCTCCGCTCTTGTTGCCCCGGGACTAGGCCACTAAACCCTTTTGTATTGCAGGCATCTTACTAATATTAGCGGATGCGCATCTGCATTTGGTCGCCTCGCTAATCAACCCGAATTGATAGGTGGCCGGTCTATCGGCCTGTTTCGGTGGGTTCGCGTCAAGTACAGGAAGAATGTTTGGCTATAATCCTTTTGGTCAATTTGATCAATAATTCCCAGGTGATAAACTTATGCTACTCGCACAACTTAACGGGATATGAAAAATGAAAAAACTGGCTTCGGCTTTACTTCTGGCAAGCGCAATTCCATGCGCTCAAGCGTCTACTTTGCTAACCAGCGCTTTTACGGCCGACAATGCGTTTGAAGAGTACATCAGCTCCAGTGCAACCTCGATTAGTGGCGCTTCTATCTTAAGCGGTAACAATTGGGGCAGCACATATTCTTCGGTGGACAGCCTAACTTCTACGTCTGTTTCATATCTGATTTTGAAAGTCACCAATCAAGGCGGCCCAGGTGCGGCATTGGGTACTTTTACTTTGTCGGATAGCAACTATTTATTCGGCAATGGTGCAAATACTATTTCAACTGGCGGCACCGGTTGGAGTATGTATGTAGATTCGCTGGCAAATGCAGCAGCACCGATTGTCGCCGAGGGCGCCAATGGAATATCTCCCTGGGGTGTTCATGCGGGTATCGATTCCAACGCGCAATGGGTCTGGTACTACAACAGCATTAATACTAACGGCGCCGGGGCATGGGGAGACGATCATAGTACCTTCTATTTGGTCACTTCAATCACGCCTGCTGCCGTTCCGCTGCCGAGCGCGGTGTGGCTAATGGGTAGCGCATTGCTGGGTTTCCTTGGTCTGAAACGTAAACAGGCCTGATGTTCTTCGTCTTTTGATCGTAGTCGCAACCAAGCGTTAAAAGTCCGAGAGTGACCTCTCGATATTAACGGCTTGCGACTGCTAGAGCTCCGGCGCCATGGATGGCAGGAGTTTAAACGGGCTTGGACGATAACGGTGGCTGCGATTCGCCGATTTTCTCAATGATCACCGCCTGCCCGACCGACAAACTGCCCGGCTTATCATGCAAGGCATTTTGCCCAAAATAGACTTTGTTTTGCCATTTACGCAGACGGTTTAGCGTTATCAGCGGTTCCTTGCCGGTTTCCGCCGTTAACGGATCTATGATGGGTACCGAGCAGCGGGAGCAGGGCTTGGGCAATCTAAAGCCGATGTCGTTAATGGTAATCCGTCGCCAAGCATCTTCCGCATAGCTATCGCAATCGGCGACCACTAAATTCGGCCGGAAGCGAATCATGTCGATTTCCGACTGCATGGCTTGGTTGAGGGCGTTTAAGGAGTTCTCCGACACGATCAAGAACGGAAAACCGTCGGAAAAAGAAGTTTGATCGCTGTCCAACGCATATTTGGGATCGACCTTGCGAATATCTTGATCGGTTTGGTAAACCAGCCGGCAATCGATTTGTAAAAAATCGCTCAGCCAGGCGTCAGCGGCAACGCCGCAGGTTTTGGCGATACAACGGTCGTGCCAGACCACCACTTCGATGTCGTCGCCGTCGTGCGATTGCAAAGGCAGCGCTAAATCCGTTTGATTGGGAGCCGACAAAATTAATTGCTCGCCTGCAATGCGGGTTTTGATCAGCGCCATTTTCGGCAAGCGGCGCTGACTGAGGAATTGTCTGTCGGCGTCGACCAGCATCCATTTTCTATCGTACAGCAAGCCTTTGCTGTCTACCAGCCACTGATCGACCTGAATTCCGGCCAGCGATTTGACCGGATATATATAAATTTGACTGAGTACTGGCATGTTGTTTTGTTGTTAGCTGAATAGCAGATCGGTTTGGGTATGCAGTAAATGTTCGGCTAAAGATTTTTCGATGTTGTCGAATTTGATGCCGTAACGGCCCCTTTCTCGGTCGCAATGCACCACCAGAGCAGCAATATCGAAACGCCTACCATCGTTGAACAACAGATACAGGAATATTCGCTTATTCTTGCTCAGTTTTTTCTCGCTAAATACTGCCGCGCCGCGGCTGCTGATGTCCCGCAACACTACCGGAAACAAGCGCGGAAACCACATGCTTTTGATCTTTACCGCGGCGCGTATGTCGTTGCGCAGATAGCGAACCGCACTACGCTTGTTAGACCATGAGCTATCAATCGTAACCTCTTGATCGAGAAAATCTAAAGAGAAGTCTGGCTCTGACATGGCAAACGCGGCGAATGTAAAGGTGGCTAAGTATTGATGTTATACCGCTAAAATTCAATAGAGGCCCGCGATTATTGGCTCAACCTGGTTGAAGCGAATCCGTTAAAATAGAGTTTTGGTTTCGGGCTGCTGCGAATTGTGAAAAAAAGTGTGTCGATTTTATTTTGTTTTTGTTGGATGGCTGCGCTGCTGATGGGCGATGTAATCGCTGCGCCAACCAAGAAAGCGGTACCCGCAAAACCGGTGCAGACCGCTAAACCCGCCGAACCGGCAAAACAATTGGTCAAGATAGTCTATTTCAGCCAAGAGTTGGCGTCGCCGCCGGCCTTGTCTAATCTCGATCCCTTTATTCCGAACAAGGGCAAAATCGGTGCCGAACTGGCGATTGCCGATAACAATACCACCGGCCAATTCACCGGCCAGCATTACGAACTGAAGAAGGTTTTAGTGCCGGTTGGCGGCGACTTACAACAGGCCTTCAATCAATTGGGCGACGATATTGGTCTGGTGATATTGAACGTGCAACCCGATCAGTTGAACAAGCTGGCCGACTTACCCGCCGCGAAAAACAAATTATTGTTCGATGCCGCCACCCGCGACGACGAATTGCGCGGCACAGACTGCCGCCATCAGGTCTTGCACATATTACCCAGCAGGGCGATGCGCGCCGATGCGCTGGCGCAATATATGTTGAAGAAGCGCTGGCAAAACTGGTTTTTGGTGATAGGCCCAACGCCGGAAGACAAACTGTACGCGGCGGCCATTAAACGCGCGGCTAAAAAATTTGGCATCAAACTGGTTGCGGAAAAAGCCTGGACTAACGATTACGACGCCCGCCGGACCGCCCAATCCGATGTGCCGGTATTTACCCAAGTCGATGATTACGACGTGTTGGTCGTAGCGGACGAGCAGGGCCTGTTTGGCGAATATCTGGACTATCGAACCTGGAAACCGCGCCCGGTAATCGGTACCCAGGGTTTGGTTGCCACCGCCTGGCACAGAACCCATGAACAATGGGGTGCGGTGCAATTGCAAAATCGCTTCAAGGACACCGCTGGCCGCTGGATGGAAGAGGAAGACTATGCGGCCTATCTGGCGGTGCGGGCCATAGGCGAGGCCAGCGTCCGCAGCAAATCCAATCAAACTCAAGCGATCAAGGATTATGTGTTCTCCGAGGCGTTTGCGTTGCAAGGCTACAAGGGCATGCCGTTATCCTTCCGCCCTTGGGACGGTCAATTGCGGCAACCGGTATTGTTGGCGGCGCCGCGTTCCTTAGTGGGCGTCGCACCGGTGGAGGGCTTCTTGCATCCTAAGACCGAGCTGGATACTTTGGGCTATGACCAACCGGAAACGGCTTGTAAATAACATGGTGTTGACCAAAATCCTCAGAGGGTTACAGGAATGAGCGATAAGCGGCGTATGGAGATTAGCCAGTCAGCGATCAGCGGTGTTCTAGGCGTGGAAGAGGCAAAGCCGCAAAAAAAAGGCCCGGCGCATAAACCGTTCAAGATTCAAAGCCGTTATCAACCGGCCGGCGATCAACCCACCGCCATCGCCGAATTGGTGGAAGGCATTAATGACGGCGAGTTACATCAAACCTTGCTGGGTGTCACCGGTTCGGGCAAGACTTTTACCGTCGCTAACGTGATCCAGCAAACTCAGCGGCCGGCGATAATCATGGCCCCCAACAAAACCTTGGCGGCACAGTTATACGGTGAAATGAAGGAGTTTTTTCCGGACAACAGCGTCGAGTATTTTGTGTCCTATTACGACTACTATCAGCCCGAGGCCTATATTCCGGCCTCCGATACCTTTATCGACAAAGATGCGTCGTTGAACGAGCATATCGAGCAAATGCGCCTGTCGGCGACCAAGGCCTTACTGGAGCGGCGAGATACCATTGTGGTGGCCACGGTGTCGGCGATTTACGGCTTGGGCGAGCCGGAATCCTACTTCCAGATGGTCTTGCATCTGGTGCGCGGCGACATGATCAAGCAGCGCGATATTTTGCGGCGTTTGGCTGAGATGCAGTACACCCGCAACGATACCGAACTGCGCCGCGCCACTTATCGAGTGCGCGGCGAAGTGATTGATGTGTTTCCGGCAGAGTCGGAAGAACAGGCCTTGCGGATTGAGTTGTTCGATGACGAAATCGAGCGCTTATCAATGTTCGATCCACTGACCGGCGAGGTGACCCAGCGTTTGGCGCGTTTCACGCTTTACCCGAAAAGTCATTACGTTACTCCGCGCGATCAGTTACTGACTGCCGTGGAAAAAATTAAATTGGAGTTGGCGGAGCGTTTGGAACAATTGCGCGACAACCACAAACTGGTTGAAGCGCAGCGTCTGGAGCAACGCACGCTGTTCGACATCGAAATGATCATGGAGGTGGGTTATTGCTCCGGTATCGAAAACTATTCCCGGCATTTATCCAGTCGCGCAGACGGCGAGTCGCCGCCGACCATGTTCGATTACTTACCCAACGATGCCTTGGTGATCATCGACGAAAGTCACGTCACAGTGCCGCAGATTGGGGCGATGTACAAAGGCGATCGCTCGCGCAAAGAAACCTTGGTGGAATATGGCTTTCGCTTGCCGTCAGCCTTGGATAACCGACCGCTTAAATTTGAAGAATTCGAGCGGATTGTTGGGCAACGGATTTATGTCTCTGCTACCCCCGGCCCCTATGAAAAAGAACACTCCGGCGCGGTGGTGGAGCAAGTCGTGCGGCCCACCGGCTTGGTTGATCCGCTTGTGGAAGTGCGGCCAGCCACCAGCCAGGTTGATGATCTGTTGTCCGAGATCGCCAAGCGCACTGCTGTGCAGGAGCGAGTGCTGGTCACTACCTTGACCAAACGCATGTCCGAAGACTTGACCGATTATTTGATGGAGCATGGCGTCAAGGTGCGTTATCTACATTCGGACATCGAAACGGTGGAACGGGTGGAGATTATCCGCGACTTGCGGCTGGGTGTGTTCGATGTGCTGGTTGGCATCAACTTGTTGCGGGAGGGCTTGGATATACCGGAGGTGTCGCTGGTGGCGATCCTGGATGCGGATAAGGAAGGGTTCCTGCGCTCGCTGGTGTCGCTGGTGCAAACCATAGGCCGGGCGGCCCGTAATGCCAACGGCAAAGCCATATTGTACGGCGATAAAATCACGCGCTCGATGCAATTGGCTATCGACGAAACCGAACGCCGCCGCAATAAGCAGATAGCGTTCAATAAAGAACATAATATCCAGCCTAAAACCATTTTCAAATCGGTGACAGACATACTGGAGCTAGCCATTCCCGGCTCCGGCGGTTCCATTTCCAACGCTAGAGCGAAAGTCGCCGAACCGGCCGGCAATTACAAGGCCATGACGCCCAAACAGGCAGCGAAGGCCTTGAAACAGCTGGAAGAAAAAATGTATCAGCATGCCAAAAACCTGGAGTTTGAAGATGCGGCGCGCGTCAGGGATCAAATCAAGTTGTTGCAGGCGGAGATGGTGGTTTGATGGGCTTGGGTTTGTAATTAACGCTTTGGCTAACTATATTTGAATAGTTTTGTCGAGACTGACAGTTTTTTATTCGGTCGGCAAAGGCTAAACGACGATCGCGAATTTAGGATAAGGATGCTGGGAAAAAGATGATAGCCGCCAAGAACATATTGAACGATAACGTTCGCGTCTTGAAAAGTGAAGTCTCCAAGACCACCTACCAAGGCGTAGCGATTGCGATGCTCAGCATTATCAGTGCGCTGTTGGCGCTAAGTTATTACTACACCGGCGACATATCACTGACTGGCATCATTACCGCTCAAACCGAAAATTACGGTCTGTGGATATTGGAGACCATGCCGTTTGTTTTCGGATTTTGGGGCCAATATTCCAGCTCGGTGATCGCCTACCAAGCCGGGGCGATGATTCTCGATCAAACCCAGGAATTGCGTTCCCGCGCCGAGACCCTGGAGAAACAAGTCAGTTATTCCACCACCCACGATTCGGTCACCGATTTGCCTAACCGGGTGTTGTTCTACGATAGGGTGGAACAGGCTATTTTGGCTGCCGGCAATCAGAACAAAATGTTGTCTATCTTGCTGGTGGAAGTGGCCAATTTTAAGGAAGTGTATGACACGCTGGGCCGTAACAGCAGCGATTTGATTTTGAAGCAGATCGCCACTCGCTTGCAAAGCGTAGTACTGGGCACCGATAGTGTCGCCCGCATCGACGGCAATATTTTCAGCGTGTTGTTGTCTGCGGTCGACAATGAAGCTGCCGGCGTGACCTTGGCGAAAAATATCCAGGCGGCTCTGGACCCGGCATTTAAAGTCGAGCGTCTGAGTCTGGTGATCCACAGCAACATCGGTATCGTTAATTTTCCCGAGCACGGCGACGATGTGGATACACTGGTGCAAAAGGCCGGCGTGGCATTATTCGTTGCCGGCCAGTCGCACGAAGGCTACACCACTTACGCGCCGTCTTACGACGATCATAGTCCGCGCCGCTTGACGCTGATGAGCGAACTGCGCCAGGCCATCGAAAAAGAGCAATTGCACATTTATTACCAGCCCAAGGTGTCGGTGGCAACCGGGCAAGTTTACGGCGCGGAAGCCTTGGTGCGTTGGCAGCACCCCAAACACGGTTTTATCTCGCCCGACGAGTTTATTCCGATGGCGGAAAGAACCAGGGTTATCAAGCATCTGACTTCCTGGGTGTTGAAACAGTCATTTAAGCATTGCGCGGAATGGCGCAAGCGCGGCTGGGAATTGACGATTTCGGTGAATCTGTCAGCCAAGGATTTGCACGATCCGGAACTGCCGGACGTGATGGCCGGTGTCGCTGCGGCAGCGAATATCAAACCCGGCTGGATGATGTTGGAGATTACCGAGAGTTCTATCATGACCGATCCGGAACGGGCAATGGAAGTGATTCAGCGTCTGCACGAGATGGGTTATAAATTGTCGATCGACGACTTCGGCACCGGTTATTCGTCGCTGGCCTACCTAAAACGCATGCCGTTGACCGAATTAAAAATCGATAAATCGTTTGTCGTGGATTTGTTAAAAAGCGAAAACGATGCGGTGATCGTCAAAGCCACAATCAACCTGGCGCATAATCTGGGCTTGCAGGTCACGGCCGAAGGCGTGGAAACTCAGGACGTCATGGATAAACTCAGCAGTTACCAATGCGATCTGGCGCAAGGCTATCTGTTCAGTAAACCGATGCCGTTCGAGGATTTTGGTGCTTGGTTGGCAGCCAATCGTTGAGCGTAAAGATATGACTATTCAGGAGCAGCAATAATGTCCACGGCATGGGCGGGCGGTACCGACGCCATTTTGGAAAGAATGGACAAGATGACCGAGCTTTTCGTCGCCGAGACGCGTAAAGCCATCTACACTGGCGAATCCGCCACCCATTGCGAGGAATGCGGCGAACCGATTCCGGAAGCGCGGCGTCAGGCAATTGCTTGCAAATATTGTTTGTCCTGTCAAACCGAGCTGGAAAAAGGCTGAAGCAGCTCCATTTTTACTGAATGCGTTTAAACGGCAGATAAGTAGCCGCATCTTGTTTGTAATGTTGTATCGCCTTTTTCTCCCGGTCTACAAATTGCGCGACGGCCTTGGCAAAGCCGGCATCCCGCAGCCAATGCGCGGAATAGGTGGTGACGGGTTCGAAGCCTCGGGAGATTTTATGCTCGCCTTGCGCGCCGGAATCGAAGCGGGCCAAGCCGTGTTCTATACAGTAGTCCAAGCCCTGGTAATAGCAGGCTTCGAAATGCAGGGCGTTGTATTCCGCCTGGCATCCCCAATAGCGGCCGTATAGTGTATCCGTACCGATAAAACTCAAGGCTGCGCCAACGTACGCATCGTCTTTAATTGCCAGAACCAGCAATAACTGCTCGGGCATGGTTTGCGCGATTTGCTTAAAAAACGCCGGATTTAAGTAAGGTTCGGAGCTGCGCTTTAAGTAGGTCAGCGCGTAAAACCGGAAAAACACCTGCCATTGGGCGTCAGTAATGTCGGGTCCGGCGATGAGTTGCATCTGAATACCTTGTTCACTAATCCGGCGCCGTTCACGCTTAATCATCTTGCGTTTATCGGCGCTCAGGGTCTGTAAAAAGTCCGAAAATGTCTGGTAGTTTCGATTAAACCACTGAAACTGCACGCCCTCGCGGATGCTTAAACCTAATGATTTCAGCAACTCAAGCTGGGAATGCTCGGGAAATAAACAATGCCAGGAGGAAATGCCGCGTCGCTCGGCAAGTTGTTGGATAAAGTTGAATAATAAGGCGCAGACCGCCGTTTGATCCGCATCCGGTGCGAATAGCAGTCGCTGTCCTTGGCAGGGGGTAAACGGTATCGCGCTAACCAATTTTGGGTAATAGGCCAGGCCATGCTGCTGGTAAGCTTGGGCCCATTGCTGATCGAACACATACTCGCCCCAGGAATGCGTTTTCAAATACAGCGGCATTACCGCCAGCAATTTCCGATTGTCCATGACCAGTAAATGCGCGGCTTTCCAGCCAGTCTGCGAGCAAACCGTTGCACTTTGTTCCAAGGCGGATAAAAACTCGTGACGTAAAAAAGGATAGTCGGGTCCGCACAGCCGATTCCAATCGGCGGCGTCGATTTGCGCCATGCTGTCGATTTGTTTTACTTCCATTTTTAATCACAGTAGAGTTAAAGCATCAAAATACCATCAAACCATTGCTAATGACGACAGAGAAGCCGTTTTCTCAATCTTGCGAAAACAATAAGAAACCGATTTTACAGATCATTAAAACGGTCTTTCACCAACCGGCCACGGTTTGGGAAATCGGCAGCGGCACCGGTCAGCACGCCTGCCATTTTGCCGAGAATCTGCCGCATTTGGCATGGCAACCCACCGATAGGGCGGAGAATCTGGCGGGGATCCATCTATGGCGGGACGAGGCGCAACTGGCTAATCTACTGCCGCCGCTAAGCTTGGATGTGGCGGACTTGCTATGGCCATGTGACTGTATCGACGCGGTGTTTACCGCGAATACCCTGCATATCATGAGCAGCGACGAAGTGAGGCTGTTATTCGAGCGGCTGGCGACGTATTTAAGTACCGCGGCGACGATGTGTATCTACGGACCGTTCAACTATGCCGGCATATATACCAGCGAAAGCAACGCCCGTTTCGACCTGTGGCTGAAAGAACGAGATGCCATGAGCGGTATAAAGGATTTTGAAGAGATCATGCGCTTGGCCGAAACTTGTGGGCTAGCGTTAGAAGCCGACAATGCCATGCCCGCCAATAACCGGCTTTTGGTTTTGCGGAAGAGGGCATAAGGAAAATACGCTGACGCTTTACGTTGCGCAAATAGCTGCGTGTTATGCTCCTGCCAATAATTAACATTTCCCTATTAACGGAGTGGACGATGCAAAAAATAGTAACGGTTTTTCTTTTAATCGCGACACTGATGTTACCCGGTTGCGGTTACAACACCTTTCAAACCCAAGACGAACAAATTAATGCCGGCTGGGCGGAAGTGCTGAATCAATATCAGCGCAGAGCCGATTTGGTGCCGAATCTGGTGAATACGGTAAAAGGCTACGCCGGGCACGAGAAGGAAGTATTGGAAGCGGTGACGGCTTCGCGCGCCAAAGTGGGCAGCATTCAAGCGACGCCGGAGCTGGTAAACGACGAACAGGCCTTTGCCAAGTTTCAAGCGGCGCAGGGCGAATTGAGTTCGGCCTTGTCGCGCTTGATGGTGGTATCGGAAAATTACCCGCAACTGAAAGCCGACGCCAACTTCCGCGATCTGCAAGCGCAATTGGAAGGTACCGAGAACCGCATTACCGTGGCGCGCAATCGTTATATCGCCGCGATCAAGGATTACAACGTCACCGTGCGTTCGTTCCCCAGCAATCTGACGGCGATGCTGTTCGGCTACAAAACCAAGCCCTCGTTTACCGTTGAAAACGAAAAAGCCATATCCACCGCGCCGGTGGTCGATTTTGGTAAATAAGATGCGGAAGCCAGCCGGGTTTCCAGGGTTTGTGGTCGCTGTTATGCTGGCCGCTTGCCTGTTTACGACGCTTGCAAGTGCCGAACAAGCGGTGCCGAGTCTTGAGCAGCGTGTAACCGATATGACCGCCACCTTATCCGCTCAGCAAAGAACCGCGCTGGAACAACGCTTACAGGCCTTCGAACAACAAAAAGGCAGTCAGATTGCGGTATTGATTGTCGCCAGCACCCAGCCGGAAGACATCGCCCAATATGCCATTCGCGTGGTCGAAAAATGGCGCCTGGGTCGCAAGGGTGTAGATGACGGCATACTGCTGTTGCTGGCCAAGGATGACCGGACCACGCGCATAGAGGTGGGTTACGGTTTGGAAGGCGTAGTCCCGGATGTGCTGGCCAAGCGCATAATTGACGACATCATGATTCCGTATTTTCGGCAGGGCGACTATGCCAAGGGCATTAACGCCGGCGTGGATAGTCTCATCGGCTTGATTCAAGGAGAACCTTTGCCGGCTCCCGCTGCGCCACGTGCTATCGATGGCCCGTTGAATCAATACTTTCCCTTTCTGTTTTTGCTGGCGATTGCCGGCGGCGGCATTTTACGCGCGGTACTGGGCAGATTTCTCGGCGGATTGGTTAATGGCGGTCTGGTGGGAATACTGGTGTGGTTGTTGGGCGGCGGCTTGTTGTTCGCATTGCTGCTGGCGTTCGTGGCCTTTCTAATGACTCAAAGCAATGGTCGCGGTTTTCGTGGCGGTAGAGGCGGCGGCTTTGGTAGCGGTGGGTTCGGGGGCGGTGGCGGATTCTCCGGCGGAGGCGGCGGTTTTGGCGGCGGCGGTGCGTCGGGGAGATGGTAAGCGATGCAAATTTTTAGATGTATTAAACATATTTTCAGCGGTCCTTGGCGCGTGCGCTTGGCATTCCCCAAGCGCAGTCTGAAAGCTATCGAAGCCGCGATTGCCGCTAGCGAAACATCGCATTTAGGGGAGATACGTTTTGTCGTGGAGAGTGCGTTGGAGATAGGCGAGTTGCTGCAAGGTGTTACGCCGAGACAACGCGCGCTCGAAGTGTTTTCGCAATGCCGAATTTGGGATACGGAGCATAACTCCGGCGTTTTGATTTATTTGCTGCTGGCTGATCGTGTTGTAGAGATCGTCGCCGATCGCGGTATACATGCCAGGGTCGGCGAAGCGGTCTGGACTCGGATTTGCCGAAACATGGAAGCACAGTTTAGGGCTGGTCGATTCCAACCAGGCGTGATCGATGGGATTACACAAATAACCGCTCAGTTGCAGCAGCATTTTCCAGCCTCCGCCGCGGACAATCCGAATGAAATATCGAACGCGCCGATTATCCTCTGACTTTATATTGACATCCGATAGCGCTGAATTTTAAAGTTTTGTTCTCTTGAATTTTTTGCGGCATAACACCATATTGTTATAGAACCATTCAGGTTTTTACATGCAACAAAGAGGAGAATCGACATGAGTAACTTAAGTCCATTTGTTAGTCGCGGTCTGTTTGACGAACTGTTTCGCGATGTTAACCCAGGTTATTACATCAAGCCGCTGCATGGCGAAGGTTTGCCGGCGCAGATCAAGGTTGATGTAAAAGAAAACCCCGGCGAATTTATCGTCCAAGCCGAAATCCCGGGTGCCGGTAAAGAGAATATCCATGTGGATATCGATGGCAACGTTGTGAGTATCCGCGCGCAAATCAGCCAACTGGATTCGGAAAACAAAGACGATAAATTGCTGCGTAGCGAACGCTATTTCGGCGAAGTGTCGCGCAGCTTTCAGCTATCCGCCGATATCGATGAAGAGGCCAGCAAGGCCCGCTACGAAAACGGAGTGTTAACGCTGAATTTGGCAAAAAAACTAAAAAAAAGCGGTCAAAGGATGAGTATCGATTAGGCAACGCTTAGTGTACCGAGCCCAACCGCAGGGGCTGCGGCTTTGGGCGAGATGTTAGACCTTTTCACGGGTACACAAATAGGTGCGTGTACCCGTGAGTATTTCAGATCAGTAAACGTCCCTGACGTAGCGTTTGTCTTTTTTCAGTTGGTTGACGTAATCAACCGCCTCGACCAGGGTTTTCTTGCCGTGCTCGCGGATTACATCGTGCAAGGCTTGATCGACGTCTTTGGCCATTCGATAGGCATCGCCGCAGACGAAGAAATAGCCGCCTTGTTCCAGCCAGGCATAGAGTTCGGCGCCATGTTCTTTCATGCGGTCTTGCACGTAGATTTTTTCGGCCTGGTCGCGCGAGAAAGCCAAATCCAGCTTGGTAAGTAGGCCGTTAGCTTGCATGGCTTCGATTTCCTCGCGGTAGATGAAATCGGTGGAGGCGTTGCGGTCGCCGAAAAACAGCCAGTTTTTGCCGGGGGCTTTCCGAAATTCGCGTTCTTGCAGAAAAGCGCGGAACGGCGCGATGCCGGTACCGGGGCCCACCATGATCATAGGCAGATTATCGTCTGCCGGCACGCGGAAGTGGCTGTTGGGAGTGAAGAATATCCGCACGTCGGTTTCGTCATTAACCAAGTCGGCCAGATAGGTGGAGCAGACGCCTTTATGTTGGCGGCCATGCGCGTCGTAACGCACGCTGGCGACGGTCAGATGCACGCTGTCCGGATGTTTCTTGCCGCTGGACGAGATAGAGTAGGCGCGGTGTTGCAGCGGTTTTAATAGCCGCAGAAATTCGGCGGCGGAAAATTCCACGCCTGGGAATTGCAGCAATAGGTCGAGTATGTCGCGACCCCACAGATAATCGGCCAGTTTTTCCTTGTCGCCGGATAGTAATAAGGCGTTCAGTTCTTGATCGCCGGAACGGCTGGCGATTTCTTCGATCAGTTCCTTGCCGGGTAATTTGATTTCGAAATGCGTGCGTAACGCATCCGACAGCTTCATTAACTCGCCATTGACCGGTTCGTCTTCCGCGCCGGTGCAGCCGATGGCTTTAATGATTTGCGCGACTAAATCCGGGCAGTTAGTCGGAATCACGCACAAGGCATCGCCGGCTTCGTAACTGAGGCCGGAGCCATCGATCGAAATTTCGTAGTGCCGGGTTTCTTTCGACGAATCCAATGCCGTGACAATGCGGTTGACGCGCATTTTTGCCGGGAACGGGTTTTTGCGGTTGTAGGCCGATTTAGCTGGTTGGGTTTCGGTATCGACGACCGCAACAGTGCTGGCGCCTTCCGCCATTAACGGAATGACTTCGCTCAGCCATTTTTCCGCTGGTGTTTCGAAATCCACGTCGCAATCGACGCGGTCGAACAAACGTTTCGCGCCCAGAGCCGCCAGTTTGTTATCCCAGTCTATGCCGGCCTGGCAGAACAAGTCGTAGCTGGTATCGCCCAAGGCCAATACCGAATAGTTGACGTTTTCCAGGCGCGGGGCCGCATCGCTATTGGCCGCTTCCCAGAGCATTTCGGCATTGTCCGGCATCGCGCCTTCGCCGTATGTGCTGGTAATGATCAGCAAGTACTGCATTTGCGGCAATTGGCCGATCTCAACTTCATCCATGCTTTTAACGACAGGTTGCAAACCATGCTTTTTAGCCGCGTTGGCCGCGTCATTGGCCAGCGACTCGGAGTTACCGGTCTGGGTGCCGTAAAGGATGTGCAAGGTGCGGGCGTCGGCTTGATTGACGCTGCCGGCGCTATGCAGCATGTGGCTGTGCATGCCGGCGAAAAAGCCGCCTAGCCAGGCGCGTTGGGTGTCACTGTAAGGAGCGTTTTGAGGGATAAAAGGTGCTTTCATTTCATTACCATCTGTGGACAGGTGTCAGGCTGTCCAGTCACTGTATTTGGTTCTTGCCAATCGCGGTGTGGAGGGTGCGGTATGCACCCTCCATTGGATCAGGCAGACTCGCTTTCCAGCATGTCTTTAACGATAGACAGGCTTTCCAAGCTCGCCAGATTTTTATCGATGGACGGTAGGCCGGCCAAGGCCACACGATTGAATCTATCCTGTTCGATGATCCAGGCCGTGGAGCCTATCGAGTAAATGCTTTGCACATCGCGCAGCATCAGGGTGGTTTTGTAGTCGTTCAGGCGTTTTTCCGCCATCAAGGCCGCCAGTTGACCGTCATCGTATTGGCTGTAAGCTTCGCGGATATTCTTAATCAGCGCGTCTTGCAGTTTGCGCGGACGTTCCATGACTAACTTGTAGGCATATTTGTCGACTAAAGCTTCGGTGGCTGGTTGGCCGGCTTTATTCAGTTGGTCGCGGGCTATTTGCTGGGCCTTATCGATCACCGCATAGCTATTGATTAGTTTCAAAGTCAGATCGGTGTCGGTTTCGCCATAGCCCGGAATTGCGCCGTCGAACAGCGGCGTGTCGTTTTTGTAAGCCTGTTTGATCTGCTCGATTTGTTTTTGCGCAAATGCGACAGACAACTCTTCTATCATGGCTTTGCGATCCAGCGCTTTGCTCAGGTATTCCGCGGTTTGCGTACGGTTCAGCCAGAGCGGCAAGGCAAATTTGAAGTGCTGGCGCTCATTGGCCCAATTAGCCAGGATAGCCTTGGCTTTTTCCGAATCGGTATGTTCAACATGTTGCTCCAGCATGTACAAAATGAATTGTTCATGACTGGCCGCTACTTCGCTACCGTCGGCCAAGCTGTGTATCGTCACCGAGGTATCGTCGTACAAGTCCTGCAGACGGTCATTCGGATCGTATTGGTAGGCGTTGCCGCCGGACATGCCGGTACAGAAACCCTTGCCGAAGCCGCCCAAGTTTAATACCGCGCCGTTGATCATATATTCGCAGGCGAAGTCGCCGACGCCTTCCACGACGGCCATTGCGCCTGAATTACGCACTGCAAAGCGGTCGCCAGCTTCGCCGTTGATAAAGGTTTTGCCGCCGGACGCGCCGAATAGCGCAAAGTTACCGATCAGCACGTTTTCGCCGGGCAGCTTGGAGCCGCCGCCGGGCGATTTGATGACGATGGTGCCGCCGCAGGCGGTTTTACCGACGCCGTCGTTGCATGTACCGGTGTGTTCCATACGCATGCCGTCGTTGTTGAACGCAGCATAACTTTGGCCGGCCGAGCCATGGGTACGGACGATAATGGTATCGTCGGCCAGATAGCGGCGACCGTGCTGGTTGGTATAGATGATGTTCGACTTGGCGACTTGTTCCGCGCTGAGTTCGTAAGCCAACAAGCGTTCCAGATCGACAGCGGTTTGACCGCCGACGGTTTTGTTACGGTTGTTTAGCTTGAACTCTTCGCCTTCGACGATCACTTGTTTTTGGCCTTTTTCGAACAAGGCCGATTTGACGCGGGCGAAGATCAAATCGTCGATTGCGAAATCTTTTTCCAGATAAATCGGTTTCTCGATTTTAATGACCGGCACTTCCGCCAGCAGTTTTTGCAGGTGAATTTGGCCGACCATGCTGGGGTGGTCGATCAGATGCAGCAGTTCGGTTTTACCGCGAATTTCCTGCAAACTGGTGTAACCCAGATCGGCCAGGATTTCCCGAACTTCGTGCGCCAGATTCATGAAGAACTGCGCCAACACGCGCGGGTCGCCCTTGAATTCCTCGTGGGCGGTGGTCAGGCCGGCCGGGCAGCGGATGTTGCAGTTTTTCGCCATTACGCAGCGCAGCATCATCAAGGCGGTGGTGCCGAACTCGAACGAGTCGCCGCCCAAAATGGCCGACTTCACTACGTCGGCGCCATTTTGGTGGGCGGCGCTGCAACGCAAAATGACTTTATCGCGCAAACCGTTAGCCGCCAGCGCTTGATGCACTTCGGCGATACCGATTTCCGGCGAACGGCCGGTGTTTTTCAAGCTGGTGACTGCCGCCGCGCCGGTGCCGCCGGTGTTGCCGGCCACGTTGATCACATCGGCGCCGGCTTTGGCAACGCCTACCGCGATGGTGCCAATGCCTTCGGACGAAACCAGCTTAACTACCACCCGTACGCGGGCGGCCTTGGCGTCATGGATCAATTGGCCCAAGTCTTCGATCGAATAGGTATCGTGGTGTGGAGGCGGGCTGACCAGCTCGACTTTTGGTGTACCGCCACGTAGCGCGGCGATTTCTACCGAAACTTTGGGGGCTGGTAATTGGCCGCCTTCACCGGGCTTGGCACCCTGACCGATCTTGATTTCGATTTCTTCCAGATTCGGATCGGCCAAATAACCGGCCCAGACGCCGAAGCGGCCGGAAGCGAACTGCTTGATTTTGCTGGAACGAATCGTGCCGAAGCGGCTGGAATGTTCGCCGCCTTCGCCAGAGTTACTCATACCGCCGGCAATGTTGGTACCTTGCGCCACGGCTTCGTGGGCTTCGGCCAACAAGGCTCCGTGACTCATCGCGCCAGACGCGAAAGTCGGGGTAATCTCATGCGCGGGTTGCACTTTCTCCAACGCAATCCGCGCGCGGGCAGGGCGTACGTTGCTCAAATATTGGTAAATCAGGCTGTCGCTATCATTTGCCCGCAAGCTAATGCCGTCGCTTTCCAGAGTTAGACCGAAATCGTTACCGGAAAAGCGAGCTTTCAAGTGCTCGGCGAGTTGTTCCAAGCGCGCTTTACTGGAGTTGTCACTAAAGCTGAGTTTAAAGACTACACCGTTGGTTTTTTCGACAGTCAAGCCGCGGATCAGGTAATTATTGTTACCGTGCAGATCCTGGCTGCCCAAGAGGCGATCGAACTCGGCTTTACTGTTAGCGTTGCTGATGTCGGCCGGAAACTCCATCACATCGCGCAACGCAGCCGGACGGTTGGCGCGTTCCTGAGCCAGATTGTGGGTAAAGCTGCGATAAGCGGGCGTGACGCCGAAAGCGTCGATTTGCGCCGGTGTGCGTTTTTCGTAGCCGAAATCCAGATAAGCGGTATCACTAGCCTCAGCAGCTTGCTGCTGAGGGATGTAATGAATCGCTTCATCGGTCATGTTGATATATTCACGCACCGCAGTGTTGCCGAACGTATGGCCTGCACCTTCGTTACGTTCTTTGAACAAGCCCAGAAATGGAATGTCGCTTTCGCTGGTTACGGACAGTGCCTTATGGTGCCATTCGGTTGCGCTAGCGGCGATGTCGCTATAGCGCACCCCGCCGACCGAGGCATTGATGTTGGGGAAATACGGTTTCAGTTTCGGTTCGTCGGTATCCAGGTAATTGGATTCGAAAAACTCGCCGCCGATATAACTTTCCGCCGTACACAGGCCGAATTTGCCCATGGTTTTCATCAGCGATTTTTCGACGCCTTTTTGAAAACTGTACAGCGCTTTTTGTTGCGCTGCTGGGTCGGCGTATTCGGTAATCACCCGGTTATGCACGCTGAGCGGGCAGATAGCGGAAGCGCCGAAGCCCAGAATGGTGGCAACGTCGTGCGGGCTGGCAGCCTGGCCGGTTTCCATGATCAAGGAGCTGTTAAAGCGCAAACCATGTTTGACCAGATGCTGGTTGGCTGCCGCAATGGTCAGCAGCGCCGGGATCGCGGCTTGGGCTTTGCTGATATTGGCGTCGCTCAAAATGATGATGCCGGTATTGCCGCGCGCGGCCTGTTCGACTTGTGCGCAGACTGATTGCAAGGCTTGTTCCAAAGCCAGTTCGTTTTGCGCGGCGTTTTCAAAGTTTGGAGTGTATAGCGCCGCTACGGTCGCGGTTTTTACCTGGCCTTGCCGGCGAATCTGTTCCAATTGAGTGCGTTGCAGAATCGGCGATTCAACGATCAGCTGTTTGCTGTGTTGCGGCGCAAAAGTCGGTTTGGCGCCCAGGGCCACGCGCAAGGTCATGCCGTCGCTTTCACGCAGGGAGTCCAGCGGCGGATTGGTAACCTGAGCAAAGCGTTGGCTGAAATAACGCGACATACCGCCCTCAGCAGCACTCAAGGCGTTCGGCGTCAGGCCGTAACCCATCGCCGAGACTTTTTCCAAGCCGGTTTGCAGGATAGGGTCCAGCAAAAACTTAAAGCTTTCCTGGTTCAATGAATAGGCCGTATGGCGCTGATCGATATTCAGTTCATGTTCGTTGCTGAGTTCCGCAAGCTCTACTTTGGGTAATTCGCTGATATGCAGGCAACTTTGTTTCAGTAGCGCTTTATAGTCCCGTTCCTTGGCCAGACGCTCCATGACTTGATGGCTGTTGTACGACTCACCGGTGTTGTGGTCGAAATACAGCATGCCGCCGGCTTCGATGCGGCCGCGTCTCAGCACTTTTTCGGGTGGAAAATCGATCTGGCCGGCTTCGGACATCACTGCTAGATACTCTGCGGTTTCCACGGAGCGCAAGGGCCGTAAACCCAGGCGGTCCAAGCGGGCGCCGACCCGGATGCCGTCATTGAAGATCAACGCGGCCGGGCCGTCGTTTTTCTCTTCGTATAGGCTGAAATATTCCAGCATCGCGCGTACGTCTGCCGACAAGGTCGTATCGTTTTCCCAGGCTGGCGGCATCATCGCTAAAATTGCGGTGACGATATCCAGTTGGTCTTCGTTGATACGGCGGGTCAGGGTTTGATCCAGACGGCCGGAATCCGATTGGCCGCAGGGAAACACCACGTGTTTGTTGTTTTGCCGGGCAATAGCATTTTCGCTGAGGCGGTTTTTCTTGTCGGTGTTTAACTCGCCGTTATGCGCCATGTAACGGAACGGCTGAGCCATCATCGTCGCCGGCGCGGTATTGGTGGAAAAACGGGTATGGAAAAACAGCGTGCTGATCTCGTGGTCGGCGTCGTAAAGATCGACAAAATAAGGGATGACTTCGAATGAGTTCAGGCGGCCTTTGTATACTTGTGTCCGCGAACTCATGGACAACGGATAAAAACCTTTCAGTTCGGGGCGAGTAAAGCCGTTGGCTTCTATCGTTAACAGCGCGGACTGAATATGTCTTTCAAAAGCGTCGTGGCTGGCATCTTTCAGGGCTTTTGGACGACCAAAAATCACCTGTTTGATCGGTAATTGCGCGCGCAACGCCGCCGCATTCAATACAGAGTTATCAACCGGCACTTCCCGCCATTTGATGATAGGCAGATCGAATTCGAGAAATTTCTCTTCGACCAGTTTTTGTGCTTCCGAATCGTAGTGCGCGTGATCTTCCGGGAAGAAGAAATTGGCAACGCCGAATTGTCCCAGTTCCAGGCCATCGTTCCCTGTGGCCTTACGGAAAAACTTTAGAGACAAGTCGATATTAACGCCGGCACCGTCACCTATACCCTCGGCGCTCATGCCGCCGCGATGCGGAATGGTACACAAGGCTTCGTGCGACTTTACCAGCAGGTCGTGGGTTTGTTTGCTGTCCTTGCGGGTGATAAAACCAACACCGCAGCTGTCCTGGGATAAATCGGCGTCGTAAAGCATGTGTACTGCGTTAATTTTCTGGGCGTTTTTAATCATTGCTATCCAGATCCTCTCTTACTGATTAAATGCGCTACCCGGTATTTTCCTTACCGATAGTGCCGTTTATGGTTTTTCTGCCTGCTGCGTGTTAGAGTCGTCCCGTGCGGCGAGAACCCCTAAATAACTTCGGAATTTCAGTTGGCGAAACTTTGTAATCATACCATGTGGCGCTGCCTCTGTCATTCCGTAAAGCCGATGGCGTCGTTGTTCTCTCGTCTGGCCTTTAGTTTTAAAACTTTGTGAAGAAATATGAAAGAACAATTTGATGTGGTGGTAGTCGGCGGGGGAATGGTCGGTTCGGCAGTGGCTTGTTGCCTGGGCGGGAGCGAGCTAAAAGTGGCCGTGATAGAAGCGCAAGTGCCGGAAGCGTTCTCCAGCGAACAGCCGCATGATTTAAGGGTGTCGGCACTCAGTATCGCCTCGAAAAACATTCTGGAAACCGTCGGTGCTTGGGAAGGTGTGACTTCGCGGCGTTATTGTCCTTTTAAGCGCATGCGGGTTTGGGAAACGGCGGGCGATACCACCTTTAATAGCGATGACATACGCTATCCCGAGCTGGGCTATATTGTCGAAAACCGCATCACGCAACTGGCTTTGCTGGACAGATTGCCAGGTTTCGACAATATCGAGCTGCTGATGCCGCAAACCATCACCAAGATTAATTATGACGGCCACGCGTCGGAATTGGTATTGGCGGACGGTCGAGTGCTTCAGGCAAAGTTGCTGGTTGCGGCGGATGGCGGTCAGTCGCGGGTCAGGCAGGCGGTGGGTTTGGGGGTTACCAGTTGGGACTACGGTCAACATGCCTTGGTGATTTACATAGAAACCGCCTATCCGCAGCAAGACATTACCTGGCAGCGTTTTGTGTCCAGCGGTCCGCAAGCATTTCTACCGCTTACCGGCAATTATGGTTCCATCGTTTGGTATCAATCGCCGGATGAAGTCAGGCGTTTACAGGCGTTGCCGTATGAACAATTGCGTGCCGAGTTGGTAGCGGCTTTCCCAGATTGTCTGGGTGAGGTTAAACAAGTTTTGGGTGTGGCAAGCTTCCCGCTCAAACGCCAGCACGCCCAGCGTTATGTGAAACAAGGTGTGGCCCTGGTGGGCGATGCGGCGCACATGATTAATCCATTGGCCGGGCAGGGCGTCAATATTGGCTTGCTGGACGCTGCGGCGCTGGCGGAGATTCTGGTGGATGCCTATCAACGCGGTAAAGACATTGCCGATCTGGCGGTGTTACAGCGTTACGAAGCGATGCGCCGCAACGAAAACCTGAAAATGATGACCTTGATGGATGTGTTTTACCGGTCGTTTAGTAACGATATTTTGCCGCTCAAACTGTTAAGAAATCTTGGCCTGGGCCTGGCTCAACGCATCAC
This sequence comes from Methylomonas methanica, assembly GCA_001644045.1. Classification (GTDB taxonomy): domain Bacteria; phylum Pseudomonadota; class Gammaproteobacteria; order Methylococcales; family Methylomonadaceae; genus Methylomonas; species Methylomonas methanica. The sequence continues at coordinate 22,352 of LUUF01000081.1, read as the reverse complement.
GCCGGCGCGCAACAAAGCGATGAAGGCCGCAATGGGTCTGGAAGGACGCTTGCCGAAGTTGGCGCGCGGCGAACATTTGTTGGCCAGATAAAGTCTTTAGCCTTTCAAGCTCAAATATCTCAACATGGTGGTGCGTATTTGGGCTTTTTTGTCCTCGTCGGTGATCGGCAGTGACTGCTGATCGCTGATGTAGAACATGTCTTCCGCGCGACTACCTATCGTGGTGATTTTCGCGTCGTGCAGTTGGATGTCCAATTCGGTAAATGCCCGGCCTATCGTGGACAGCAGGCCTGCGCGGTCGGTGGTAACCAATTCAATGATAGTATGTTTATGGGACGGATCTTCCAGAAAGGTAATGCTGGTCTCGATCGGAAAGTGCCGGGCCTGCCGGGATTGTTTGTGAATGTTCTTCGAGGCTTTAACTTTTTTGGCTATCAGGCTGTGGCGTAGCGATGTGCAGATATGCACTTCCCGATACAGGTCGTTAATGGCTTCGCCGGATTGTTCCAGTACCTGAAAGCTGTTCAATACATACTGATCGGCGGTCGTGATAATCCTGGCGTCCAGAATCGTCAGGCCTAGTTGATCCAGGGTTGCGGTCGAAATCGAAAATATCTGCGCTTCGTTGCGGGTGTAAACGAAAATCTCGGCGCTGCCGCGCTGGGTTTGCGGGCGCAGCAGCACCAGCGGTAGTTCGCTTTCCTGGCAGGCCGCGATCGCTATCGTGTGCCAGGCGATTTCGTCCGCCGAATAGCGCAGGAAATAGTCGTCGCTGAGATGCTGCCAAGACTGCGTGATATTGGTTTTGGATATACCCAGTTTCAATAACTCGTCGCGCGCTTCTTTTTTGTTTTCCTGTATCCGTTCGGAGCGGACCATCGGATTTTGCAGGCCGCGGTGCAAGGCTTGATGGGTGGAAATATACAAGTCTTTCAATAATACGTCTTTCCAGGCGTTCCACAGGCTGGGATTTGTCGCGCGAATGTCCGCCACTGTCAGCAAATACAGATAATTTAAACGCTCTATGCTGCCGACTTCCAGGGCAAAGGTGTGGATGACGTCGGGGTCGCTGATGTCTTTACGCTGTGCGGTCATCGACATCAACAAATGGTGACGAACCAGCCAAGTTATTAACTTGGTATCGTGGTTGGACAGGTCGTGTTGCTGGCAAAAATTGTTCGCGATGGTTTCGCCCTGCGTGGAATGATCGCCGCCCCGGCCCTTGGCGATGTCGTGAAACATGGCGGCGATATACAAAATGTCGGGTTTGGAGATCAGTAGAAAAATATTATTGCAAAAAGGCAGTTCCTTGTTGTGTTTGGCCAGCGAGAAGCGCCGCAAGTTGCGGATGACAAACAAGGTGTGTTCGTCCACGGTATAGATGTGGAACAGGTCGTACTGCATGCGCGCCACGATATTGGCGAAGTCCGGCAAATAGGCTGCCAGCACCCCGTAGCGATTCATGCGTTTCAGCTGGCTGGTAATGCCGCGCGGCTGCCTAAGAATATCCATAAACAGGCGGTTGGCTTGTTTGTTGGTACGGAACTCGGCGTTTATCAGGTGCAGGTTCTTGCGAATCAAACGAATGGTGCTGGCGCGAATCCCTTTCAAGGACGGCGATTGTTGCAAGATTAAAAAAATTTCCAGTAAAGCCAGCGGTTGTTTCTGGAATACGTCTTTGTTGCTGACTTCCAGGTAACCGTCTATGGATGAAAAATTGGCGGTGATCGGAATGGGTGCCAGGCTTTCCTTGTTGCTGATCAGTCTCTCGTTCAGCAATTGCAACAGCATTTCGTTCAGGCGTTCTATATCCACCACGGTTTTAAAGTAAAACTGCATGAACTGCTCGACGTCGGGTTGTTCGTTTTTGTCGATGTACCCGAATTGACTGGCGAGCTCGCGTTGGTAATCGAATACCAATCTGTCTTCGCAGCGGCTGGTGAGATTATGCAGCGCAAAGCGCAGGCGCCAGAGAATGTCGCGAGCGGTAATCAGATTGTCGTATTCCGACTTGGGTAAAAAGCCATATTTGATCAGCTCCCTCAGCGAGGAGGCGTTGTAGTGGCGTTTGAATACCCAGCTGATCACCTGCAGGTCGCGGAGTCCGCCCGGACCTTCCTTGATGTTGGGTTCCAGATTATAAGCGGTGTCGTGGAACTTGCTGTAACGCTTTTGTTGTTCAGCCATTTTGGCTGGAAAAAACTGCTCGGATGGCCAGAGTGATTCGGAGTTTACCTGATGTTTTAGATCGCTAAACAGCTCCGCGTTGCCGGTGATCAGACGCATTTCCAGCAGGCTGGTAAATACGGTCTGGTCGTCTTGGGCCGCGATTAGGCAATCGGGAATGCTGCGCGTGCTTAGCCCCGGCTTTAAACCTATATCCCACAGAAAATTGCAAAAACTGGATAGTTGGTGTTGATAATCGACAGGATTGGCGGCGTTGAGCAGCACTAATATGTCGATGTCCGAATAAGGAAATAATTCGCTTCTGCCGTAGCCGCCGGTGGCGATCAGGCTGTGGCGGTCGGCGATGTTATCGAGGAAATGCAGCCAGCAGGCGGTCAATAAGTTGTCGATAAAGCGGGCTTTTTCGGTGAGCAGGCCGACTGTAGCCTGGTCCGGGTTGAAGCGCATTTTTAACTGCGCGTTTTCCGCGTTAATCGCATTTTTGAATGCGGCAACCGGATTGTCGTTCGCGAAACAGCCGAGAAAGTCGCTTTCGGTAAACAGCGCCGGGCTCACAGCTCTTCCTGTCTCAGTGTCAAAATCTCGTAGCCGGTGTCGGTCACCAAAATAGTGTGTTCCCATTGCGCGGACAAGCTGCGGTCCTTGGTGACGGCGGTCCAGCCGTCGGCCAGGATTTTCATATGGCGTTTGCCCTGATTGAGCATGGGTTCTATCGTGAAAATCATGCCGGGTTCGAGTATCGCGCCGTCGCCGCGTTTGCCGAAATGCATCACATGCGGATCTTCGTGAAATTTTTTGCCTATGCCGTGGCCGCAGAATTCTCTGACGATGGAATAGCGATTGGTTTCCGCGTGTTTCTGAATGGCGTAGCCGATATCGCCCAGGTGAGCGCCGGGTTTGACTTCTTCTATGCCCAAAAACAGACATTCGCGGGTTATGTCGACCAATCGTTTGGCATGCGGACTGACGTCGCCTATGCAGAACATTTTACTGGTATCGCCGTGATAACCATCCTTTATCACCGTAATATCGATATTGACGATGTCGCCGTTTTTCAGCTTTTTCTCGCAGGGAATGCCGTGGCAAATCTGTTGATTAATGGATGTGCATATCGATTTGGGAAAGCCGCGATAATTCAATGGGGCGGGTATGGCTTGCTGCACATCGACGATGTAGTCGTGACAGATTTGATCAAGCTCTTCGGTGGATATGCCGGCAACAACGTGAGGGGCGATTATTTCAAGTACTTCGGCGGCCAGTTTTCCGGCAACGCGCATCTTGTCGATTTCTTCGGTGGTTTTAATGGTAATAGTCATCGGCAGGTGGCTAATTATTGGGATCGAAGCGGGTGCTGGCCCGATTTTGCAATGGAATAAAGAAGCTTTTTCAAGCAAGCTTGCGATAGGAGTCTATCAGACTTGAAGTTGTTGTGAAATTCTAATCATGGTATAAAGGCAAGTTCACTATGTAACCAATACTCACACTTGTCGACACGGTCGGTGGGGTGCTGGAAGTCTATTTTAGATTTTCGGTCACTGATCGGGGCGAGTGGAGGCGTAACCCAACGCCGAATTATTCGGCAATTTTAGGAGAAGTAAATGGCAGCAGTGTCAATGCGTCAAATGCTGGAAGCGGGTGTTCACTTTGGACATCAAACCCGTTACTGGAACCCGAAAATGGCTTCATACCTGTTTGGAGCTCGTAACAAAATTCATATCATCGACTTGGAACAAACGCTTCCGTTGTTCAACGATGCGATGAATTATCTCGGCCAAATGACCGCCAATAAAGGTACCATCCTGTTTGTCGGTACCAAAAAAGCGGCTCGTAAAGTAGTAGCCGAAGAAGCGAAACGTTGCGGCATGCCCTACGTCAACCATCGTTGGTTGGGCGGCATGTTGACAAACTTTAAAACCATCAAAAAATCCATCAATCGTTTGAAAGAACTGGAAGCGATGAAAGCCGATGGCACCTTGTACCAACGTTTCAGCAAAAAAGAAGCTTTGGGCATGGAACGCGAGTTGGAAAAGCTTGAGCGTAGCCTGGGCGGTATCAAAGATATGCGCGGTACGCCCGACGCTATTTTCGTTCTGGACGTAGGTTATGAAAAAAATGCCATTATGGAAGCCAAGAAATTGGGTATTCCAGTGGTCGGCGTGGTTGATTCCAACAACTCGCCCGAAAAAATCGATTACGTCATCCCAGGTAACGACGATTCTATCCGTGCAGTGACTTTGTATTGCCAAAGCGCTTCAGCCTCCGTGCTGGAAGCGAAAGCATTGCGTATGGATGCTTCAGCCAAATCCGACGATTTTGTAGAAGAAGTCGTAGCGGAAGCGTAAGTTTTAAAAGCGCTCGACCGATGCGGTTGAGCGCCGCTGAATCCGGTATTCAGAACAGACTGTCTTTTAAACGCCTCCTTTGTGAGGCGTTTTTTTAGTTAATAAAATTTGAGGAAAAAACGATGAGTATTAGTGCGGCGATGGTCAAGGAATTGCGTGAGCGTACCGGCTCAGGCATGATGGAGTGCAAGAAAGCCCTGGTCGAAGCCAATGGCGACATGGAACTGGCCATTGAAAACATGCGTAAATCCGGTCTGGCAAAAGCCGATAAAAAATCCGGCCGTATCGCAGCGGAAGGGGTAATAGGTGTAAAAGTTTCCGATGACGCCAAAACCGTTGTCATGGTAGACGTCAACTGCGAAACCGATTTCGTCGCCAAAGGCGATGATTTTATTGGGTTTGCCAACGATGTCGTCAACAGTTTGTTGAGCGCTAACGTCAACAGCGACGAAGAGCTACAAGCAATGGTATTAAGTACCGGCGTCAGCGTAGACGATACCCGTCGTGCTCTGATTGCTAAAATCGGCGAAAACATTACCGTGCGCCGTTTCGTCAAATTCACCACCACCGATGGCGGCCAAGCAGCTTATCTGCACGGTAGTAAAATTGGCGTTATCGTCGAATTGACTAAAAACGATCCAGCGTTGGGTAAAGACGTGGCGATGCATGTTGCCGCTGCTAAACCTGAATATGTATCGGACGACCAAGTATCGGCCGATGTGATTGCCAAGGAAAAAGAAATTTTTGCTGCACAAGCATTGGAAAGTGGTAAGCCTGCCGAGATCGTTGAAAAAATGATTGGCGGTCGTATCAATAAATTCCTGGCGGAAGTCACGTTGTTGGGTCAGCCTTTCATCAAGGACGACAGCGTTACCGTCGGCAAATTGCTGACATCCAAAGGCAATGCTGTAGTGCGTTTTGCTCGTTTCGAAGTGGGCGAAGGCATCGAGAAAAAAGAAGAAGATTTTGCTGCGGAAGTAATGGCGCAAGTCAGAGGCTAAAACGCCTAAGAATAAACCCGGTTCGCCGGGTTTATTTATCTCAATTCGTTGCTTTTAACCTATGTTTACGGTGGATATTTGATTATGAGTCAATTGATTTGTCAGAGAATTTTACTTAAATTGAGCGGCGAAGCACTGGCGAGCGAGCGGGGCGGCAGTATCGATCCCGATATAGTCCAACGTTTGGCTCATGAAGTGAAAGACTTGTGCGATGCAGGTATCCAGGTTGGCTTGGTCATCGGTGGCGGCAATATTTTACGCGGCGGCGAGAAAGCATCGGAAGGTCTGAATCGGGTCACCGGCGATCAAATGGGCATGCTGGCCACTGTCATTAATGCACTGGCCATGCAGGATGCTCTGGAATATCTCGGGCAGCCGGTTAGGGTAATGACCGCCCTGAAAATCAATCAGGTGTGCGAAGACTATATCCGTCGGCGTGCGGTTCGGCATTTGGAGAAAGGTAGGGTGGCTATTTTTGCTGCCGGTACCGGTAATCCGTTTTTTACCACGGATACTGCCGCCAGTTTGCGCGCCATCGAGATAGACGCCGAATTGATGATCAAGGCGACGAAAGTCAAAGGCGTTTATTCGGCCGATCCGAATAAAGTGGCTGACGCAGTATTTTATCCGCGTCTGACCTATGACGAGGCCATCGACCAGCGCTTGAACGTTATGGACACTACTGCCTTGGTCTTGTGTCGGGATAACAACCTGCCCATGCGGGTAATGAATGTATTTGAGCCGGGAGCGATTATGCGCTTGATGCGCGGTGAAGATATAGGCTCCCTAATCGAGAGGAACTAATAGAATGATCAGCGATATTCAACAAGATGCGGCAACCCGTATGGTGAAAAGCATCGAGTCCCTGCAAAAAGCATTTACCAAAATTAGAACCGGGCGCGCGCATCCCAGCTTGCTGGATCAAATCAGCGTGACCTATTACGGCAACGAGTCGCCTTTGTCTCAGGTTGCCAACGTGTCCGTCGAGGACGCGCGCACCCTGAAAGTCGTGCCTTGGGAAAAAAGCATGATTCAGGCTATCGAGAAAGCCATCATGTCGTCCGGCTTGGGTTTAAACCCCGCGACGCAAGGCACAGTGATCAGACTGCCGCTGCCGGCACTGACCGAAGAGCGTCGTCGCGATTTGGTTAAAATCGTCAAAAACGAAGCCGAACAAGGTCGGGTGGCGATTCGTAATATTCGCCGCGATGCCAATGCCGCGATCAAGGATGCTTTGAAAGAGAAATTAATTTCCGAGGACGATGCCCGTCAGGCCGAAGAAAAGATCCAAAAACTCACCGATCAATACATCAAGGAAGTAGAGAAGCATCTTGAAGAAAAAGAAGCCGATTTGCTTTCCATGTAACCGAGAGGCGAGATGACTGCTGCTGATAACGATAAACCTTCGATAAATAACGGTAACCCACGGCATATTGCCATCATCATGGATGGCAACGGCCGCTGGGCGCAAAAACGCTTGATGCCCAGGATTATGGGACACTATGCGGGCGTCAAGGCGGTGAGAAAGATCGTCGAATATTGTGCGAAGCAGAACATCGAAGTGCTGTCGTTGTTTGCTTTTAGCAGCGAAAACTGGCGCAGGCCGCAGGATGAAGTCAGCTTGTTGATGGAGCTATTCATGAACACGCTGCAATCCGAGGTCGACAAGCTCGATAAAAATAACATCAGGCTGAAAATCATCGGCGACAAAAGTGCTTTCCCGGAAAAATTGCGGGAAAAAATCGCTACCGCCGAAGCGCAGACCGCACAAAACGATGGATTAACCTTGCTGATTGCCGCCAATTACGGCGGACGTTGGGATATTACCCAAGCCTTGCGGCAAATCGTTGCCGGGGTAAAATCGGGCGAGATCGAGGAACAAGACATATCAGAACAACTCGTCAATCAGTATCTGGTCACCGCGGAGTTGCCAGAACCTGATTTGTTTATCCGTTCCGGCGGCGAGGAACGCATCAGTAACTTTCTGTTATGGCAACTGGCTTATACGGAATTTTATTTTACCGATGCGCTATGGCCGGACTTCGATCAGCTGGCATTGGAAAAGGCTATCGGTAGCTTCAAGGGCCGGCAAAGGCGCTTCGGACACACTGGCGAACAAGTCATCGATAACAGAGTTCTCTAGGGATTTTTCTATAACCATAATAATTAAAAATCAAACACATGTTATTAAAACGCATCTTAACCGCTCTAGTACTGGCTGCCGTGGTCATCACGGCAGTTCTGCTACTGCCTGCCCTCTATTTTTCCTTATTTATCGCCGTCATTACCTTGATAGCCGCCTTCGAATGGATGGCCTTGACCGACGTAAACACGCTTACCCGGAAAATACTTTTCGTAACGTTTTTGGTCGTGCCGATGTTGGGCGTTACCTATTGGACGGTATTGCTGGAGCTGCTCAGTGAGGCGATGGAATGGCCGGAAATTAAAGACTATTCGGACGCTTTGGAGTGGTTTGTGATTGCTCCAGTGTTTTTTTGGGTATTGACGATGGTTTTGATCAGAAAAGCCGGTCCGCAATTGTTGAATATCGAATTTAAATCGAGGCTCAAGACTTTTAGCGGTTGGTTGGTATTGCTCTCTGCCTGGATGTTTCTCAGCAAATTAAGGGCTTATTACGGTCCTGGCATGGTGATCTATTTCTTGTTGCTGATTTGGGCCGCAGATATTTCCGCATTTTTTGCCGGTAAAACCTGGGGTAAGGATAAGTTGGCTCCGGAAATAAGCCCCGGTAAAACAGTGCAAGGCATGTATGGCGCCTTGGTCTCTGCGGCTGTATGCGGCATAGGTTTTACTGTGTACGGCTGGATTACCGCAACTCAGCCGGAAGACGTTGACTCCGGTACATTGCGCTTTCTTAACGGACTGGTTTGGACCGATATGTTGATTTTGTCGGTTATGACCGTGTTGATTTCGATTTATGGTGACTTGTTTTTCAGTCTAATCAAACGCAAAAAAGGCGTTAAAGACAGCGGTAATTTGTTGCCCGGTCATGGCGGCATATTGGATAGAGTGGATAGTATCATCGCGGCCGCGCCTTTCTTCTATGCCGGCATTTTATTGATTGGCAGGGTGTTTTACGCATGAAAGGTATTTGCATACTCGGAGCCACCGGTTCGATTGGCGTCAGCACCCTAGACGTAGTTGCGCGTCACCCCGACCAATATAAAGTGGTAGCGTTGACCGCCAACGGTAATATCGACGCCTTGTACGAACAATGTTTGGTCCATCGTCCGGAGTATGCGGTAGTTGCCAATCCGGACAACGCTCAAGCGTTCAAGGACAAAATCACCGGTTCGGCTGTTACCGATATTAAGGTGTTAGCCGGCGCGGACGCCTTAACGCAAGTAGCAACCTTGGACAATGTTGATGCAGTGATGGCTGCTATCGTCGGTGCGGCAGGTTTGTTGCCGACCCTGGCCGCAGCGAAAGCCGGCAAAACGGTATTGCTGGCCAACAAGGAAGCCTTGGTCATGTCCGGGCAAATTTTTATGCAAGCGGTGGCCGAGAACGGCGCGACGTTGTTGCCGATCGATAGTGAACATAACGCGATTTTTCAATGCATGCCGGCCGGTTATACCACCGGGCATACCGCCAAACAGGCCAGACGCATTTTGTTGACCGCATCCGGCGGTCCGTTTCGGCAAACTCCGATAGCCGATCTGGATACAGTGACTCCCGAACAAGCAGTCGCGCATCCGAAATGGGATATGGGCCGGAAAATTTCGGTGGATTCGGCGACGATGATGAACAAAGGTTTGGAGTTGATCGAAGCCTGCCTGTTGTTCAACATGGACCCGGATGCGATCCAAGTGGTGATTCATCCGCAAAGTATCATTCATTCCATGGTCGATTATGTCGATGGCTCCGTATTGGCGCAAATGGGTAACCCCGACATGCGCACACCCATCGCTCACGCGATGGCTTGGCCTGAGCGTTTCGATTCCGGCGTGGCCCCGCTGAATATTTTCGAAGTCAAACATATGGATTTCGAACAACCCGATTTGCAACGCTTTCCTTGTTTGAGACTGGCTTACGAAGCCATCAAAGCCGGCGGTATCATGCCCACTGTTTTGAATGCGGCTAATGAGATAGCCGTGGAAGCCTTTTTGAATGAGCAGGTGCGCTTTACCGATATTGCGCGCATCATAGAGCGGAGCATGGCCCAATTTAAAGCCGATTGTGCCGATACGCTCGAACATGTCCTGGCAGCCGACAGGCAGGCCAGGGACGTTGCGAATGCAGTGATCGCCGAACTCAAACACTAGTTAATGGATACTTTGCACACCTTGTTTTATTTCATCGTCGCCATCGCGGTACTGGTGGCGTTTCATGAATACGGCCATTTTTGGGCGGCACGCAAGGTTGGCATCAAAGTTATCCGTTTCTCCATCGGTTTCGGTAAACCACTAATTACCTGGCAAAAAGGCCCTAACGACACCGAATTCGTTGTTGCTGCCATTCCGCTGGGCGGCTATGTAAAAATGGTCGACGAGCGCGAAGAAGCGGTTAAGCCGGAAGATTTGCCGTACGCATTCAATCGGCAACCGTTGTTAGCCAGAACCGCCGTGGTCGCAGCCGGACCGCTCTCCAATTTATTGCTGGCCGTGTTTTTATTTTGGTTGGTGTTGGTAATCGGCGAAGCGGGGATTAGGCCGGTAATCGGCGGAGTTGAAGCCGGTTCTCTGGCGGAACAAGCCGGTTTTGTGAATGGCGACGAAATACTCAGTATCGATGAGACGCCCACGCCGACCTGGATAGAAGCGTTGGACACTTTGTTGACCTTGGCGATTGACGGTAAGGCAGAGATCAAGGTACTGACTAAAGCGATAGACGACAGTCAACAAACACGCTTGATCCATCTCACGGAGCAAGACGTACAAACCCCGGAAATTCTGCACAAGCGCTTAGGTTTGAAGCCCTGGGTGCCGACTATCAAACCGGTTATCGGTAAATTGCTCGACGATGGCGTTGCCAAACAAGCCGGTTTACAAAGCGGCGATTTGATCCTCAGCGCCGACGGCGCCGCAATTACCGACTGGCAACAATGGGTGGATTATGTTCAGGCCCGGCCGAATATCGAAATTAAATTATTACTGGAGCGTAGTGGCGCGCAATTGCCGTTAAGCATTACCCCGCGTAGCGAACAGCAGGGCGAGGGCAAGGCGGTCGGCAAAATCGGCGCTGGCGTCGATGCGCCGAAAGACTTACTAGACTCCATGATGGTGACACATGCCTTGTCGCCTTGGGACGCGGTACCGGTCGCCGGAAAACGAGTGTGGTTTTATGCGGTGACGACTTTGAAAATGATGGGGAAAATGGTGGTGGGTTCTGCTTCGGTCGAGAATCTGAGCGGCCCGATCAGTATCGCCCAATATGCCGGCCAGTCCGCTGAGATGGGCTTGACAGCGTTTCTGAAGTTTCTGGGCCTGGTTAGCGTCAGTCTCGGCGTATTAAATTTGTTGCCGGTTCCGGTGCTGGACGGTGGCCATTTACTATTTTTCGCGGTTGAGGCTATTAAAGGCAGCCCGCTTCCGGAAAGAGTACAGCTGTATTTTCAACAAGCCGGCATGCTGCTATTGATGCTGCTGATGGGCCTGGCGATGTTTCTCGATATTGGCAGATTATTTCAATAACGCTGAACAAAACCGCAGCGTCGTGGTCAACCGCATTCCTTTCAAATCTTCCTTGGTAATCGCATGAAAAAAATCACACATATTCTGGCTTTGACGCTACTGGCTTTGACCAGCCCTGCGCTATTTGCCGATGAAGCCGCCATAAAAAAGGCCTTGAGCGAGTTTATGCCGGGGGCACAGGTCGATTCCGTCAAACCTTCCGAAATCCGTGGTTTGTATGAAGTGAGCATGGGCGGCAATATTTTCTATGCTTCCGAAGACGGCAAATATTTGCTGCAAGGCCAGTTATTCGATGCCGAAGCGAAGAAAAATATCACCGAAACCAAGCTGGCTAACGTGCGTAAAGCCTCGCTGGATAAAGTCGGCGAACAAAAAATGATTATCTTCAAACCTGAAAACAGCAAACATGTCGTGTCTATTTTTACGGACATCGATTGCGGTTATTGCCGTAAGCTGCACTCGGAAATCGATCAATACATGGCGCAGGGCATCACGATACGCTATATGTTTTTCCCTAGAGCTGGCAAGGGCTCGGATTCCTACAAAAAAGCCGTCTCCGTCTGGTGTGCTGCGGATAAAAATAAAGCGTTAACTACCGCGAAGAAAGGTGAGCATCTGGATGCAAAAACCTGCGAAAACCCAGTGGACGAACACATGGCTCTGGGCGAAGCGTTTGGTATGAACGGTACGCCGATGATAGTAACGCAAAAAGGCAATATCCTGCCCGGCTATGTGCCAGCCGCGCAATTGGCGAAAGTTTTAGCTAGCGAATAAAATAAGAAAATAAAACCGCCAGCACTCACTCGGGGCCGGCGGTTTTGTTTGTTAGAACATTATCGAATCGTCACTTCTACCCGGCGATTTCTCGGCTCGGATATTTCATCGCCGGTTTTAATCAATAAATTCTTTTCGCCGTGCGATGTGACGGCGATTTCCTTCACATCCAGCTTACTAGGGTCGAATAAACGGCTGACCTGAACGGCGCGCTCATTCGCCAATTTTTCGTTTTTGCCCGCATCGCCCACTGTATCGGTGTGACCGATCACCGAAATATCGGCGGCCGGATGTTTGCCGGCGGTTTCGACGATCTTGGGAATCAACGCCGCAGATTCGGCGGTCAGCTTGGTGCCGCCGGTCTCAAAATACAATAAAAATATTTCCGGCAATACCGGTTCGGAAGCCAAGGCTCTGCCAAAGTCCTTATTGATCTTCTCTTGTTCGACTTTGAATACCGTTTTGGAGTTGTTATCCAGCGTCGCACCATAACCGGCCTGTTCCACCACGGTCTCGTTGCCGGCGCCGCTGAAAATCACTTTTCCGGTCGAACCGTCGTGATCCTCCAGTAATACTAAATAAGATTTGGCGCAACCGGATAACGCTAGCGCAACAGCAAATGTTAGGGTTTTGGGTAGGGAAATTGTCGTCATGGCAAATACTCGGCTTATTCTTCAATCTTGACTAAAAAACGCGTGCCTCTTACCGCAATCACGCCGGTAGGGGTTTTTACCGTCACAGCTTCCGGCTTGAGTTTGGCAATGACGCCGGAAATATAATGTAACGTGCCTTTCAATAAGCTGGCGTTTAATTGCAATTTATCCTGTTGCGGTTCGAACTGATACGCCTCTATTTTTAATTCGGTATTTGGGCCGATAGATAAAATGGTATTGTCTTTTAGCGTCAGTCCCGCGGCACCGTTCTGGTCGGTTTTGATCACGTTGCCGACATGTACCGGCGAACCAAGGCTGGCTTTTATCGGCCCGGCGCTCTCGTCAATTGTCGTTTGATCGGTGATGGTTTTGATGTAACCGATGACGGTTTCATCGGCTGATGCTGTACTCGATATGCAAAGGGCTAAACCCATGCCCCAACAGGCGAAAAGATGTTTCATGATGGCCTCGACAAACGGTTTTTTGGGAAATCAACGGCCGCAAAAGCGATATTGAAATTTAGCGTGTAAGTATAGACAGGAATTGCATGTTGTCAGAAACGGCGGCTTGTTTGGATTGCCGGATCTAAACAGCTAGAGATCTTGATCGCTTCCGGGGTTTTCGCTATGACGGCGGCCTAACTTAACGGATCAGTAACTCCACCCAAAACGTGCTGCCTACACCGGGTGTACTGCTTAAGCCGACATTGCCGTTCATCAGTTCGGCCAGTTGTTTGGTGATTGCCAGTCCGATACCGGTGCCCTCTATATCGGTATTATCCGCCCCCAGGCGTTGAAACGACTGGAATAGCAACTGTTGTTCCTGCTCCGCCAGACCATTTCCGGTATCGGTAATAGATATTCTCACCCTGTTATCGCCTACCTGTTTGCTGCTCAGGCTGATAGAACCGTTGGGGCGGTTATATTTCACGGCATTGGAAAGAAAATTCAACAAAATTTGTTTTGCGCGCTTTGGGTCTGCTTTCAGCGCGATGTCTTCAGGCAATGGATTGTCGACGATTAGTTCTAGGCCTTTATTTTTAACCAGCGGTGCAATCAGGGTTTGGCAATCCTTGATCAGCTCCGCTAAGAAAATGCTGTCTATGTTCACGCTGATTTTGCCTGACTCTATTTTGGCGAGATCCAATAGTTCGTTAATCAGGCCAAGTAAGTGCAGACCGGCCTTGAGTATTTCATTGACCGAGTCCAGGTGGGTTTCGGCCAATGGATGTTCAGGGTCGTCCATTTGCATCAGCTGCGCGAAGCCGATGATGGCATTCAGCGGCGTACGCAATTCGTGGCTCATTTGCGATAAAAATTGGCTTTTGGCCAAACTGACTTGTTCGGTCCGGTTTATCAATTCGCGCATTACGGTTTGTTCTTCGGCTTTTTGCAACAGCATTTTTGCCATAATCATTCGCTCGCCAATGTCGTTGATCGTCAACACCGTGCCTATCAGTGCGCCTCGGCTGCCTATCAAAGGGGCGATAGTCAGATTGGCGTTCATTACGTATTGGTCGGAAATGGACAGGCGACTATTGCTGAATTTCAGTGGTCCATGATTAATGACGCTTTGTTGTATCAATTCCGCAATTCGAAGGGGTCTGCCGTCAATTTCCACGCTAAAAATATCGTCGATATTTTGGCTGGCGGTTTTGGGGCGTTTGCTGCCGATAATATCCAGGGCGGCTGCATTCATATACTCGATGAAGCCCTTGCTGTCGGTGGCAATTACCCCATCCACGATAGCATTTAAGGTGATATACGCGCGTTTTCGTTCCGCGAATAATGATTGAATCAGTTTTTCAAAATGCCGCCAGCTGCGTAGCGGATAGCTAATTATCAACACTACTAATGCAACGGATGGCGCAAACCAATAATGGCTGGCATGCAGTAACGCTAAACAGAACAGTAAAATCGCTATGGATAGTATCGATACAGCCAATGCCAGCCAGCGTAGTGAAAAACAAGTGCTGATCTTGATAGCGATGCCGGCTATGGCCAGGCTCAACAGAAACTGCCAATGGCCTGGTAGCGGCTGCCAAAGGGTTTGTTTTATCAGGCCATCTAAGCCCGCCGCGACGAAGTCCACACCGCTCATGGGCCGATCACCAATAGCCAGCGGGGCCGGCAGGTCGCGTTCTATCCCGCTGGCGGTCAGCCCGACCAGCACATATTTATCGGTAAAGAACTGTCCAGGCACGGCGCCGGATAATACGTCCAAATAAGAAACCCTGGTGAAATCGGTACTGGGATCAAAGAACGGCAACCAAACCCGATAGTCCCCGTGTACACCGTCTTGCGGCGTTTCGGTGCGTAAGCCGGGTAAATTAGTTAATATTTCCGGATGGTGCGCCGCGAATATGGCCAGCGGCATTGCCGGCCACTGCGAGTTACCCAAGGCCAGTTTCAATAAAATGCTTCTGCCAATTCCGTCCTTATCCAAATCGACATTGGCATGTCCCAACACCGCGTGTCTGGCGAATTCCGGTAAAGGCAGCGTTTCCACCACGGTATTGCCATTGCGTTCGACAATAACCGGCAGTATTACTTGTTTGTTGCTCACCAATGCGCGGCTTAAGCGTGCGTCCAGCTCGGGATGTTGCTGATCAGCTTCGGAAAAAACAAAATCCAACGCAATGGCATTGGGCTTTGTCGGTGCCAGAGTCTCCAGCAGGCGGGCGTGAATGTCTCTAGGCCAAGGCCAGCGCCCTAGTTTTTGCAGGCTTTTTTGATCGACCTCGATAATGACAATATCTTTTGATGCCGGGCTAGCAAGCAGCTTAAGTTGGGCATCATAGATCCAGCGATCGAAGCGCCACAGTGCGTCCGTGTAGCTCAAGCTGATCGTAAGCACTACCAGCAGCATGACGATCAATGATTTTTCGAAGTGGCGTGTCGCCATGGGGTTAATTGTATTAAGTCGGAATACTTGGGAAAGTATACTAGTTGCAATCGCAATTAGTTAATATAAAACAAGGTTTTCCGTTCTAAATTGGCTGGTTTGGCAAGATAAATTGTCCGCGTTCGGCTGAGCTGTGAACATATTGCTATCAATGTTTGTTGGCTTTTAGCAGCGCTTTCAAGCGGTATAGGGCATCCAGTGCTTGCCGAGGACTCAAATGATCGGGATCTATTTCCTCCAGCAGCACGACAGCTGGATGGCATTCCTGGCTGGTAAATAAGTCGAATTGGTTGATTTCGCTATGATTTTGCAGTTCGATATAAGCGGTGTTCTCCAGTTGTGCGAGCTTGTTTTTGGCGTTGGCGATCACCGATTGCGGCACACCGGCCAGCGCCGCCACTTGCAAGCCGTAGCTTTGACTGGCCGGGCCGTCTTTCACTGCGTGTAAAAACACAATCTTGTCGCCGTGTTCCATCGCATCCAGATGGATGTTGTGGATATTGCCTTGTTCTTCGGCCAGCGTGGTCAGCTCGAAATAATGGGTAGCGAACAGCGTGAAAGCCTGGGTGTGGCGGGCCAGATAATCGGCGCAGGCCCAGGCCAGCGACAGGCCGTCGAAAGTGCTGGTGCCGCGGCCGATTTCGTCCATCAAAATCAGGCTGTTGCTGGTGGCGTTATGCAGGATGTTGGCGGTTTCCGACATTTCCACCATGAAGGTCGAACGGCCGCTGGCCAAATCGTCGGAGGCGCCGATGCGGGTAAAGATTTTGTCTATGGGTCCGCAGCGTAGCGATTGCGCAGGCACATAACAGCCGATGTGCGCCAGCAGCACGATAAGCGCCGCTTGGCGCATATAAGTCGATTTACCACCCATGTTCGGGCCGGTGATTACCAACATCCGCCGCTCTGCCGAGAAATTAAGATCGTTGGCGACGAAGGGAATGTTGGACAATGCCTCCACTACAAGATGGCGGCCGGCGACGATGTCGATACCAGGCTGTTGATCCAACACTGGTTGCGACAGGTTTAATGTTTCGGCGCGTTCGGCGAAATTCACCAACACATCCAGTTCGGCCAAGGCGTTGGCGCAATGCTGCAGATCCAGCAGTGCAGTGCCCAGCGTATCCAGCAACTGATCGTATAAAGCTTTCTCGAACGACAGCGATTTTTCCCGGGCACTTAGCACTTTGTCTTCAAACGACTTCAGTTCCGGCGTGATGTAACGCTCGGCACCTTTCAGCGTTTGTTTGCGGGTGTAGTGTACCGGCACCTTGTCGGCCTGGGCATTGGAAATCTCGATGTAATACCCGTGCACCCGGTTGTAATTCACCTTCAGAGTGGCGATACCGGTGGCCGCTCGTTCGCGCTGTTCCATGTCGATCAGAAACTGGTCGGCGTTCTGACTGAGATTACGCAACTCGTCCAGCTCCGGGTGATAGCCTGGGGCGATCACACCGCCGTCGCGGATCAGTACCGGTGGATTGTCGATGATGGCGCGTTGCAGCAAGGCCAGCAATTCCGGTTGTTCGCGCAATTGCGTGCGCAGGTTTTCCAGATGCGGATTGTCGCTATCGGCCAGTTGGTTTTGCAGTTGCGGCAAAACCGCTAACGTGTGCCGCAGAACCAGCAGATCGCGTGGCCGCGCGGATTTCAGCGCGATGCGTGAGCTGATCCGTTCTATATCACCAATCTGACGCAGACTGCCTTGCAAATCCCGATATAACTGATTTTCCAGCAAACTGGCGACGCAGGCATACCGGCCATTCACAACAGCATGATCTCGCAACGGCCTGTGTATCCAGCGCCGCAGGCAACGGCTGCCCATTGTGGTGGCGGTCTTGTCCAAGACGCCCAACAAGGTGTATTGCAGTTGGCCGCTGGGATGGCTGTCCAGTTCCAGATTGCGGCGGCTGGCGGCGTCCAGGCTGATGCTGTCGTCGCAGCTTTCGACTCTTATACCTTGAATATGGGGCAGGGCGCTTTGCTGGGTATCGCGCACGTATTGTAATAAACAACCCGCCGCGCAAATCGCCGCCGGTAAATGCTCGCAACCGTAGCCTTTCAGGTCGTGGCTGTTGAATTGTTTTAAAATCAATAGCCGGCAACTATCCAAATCAAAATGCCAGGGCGGGCGTTTGCACAAGCCCCGACGTTCCTTGACGGCGGACGGTAGTTTAATATCTTCGCTATACAGCAGTTCCGCCGGATTCAAGCGCTCGATTTCACTCAGCAGCTGAGTTTCGGTGTCCAATTGTTGCAGCGTGAACTTACCGCTGCCTAAGTCCAGGCAGGCCAGTCCGAAGAACTTGTCGAATACGGCCAATGCCACCAACAGATTGTCCTTGCGATCCTCCAGCAAGGCTTCGTCCGTGACGGTGCCGGGCGTGACGATGCGCACCACCTTGCGTTCCACCGGCCCTTTGGATTTGGCCGGATCGCCGATCTGCTCGCAAATGGCGATAGATTCGCCTTGTTTTAATAAACGGGCGATATAGTTTTCCGCCGCATGATAGGGAATACCGGCCATCGGAATCGGCTGCCCGCCGGATTGGCCGCGTGCGGTCAGGGTAATATCCAGTAACTGCGCCGCCTTTTTTGCATCATCAAAAAACAACTCATAAAAATCGCCCATGCGATAAAAAAGCAGCGTGTCCGGCTGACCGGATTTGATGCGCAGATATTGCTGCATCATCGGGGTATGCTGCGTTTTCTCGTCCTGCTTGGCGCCTTGTTTTTTCTGGTTATTCATTTATAACAATTTGATACATAAGTAATATTGTTTTGTTTTCTGTTGAGTCTAACATTGTCGACACTTATCAAAACTTTCTTGCACTTTGCTTTTTAGTATAGGTTTTAGTATAGGTTTTTTCAGGTTATACTCGCATCATCATTCGCCACACAAAACCTATACTGAAATGCAATTCGACGCCCGCACCGCTAAAGCTTTGCTACCTGGACAGCATATGGCTTTTGACGATTACCCTGGGCTGCGTTTGTCAGCTATGACAAAGGTGAGAACTTGGTTTTATCGATATAGAAGCAGCGTTGATGGACGCCTTCGGCAGGTATCGATTGGTCATTGGCCGTCTATGTCATTTCCATCGGCTATTGTCGCCTGGGAGGCTTTGAAAAACCAGCGTGATTCTGGCGGGGATCCTGTATTAGAAGCTAAGCAAGCGAAATTAGAGGCAAAAGCCTTAACGTTAAAACAAGAGGCGGCAAATTCTGAAAACGCTTATACAGTACGCGTGCTGTGCGATGAATATTTAGCGGGACATGTTTGTCGCCACAGAACCAAAAAAGGTTCTGCTGAAATTGCAAGGATGTTTAACACGATGCTGGGTGATATGGCGGATTTACCATCCACTGCAATTACCCGAGCAATGGCTTTTGATTTGATTCAGAAGTACGCTGCAATATCGCCAGTGCAGGCTGGAAAATTACGGTGTGAGCTTGGCGCTGCCTGGGATTATGCAATGGATGCTGGCAGATTGCCTGAAGCCGCGGTAAATTGGTGGCGCTTAATTTTACGTGGAAAAATTAGGTCAAAAGGCAAGACTATAGAAGGTAAGAACATCGGCGTGGTCAAACGCGTACTCACTGAAGACGAAATCGGCGAATTGATTGCTTGGCTTCCAAATTTCGCACCGATAATTACTGACGTTCTAACGCTTTATCTTTGGACTGGAACTCGCGGCGCTGAAATTGTCGGTATGTTAGGAAATGAAATTTGCGAAGAGGGCGGGCAAGTATGGTGGACGATACCGAAAAAGAGAACGAAAAACGCCCGGCATGAAACCGCAACGGATCAAAGGGTGCCCTTATTCGGTAGAGGTTTGACCGTAGTTTTACGGCGGAAGAAGTTATATGGCGACGGATTGCTATTTCCAACTCGTCATAAAGTGGGCCACATCGAACAAAAATACATAACTGAGCAAGTATTTTATAGGCAGCCATATTGCAAGATACGCCCAGAGCAGGGGAGGCCTCGATTGACAGTCACTCATTGGGCTCCACATGATTTACGACGGACGTCACGTACCTTGCTTGCAAAATTAGGATGTCCGGATGCCGTAGGTGAAACGATTCTCGGTCATATGCTACCCGGTGTTGTTGGAACTTATAATCGTCATCAATATGACGACGAAAAACGCCTAACTCATCCTAATCTGGAGGTGCTGGCAAGCGTAACACGGGCAATTTATCAGAGTTGCCCTCTCGGTATTGAATACCACTCCCTCTCCAGTGGTGTACTGAACGCGAGATCGTTCCATTTTCCCTTATCGACAACGGCTTACGCTGGCACGTCCGCGCTTTCGATCGGATGTCCCAGGAATTCCGTGATTTCGTCATCACCCGAATCAGACATCCCGTCTTAATCAGAGGGCAGTCTGTGGCGCCACATGAAACGAGTGATAACGATATTCAGTGGACCAGAATCGTTGAGCTAGAGTTAGTTCCACATCCAGATCAAGATCGACCAGAAATCACCGAGATGGACTACGACATGCGGGACGGCGTGCTGCGAATAAATCTTCGTGCGGCTACTGCTGGCTATACACTGCGTAAATGGAGCGTGGATTGCTCGCCTGATCATAGTCTACGTGGACCTGAATATCGACTTTGGCTTAAAGATCATTTGGCTCTTTACGGTGTAAAGAACGCAGTTCTGGCGCCAGGCTACCAATTGAATAAGTAAAGCGTCTAGAGCTAAATAATTGATCGATTTATGCGAACTTTCTATGCAAAGCAACAAATTCCAGATGCTAACCCGATGATAATGAACTTTTATGGACGCAGTAAATGACAATTAATGTCTCTATCCCTAGAGTTGGTATGCTTGCCATTGTACGTAACCGCCGTGGAGTTATCACGACAGTTGAGTCAATTGCTGAGCCTGGTACTTCTAAACTACTCCATCTTGTAACGGTAGAGTTTAGCGATGCCGATGGAGATGCAGAAGAAACGCTTCTGTGGGAACGCGAGCGAACACCTGTAGTGCTCGAGCCTAATGCCATGCCAAGAGTAGACTCTGAAAGTCCAATGGTGATGGAGGAATTTCTTGCTCTGCAAAGAGCCACCCGTTGGAGCGCGTTAACTCCTTTTCTTGCGGCATGCGATCCTTCCGTACGCTCAGAGCCAGTGCCAACGGCACCAGTTTATGGTGCGGTTAGTGCTGATGATTTCCAGTTGGTTCCATTAGCTAGAGCGATGCGGATGCCTAGAGTTTCACTGCTTCTGGCCGATGATGTTGGTTTGGGAAAAACCATTGAAGCAGGACTAATCCTTGCCGAGCTCATTCGAAAACGCAGAATCCGTCGCGTACTGATTATTACACCGGCTTCACTTCGAACTCAATGGCAACAAGAAATGGAGGAAAAGTTTTCTCTTGGGTTCGACATCGTCGATAAAGCATCTACCCACAAATTGCACAGGGAAATGGGCTTAGATGCGAGTCCTTGGCGGGTTTTACCTCGAGTCATCACTTCCTATCATTACTTGAGGCAGCCGGATGTGTTGGAGCAATTCATTGCGAATTGTAGAGCCACACATGATCGTAATAGCAGCGCAAAACTTCCATGGGATTTGTTGATTGTTGATGAAGCCCATAACCTCATGCCCTCCAACTTTGGGGAAGATAGCGATCTTGCGAACATGCTGCGCTTACTAACACCATGGTTCGAGCACCGGTTGTTCCTTACCGCAACGCCACATAACGGTTACACCCGGTGTTTCTCTGGCCTTCTCGAACAACTGGATCCAATTCGATTTACAAGGACTCCAAATTTCTCAGAAAAAGAGAGGCAAATGATTGGCGACGTATTGATTCGCCGATTGAAAAGCGAAATCAATGAACAAGATAGAACCGGAGGGCGAGTTCAACGGTTTGCGACACGTCATTTGGAGCCATTGCCCTTGTTTTTACTCAAAGAAGAGAAAGCATTGGCAGACGCAGTTCGTAATCTTTGTGGTTCTTTAAAAGGGCTGATTAGAGCAACCCCTGAAGTGCGTGCAGTACTTAATTTTGCAATCGCTGAAAATCTTGGAAACGGAGCGGTAGCGAAGTGAAGATTTTTAGTCCCCGATAGCCGTAGCGCCGGGCGGGTTTTCGTAGCGAAGCGGAGAAAACCTGCAAGGCATCGCGACACGGCGTTAAGTCATGCGAGAGCCCATGTTTCGACCCCTTGTTGGGTCGGAACGAGGTGACGCGGACGAATCGGGGCGCCGAAGGCATAAGCGGTCGCGTGATTTTTGCGGATTTTTTCCTGCTGGGAAGCTCGAAAAAATCTTTCGGCAAAAATAGCGACTCTCCGGCGAAGTATTACGCAAACGTCTTCTTTCTTGTCCAGCAACGTTTGCCGACAGCTGGTTACGTTTCAAAGCGGGACTTGAAGAAACGGAGAGCCTTCAAGCTGCGGAGGTTTTGGCAGCGAGGCGTGCTAGCGAAGAGGATATTGATGATGATCTGGAGCGTGAAAGCCGAAGCCGCCATGCAGCTCGAATTGTCGGCGCCTGGATGCACCCCTATGTCGCAGTGCTCGCCTCACAAATAGAATCTATTGATTTAGCTTTAAAGAATCTAGGCCTTGATAAACAGCCGGTAGTAACTGCAAAACCTCGTTCAGATGCTCGATTTGAGCGATTGGTGGAATTGATAAATAAGGAGCTGCGAACCTCTGGACAATGGAATCGCGCGGAAAGGCTGATCATTTTTACTGAGTACAAAACCACACTCGACTATCTGGCGAATCGTCTTGCAAGTGAATATGGGAACGAGGATGGGGCAATCCTTCAGCTCTATGGAGGGATGAACGATGATGATCTTGCCCCTATTTC
>LUUF01000080.1 GCA_001644045.1 Methylomonas methanica | reverse complement strand
TTTTACACAGCCTGGGTCGCTTGCACCAATTAGCCTCTTCCAAATGACTTAGGGCCGTAGGGCGGATAAGCGAAGCGTCATCCGCCGGTAATGCGTCAATTATCCAATTTACCCACTTCCAACAATGGCAAGTCCAACCCCGCCCAATTTAGCGGATAAATGTCCATCTTGACCAACCGATGAAAACTTGAATATGGCCAATCCTTAACTGTGACTGCCCAACCATGCTTGACCGGGTTGTAATGGATGTAATCCATATGTGCCGCATAGTCGGCATCATTGATAATGGTGTGTTCCCAATATCGACGTTGCCATATGCCTCGCTCGTGGCGTTTCATTCTGATTGCTGAGCGATATTCGGTTTTAGGTATCGCTTTCGAGAAGGCTTTTTTATCGCTCGCCATCGGTTGGAATATTGATCGTCGCCGGCCGGTAATGTCCAAATCGCATGCATATGATCAGGCAAAACCACCCAAGCATCGATATGAAATGGCTGCTTTTCCCGGACCACTCGCACCGCTTCTCGTAACTCTCCAATATGCTCGATCAGTAGCGACGATTTCCGTTCAAGCAAGTTAACGGTGAAAAAATAGGTGCCGCCGGGAATGCGATTGCGTCGATAGTTTGGCATTAGAAAAGTTTAACCGATTTGGCGGATGACGCTACGCTTATCCGCCCTCCAGCCAGCTTGAACCACTACTGGGATTAATTGGCTGCTGTAAAGGCTAGACCAGTCGTTCACTAGAAAACCGGGTTCGCCTTCTTTGGGTCGACTAAAGTCAATTCGCCCTTTCCAAGTAACCTCATTCTACGCTTGCACAATCCTATGGGAATTGATGGCCGACAATTCACCTGAATGGACAGTAGTTTTTAATTTGGATACAACTCAATCAGAGTGCAATTTACTAGAGCGCGTTTGAAAACAGACCTCTATTTAGGTGCTAAGCATCAATTCCACTCGCGTATTCATTATTTGCATCACTCAATCCTTGGGTTGGCAAGCGGAATAGACGGAAAGCGTCGTGAATTTTCTATTTTGATTCACCGTTCATCGACCAGCTAACCAGCAAATTCTGATGTTCGCTCAAGCTAGGTAAACCCGGCCTGGCGCCTATCTTGGTGCAGCAAAACGCGCCGGCGACACTGGCGTAACGCAATAATTCTATCCAGCTCAAGCCTTTGGCAAGACCGGCGGCAAATGCGCCGTGAAACGCGTCACCGGCACCGGTGGTGTCTATCGCGACGATAGGCGGCGCGCTGAGGCTGCCTTGTTCCTGGCCGCGTTGCCAGATCAAGCCGCGTTCGCCCAGGGTAATGACTACCACCGGGGCAACTTGCGCCAGTCTGGATAAAGCCAGGTTTTCATCGCCGGCATATTGCACCGCGAACTTTTCCGAACAGACCAGATAATCGACTTTGTCCATCAGAGCCAAAGTGCCGTCGTGCAGTGAGCCGGCGTCTAACACTGAAGGTACCGGGCGGGTTAACTGATTCAGTAAGCGAAGGGAAATATGTGGTTCATGACCATCGAACAACAGCACTTTGGCTGCTAAGTCGTCAAAGTCGATAGTGTTGGCGGGCAGGGCGCTGGTTTGTCCCTTGTAATTGATCAGCGCGCGCTGACCGTTCGGTTTGACCAGCACCGTCGATAGCGGAGTTGGCGACGTGCCGCGTACAACAAGCTGGGTATCGACACCGTGTTCTTGCAACTCCCGCAAATGACTGTCGCCATACACGTCGTCACCCAAATACCCGCAAAAACCGGCCCTGCCGCCTAATTTGGCAACCGTGACGGCGGCATTGGCGGCTGGTCCGCCGCCGCAGCCCAGCAAATCGTCGGCGACAATTTTTTCATCGGCGCCGGGATGATGCGGCACCGAAAACACCAAATCGTAACTGGCATGGCCGACGCAAAGTACGTCGAGTGGTTTATCGATCATTGGGCGACGCCCTTGCTGCGATTATCCATGCGCCGCAGGAATTCGCTCATGATCGCTTTGTACAATTCATCGCCCAGATACTTGTCTTCCACGCCGCTGTCGATGCTGGGGTTGTCGTTGACCTCAATCACATAGCCTTTGCCGTTGATTTCTTTGACATCCACACCATATAAACCGTTGCCGATGGGCTGCGTGGCACGCAAGGCTGCCTCCAATACGCCTTTGGGTACTTCGAAGGTGGGGAGGGTGTCGAAATTGCCGCTGTCGGTGCGTTTGGCGCCGTGGCGGTAAATCTGCCAATGGTTTTTCACCATGAAATAGCGGCAGGCGTACAGGGCTTTTTGGTTGAAGATGCCGATGCGCCAATCGAAATCGGTGTACAAAAATTCCTGGGCCAGCAACAGCGCTGATTGCTCGAACAACTCGGCCACTTTGCTTTCCAGTTCCTGACGGTTGTGCACTTTGACGATGCCGCGCGAAAACGAGCCGTCCGGGATTTTGATCACCACCGGATAACCTGCAATGGCTTCCAGATTATCCAGGTGTTGGGTATTGCCCTTGTGCAAGATCCAGGTTTTCGGCGACGGCACTTTATGGGTGCGAAACAGGTCGGCTAGATAGACTTTGTTGGCGCAGCGCAGGATGGACGTCGGATCGTCGATTACCACCAAGCCTTCCGCTTCCGCTTTTTTCGCGAAACGGTAAGTGTGATGGTCGATGGCAGTGGTTTCGCGGATGAACAAACCGTCGAACTCCGGCAGGCGGCCGTAATGATTCAGTGTGATTAATTCCACATCAATGCCCAGTTGCCGGCCGGCATCGATAAATTTTTTCAGCGCGCCGCGATTGCTGGGCGGCAATTGTTCCGAAGGGTTGATCAAAATCGCCAAATCGTAACGCGCGGTTTTTCGGGTCCGGCTTTTCCGCCAGACCTTTTTGCTAAAGCGGTCCAGCGCGTCGGCAAATAAGGTTTGCATGGCGTCGTCCAGTTGCTGGGGCGAAACGGCTTTTAGATCGGTGATTTGCCATTGCTGCTCAAAGCGCAAGCTAATTTCTAAAATCGGGCAGGCGAAACGCTCGAACAACAGCCGCGCCAATTCTTGGAATGCAGGTTCCGGTGTCGTGCCGAAATAGCTATACAGGGTGAATTCGCCGTTTTTATTTTGATGTTTGAAAGCGCGTGCCAGCGGCTGGTTTAAGTCTTCCAGTTGCAAGCGATACAAGGCATTTTTGCCCAAATCGTTGATCACTTTAACCGACGGAATCACATGATGATTGCGGGCCTCGGCCAGCAGCGAACAATAATAGCCGTCCGACAAATAGGTGTAGCTGCTGCACAGGTTGATTACCCGGACCCGCTGGTCGGGATCGGTTTGTTCGCTGGCCAGATAGTCTTCAAAGCTGACCACCTGATCGCTGGGATAATAAGGATTCCAATCCGAAAGGTCGTCGACGACCAGCAGCGTGCTTGCCATGGTAAAAAATGCTCGGTAGGCCTATGTTAGGCGGGGATTTTGAAACCTGTCGGGTTTTTAGACAAGCTCAATTCCGCAATCCCCGTTAACACTGCCTATTGCTTGCGGCTTATGGGTTTGCCACACTGTGAATTTACTGTCTCCGAAATTTTGAGTATGCAGATGAGTTTGTCCATATATGGCACCGAAATCGATACCGGCGTATTCCCGGCCAGTTATGCGGTAGCCCGGCATGGCTGGCTGGCGTTATTGGCGGAACTGCGACATCCGGTACGGCACGAGATTTATCAATGCGTCGGACTCGGGCCGGACGGCGAAACCCTGCTGACCGATACCGCATGGATAGGCGATGAAAATGCTGAAAACCTGGTGGTGGCTATTGCCGCTACGCACGGTGTGGAAGGTTTTGCCGGCAGCGCGATCCAGCTTGATTTGCTGCAAGGCATAAGCAAACACCAGCTGGACATTCCAAACGATACCGCGATATTGCTGATTCATGCGCTGACGCCTTGGGGTTATGCTTGGTCGCGGCGGTGCGACGGCGATGGTGTGGATTTGAATCGGAATGCGGTAGATTTTTCTCAGCCTTTGCCGGAAAACCCGGATTACGACAAATTGCGGGATTGGCTATTCGTGGCGGATACCGGACAACGACAACAGGCATTTGCCGATTTTAGCTGGCAATACGGCCGAGTCGCACTGGAAAAAGCCATCAGCGGTGGCCAATACCGCGATCCGTCCGGCCCGTTTTACGGTGGCAGTGCGCCGGCGCATGGCCGGCTGGTCTGCGAGGATTTGATTCAACGGCACAATCTGGCGCAACGCCGTGTGGCGGTCGTGGATTTACATACAGGTCTCGGTCCTTACGGTTACGGGGAAATTATCTGCGATCATCGGCCCGACAGCGCTGGCGCGGCGGTTGCGCAGAGCTGGTATGGCGATTCGGTGACCCTACCTTTAGCGGGCACATCCAGCTCCGTGCCCAAACTGGGCTTGTTGGATTATCTCTGGCACGCCAACATGAATCCGCAAAGCTGTTACGTAACGTTGGAGTTTGGTACTTATAGCACCGACCACTTGTTTGAAGTTCTGCTGCGCGATCACCAACTGTGGGCTGCGGAAGATAACCACGATCAACGCTTCGCGCACAGCATGGTGATGCGGCATCATTTCTGCCCCAATGACAACGCCTGGCAGGAAATGGTGTTGTTTCGCGCTCGGCAAGTGCTGGGACAGGCGCTGCGTGGAGTGTCGTCGTGACCGCTTTACCGGCCTTAGTGAACACGTTGGCGGTGCGTCCGGCGCAAAGCGCCGATCTTGAGGGCTTGGTGGCTTTGGAAAATGCCAGTTTCGCGACCGATAAATTAAGCCGGCGCAGTTTTCGGCATTGGCTGAGTTCCGAACATCGCGCCCTATTGGTAGCGGAATGGGCGGGGCTGGTAGCCGGCTATATTTTGATCATTTATCATCCCGGCACCCGTTTGGCGCGGATTTATTCTTTGGCCGTAGAGCCGCAGTTACGCGGCAACGGCATAGCCAAAACTTTAATGCTGGCCGGCGAGCAGGCGGCGCGCGACGATGGCCGCCTGTATCTGCGCCTGGAAGTCAGCGTGGATAACACGCCGGCCATCCGCTTGTACGAGGCGCTGGGTTTTCAAAAGTTTGGTTTGTATCGCGATTATTACCAAGACCATAAAGATGCGTTGCGTTACCAAAAGCGCATCCGCCGTTACCGCGATACCCCGCAGCATCGCTCGGTGCATTGGCTGCGGCAAACCACGCCATTTACCTGCGGCCCGGCGGCGTTAATGATGGCGATGCACGCGCTGAATAAAACTTATCTGCCGTCGCGCGAACAGGAAATCGAGTTGTGGCGTGAAGCCACGACGATATTTATGACTTCCGGACACGGCGGTTGCCATCCCATCGGGCTGGCGCTGGCGGCTAAACGCCGGCAGTTTTCGGTGGAGGTGTGGATCAATCAAACCGGTTCCCTGTTTATCGATAGCGTGCGCAGCGACGACAAAAAGCAGATCGTCGAGCTGGTCGATACTTGCTTCAAGCGCGAAGCGGCGGAGCAGGGCGTGGCGATCCATTATGCCAACGTCACGCAGAACGATTTGATCGCCGCGTTCGAAGCCGGCGCGATACCGTTAATCCTGATCAGCACCTTTTCGATGGACCGCAAAAAAGCCCCGCATTGGGTAGTGATGAGCGGTTTTGATAACGATTGTTTGTACATGCATGATTCCGACCCGGACGACGGTCGGCAGAATGAGTTGGATTGCCAGTTTATTCCCATTGCCCGCGAGGATTTCGACCGTATGTCCTGTTTCGGCAAATCGCGGCTGCGGACGGCAGTCATCGTGCGGCCGGGCGCATAGTGCGAGCTTTTCGTTCTCAGACGACGCTGCAGACGGTACAATTGCGGCAGCAACAACGAATATTCACGAGACCTTATTCATGAACGACCGTAATCACGACGACGGCAGCAAGAAAGTTAAAAACATCGCCGCAGTGCTGTACCTATTGGTGCTGACTTTTCTAGTCGGCGGCTCTTACCTGCATCAGCAGGAAGCGGATGCCGCACAAGTTGCCTCAACAACTGTCGTAAAACCCTAAGTTTCGCCCGATCGCGGTTTTCGGATGCGTACCGCTGCGCCGAAATTGACATCGTCCTGCAACAACAGTACCTTAGCCGGCTTTCTTTAGAAGCCGTCTTCAAAATCAGAATCTCAAGAGTCATTAATGGAAGAATTTCATCGCATTAGTCGCCTGCCGCCTTACGTTTTTAACATCGTCAACGAGCTGAAAGCCAAAGCCCGAGCGGAGGGCGAGGATGTTATCGATTTTGGTATGGGCAATCCGGATCAACCCACACCAAAGCATATTCTCGACAAGATGCTGGAAGTGGCGCAACGCGACGACACCCACCGTTATTCGGTATCCAAAGGCATTCCGCGTTTGCGCAAAGCGATTTGCGGCTGGTACAAAAAACGTTTCGACGTTGACTTGGATTTCAATACCGAAGCCATCGTTACGATAGGCTCGAAAGAAGGTTTGTCGCATCTGGCTCTGGCGACCTTGGGCCCTGGCGATGTGGTATTAGTGCCGAATCCGGCTTACCCGATTCATCCGTATGGCGTGGTGATTGCTGGAGCGGATATTCGGCATGTGCCGTTGACGCCAGGCGTCGATTTTTTCGAGGAATTACAAAAAGGCATTGCCGAATGTTGGCCCAAGCCGAAGATGTTGATTTTAAACTTTCCGGGCAATCCGACCTGCCAATGCGTGGAGCTGGATTTCTTCGAGAAAGTGGTGGCGATTTGTAAGGAACACGGTATCTGGATCGTTCATGACATCGCTTATGCCGACATCGTGTTCGACGGTTACGTAGCGCCGTCAATTCTGCAGGTGGAGGGAGCGAAAGACATCGCCGTCGAGTTTTTCTCCTTATCCAAAAGTTACAATATGCCCGGCTGGCGGGTTGGTTTCATGTGCGGCAACCCAACGCTGGTAGCGGCCTTGACTCGGATCAAATCCTATATGGATTACGGTACCTTTACGCCGATTCAGGTGGCTGCGATCACCGCGTTGGAAGGTCCGCAAGATTGCGTGAAAGAAATCTGCGACATGTACAAGGCGCGCCGCGATGTGTTGTGCGATGGCTTGAATGCGATGGGTTGGCATGTGGAAAAACCGAGGGCGACCATGTTTGTCTGGGCCAAGATTCCGGAAGCCTATCGGGAAATGGGTTCCATCGAATTTGCGAAGAAATTGATCATCGACGCCAAGGTGGCGGTATCGCCGGGTATCGGCTTCGGTCAGCATGGCGACGACCATATCCGTTTCAGCTTGATCGAAAACGAGCACAGAACCCGGCAGGCCTTGCGCAGCATCCGCAATATGCTGAAAAAAGACAACGTAGTATAATCGCCGCCATTTTTGGGTATAACGCTAGGAGTCAGGTTTGAAGCCGGTAACAGTTGGGGTTTTGGGATTGGGTACCGTCGGTGGCGGCACCGTCAACGTACTGAAAAGGAATGCCGGGGAAATAGCTCGCCGGGCCGGCCGTGAAATCGTGGTCACCCGCGCCTCCGCGCGCGATCTGAACCGGACGCGGATTTGCGCAACCGATGGCATTACCTTGACGGCCGACCCGTTCGAGATCGTCAACGATCCGGACATCGATGTGGTCGTCGAATTGATCGGCGGCTACGATCTGGCTAAACAACTGGTGTTAACCGCGATTGCCAACGGCAAACACGTGGTTACCGCCAATAAAGCCCTGATCGCCTTGCACGGCAACGAAATCTTCGCGGAAGCCAGCAAAAAAGGCGTGATGGTATTGTTCGAAGCGGCGGTGGCCGGCGGCATACCCATCATCAAAGCCATTCGCGAAGGTCTGGCCGGTAACCGCATCAAATGGCTGGCCGGCATCATCAACGGCACCGGTAATTTCATCCTTACCGAAATGCGCGACAAGGGCCGTGACTTCGTCGATGTATTGGCCGAGGCGCAGGCTTTGGGTTACGCGGAAGCCGATCCGACTTTCGATGTGGAAGGCATAGACGCCGGCCATAAATTGACCATCTTGGCCTCAATTGCCTTCGGCATCCCGTTGCAGTTCGAGAAAGTCTTCACCGAAGGCATTACCAAGATCACCCGTCTGGACGTGGATTACGCCGAAGCGTTGGGTTATCGGATCAAGAACCTGGGTATTGCCCGCAAAACCGAGGACGGCATCGAGTTGCGCGTGCATCCGACCTTGATTCCCAAACGCCGCTTGATCGCCAATGTTGATGGCGTGATGAATGCGGTACTGGTCTGCGGCGATGCTGTCGGGCCTACCTTATATTACGGCGCCGGTGCCGGCGCTGAGCCTACAGCTTCAGCCGTGGTGGCCGATTTGGTCGATGTGGTCAGAGCGATGACCAGCGACCCGGAAAACCGGGTGCCGCATCTGGCATTCCAGGCCGATGCGATTGCAGATATTCCGGTGTTGCCCGTCGAGCAAATTAAGACCGCTTATTACCTGCGTCTGACTGCCGAAGACAAACCCGGCGTGTTGGCCGACGTAACCCGGATTCTGGCCGCGCACAACATCAGCATCGAAGCGCTGATTCAAAAAGAGCCGCCGCAAGGCGAGACCTCTGTGCCGATCATCATGTTGACGCAACTGACGCTGGAAAAAGAAATGAACGCCGCGATTGCGGCCATCGAAGCGCTGACGACTGTCAGCGGCAAAGTGGCACGCATTCGCTTGGAAACTTTAGGATAAACAATGGCAACTCAAACCCGTTACACTGGCATTATCGAACGTTACCGCGACCGCTTGCCGGTCTCCGCCGACACCCGGCTGATCAGTCTTTGCGAAGGTAATACTCCGCTGATTCAGTTGCAAAATATTCCGCGATTGATCGGCAAGGACGTGGACATCTATGTCAAATTCGAAGGTTTGAACCCGACCGGTTCGTTTAAAGATCGCGGCATGACCATGGCGGTGACCAAAGCCGTGGAAGAGGGTAGCCAAGCCATTATTTGCGCGTCCACCGGTAATACTTCGGCCGCTGCTGCCGCGTATGCAGTCCGCGCCGGTATTCGTGCTTTCGTGTTGATTCCCGAGGGCAAAATTGCGTTGGGCAAGTTAGCGCAAACCATGATGTACGGCGCGAAGATCATTCAGATCAAAGGCAATTTCGACGCCGGCATGTCTATCGTCAAGGAAATCACGGATCATGCCCCGGTAACCATCGTTAACTCCATCAATCCTTTCCGTCTGGAAGGTCAGAAGACCGCTGCCTTCGAGATCGTCGACGCCTTGGGCGATGCACCGGATTTCCACTGTTTGCCCGTGGGTAACGCCGGCAATATCACAGCGTACTGGAAGGGCTATAAGGAATATTCGACCGATAGTGCCACGCATAAAGCGGTGACCAAAAAACGTCCGGTAATGTGCGGCTATCAGGCGGCCGGTGCCGCGCCGTTTTTAGCTGGCCATCCAATAGAAAATCCGGAAACGGTTGCCACCGCAATCCGCATCGGCAATCCGCAATCATGGGATGGGGCCTGGACCGCGCAGAAACAATCCGGCGGTTGGTTTGCATCGTTTACCGATCCGCAAATTCTGGCAGCACAAAAAATGCTGTCGGCCTATGAAGGCATTTTCTGCGAGCCGGCCTCCGCCACTTCGTTGGCCGGCGCCTTGCATGACATCGCTAACGGCAACATCCCGGAGGGCAGCAAGATCGTCTGCACCTTGACCGGCAACGGCATCAAAGATCCGGATACCGCCATCGCTCAGTGCAAGGACGATCAACCCATAACGATAGACGCCACGCTGGATGCGGTGAAGAAAGCTATTTTGGATTCGATGTGATTCTAACGATGAACATCGTAAAGCCGGCAATTGCCGGCTTTTTTATTGCCTGATATGTATCTGCAAAGTGTAAAAAAAGCCATCCTGCCCAGGCCGACGCTGGTCAAGCATGCGCATTTCGGCGAGATGGACCCGGTGCTGCAACGTATTTTCAGTAGTCGGGGCGTGCAGAGTGCGGATGAGTTGGATCGTAGCCTGGCGAGTTTGCCTTCGCCGTGGTTACTGACCGGCATGAAGGAGATGGTCGAGCATTTGGTTTCGGCGATCAAGCAACAGCAAAAAATTACCGTGGTCGCCGATTTTGATGCCGACGGTGCCACCAGTTGCGCGCTGGCCTTGAAGGGCTTGAGCTTGCTGGGTGCCGGCGCGGTGGATTTTGTGGTGCCCAATCGTTTCGAATACGGATACGGTCTGACCCCGGAAATCGTCGAACTGGTGAAACGGCAAGCTCCCGACATCATCGTCACGGTGGATAACGGCATTTCCAGTATCGAGGGCGTCAAAGCCGCCAAGGCCGCCGGTATCAAGGTGTTGATTACCGATCATCATTTAGCCGGTCTTGAGTTGCCGGCCGCCGATGCGATCGTTAATCCCAATTTGCCGGATGACAAATTTCCTAGCCGGCATGTCGCCGGTGTGGGCGTTATGTTTTATATTCTGATGGCCTTGCGGATTCGCTTGCGCGAATTGCATTGGTTTGACAAAGCCGGCATCGCCGAGCCGAATCTGGCGCGTTTGCTGGATTATGTGGCTTTGGGCACGGTCGCGGACGTTGTGGCTTTGGATCAGGTCAACCGAATCTTGGTGCATCAAGGCTTGCTGCGGATTCGTTCCGGGCAATGCCAGCCGGGTATCAAGGCTCTTGCTGAAGTGGCTGGCAAGCAATTGTCCGGGATACACGCCAGCGATCTGGGTTTTTCCATCGCGCCACGTTTGAACGCGGCCGGGCGGATGGACGATATGTCCTTAGGGATTCAGTGTTTACTGACCGACGATGTCGGGCTGGCGCATGACATAGCCGAGCAATTGCATGCTTTGAACCAAGACCGAAAAGAAGTCGAAGGTCAGATGAAGACCGAGGCGATGGCCTTGCTGTCGGAAATGAAGGCGCTGGACGAAAAACATGTGCCCGCCGGTGTGTGTCTATATGACGGCAATTGGCATCAAGGGGTGATCGGCATCCTGGCGTCGCGGATCAAAGACCGCTTACACCGGCCGGTGATCGCGTTTGCTCCGGCCGACAATGGCGATATCAAAGGTTCGGCGCGCTCCATCAACGGAGTGCATATTCGCGACGTACTCAGCGAGATCGCCGCCAAGCATCCGCAGATTTTAAGCAAATTCGGCGGCCATGCGATGGCGGCGGGATTGACGATCAAGTTGCACGACTATCCGCATTTTGCATTGGCATTCGCCGGGACAGTGGCGGCGAAACTGGAACTGGTTGATCTGGAGCAGAAGGTCTATTCCGACGGCGAACTGGACGAGCAACACATGACCTTGGCATTTGCGGAAGTTCTCCAGCAAGCGGCGGTATGGGGGCAAACCTTCCCCGAGCCGGTATTCAATGGCGTGTTCGATGTGATCCAGTGCCGGATTGTCGGTCAGCAGCATTTGAAGTTTGTATTGCGTTTACCGTTCAGCGGCCAGCTACTGGATGCGATTGCTTTTTTTGCCGATCATCCCGAGAAATGGCTGGGTTGCCGTAAAATCAACGCGGCGTATACGCTGGATATTAACGAATTTCGCGGGCAACGCAGCCTGCAATTGTTGTTGCATTATCTGGAGAAATGGGAATAACAGCCTATGTCTGAGAGATTGTTACGCTGGATGGACGAGCATACGCTGGCTTTGTTGCTAGTGATTATGTTGTTGCGCGGCGGATTTTTGCTGGTCAACGGCTTTGACTTGATAGGCGACGAAAGTTATTACTGGGATTGGTCGCGGCAGCCGGATTGGTGTTATTACAGCAAGCCGCCGATGATAGCTTGGCTGATCGGCGCGTTTACCTGGCTGTTGGGTGATTATACGTTTACCGTGCGTTTGCCGGCACTGTTGTTGGGTACGGTATTTCTGTGGTTTTTTCACGCTACCGCTAAGTCATTTTACGGTGCGCGCGGCGGCGCATTGGCGCTGTTGCTGGTGTTGGCGACGCCGATCAATGTGTTGGCCAACTTCCTGATGACCATCGATGCGCCGCTGTATTGTTTTTGGATAATGAGCGTTTATTACCTGAGGCGGGCGCTGTTCGACCAGCAAGCACGCGCCTGGTTATGGGCCGGTTTGGCAAGTGCCGCCGCCTTGTTGAGCAAGCAATCGGCATTGATCTTGCCGTTAATGTTGTTGATCTTTTTGGCCTTGGATAGCCGGCGGCGCGATTTGCTGAAAAAAGAGTTTCTATTCTATTTAGCACCAATTGTGATCGCGGCAGTGCCGATTTTATGGTGGAATCAGCAACACGAGTGGGTGATGTTTGGGCATAGCAAAAGCCATTTCGGTAACCCCGAAACAGTAAGCTTGGCTAAGCACTTGCAATGGGCTAGGGATTTTCTGCTGTATCAGCTTTTATTGGTCTCGCCGGTGCTGTTCGTATTGGTGGTGCTCAGCAGCGCGCAAGCCGCGTTCAATTTTAAACGTTTGCCCGCGGAGCAACGGTTTTTGTTATTGATGGGGCCGGCTTTACTGTTGGGCGTGTTGTTGCTTAGTGTTTTGCAAAAAGCCCAGGGCAATTGGCCGATGCCGTTTTATTTTACCGGCCTGATTTTATTGGCTGGTAACTGGCTGGCTGGGGCCTGGAAAAAGACCTTGAAATACGGCATTGCGCTGGGTTATGCGATGGTGCTGCTGACTTATGTATTGCCGATCGTGTTACAAGTCTTCAAATTGCAAAATACGGCGTTCGATCCCACCAAGCGTTTCAACAGCTGGCAGGAATTGGCGATTAACGTGCATTTCGAGCGCTTGATCAGTTTACCTAATCTGGACAATACCTTTGTGGTAGCCTTGGGCCATCGTTATCTGGCGAGCGAGTTGGCTTTTTACTTGCCCGATCATCCTAAGGTTTATCGCTACGAACCCAGCGGTTTGGTGGCATCGCAATACGAAGTCTGGCCCGGTCCGCAAGCATTTATCGGCGGAAATGGCTTTGTGATCGGTGAAACTCCAGAAGAGAATCTACCTGCTGAATTGAAAGCCGCATTCGAAAGTTTTCGATTCCTGGCACAGATTCCCAACCCCGGCAAGCCAAGCTCACCGTATTACCTGTATTTAGGTGAAAACCTGAAGTTTTGGCCGGAAATCGTCCGGCAAACCTTAGACAAGGAAGGATATGCCCCATCGGAAAATTAGACGCGCGCGCACCGAACTATTGCTCGTGTTGATATTGGCGGCACTGACCACGTTATTGTTTTCATTGACTGACTTGGATTTGCGCCTGGCGGCCTTGTTTTATCATCCGGAAAATCCAAGCGATGTCTGGCCAACCCAGCATTGGTGGCCCTGGAAGCTGCTATACGACTATGCTTTTCCATTCACCTTGTGGTCCGGCGTGATCGCGTTGGCGGTTTATGTCTTCAGTCATTTCAATGCCCATACGCAACGCTTTCGCAGGAAGGCTTTGTACATACTGTTGGTTATTGCTTTGGGTCCGGGCTTGGTGGTCAATCTTATCGTTAAGGATCATTGGGGCAGACCGCGGCCGGTACATGTTAGCCAGTTCGGCGGCGAACATCAGTATGTGCCGCCCGCCAAATTCGGGCATACCCAGGACAAGTCCTTCGTCTGCGGCCATTGTTCGGTCGGCTATACCTTTTTTGTGTTGTATTTTCTGTCGCAAAACCATAAAGCGATTTATTTTCTGCTGACGCTAGTGTTGGCTTGGACCTTGGGTTTTACCCGGATGACCTCGGGCGGGCATTTTGCGTCGGATATTTTATGGTCGGGATATTTGGTGTTTTTGGTGGCTTACGCCTTGTACTACGGTTGGTATATTCGGGTTAAACCGATTGCCAAGCCCGGTCAATGACTATGGCAATCAAAATTTGGGTGGACGCCGACGCCTGTCCTAATCTGATTAAAACCGTATTGTTTCGCGTCGCGCAAAAACGACAGCTGGAATTGTTGCTGGTAGCCAATCAAAGCATAGCCGCGCCGCCGTCCCGATACATTAAATCCATTCGCGTCAGCGGCGGTTTCGATGTCGCTGACGATTATATCGTCGAGCATCTGTTGGCTGGCGATCTGGCTATTACCGGTGATATTCCGCTGGCAGCGAAAATTGTTGCCAAGCAGGGCTTTGTGATCAATCCGCGCGGCGAAGCTTATACGGTGGAGAATATCGGCGAGAAACTGGCCATGCGCGATTTCATGGAAGGCTTGCGCGATAACGGTTTGGCATCCGGCGGCGCGGCGGCCATGGCGGCAAAAGATGTGCAAAATTTCGCCAATGCGCTGGATAGATTTCTAGCGGCCCGGCAAATATAACAGGCTGAGTTTTCAGGGTTAGCTTGATATAATGGCTTAGTTTTATATACCTAAACACGAGAGATTTGCATGATTCAAGGTAGTATCGTTGCGCTGGTAACCCCGATGACGGAAGACGGTGCGGTGGATGAAGCCAGTCTGAAACGGCTGGTCGAATTTCATATAGAGCAGGGAAGCGACGCATTGGTAGCGGTCGGTACTACGGGTGAATCGGCTACTCTCGATGAAGACGAACACTGCGCGGTCATTAAGTTTATCGTCGATTGCGTGGCGGGCCGGATACCGGTAGTCGCCGGGACCGGGGCCAATTGTACGCGCGAGGCGATCCGTCTGACTCAGAAAGCCAAGCAAGCCGGCGCGGATGCCTGTTTGCTGGTCACGCCTTATTACAACAAACCGACTCAGGAAGGTTTGTATCTGCATTATAAAGCCATAGCCGAAGCGGTCGACATCCCGCAAATCCTTTACAACGTGCCGGGCCGTACCGCTTGCGACCTGTTGCCGGAAACGGTTGGCCGTCTAGCTAAAATCGCCAACATAGTTGGGGTGAAAGAAGCGACCGGTAAACTGGAAAGGGTGAAGCAGATTAGGGATTTAACCGGCGCGGACTTTGCGCTGTATACCGGAGACGATGCCACCAGTTGCGAATTTTGTTTGTTGGGCGGTAACGGCAGCATCACCGTGACCGGCAACGTGGCGCCCAAACTGGTGCACGAAATGCTAGCGGCGGCGATGGCAGGTGATCGCGCGACTGCCGAGGCGATAGACGCCAAATTGACCGGTTTACACAGCAGCCTATTCGTGCAATCCAATCCTATTCCCGTCAAATGGGCCGTGGCTGAAATGGGCTTGATGGGCAAAGGCATCCGTTTGCCGTTGACTTGGCTAACCGAGGACTGTTTCGCGACTGTGCACGCGGCGATGCATCAAGCCGGCGTTTTATAATCATGAAAACTCGCCTATACGGTCGTTTGGCGCTGGTTTCGGCGTTGTTGGTAAATGCCTCTTGCAGCACCATCAAGAGTTGGTTTCCGGATAAGGAAAGAGATTACCAATTTACCACCGAAATCCCCGAGTTAGTGGTGCCGGACGATCTGAAAACCAAGACCTTGGCGACTCGTCCGGTAAGCAATACGCCGGAACCTGCACCAGCGCCGGTGCAGCAGGAATCTGTCAAATCCACGGCAGCCGCCGATACGGTCGAATCAGTACCTAGCAAGCCTGAGAAGACCCAGCCTACCGAGACTGCAGCTACAACCGGTTCCGGACATAGTGTACAAACGGCAGGCAGCAGCGGCGTCAGTAGTTTGCAAATCGATCAGTCCGCCACTCAAGCGTGGTGGATAGTCGGCAAAGCCTTGAGCCGACAAAAATTGGAAGTGGTCGAGCGGAATATGGATAAGGGCTATTTCTTCGTAAAATACGATCCTGACGCGATTAAGCCGGAAGACGGTTCAATTTGGGACGAAATCACTTTTTTATTCGGCGACGATCCTAGCCAGGAACAAGAATACCGGGTAAGTCTGCATCAACTCGATGAACTACTTACTGAAGTAACCGTGCAAGACAGTGACGGCAAAACCCTGTCAAATGCGGCCGCGACTTCTTTGCTCAGATTAATAACTGAAGGCATTAACCAGGATATACCCCGCAGCACCCCTGAAAAGTCGGACGGCGCGGCCGATAGCAAAGCCGCACCATAGATCCGCTGCAATGCTTGCGGTTTGGGGCTAGCCGCGCTTTATATCCAGAATGCCCCAAATTTACTCTTTCAGCTATAAAAATCGACTCATACACAGCCCATGTTGACCATATCCGGAACCTCCGCTCTTTCCCGTTTTCGTATCGAAAAACTATTGACCGAACTGCAGGCCATCGCCGGTAGTATTACTGCTGTCAGTGCCCGGTTTCAGCATTTTGTACAAATTGACGGCGACTTGGGTGCGGAGCAGTTGGCTATGCTGGAACGCCTACTTGATTACGGTTATAGCCATGAAAATATCGAAAATACGCCAACGCTGGAAGGTGCTGGCGAATCGCCAGTAGCGCAATTCTCCGTTTCCCTTTGGGTGGTGCCGCGTTTAGGTACTATCTCGCCCTGGTCCAGTAAAGCGTCGGAAATCGCCGAGCGTTGCGGCCTGTCCGCGGTAAAACGTATCGAGCGGGGTATCGAATATAGCTTTATCAGTACCGAAAGCTTGAGCGATACCGTCAAACATCAGTTAGCGGCTTTACTGCACGACAGGATGATCCAACAAGTCGTTTACGATCAGGCCGAACTCGATTTGTTTGCCGAGCACGATCCCCAGCCGCTACAAACTGTAGCTATCATTGAGCAGGGCAGGGACGCATTGGTTAAAGCCAATACAGAGTTAGGCATGGCCTTGTCTGCCGACGAGATCGATTATTTGACCGAGAGTTTTATCGGTCTAGGCCGCAACCCGACCGATGTCGAGCTGATGATGTTCGCTCAGGCCAACTCGGAGCATTGCCGGCATAAAATCTTCAACGCCAGCTGGACGATAGACGGCGAAGAGCAAGCCAAGTCTTTGTTCGCGATGATCCGCAACACCCATACTCTGAACCCGCAAGGCGTGTTGTCGGCGTACAGCGACAACTCTTCGGTGTTGGAAGGTCCGACTGCTAAGGTATTCATCCGCGATGCGGCGAATAATTATGCCTACGGCTATGTCGAGGAACAGGCACACATGTTGATGAAGGTGGAAACCCACAATCATCCGACCGCAATTTCCCCTCATCCCGGCGCGGCTACGGGTTCCGGAGGCGAGATCCGCGACGAAGGCGCCACCGGTCGCGGCTCGGCAACTAAAGCCGGCCTGACGGGTTTCAGTGTTTCCCATCTAAAAATTCCCGGTTTTTCGCAACCTTGGGAAGCCGATTACGGCAAACCCGAACGCATCGTCTCGGCATTGGATATCATGTTGGAAGGGCCGATAGGCGGCGCGGCGTTTAATAACGAATTCGGCCGGCCCAATATTGCCGGCTATTTCCGCAGCTTCGAGCAACCTTCCGAAACCGGCGAAGCCAATCAATACCGCGGCTATCACAAACCGATCATGATCGCCGGCGGTATGGGCAACATCCGTCCCATGTTGGTCGACAAGCATCCGATCCCGGCAGGTTCCTTGATCGTCATCCTCGGCGGTCCGGCGATGCTGATAGGTTTGGGCGGCGGCGCGGCCTCCTCGCAAACTTCCGGCGAAAGCGCGGCTGAGCTGGATTTTGCCTCGGTGCAGCGCGAAAACCCGGAAATGGAGCGCCGTTGTCAGGAAGTGATCAACCACTGCAACTCGCTGGGCGAAAATACCCCTGTTATCTCGATCCACGACATCGGCGCCGGCGGCTTGTCCAATGCGGTGCCGGAGATCATTCACGACTGCGATCGCGGCGGCCGATTTGAATTGCGCAAGGTGCAGAATGCCGATAAAGGCATGTCGCCGATGCAAATCTGGTGCAACGAGGCCCAAGAACGCTATGTGGTGGCGATCAAGCCCGAATCGCTGGAACTGTTCGAATCGTTTTGCAAACGCGAGCATTGCCTGTACGCGGTAATAGGCCACGCCACCGACGAAGAACATTTGACCTTGAGTGACGAATGGTTGGGCGGCAAACCGGTTGACCTGCCGATGTCGGTATTGTTCGGCAAGCCGCCGAAAATGCATCGAAACGTCCAGCGTTTGACCAAGAATTTACCCGACTTGCAACTGGACAAAGTCGAATTGGCCGAAGCGGTGAAAAGGGTGCTGGCGTTTCCGGCCGTGGCAGATAAGAGCTTCTTGATCCACATCGGCGATCGTTCGGTGACGGGTCTGGTCGCTCGCGACCAGATGGTCGGCCCTTGGCAAGTGCCTGTAGCCGACGTTGCTGTGACGGCCTCCGGCTTTTATGCCCACACCGGCGAAGCGATGGCAATGGGCGAACGCACGCCGTTGGCTTTGATCGACGGTCCGGCTTCCGGCCGTATGGCGATAGGCGAAGCTTTGACCAATCTGGCCGCAGCCCGCATCGGCAAACTCAACGACGTTAAACTGTCCGCGAACTGGATGGCTGCTTGCGGCAATCCCGGCGAAGACGCGGCGCTATTCGATACCGTCAAGGCGGTGGGGATGGAGCTGTGTCCGGAATTGGGTATCGCCATCCCGGTCGGCAAGGATTCCTTGTCGATGAAAAGCGTCTGGAAGGATGGAAAAGTGGAGAAGACTATGACTTCGCCGCTGTCGCTGATCATCACCGCATTCTCGCCGGTACAGGATGTCCGCAAAACCTTGACGCCGGAACTACGCGACGAAGATAGCGTGTTATTGCTGATCGATTTGGGCCAGGGCAAAAACCGTCTCGGTGGTTCGGTGCTGGCCCAAGTTTACAATCAGCTCGGCAACCAGGCACCGGATCTGGACGACGCGGGTTTCTTCAAACGTTTCTTCGATACCATTCAAGCCTTGAACGAACAAGGGCTGATTCTGGCTTATCACGATCGGGCCGACGGTGGCTTGCTGGCGACAGTGACCGAAATGCTGTTTGCCAGCCGTAAAGGCGTTGACTTAGATATTTCCGAATTGGGCTACGACGCGCTGGCGACGTTGTTCAACGAAGAATTGGGCGCGGTGCTGCAAGTAAAAACCGCTGAATTGGATCATGTCGCGCGACTGCTGGATCAGGCCGGGCTGGACGAATTTACCCATGTCGTCGGTAAGTTAAGTTCAGGTCAAAAATTACGAATCGTTCGAAACGGCCAGGAAATCTACAGCGCGGAACGCGCGGAATTGCAACAAAACTGGTCGGAAGTCAGCTTTAGGATGCAAGCCTTGCGCGACAATCCCGATTGCGCGCGGCAACAATTCGAGCGGATCGCCGACGACAACGATCCGGGTTTGTCTGCCCAATTGACTTACGACATTAACGACGACATCGCTGCGAAATTCGCGGATGCGGATCGACCGAAAGTAGCCATTCTTCGCGAACAAGGCGTCAATGGCCACGTCGAAATGGCGGCAGCCTTCGACAGAGCCGGTTTCGCGGCAATCGATGTGCATATGACCGACATCATAAGCGGTCGGGTGTCGTTGGCCGATTTTACTGGTCTGGTGGCTTGCGGCGGCTTCTCTTATGGTGACGTGCTGGGCGCGGGCGGTGGCTGGGCCAAGTCCATCTTATTCAACCCAAAAGCGCGTGATGAATTTGCCGCGTTTTTTGCGCGTCCCGATACCTTTGGCTTGGGCGTATGCAACGGTTGTCAGATGATGTCCGGCTTGAAAGACATTATCCCCGGCGCGGAACACTGGCCGCAGTTCAAACGCAATCTGTCGGAACAATTCGAGGCGCGGGTAGCGTTGGTCAAGGTGCAGGCATCGCCGTCTATTTTCTTCCAAGGTATGGCTGGTTCGATACTGCCGGTTGTGGTGGCGCATGGCGAAGGCCGCGCTGAGTTTGTTTCCGATAATTCAGTAGGTGCGCAAGTTGCGATCAGTTATGTCGATAACTACGGCAATGCAACCGAGGCTTTTCCGGCCAACCCGAACGGTTCGCCGCAGGGCATTACCGGTTTAACCACCGCCGACGGCCGCTTTACCATCATGATGCCCCATCCGGAACGTTGTTTCAGAGCGGTACAAAACTCCTGGCATCCGGCTGAATGGTTGGAAGACGGGGCGTGGTTGCGAATGTTCAGAAATGCTCGGATTTGGGTGGGTTAAATCAATGTTGGCGCGCTAATTCGGATTAAAGCTTTCTGATATTTTTGAACGCGCGTCCACTTGGCTGGGATTATATAAGGGAGTCCAAGCGCTAATAGTTAACGGGCTTCGCTTTGCAGGTCTTGAGGCCAGGAATAAATAAGAATTTTTCCTATAGCTGTACAGGAAGCCAGGCTGGATAATAGAGGGTTTACAACTCACTTTATGTCATGAGCCTTCGCTACCAGATTATTTGTCGCATCCTGTTGTCTTCGGTTTGTATTTTGGTATTGGGTGGGGCGATTGCGGTTTGGCAAGCGCGCCAGGCGGTCGAGAAAGAAGTCGACGCCTCTATTCATTTGGCTTTGCAACTGATTACCTTGGGCATTGCCGATACTCCGGTAT
Organism: Methylomonas methanica; assembly: GCA_001644045.1. Lineage (GTDB taxonomy): Bacteria > Pseudomonadota > Gammaproteobacteria > Methylococcales > Methylomonadaceae > Methylomonas > Methylomonas methanica. Next base: position 35,977 of record LUUF01000080.1, on the reverse strand, counting down.
TTCAGCAAAGCGACGATTTATCCCGCTTCAGCGCTTTACGGCAAACGCGGCACTTGAGCATTCAATTGCAAAAGCCGGACGGACAACTGATCCATTTCGCCGGTGAAAATCAACCGAGTAATCCTGAAGAGATGCCGCCTAGCTGGTTTATCCACTTGGTGAAGGGCGATTATCCCAAAGTCGAGCATCAGCTGAATATGCAGGATGGCAAACTGCTGACACTGATAATCCAGGCCCAGCCGCTAGACGAAATCACCGAAGTCTGGCAGGAAAGCGTGGCGTTTTTTGCGTCGATTTCCTTGTTGACTATGTTGACTTTCCTGGCGGTCAATCTGGTATTTAACAAGTCATTAAAATCGATTGCGGTCATCGTCGACGCGTTACGTCTGATTGAAACCGGCCAATATCGGCAACAATTGCCGCCATTTTCCACACAGGAGTTTGATGATATTGCCAATGCAATCAATCATATGACGGTGGAACTGGAAAAAACTCGCCAGGAAAACAGGGCCTTGACCCAGCATTCCTTGGCGATCCAAGAAGAAGAGCGCCAACGTCTATCCCAGGAATTACATGACGAATTCGGCCAATCCCTGACAGCTATTAAAGTGATGGCGGTAACGGCGGCGCATCGGAAAGCCGACGCAGCCAAAATAATCGCGTCAATCTCGGAAATTTGCGACCATTTAATGACCGTGGTGCGTTCGATGATGCAGCAACTGCATCCTTTGGTATTGACCGAATTGGGTTTGAAGGCCACCCTGGAGGAGATGGTTAATCATTGGTCGGAACGCAATGCCGATCTGCAACTGACCATCCGCTGTAGCGACGCGGTAGACGGTCTGGATAAAAATCTGACTATCCAGGTGTTTCGAGTGATTCAGGAATGTTTGACCAATGTGGTACGCCACGCTCAGGCGCGTAGAGTCAGTATCGACCTGGAAAAACTCGATCTACCGCAGGCATATATACAACTTAAAGTGCAGGATGACGGGCGAGGCTGTGATTTGCAGACGACTAGTCAAGGTTTTGGTTTGTTGGGCATCAAGGAACGCATCAAGTCTTTGGATGGCGAACTGCAAGTAGTGTCGCAACCCGGGTCAGGGATGCTGGTCAATGCGCGAATTCCGTTGATATGAAGAACAAGATAAAAATCGTGCTGGTGGACGATCACTTGGTAGTGCGCGCCGGCTTTAAAATGCTGTTGGCTGCCGGGGACAGTGTCGAAGTAATCGGCGAAGCCGAACGTGGCGAGCAGGCCATTCAACTATACCAAGAATTGCAGCCCGATATGTTGGTGATGGATTTGTCCATGCCGGGAATTGGCGGCTTGGAAACCATTCGCCGGATAATTCAGCGCGATAGCGAGGCCAGAATTTTAGTTTTCAGCGTGCATCACGAACAAGTGTATGTCAGCCGAGCTTTGGCGGCCGGTGCGCGGGGATATATCACCAAAAATAGCGCGCCCGGCATCCTGGCCGAAGCGATTGCGGCAATTATGTCTGGTCAACAGTATGTGGAGCGCGGCTTAGTCAAAAGCGGTGGGGAAGAACGGCAACATGCCGGGCATCAAACAATCATCGCCGGTTTCTCGCCCCGGGAATTTGATGTATTTAGTTTGCTGGCCCAAGGGTTGACTGTGCATAAGATTGCCGATCAATTATGTCTGGGTCATAAAACCGTGGCGAACTACGCTACACAAATCAAAAAAAAGCTGCAAGTGGATACCACTACCGAACTTGCGCATATAGCGGTAAATTTGGGGATGACGGCGCGCTGATACGCAGTTGATCTTTGCCGAGTAGGACATTAGCCGACTTTAGCTAGCAATCGTCAGGACAATGAAATTGCCTGAACGATTGCTGAAAATTATGATGTTTAATCGAGGAGTCCGTCGAGCTCTGATTTGGCTGCCAGAACATCCGGAATTTTTTCTTCAAGCACTTGCTCTGACAGTCCCAGTAGCTCCGTTACTTGCTTGGGCAGCGATGCTAAAATCTGATTTGCATCTAAACCCTGATCTTGGTAATCGCTGATTGCATGAGCGAGGAAAACCGCGCAGGCCAATTTGTTGGGTATCTCCAGTAACAAGGGTTCCGCAGATTGTTCGATGGTTTCGACCAATTCGTCAGCAAATTTCCAGCGACGGCAAAGCTCCGCGCAAATAGCTTGACTGCTATAACCCAAGCGCCTTTTTTCAATTTCCAGTCTGGGGTTGCCGTTTTTTACGTGCTGATCGATTTCGTTGGCTTCGCGGGGGCTACCAATGTGAATCAATATGTTGCCCAGATTGCTGATCAGGCCGGCAGTGTAGGCAATGTCGGCAGCCAGACCCGCCTGGGCCGCAAACCATTTTGCATAACCGGCAGTGCGAAAACTATTTCGCCAGCTTTGTTTGACATCGAAATTATCCAATTGCGGCACCACACTGACAATGCCGGATGCGATCACCAATGTTTTCAGTTGATTCATGCCTAGCATGGTGATGGCTTCGTCTATAGAGCCAATTTTACGGGATAAACCAAAATGTGCGGAGTTAACCAAGCGCAGGATTTTTAAAACGATAACCTGTTCTTTTTCAACGTTTTTGGCTATATCGAGCATATCAGCGTTGGGATTGTTCAGCTGATTTATGATGGATCTTACGACTTCGGGTACTTGCGGTATCTTGTGGATTTGGTCGAACAGCTGGTTCATTTTTGTCGGCATGTCTTGATCCTTAACCTACGAAATTATAATTATTCACGGTTAATTATAGTCAGTCGCGGTAAACAAACCGTATAAATTTAACATCGGTAGATGGTTCGGCGCCACCTGAATACAGATTGCGCCGAGCCATGTCGATACAAGTAACACTAGGTTTTAAAGTTTCCAACCATGGAGCGCAACTGATTCGCCAACTCAAGTAGCTCGTGACAGGCATCCGCGGTGTTTTTCGCACCTATCGAAGTCTCTTCGGAAACCCGACTGATATTGCTGATATTGCGATTGATTTCTTCGGCAACCGCAGTCTGTTCCTCAGCGGCACTAGCGATCTGGTTATTCATGTCGTTAATGGTATCGATACGCTCGCTGATGGTGGTTATCGAACCGCCAGCGGATGCTGCTTGTTCCACGCTGGAATTGGCCCGGCTTCTGCCGTTTTCCATCACTGCAACGGCCTGTTTGGCTCGATCCTGCAAGCGTTCGATGGTTTTTTGAATTTCCAATGTGGAGTTTTGGGTGCGGCTAGCCAAGGTTCTGACTTCGTCGGCAACCACAGCAAAACCGCGGCCTTGTTCGCCGGCCCGAGCGGCTTCGATCGCTGCGTTTAACGCCAGCAAATTGGTTTGCTCGGCGATACCTTGGATTACGCCCAGCACCTCGCCGATGCTGTTGCTGTCGTTTTCCAATTCGTGAATAACGTTGGCCGCGTTTTCCACTTCCGAAGCCAAACTATTGATGCCGTGTACGGCGTCTTTCACAATGTTTTTTCCCGAGGATGCTTCGCGATCGGCGATTTCCGCCGCTTCCGATGCTCTAACGGCATTTTTGGCGACTTCTTGCACGGTGGAAGTCATTTGCTTCATCGCATTTGCCACCAGCGTCGTTTCATGTAATTGCCGCTCGACGCCAGCTTGTGTCGACTGGGTGATATTGGCTAACTTATGTGAAGAGCTGGCCAGTTTTTCGCTAGTGGAGCTGATTTGGTCTATGGTTTTCGCTATTTTGCGAACGAAAGTATTAAAACTAGAAGCGATCCAGGCAAATTCCGACTTACCGCTCGCATCCAGACGGGCTCGAAGGTCGCCCTCGCCACTACCAATGTCTTGCAGTTTCAAAGCCAACGCTGTCAATGGGGCGATGATGATTTTGTTCATTGTGAAATAGCCGGTGAAACCGATGATGATCAACGTCATGCATAAAAAACCGATGGCGTAATAAGTGCTGGTTTTTAGCTGGGCAAGGGCTACGCTGAACGGGGTGACGATTTCGAATGCGCCATGTAAGTCGCCGGCACGACGATTTTCCATCGGATAACCCAATAAATCCTGGCCTTTTTCGTTATTCCACAAGCTTTGCGATGTCTTAGGATCGCCATGGCACAATTCGCATTGCTTGACTAATTTTACCGGACGCAAATAGCGGACTTCCTGCTTTTCTTCGTCTACAAAACTGTAGTCTTGCGCGGAAGGATTGCTTCTGAAAAACTCCAGAGCTTGCCGTTCGACGTCGTCGGCGGCATTACGGGGATTTCTGGGGTTGAGAGAAGGAGCTTTGAAACGGAAGCCATGTTCTTTTGCTTCGGCTTCAATAACGTCCCAAGCGTTGGCGGTAGGAACCGTTGCTACAACCAATTCCCGAGCCTTTGACGAACCTTTTTGCTCGACTAGTTGCATCAGTTGTTCTGGCGTGTAGATACCCGATTCCCATTTTTTGATCACGTTGTCGCGAATCGATTCGGATAAAATCAACAATTGACGCGATGCCTGGATTTCGCGGTCGATCAGCTTTTGTTTCTCGACGCTTGAATATACAACCAAAATCGCTATGCCAACCAGTGTGAGTACGGACATGGTTATGGAAACCACCTTTACCCCCACAGAATGCCAGTTCATCATCAACATCCTAAACTCCTGAATACGCTTTAAATTTCTTGATTTACCTGTCTTTCCGGTGCCACCTTGAAGACAGGCGATCTGAGTATAGCTTACAATTTAGCGTCAACTATTTTAAAAACTTTATAACTATGCGGAAAATCAAAGTTCTGTTTGTTTGCATGGGCAATATCTGTCGATCGCCCACTGCGGAGGGTGTTTTTGCTCATTTGGTCTCCACAAGAAACTTGGAAGAACGCTTTCAAATCGATTCTGCGGGCACCCATGCTTATCACGTCGGTGATGCCCCCGATCTGCGCGCGCAAAAAGCAGCTCGTGATAGAGGGGTGGAATTGAAACATCTGCGTGCGCGCAAGGTTGTATCAGCCGACTTCGAAGCGTTCGATCACATATTGGTAATGGACGATGAAAATCACGCCATATTGAAAGAAGCCTGCCCGGTTGATTTGAGTCATAAGATTCGGCATTTTCTCGATTACGCACCGCACTTAAATCAACGCGAAGTGCCGGATCCTTACTATGGCGGCAGTTATGGTTTCGAGCGGGTACTGGATATGGTGGAAGAAGCATCCGCTGGTTTTTTGCAGACCTTGCAACATACCGGCGAGTTGTAATTAACAGGATAGGAAAAAGCTCATGGCGATAATCTCGAATACGGTCGGTTATCTGGATCGCGACACGGTGCTGGAAGGTTTTTTTGCGTATGACGATGCGATTAACGGGCAGCGACCGGTCGTGCTAATACACCATGCCTGGGGTGGACGAGATCAGTTTGTCGCCGACAAGGCGATCAAACTGGCGGAGCTGGGTTATCTGGCCTTTGCCACCGATATGTACGGCAAAGGCGTGCTGGGAAAAAGTCCGGAAGAAAACGCCGCGCTGATGCAACCTTTTATACAAGACCGGGCAAAGCTGCAACAGCGCTTACATGCGGCACTATCAACGGTCAAACTGATGCCATGGGCCGACAACGATAGGGTTGCGGCGATAGGATTTTGTTTTGGCGGTTTATGTGCGCTGGATTTGGCAAGGACGGGTGTCGATATTCGCGGGGTAGTATCGTTTCACGGTTTGCTGGGTGCGCCGGAAAACATTCCTAACCCCAGTATCAAAGCGAAGGTGTTGGTGTTGCACGGTTATGACGATCCTATGGCGTCCGAGGAGCAAGTGCTTGCCCTGCAAAAAGAGTTAACCAAAGCCGGCGCCGATTGGCAGTTGCATAGTTACGGCCATACGATGCACGCTTTTACCAATCCGGTAGCCAATAATCCCGATTTTGGTACGGTTTATCAGCCAGTTGCCGACCGGCGTTCCTGGCAAGCCATGCAAAACTTTTTCAGCGAGATTTTTGCCTGACGGCAGGGGTTGGCGTTTGCTATAATCGACGGCTTTATAAACCTGTTAGCAATGCTTAAATGGAATTGATGCTTCAGGCTAACCCGTCGATCGATAAGCTTTCGACTGTACTGGAACCACGGACCCATGTCAGACTTCGCTAAAGAAATTATCCCCGTCAATCTCGAAGACGAGATGAAACAATCCTACCTCGATTATGCCATGAGCGTGATCGTCGGTAGGGCACTTCCCGATGTCAGAGACGGCCTGAAGCCGGTCCACCGTCGCGTACTGTACGCGATGAACGAACTAGGAAACGATTGGAACAAACCCTATAAAAAATCGGCGCGTATCGTCGGTGACGTAATCGGTAAATACCACCCGCACGGCGATACAGCTGTTTACGACACCATGGTGCGGATGGCACAGCCGTTTTCCTTGCGCTACATGCTGATTGACGGCCAAGGTAACTTCGGTTCGGTGGACGGCGATTCGCCGGCGGCGATGCGGTATACCGAAGTGCGTATGTCGAAAATCGCCCACGAATTGCTGGCCGACCTGGATAAGGAAACCGTCGATTTCGTCGCCAACTACGACGAATCGGAATCCGAACCGACCGTGATGCCAACCCGGGTACCAACCCTGTTGGTCAATGGCTCTTCCGGTATCGCGGTCGGTATGGCCACCAATATTCCGCCGCATAATCTGGGTGAGATTATCAGCGCTTGTCTGGCGCTAATCGAAAACCCCGATCTGACTATTCCCGAATTGATGCAAATCGTGCCGGGACCTGATTTTCCAACCGCCGGCATCATTAACGGTGCGTCCGGTATTTTTGAAGCGTATGCGACCGGTCGCGGCCGTATTTATTTGCGCGGCCGCAGTCATTTCGAAGATATAGGCGATAGCGGCCGTCAAGCCATTATTACTACTGAGCTACCTTACCAGGTCAACAAAGCCCGCTTGTTGGAAAAAATCGCCGAACTGGTCAAGGAAGGCAAACTGGACGGTATCTCCGGCCTGCGCGACGAATCCGACAAGGACGGTATGCGCATGGTGATTGAGCTGCGGCGCGGCGAAGTGCCTGACGTGGTGCTGAATAATCTGTACAAACAAACCCAGATGCAGACCGTATTTGGTATCAATATGGTTGCTCTGTATGACGGTCGGCCGCATTTGATGGGTCTGAAAGAGATTCTGGCGGCATTTGTCGATCACCGCCGAGAGATCGTCACCCGCAGAACGATTTATAACCTGCGTAAGGCGCGGGAAAGGGCGCATATCCTGGAAGGTTTGGCCGTTGCGTTGGCTAACATCGACGAAATGATCGAGCTGATCAAAACTTCGCCGAATCCGCAAGAAGCCAAAGTGGGCTTACTGGCCCAAACCTGGCAAGCCGGTTTGGTTGCCGCATTGCTGGATAGAGCCGACGCCGATCGTTCGCGGCCGGATGATTTATCCGTTGAATTTGGCCTGGTAGACGGCGCGTATCGCTTATCCGAAAATCAGGCGCAAGCAATCCTGGATTTGCGTCTGCATCGCTTGACCGGGTTGGAGCAAGAAAAAATCGTCAACGAATACAAGCAATTGCTGGAACTGATCGACGAATACCTGCATATTCTCGGCAACGATGTGCGCTTGATGGAAGTGATACGCGAAGAACTGGAAGAAATCAGAAATCAATACGCCGATCCACGGCGTACCGAAATCGTCCAGGATTATTCCAATCTGTCCGCCGAAGATCTGATTACCGAAGAGGACATGGTGGTGACGATGTCGCATGAAGGCTATGTGAAAACGCAGCCGCTCAGCGATTACAAAGCTCAGCGCCGCGGCGGTCGCGGCAAGTCGGCAACGGCGACGAAGGAAAACGATTTCGTCGAAAAATTGATCATCGCCAATACCCACGACACTATTTTGTGTTTCTCGTCGTCGGGCAAAGTCTATTGGTTACGGGTATTTAATTTGCCGGTCGCCAGCCGGGCGTCGCGCGGCAAGCCGTTCGTGAATTTGTTGCCGTTGGATGAAGGCGAGAAAATCAATGCGATGTTGCCGGTGCGTGAATACAGCGCTGATAAATACATCTTTATGGCAACCTCATCGGGTACCGTGAAGAAAACCCCGTTGCCCGAATTTGAAAGGCAGCGCAGCAACGGCAAAATCGCCATCGATTTGAACGAAAACGATACATTGGTGGGCGTGGCGATTACCGACGGCCAGCAAAATGTATTGCTGTTTAGCAGCGACGGCAAAGCGGTGTGCTTCAACGAAACCGATGTACGCTCGATGGGCCGAACGGCTACCGGTGTACGCGGCATTCGCTTACAGGAAGGTCAAAAGGTCATTTCGCTGATTATCTCAACCGAAGGCACTGTGTTGAATATCACCGAAAACGGTTACGGCAAACGCACCAAACTGGAAGAGTTTACCCAGCATCGTCGCGGCGGTCAGGGTTTGATCGCGATCCAGACCTCCGAGCGCAATGGCGCGGTAGTGGGCGCGGTATTGGTGAACGATACCGACGAAATTATGTTGATCACCGACGGCGGCATATTGGTGCGGACTCGGGTTAAGGAAATTTCAGTGGTTGGTAGAAATACCCAAGGCGTAACCGTAATTCGTCTGGATAAGGGCGAAAGAGTGGTTGGCGTGGATCGAATCGATGGTCTCGGCGATGAAGAGGATGATGTTGACGGCGAAGTCGATGAAAACGATGTTGTAGCAGATAGCGCCGAACAAGGCGGAGAAGAGGAATAACCATGGCAAGGATTTACAACTTTAGCGCCGGTCCGTCCATGTTGCCGGAATCGGTATTGCTGCAGGCTCAACAAGAGATGTTGAATTGGCAGGATAGCGGCATGTCGGTGATAGAAATGAGCCACCGCGGCAAGCATTTCATGGCCATAGCCGAAGCGATGAAAAACGATCTGATCGAACTGCTCGGCATTCCTGCGAATTACAAAGTGCTGTTCCTGCAAGGCGGCGCCAGCGCGCAGTTCGCGATGATTCCGCAGAATATTCTCAACGGCAAAACCAAAGCTTGTTACGTTAATACCGGCGCCTGGTCTACCAGCGCCATCAAAGAAGCCGGCAAATATTGCGAAGTACAGATTGCTGCTACCTCGGAAGCCGAAAAATTTACCACTATCCCAGCGTTCGATACCTGGAATCTCGATAAAGACGCTGCTTATCTGCACTACACCTCCAACGAAACCATCCACGGCGTGGAATTTTCTGACGTTCCCGATGCCGGCGATTTGCCCTTGGTGTGCGATATGTCCTCGAACATTTTGTCGCGTCCGGTCGATGTCAGTCGCTACGGCATTATTTACGCGGGCACCCAGAAAAATATGGGTCCGTCCGGCGTGACCGTGGTCATCGTTCGTGACGATTTGGTCGGCCTGGCACCGAAAACCGTGCCGGCAGTATTCGACTACCAACAACAGGCAAAAGCGGATTCGATGTTGAACACACCGGCTACCTACAACTGGTATTTGCTCGGTTTGGTACTGCAATGGCTGAAACAGCAAGGCGGTATCGCTGCTATTGAACAACAAAATATCCGTAAGGCCGGCAAGTTGTATCAGGCTATCGATCAATCCACTCTGTACAGTAACCCCGTCGTGAAAGAGTACCGTTCCAGAATGAATGTGCCTTTCGTGTTGGCTGACGCTGCGCTGGACAAAGAGTTTTTGGCGCTAGCCGATAAAAATGGATTGGGCTCATTGCCCGGTCACCGCTCGGTCGGCGGTATGCGCGCCAGTATTTACAATGCCATGCCGGAAGCCGGTGTCGATGCCTTGATCGATTTCATGGCCGAATTCGAACGCACTCACTAGTTATCCGCATGACGGCGATTATTCCACTGTCTGAGTTGCGCGACCGTATCGATTCCATCGATAGGCAGCTGTTGCAACTGATCAATCAACGGGCCGAATGCGCGATCGAAGTAGCCAGAACCAAAATGGCCGAAGGCGAAACCGGTAGTTTTTATCGTGCTGATCGCGAAGCGCAGGTGTTACGCAAAATCAAGGAGCTGAACCCAGGGCCTTTGAGTGACGATGCTTCGGTGCATCTGTTTCGCGAACTGATGTCGGCTTGTTTGGCTTTGGAAAAGCCCCTGGAAGTGGCGTTTTTGGGACCGGTCGGTACCTTTACCCAGCAAGCGACGTTCAAGCATTTCGGCCATGCCGTAAAGGGTATTCCGGTTGCGACCATCCCGGAGATTTTTCTGGCCGTGGAAACCGGTCATTGCCAGTTTGGCGTGGTACCCGTGGAAAATTCTACCGAAGGGGTGATTGCGCATACGCTGGACCGCTTCATGACCACCTCACTGCAGATTTGCGGCGAAGTGGAAATTAGGGTGCATCAAAACCTGCTCGGCAAAATGGATAGTTTGACGGCGATTAACGAAGTCTATTCGCATCAACAATCCTTGGCGCAATGCCGGCAATGGCTAAATAGCTATTTGCCTGGTGTGCCTTGCACGGCGGTGAGCAGCAATGCCGAAGCAGCGAGACTAGCGTCTTTGGATCACAATAAGGCTGCGATAGCCGGCTTAATGGCAGCCGAATTGTACGAGTTGAACATCATCGAACAGCATATTGAGGATGAATCAAACAACACCACGCGCTTTATCGTCATCGGCAAACAACAACCGGCATCCACCGGGCTGGATAAAACCTCTATTTTGGTGTCCACCGGCAATCAAGCCGGCGCGCTGCATAAAATCCTGGGGCCGTTCGCCGAATACGGCATCAGCATGGCGCACATAGAATCCAGACCGTCGCGGCAGGGTTTGTGGGAATACGTGTTTTTTATCGATATTGACGGGCATCGCGACGATCCCGATGTCGCCAAAGCACTGGAAACTCTGCAAAACAACGTCAAAATGTTGAAAATCCTAGGCTCTTATCCAAAAGCCGTTATTTAATCTTAGGTCGATGAACAAATTTTTAGAACTTGCTATTGCCGGCGTTCAACAGCTGGTGCCTTACGTGCCCGGCAAACCGGTTGAAGAATTGCAACGCGAGCTGGGCATAGCAGAAGTCATCAAACTGGCTTCTAACGAAAACCCGCTTGGCACCGGCGCCAAAGTGGCTGCTGCCATTCAAGCGACATTGCCTGAGCTAACCCGCTATCCCGATGGCAGCGGTTTTGCGTTGAAGGCAGCGCTGTCGGCCAAATTAAAAGTGGCACCCGAACAAATTACCTTGGGTAACGGTTCCAGCGAGATCCTGGAGTTGGTGATGCGTACCTTCGTCACTCCGGAATTGGAAGTGGTGTTTTCCCAGCATGCGTTTGCGTTATATCCGATTCTGACGCAAGCCGTCGGCGCCAAAGCCAAAGTCGTGCCGGCCAAAAGTTACGGTCATGATTTGACGGCGATGCGCAAACAAATTGGTCCGCAAACACGCTTGGTATTTATCGCCAATCCCAACAATCCGACCGGCACCTTGCTGGATAAAGATGAACTGGAAAAGTTTATCGCGTCATTGCCCGCCCATGTGCTGTGCGTGCTGGACGAAGCTTACTACGAATTTGTTGATCCTGCGGTCAGAACGGAATCGCTGGCTTGGCCGATTCGTTATCCAAACTTGATCATAGCCCGCACGTTCTCCAAGGCATACGGCTTGGCGGGCTTGCGTATCGGTTACGGGATTTCTTCGCCGGACATCGCCGATTTGTTAAATCGGGTGCGTCAGCCTTTCAATTGCAGCATGCTGGCTTTAGCCGCAGCAGAAGCTGCATTAGGGGATTCCGATTATTTGAATCAGACTGTGGCGCTTAATAGTGCCGGCATGGCGCAGCTGACAGAGGCCTTTAAGGAATTGGATTTGCCGTGGATACCCTCGTCCGGTAATTTCGTTTCCGTGGATGTGAAACAAGCGGCTTTGCCTATTTACGAGGCCTTGCTGCGTAAGGGTGTGATCGTGCGGCCGGTAGCCAATTACGAAATGCCCAAGCATTTGCGGGTCAGTATCGGCACCGAGCGGGAAAATGCGATATTTATAAACGCATTGCGCGAGGTGCTGAGCGGTGTTTAACCGCCTCTGTATCATCGGCATAGGTTTGATCGGCGGCTCTATTGCTAGAGCCGCCCGTGCCCAAGGTTTATGCCGTGAAGTCGTTGCATATGGCCGGGAGAAAAATCTGCTGAATATGCAATTGGCCAAGCAACTCGGCGTCATCGACGAGTTTTACACCGATATTGCCGCCGCACTGGAAAATACCGATTGCGTAATTGTGGCGACGCCGGTCGGCAGTATGCAAGTCATTTTCGAACAGATTAAGCCGTACTGGAACCCGGAAACTATCTACAGCGATGCCGGTAGTACCAAAGGCAGTGTGGTATCGGCACTTGAGGCGGTTTTTGGCGCAGTACCTGACAATTTCGTGCCGGCACATCCGATTGCCGGTGCCGAGCGTAGCGGCGTGGATGCCTCGACCGTCGATTTATTCGTCAATCGTCGCCTGATTCTGACGCCGCTGGAAAACACCGATAAACAGGCGCTGGCAAAAATCCATTCGTTTTGGGAACAGATCGGCTCCAGCGTTTCGGTGATGTCGGTGGAGCATCACGATACCGTGCTGGCGGCCACTAGTCATTTGCCGCATATTCTGGCTTTTGCCTTGGTCGGTTTGTTGGGACGCAAGGACGAACAGCGGGAAATATTCAAATATGCCGCCGGCGGTTTCAGGGATTTCAGTCGCATCGCGTCCAGCGATCCGACCATGTGGCAGGACATTTGTCTGGCCAATAAACAGGAAATCGTGCCTTTGATCCGGCAGTTTCAAGCGGAATTAAGCAAAATAGAGCAATTGCTGGTTGAGGATCAATCCGCGCAACTGTTCGAAACCTTTACGTATGCCAGAAATGCCCGGCAGCGTTTTCTCGATCAACAAGAAGACTAAGAAGATTAACATGTCACAAACCATTACTTTTCAAGTACAGCCGGGCGGTAGCTTGCGCGGCGAAATCCGTGTGCCTGGCGATAAATCCATGTCGCACCGCTCCATTATGCTGGGTTCTTTGGCGGAAGGCGTTACGCATGTCACCGGCTTTTTAAACGCGGAAGATGCGATCTCGACCCTGGAAGCGTTCCGGGCGATGGGTGTAAAAATCGAAGGTCCGGTCAATGGCGAAGTGACGATACACGGCGTCGGCAAGCACGGTTTGCAAGCGCCGGAAAAGCCTCTGTACTTGGGTAATTCCGGCACGTCGATGCGATTGTTGAGCGGTTTGTTGGCGGGACAACCATTCGATACTGTTTTGACTGGCGACAAATCATTGGAATCCCGGCCGATGAAACGGGTCACCGCGCCGTTGGCGCTGATGGGCGCCGAGATCGTTACCCAGGAAAACGGCACCGCGCCGCTGCATATCAAAGGCAAAGCCGGCAAACTGCAAGGCATTCATTACGATATGCCCATCGCCAGCGCCCAGGTCAAATCCTGTTTGTTGCTTGCCGGCATGTATGCCGAAGGCGAGACCAGTGTGACCGAACCCGCGCCGACCCGCGACCACACCGAGCGCATGTTGAACGGTTTTGGCTATCCGGTCACACGCGAAGGCAGCACAGCCCGTATTACCAACCAAGGCAAATTGACTGCCGCGCACATTGATGTGCCTAGCGATATTTCCTCGGCGGCGTTCTTTCTGGTTGGCGCTAGTATCGCTCCAGACTCGGATGTTACCTTGCGCCACGTCGGCATTAACCCGACACGTACCGGCGTGATTGACATCTTGCGCTTGATGGGAGCCAATATCGAAGTATTGAATGAGCGTGAAGTCGGCGGCGAGCCGGTTGCCGATTTGCGCGTACGTTCCAGTCAATTGAAAGGGATCAATATTCCTGAGCATTTGGTACCGCTGGCGATCGATGAGTTTCCGGTATTGTTTGTTGCCGCTGCTTGCGCCGAAGGTCAAACCGTGTTGACAGGCGCTGAAGAGTTACGGGTTAAGGAATCCGATCGTATCCAAGTAATGGCTGACGGTTTGCAAATTCTCGGTGTCGACGCGCAACCTACCAAGGATGGCATGGTGATTAACGGCGGTGGCCATATCGGCAGTGGCGAAGTCGAATCGCATGGCGATCACCGTATCGCGATGTCGTTTTCGATTGCCGGCTTGCGATCTAGCGGCCCGATCACGATCAAAGATTGCGCGAACGTGAATACTTCGTTCCCCGAGTTTCGTGATTTAGCCACCAAACTAGGTTTGGCTCTGACGAGCTTTTAATATGCATGTACCGGTATTGACGATAGACGGTCCAAGCGGGGCTGGTAAAGGCACGGTTAGCCGTGCCGTTGCAAAACTTTTAGGCTGGAATTATCTGGATAGCGGCTCGATTTATCGCTCGTTAGCTGTTGCGGTCTTAAAATCGAGTGTCGAGTTAACGGACGTAACCGCTATTTGCCGAGTCGCTGAAGCTATGTCGTTAGAATTCGATTGCGGTGACGAGTTAATCGTTAAGCTAGATGGCGCCGACATTACCAGCCAACTGGGCACCGAAACCACCGGCAATACCGCGTCCGTCATTGCCGTGTATCCGGAAGTGAGATCAGTGTTATTGCAAAAACAAAAGGATTTTCAAAGACTTCCGGGCCTGGTCGCGGACGGTCGAGACATGGGTAGCGTGGTGTTTCAAGATGCCAAAATCAAGGTTTATTTAACAGCCAGCGCCGAGGAAAGGGCTCTTAGGCGATATAAACAGTTGATTGAAAAGGGGATTGATGCTAATCTTCTTCAAATCACTCGGGAAATAGAAGAACGTGATCGTCGCGATCAGCAGCGGGCTGCGGCTCCGCTCACCGTACCGGAAGGTGCGCATTATATCGATTCATCCAGTTTGACTATTCAGCAAGTGATTGATCAGGTAGTAAATTTAGTCGATTAAGGCTATTGGTGGTTACCGAATTATTATCGGTGACTTTATTTTAATTTCAGAGAAGAGAAAGCTTGCTTGAGTCTTAGCAAGTTTGGGAAAGAAGAGATGGGCGAAAGCTTTGCAGAGTTGTTTGAAGAGAGTTATGCCAAGACCGAAATGCGTCCTGGCGCAATGCTAATTGGTACAGTTGTTGATATCGAAAACGAATTTGTTATCGTCAGCACGCAAGCCAAATCAGAAGGGGTCATCCCTAAATGGCAATTTCTGAATGCCGACGGCGACCTAGAGGTCAATGTAGGCGACGAAATTGAGGTTGCTCTCGATTTATTCGAAGATGGCCTGGGTGCCACTCTTCTTTCCCGTGATAAAGCCAAGAAAAGTAAAGCTTGGGCGGAACTGGAAAAAGCCTTTGAAACCCAAGAAACCATCGTCGGCCGTATCAACGGCAAAGTACGCGGCGGTTTCACGGTTGCAGTCGGCGCCTTGCGTGCCTTCTTGCCGGGCTCTCTGGTTGACGTTCGTCCTATCCGCGATACTGCTTTCCTGGAAAATCGTGACCTGGAATTTAAAGTCATCAAAATCGACCAAAAACGTAACAACGTGGTGTTGTCACGTCGTGCGGTCGTAGAAAGCGAATACAGTGCAGAGCGCGAAGAGTTGGTTAAAACGCTGCAAGACGGTGCGATCGTTACCGGTATCGTTAAAAACCTCACCGACTACGGTGCGTTTATCGATCTGGGCGGCGTCGACGGTCTGTTGCACATTACCGATATGGCATGGCGCCGTGTACGGCACCCATCCGAGTGCGTAGAAATCGGTCAGGAAGTCAAAGTTAAAGTCCTGAAATTCGATAAAGACAAAACTCGCGTATCGTTGGGCATGAAACAAATGGATGAAGATCCATGGCAAAACATCGCTCGCCGTTACCCAGCCGGCACTCGCGTGTTCGGTAAAGTTAACAACCTGACTGACTACGGTTGCTTTGTGGAAATCGAAGAAGGCGTCGAAGGTTTGGTTCACGTATCCGAAATGGACTGGACCAACAAAAACGTCAACCCATCCAAAGTTGTCCAATTGGGCGACGAAGTTGAAGTTATGGTTCTGGAAATCGACGAAGAACGTCGTCGTATTTCACTGGGCATGAAACAATGCCGTTCCAACCCTTGGGATGAATTTGCCGCTACACATAACAAAGGCGACAAAATCTCCGGCAAAATCAAATCTATTACCGATTTCGGTATCTTTATCGGCCTGGATGGCGGTATTGACGGTTTGGTGCATATGTCCGACATTTCCTGGAACGAGAACGACGAAGAAGCCATTCGCAATTACAAAAAAGGCGATGAAGTCGAGACTGTGATTCTGGCTGTCGATTCCGAGCGCGAGCGTATTTCGCTGGGCATCAAACAATTGGAACAAGATCCTTTCCAAAACTATATTGCCGTTCATGAAAAAGGCAGCTTAGTTAAAGGCGTCATCAAAGAAATCGATGCTAAGGGTGCGATTGTAACCTTGGCCGATAACGTCGAAGGCTACTTGCGCGCTTCCGAGATTCAACGCGACCGCGTCGAAGATGCTCGCACCTTGTTGAAAGAAGGCGAAGAAATCGAAGCTAAGTTTGTCGGTGTTGACAAAAAGACTAAATCTATTTCTTTGTCTATCAAAGCGAAAGATTTCGAAGAAGAGTCGAATGCCATTAAAGATTACTCGTCACAAAATGCTGGTACAGCCACATTAGGCGATATCTTTAAACAAATGGACAAGTAGTAAAACCATCTCCAAGGGTGGCATGACTAGCTCATGTCACCCTTTTTTGATTATTCAGGGCTGGATGTGACGAAATCAGAATTGATAGAGATGCTGGCACGAAAGCAGCCTCATCTCGCGCTTAAAGATGTTGAATTGGCAGTCAGATGCGTTGTTGATCACTTGAGCGATACGCTGGCAAGTGGCGATAGGATAGAAATCAGAGGTTTTGGCAGTTTTTCATTACACCATCGTTCAGCACGATTGGGACGTAACCCCAAAACCGGCGATTCAGTGTCCTTAACAGAAAAGCATGTGCCGCATTTTAAACCGGGAAAGGAATTACGGGATATGGTCGATGCTTCCAGGGAAAAATTCAAAATTGTCGATTGACGGCAGATAGTGAATTAACAAAACCAACGCAACCCACATCAGATGTGAATAGCGTTGAACTTTAGATGATTTTCGAGTGGCGGCATCGGTCGCCACTTCAAGATTGTTGCCCCATTGCAAATTAGGCTCCGATATAAAGGACCTAAGTAGAATTTAATCAGGCCGGTTGCCAGTGAGCTTATTCGATCATTATTACAGCTATGATCCTGGCTACGGTTACAGTCTCGATGATTTGCTAAGCGTTCCGGCTCCGCAAGAGCCTGCCGATTTTAGTCGGTTTTGGCGGGATAAATATCAAAAAGCCTTAACGGTCTCTCCGCAATTTTCTCTGAATTACCAATGCCTGCGCGCGGGCTACCGAGTCTACGACATAAGCTATCAGTCTACCGATGGTTTTCGTATAGCCGGCTGGCTGCTTGAGCCGGATGCGCAGCCTATTACTCGAAGCATAGTGGTAGGTCATGGTTATGGTGGCAGAGAACAGCCGGATTTTCATCTCAGCATTCCGGGTGCGGCCTTACTTTTTCCGTGCTTCCGCGGCATATCTCGCAGTCGTTGCGAGCGCTTGCCGGAACAGCCGAATCAGCATGTCGTGCAGGGTATCGACGATCCTAATCATTACGTGATTGGCGGATGTATAGAAGATCTATGGTTAGCCGTAACCGTTCTGGTTGAGCGTTATCCTGCAATCGCGGATAAAATCGGCTACATGGGCATTAGTTTTGGCGGCGGAATCGGGGCTTTGGCGGCGCCTTGGGACGCCAGGATCAAACGAGTGCACTTGAATGTCCCTACCTTCGGCAATCAGCCTTTGCGTTTAAGCTTGCCTACCAGCGGCAGTGCCGCTGCTTTGAAAGCCTACAGCCAACATCACCATAATGTGTTTGACACATTAGCCTATTACGATGCCGCTGTTTCTGCGCGTTATGCGTTGCAGCCCTTGCATGCTGCAGTGGCGTTATTCGATCCGGTCGTAGCGCCACCGGGACAGTTTGCGATTTACAACGCTTGGGCCGCGGAAAAGCATTTATTTATATTGGATGCGGGACATTTCGATTATCCGCGTCAGCACGATCAAGAGCGGCAATTGATTGCGGAGCTACAACATTTTTTCGGAGAATCGTCGCTTTAGGTTATGAATCGCGAATATCATCACTGGTACAGTCCGCGCTTGGGCCGCGACATGGAGTTTTTGGTTTTCGGTCATGCCGGGGCCAAAGTACTAATTTTTCCAACTCGCGACGGCCGTTTTTACGAGTACGAGAACCTCGGCATTGTCGAAAGGCTGCGAAATAAAATTGAAGCGGGACACATACAGTTGTACTGTGTTGACAGCATCGATCATGAAACTTTTTACTGTTTTTGGCGCAAGCCGAAAGACCGTATTCAGCGACACATGTTTTTCGAGGACTATATATTGAACGAAATCATGCCGTTCATGGCCTTGAAAAATCCGCATCCTTGCGTGATTGCTCACGGCTGTAGTTTAGGCGGTTATCATGCCGCCAATATCGCTTTCCGGCATCCGCATTTATTTAAAAAATTGGTGGCGTTCTCCGGTCGTTTCGATTTGACGCTGGAAGTGGAGTGTTTCAAAAACCTCTTCGACGGCTATTATGACGATCATGTCTACTTTCATACTCCAACCCATTTTTTACCCAACCTGAATTGCGAAGCGCAATTAGCGTATTTGCAGCAAATGGAAATTACCTTGGTTATCGGTAAGGAAGACCCGTTTTTGCAGAACAATCATGAGCTAAGTCATATATTAGCTGCCAAGGGTATTCGACACGCTTTATATGAATGGGAAGGGCGCGCGCATCAAGGCCATTATTGGCGCAGAATGGCGCCGCTATATATTTGATAGCCTTTTTTAACGTCTCAATCTGATTAATCCGCGCATGACTAAACGTATTTTGCTCGTCTTGCTATTGACCTTGCTGATTCTGGGTGGATTGTTCGGCATGAAGTTTTTTCAAATCAACCAAGCCGTCAGCCAGATGCAAGCGCCGCCACCACCGCTGGTTGCCGTTGCCGAAGTTAAACAAGAGCAATGGCCCACGTCATTGGCAACGGTCGGTAGTTTACGGGCGGTAGCGGGTATTAACATCAGCAACGAAGTCGCCGGGCAAATCAAGGCGCTTCATTTCGAGTCCGGGCAAACGGTTAAACAAGGTCAATTGTTAATCGAGCTGGACAGCACCACCGATCAAGCGGAATTGCAAGGTTTACAGGCCGAACAGCGGCTGGCGCAAATTCGGTATCAACGTAGCGCCCAATTGATAGACAAGAAATTCGTCTCCCAATCCGATTACGACCAAAACAAAGCGTTGCTGGACGAGGCGCGTGCCGCGGTAGCCAGCAAACAGACATTAATCGCCAAGAAGCAGATAAAAGCGCCGTTTAACGGCGAGTTGGGCATACGCCAGGTCGATTTGGGCCAATACTTGCCCGTCGGTTCAGCCATCATTCCGCTGCAAAAACTGGATCCTATTTTTCTGGATTTTAACTTGCCGGAACGCTATTTAAGTCAACTCAGCGTTGGTCAGCAAATCACTATCAATGTCCAGGCCTACCCCGATAAAAGCTTTACCGGCGAAATTATCGCGATCAGCCCTGCGGTGGAGCAACAAAGCCGCTCCTTGAAGGTGCAGGCCCGTTTAAAAAATGCGGACAAAGGCCTCCATCCCGGCATGTTTGCCCAGGTGCAAATCGTTTCCGGAAAACAAAGTGCGGTATTGACCGTGCCGGACACGGCGCTTACTTACAATCCTTACGGTGAGTCCGTGTTTTTGCTGGTCGGTGACGACAAAGGTTTTACCGTGCAAAACCGGCAAGTGCAAAGCGGACAGAGCCGCGCGGGCAGGGTGGAGATTCTCAGCGGTTTAAATGCTGGCGATAAGGTGGTCAGCGCCGGCCAAATCAAATTGCGCAATGGGATGCCGGTAGCGGTGGATAAGCAGCCCGCGCCAGGCGAGCGCGAGGCCGCGCGGTGAAATTTACCGATCTGTTCATTCAACGGCCGGTACTTGCCAGCGTAGTCAGTCTGCTGATTTTGATTCTGGGTTTGCGGGCCTTGACGGTATTGGAACTGCGCCAATACCCGGAGACCGAAAACACCGTGGTGACCATCACCACCTCTTATCCCGGCGCCGGCAGCGAACTGATCAAGGGCTTTATCACCACGCCCCTGCAGCAAGCCATTGCCGAAGCCAATGGTATCGATTATCTATCCTCTAGCAGCCGGCAAGGTAGCTCGGTAATCGAGGCGCATATGCGCCTGAATTACGACCCGAACGCTGCGGTCGCGGAAATCCAGGCCAAGGTCGCCAGCCAGCGCAATGTCTTACCGGAAGAAGCCGAGGATCCGGTGATTACCTCGCAGACTGGCGACGACACGGCCTTGATGTATATCGCGCTATACAGTGATACCTTACAAGCCGCGCAGCTCAGCGACTACATGCTGCGGGTCGTGCAACCCAAGCTGCAAGCCGTCGCGGGCGTCGGCAAAGCGGCGATGTTGGGCAATAAGACCTTTGCGATGCGAATCTGGCTGGATCCGGAACGGATGGCGGCGCTTGGGGTCACGGCCGGCGAGGTGGATCAAGTGCTGCGCGCCAATAATTACCTGTCCGGGGTGGGCGGCACCAAGGGTAATTACGTCAAGCTCGATTTGGGCGCCACCACCGACGCGGTCAGCCAACAGCAGTTCCAACAATTGGTGGTCAGCAATCGCGGAGGCACCCTGGTGCGCTTGGCCGACATTGCCAATATCGAACTAGGCAGCGAAGACTACGATTCGGTGGACTGGTACAAAGGCAAAATGGCGATTTTCATGGGCATAGAGCAAGCGCCCGGCGCCAATCCGCTCACCGTCGCCAAGGCCGTTAAGCAGCAATTAACAGAGATCGAACGCGATCTGCCCGATGCGATGCATATTTTGTTGCCGTACGATGCCAGCCAATTTATCGACGATTCGATTCACGAGGTATTTAGCACCTTGCTGGAAGCGGTCGCTATCGTCTTGGTGGTGATATTTTTGTCCCTGGGTTCGTTGCGAGCCGCGTTAATCCCGGCGGTGACCGTTCCGCTGTCCTTAGTGGGCGGTGCATTTTTGATGCTGGCGATGGGGTTTTCCTTAAATCTACTAACCATGCTGGCGATGGTATTGGCGATCGGTCTGGTGGTGGATGATGCGATCGTCGTGGTGGAAAACATTCACCGGCATATCGAGGACGGCCACACCCGCATGCAGGCCGCCATCGAAGGTGCCCGCGAACTGAGTCTGCCGGTCATCGCGATGACCACCACGCTGATCGCGGTTTACGCGCCGATCGGTTTCATGGGCGGGCTGGTCGGCACCTTGTTTACCGAATTCGCATTTTCCCTGGCCGGCGCGGTGCTGGTTTCCGGGGTGGTGGCACTGACCTTATCGCCGATGATGAGTTCGCGTTTTTTAAAAGAAGCCGGCCAACCCGGACGCTTCGAACTAGCCGTGGAGCATTTTTTCGACGGCTTGGCCCGTTACTATTTGCGCCTGTTACATAAAGTGTTGGAATATCCGGCGGCGGTGATGGTGTTCGCCTTGTTGGTATTGGTTAGTATCTACTTTATGTTCATGCTGTCCAACAAGGAGTTGGCGCCGACCGAAGACCAAAGTTTTTTATTCGCGATTTCCACGGCGCCGCAAACTTCGACCCTGAAATACAACGAAGTCTATGCCCGCGAACTGATTCGCGAGTTCGAGAGCATGCCGGAACATGAAGAAAGCTTTCTGATTATGGGCTTTGGCGGCGACACTAATACCGTGTTCAGCGGTTTCAAAATGCCATCCACGTTTCAACGCAACCGCTCCCTGCCGCAAATCGTACCGGAACTGCAAAGTAAAGTGGATAAAGTGGCCGGTTTTCAGAGCGCGGTGATTCCACCGCCCAGTTTGCCGGGTTCCGGCGGCGGGCTGCCCATGCAGTTCGTGATCACCAGCGATGCCGATTACGTCAAGCTGGATCAGGCAGCCGATGAATTGCTGGGTAAAGCCATGCAGAGCGGTCAGTTTGCCTTCCTGATGAAAGACGTTTCCTTCAATCGGCCGAAATCGACGCTGGTGATAGACCGCGATCGGGCCGCCGATCTGGGTATTACGATGCAGGATATCGGCAGCAACCTGGCGACTTTGCTGGGTGGGCAATACGTCAACCGCTTTAGTTTGCAGGGCCGCAGCTATAAAGTGATTCCGCAGGTGGACGATGCTTCCCGTCTGGATATAAGCAAACTGGATTATTACTATTTGCGCACCGCCTCCGGTGCGCAAGTACCGTTGTCCTCACTAGTAAAAATTGAAAACTCGGTGGAACCCGGCAAGCGCAGCCAGTTTCAACAATTGAATAGCTTGACCGTTAGCGGCATGGTGATTCCCGGCGTGGGGCTTGGTGATGCGATGGCCGGTTTGGAAAAAATCGCCGCTGAGGTGTTTCCGCGCGGTTTCGGTTTCGATTACACCGGCGAATCGCGGCAATATTTGCAGCAAGGCAATGTATTGATCGTGACGTTCTTTATGGCCTTGCTGATTATCTATCTGGTGCTGGCCGCGCAATTCGAAAGCTGGCGCGACCCTTTGATCATTCTGATTTCCGTGCCGCTATCCATCGCCAGCGCGATGGCGTTTTTGATGCTCGGGTTTGCGACGGTCAATATTTACACACAGGTGGGTTTGATAACCTTGATCGGCTTGGTTGCCAAGAATGGCATTTTGATCGTCGAATTCGCCAATCAATTGCAAATTCGCGAGCAAATGGACAAGCATTTGGCCATCGAACAAGCGGCCGGCATCCGCCTACGGCCTATTTTGATGACCACGGTGGCGATGATAGTAGCGATGCTACCTTTATTGCTGGCCACGGGGCCGGGCGCGGCCAGCCGGTTTGCGATTGGCCTGGTGATCGCCACCGGCTTGGGCTTGGGCACGTTGTTTACTTTATTTGTGGTGCCGGCTTTTTACTTACTACTGGCCCGCGATCACAGTCTGCATCTTAAGGATTAGCGGGCGGAGCAGTTCCGCTCGCCGGAAATTAGGCTGCCGGTGTGGCGTCTGTGTCCAGGGTTTGAATCACATCAAGCGCTGGCGGCGTAATCGTTCGACCCTGCATCAATTCGTCGATCTGATGTTTGTCCAGCGTTTCCCAGTCCAATAAGGCTTGCGCCATGTTGTGCAGGATGTCGATATTTTCCTTCAATAGGGTTTCGGCTCTTAGATAGTTGTTGTCGACAATTAACCTGATTTCCCGGTCGATCAGGCGCGCCATGTGCTCGGACATCGGTTTAGCTTGCGGTCCCAGGTAGCTGCCTTCGTTATCGCCGTAGTCCAGCGGCCCAAGATTGTCGGATAGTCCCCATTTGGTGACCATGTTGCGAGCCAATTGCGTGGCCCGCTGAATATCGTTGCTTGCGCCGGTGGTGACTTTATTCTTACCGTAAACCAGCGCTTCGGCGGCTCGGCCGCCGAACAAGCTGGAGATTTGGCCTTCCAATTTATCCTTGCTGGCGCTGTATTCATCGCGTTCAGGCAAAAACATCGTAATGCCCAGCGCGCCGCCGCGCGGCATGATACTGACTTTGTAAACCGGATCGTGCTCCGGAACCAGGCGGCCGACGATGGCGTGGCCGGCTTCGTGGTATGCGGTCATCAACAGATCTTCGCGGCTCATGATCATCGTGCGTTTTTCCGCGCCCATAATGGTTTTGTCGCGGGCCTTATCCAGGTCGTTCATCGTGATTTCCCGCTGATTATTGCGGGCGGCGAACAATGCGCCTTCGTTGATCAGATTGGCCAATTCGGCGCCGGAAAAACCGGGTGTGCCGCGCGCCAGATCGTTAAGGTTGACGTCGTCGGCTAAGGGTACGCGGCTGGAATGCACCCTGAGAATTTGCTCGCGGCCTTTGATATCCGGTAGGCTGACTTGCACTTGCCGGTCGAATCGGCCGGGGCGTAACAAGGCTTTATCCAATACATCGATGCGGTTGGTGGCGGCGATGACGATAATGCCTTCGTTGCCGCTAAAGCCATCCATTTCGACCAGTAATTGATTCAGCGTTTGTTCGCGCTCTTCCGTGCCTCCCATGTTACCGGGGCTGCGCTGCCGACCGACCGCGTCGATTTCGTCGATAAAAATGATGCACGGGGCTTGCTTTTTGGCTTGTACGAATAGATCCCGGACCCTGGATGCACCAACGCCGACAAACATTTCCACGAAATCGGAACCGGAAATCGAGAAGAACGGCACACCGGCTTCGCCGGCAATCGCGCGCGCCAACAGCGTTTTACCGGTGCCCGGCGGGCCGACCATCAATACGCCTCTGGGGATTTTGCCGCCCAAGGCTTCGTATTTACCTGGCGCTTTCAGGAAATCGACCATTTCCGCGACGTCCTGCTTGGCTTCCTCGACGCCGGCAACGTCGTTAAAGCGGACCTTTACCTGATTCTCCGTCATCAATTTGGCTCGGCTTTTGCCGAAATTGCTTTGTGCGCCGGCGCCAAGCAGTTGCTTGCGCATGAAATAAATCAATACCCCAATCAGCAAGAAGGTGGGTGCCCAGGAGTAAAACACCTGCATGAATGTCGATTGGGTTAACGGTCTTTGTACGACGATCTTCACACCGTTTTGCAATAGATCTTCTATCACCGTCACATCGCCGGGACTATATGCGGTAAAACGAGTGCCGTTATGCCTCAGGCCATCGATGGCTCTGCCGTCGATCACCACTTCGGCGACCATTTTGCCGCGTACATCTCGGATGAAGTCGGAATAAGGAATGTCGCCTTGAGATTTATAGGCGGTAGGGGCGGGATTAAAAATTACAAACGCCGCGATGGCGATGCCGGCCAGTATGAACAATAAGAAGAAAATTTTTTTCATGGCTGTGGCCTCTATTTTCTGTGCGGGAGATTTTAGCTTGCATGCTAAAACCTCCCAGGTTCAAGCTAAGAGATCATGATTCGTCTACAGCCAAAGCCAGATTGGCCAAAAGCTGTAATGCCTCCCGGTATTGCTTTTCGGAGTCGGCTCTGACCGTGGCATGCGCGACTTTTCGGCCCTTGCGCGGGGCTTTGTCGTATAGATGTAAATGTGCGTTTGGAATGCTTAACAGTTGCGTGTCGTCGGCCAGGCCGCCGATGAAATTCACCATGCCGGCGTAACCGCGCGGTTTCGTCGAGCCTAGCGGTAAATCCAGAATCGCCCGCAAGTGATTTTCGAATTGGCTGGTCTCGGCGCCTTCTATGGTCCAGTGTCCTGAGTTGTGCACGCGCGGCGCGAATTCATTGGCCAGCAGTTCACCGTTCATGTCGAACAACTCCAGCGCAATCACGCCGACGTAATCCAGTTTTTCCAGCAATAAACTGACGTAGTTTTCGGCAATCGTTTGTTCCGGGTCGTTTGTGCAGCATTCGGCCACGCGGAGGATGCCGCCACGATGTTGATTTTTCGACAAGGGGTAGTAAGCAATCTCGCCGGACGGACTGCGGGCGGCGATAATCGATACTTCGCGTTGAAAAGGCACGAAACCTTCGACAATAGAGGCTGCGCCTTGCATGCTTTGCCAGGCCGCTGCCAGTTCGTCGACCGATTTTATGACCACCTGGCCTTTGCCGTCGTATCCCATGCGGCGGCTTTTCAAAATAGCCGGGTAGCCGATTTCGCCCATGGCGTGTTCTAAGTCGGCCAAGCTATCGATCGCTGCGAACGGCGCGGTGCGTATGCCCAAGTCTTTGAAGAAGTTCTTTTCCAGCAAGCGGTCCTGAGCCACAGCCAATGCGCCAGCCGGTGGGTAAACTTGGGTATGGCTGGACAGGAATTCGGCAACATGAGCCGGCACGTTTTCGAACTCGTAAGTCACCACATCGGCTTTTTCGGCCAGTTCCGCCAACAAATCCGCATCGTCGTAAGCGCCCAATAAATGTTCGCTCAAACCGGCGGCACCGGCATTGACGTCAGGATCGAGCACGATGAATTTCAATCCCAGCGGATAACCGGCCAGGGCGATCATTCTGGCGAGTTGGCCGCCACCCAAAATGCCTATTTTCATCCGGCCACCTGTCTTGGGTCAGGGGTGGCGATCACACTGTCGGTTTGCTGTTGACGATAGGCATCCAGCGCCGGACGGTACTGCGGATGTTTATTGCTGATAATCGCGGCGGCCAGCAACGCGGCATTGATGGCGCCGGCCTTGCCGATGGCCAATGTGCCCACCGGAATGCCGGCCGGCATCTGCACGATGGATAATAAAGAATCCATGCCGTTCAAGGCTTTGGATTGCACAGGCACACCCAATACCGGCAGTGCGGTTTTCGCGGCTGTCATGCCCGGCAAATGCGCGGCACCGCCGGCACCGGCTATGATGACTTCCAAACCTTTGCCTTCCGCGGTTTCCGCATACTTAAACAACTTGTCGGGGGTGCGATGGGCCGAAACCACTTCCACTTCATGCGGAATATCAAGATGTTCTAGGGTTTGCGCTGCATGTTGCATGGTTTCCCAATCGGATGTGGAACCCATGATGATGCCTATCAATGCGGTCATGCAAAATCTCCGGTATCTGCGATAAATCAAAACGGGCCCGATTATCGCATAAATGGGGAGATTTTCTCTGTCGGCGAATTGCGAACTATGCCGGGCTTAATGATAAGATAGCGCCCCTCGTAATGTGTCAGCCTAAGGACGGATGAATGGAAAACTCGCAACACGTGTCGCTGCAAGCCAGTGAGTTATCGTGTTTTCGCGATGAGCGTTTGTTGTTTTCCGAGTTGAGTTTCTCGCTGCAGGCGGGGGAAGTGTTATTGCTGGAAGGCGCCAACGGCAGCGGCAAAACCTCGCTATTGCGTATCCTGTGCGGATTTAGAGAAGCCGATGCCGGGGAGCTTTATTGGTGCGGCAGCAAAATCGCCGACAGCAGTTATTACAACGACATGGCTTATGTCGGTCATGCCGACGGCACCAAAAAGGAACTGACCGTGTTGGAAAATCTGAAGTTTGCGTTGGCGCTGGGTAGCGCGGGCAAATACGACATCGAACAAGCGTTGGATAAAGTGCAACTTGCCGGATTCGACGACAATCCCGTGCATACCTTGTCGGCCGGCCAAAAGCGGCGCCTATCGTTGGCTCGCTTGTTGATTACGCATAATTTGCTGTGGATACTCGACGAACCTTTCACCTCGCTGGATAGACAAGGCATCAAATTGATAGAATCGCTGATGGCCGAACATATTGCGCAAGGCGGTATGGCGGTTTTGACCTCTCACCACGATCTAAGCATGGCCGATCTCAATCTGAAACGCATTCATCTGCAAGCATGCCAATAATTCAGGCTTTTTGGGCGATCATTCGTCGCGATTTGTTGCTGGCGTTTCGGCGCCGGGCGGAAATGGCCAATCCGCTGTTTTTTTTCGTGTTGGTAGTAACCTTGTTCCCGCTGGCGGTGGGTGCGCAGCCTAACTTGTTGCGGGCGATGGCGCCGGGTGTGATTTGGGTTTCCGCGCTATTGGCGGCTTTGTTATCCTTGGATAGTTTGTTTCGCAGCGATTTCGATGACGGCTCGTTGGAGCAAATGCTGCTGAGTCCGCATGCCTTATCGATCTTGGTGTTGGGCAAGATCATCGCCCATTGGCTGGTGACCGGCTTGCCGTTGCTGCTGGTCGCGCCGTTGCTGGCGGTGTTTTTAGGCTTGCCCGAGCAAGCGATGGGAACTTTATGGCTGACGTTGATCTTAGCTACGCCGCTGTTGAGCTTGATTGGCGCCATCGGCGTCGCGTTGACGGTCGGTTTGCGCCGCGGCGGCATGCTGTTGTCCCTGTTGGTTTTACCTTTGTATGTGCCGGTATTGATCTTCGCCAGCGGCGCTGTCGATAGGGCCGCCAGCGGCTTGCCGGTCGGCGCCCAACTGAATATTTTATTGGCTATGTTGCTGTCGGCATTGGTGTTAGTGCCGCTGCCGACTGCGGCCGCGTTAAAAATGAGTGTTAATTGATGTCTTGGATTCCTGCGCCGGTTAGCCGGTTTTTTCATCGTACTTCTTCGCCACCGCACTTTTATGCCTTGGCGGATCGTTTCATCCCCTGGTTGACGGTTATTTTTCTGTTACTGCTTGGCGCTGGCCTCTATGGCGGTCTGTATCTGGCCCCCACCGATTACCAGCAGGGCGATAGTTACCGGATTATTTATATCCACGTGCCGGCGGCGTGGATGTCGTTGTTTATTTACGTGCTGATGGCGGTCATGGGCGGGATTGCGCTAATCTGGCGCATGAAACTGGCGGAGGTGATGCTGATCAGTAGCGCGCCGATCGGTGCCGGTTTTACCTTTGTGGCCTTGGTGACCGGCTCTTTGTGGGGCAAACCGATGTGGGGCACATGGTGGGTGTGGGATGCGCGTTTGACCTCCGAATTAATCCTGTTGTTTTTATATCTGGGTGTGATCAGTTTGTACGGCGCCATCGAAGAAAAACGGGCGGCGGCAAGAGCGGTGTCGATTTTGGCGCTGGTAGGCGTGGTGAATATCCCCATCATCCACTATTCGGTGCAATGGTGGAACACACTGCATCAAGGCCCGACCGTCAGCAAGATGGATAAGCCGTCGATACATGTCAGCATGTTGGTGCCCTTGTTGCTGATGGCGGCGGCATTCAAATTTTATTATTTGATTGCCGTTTTGCAGGCCGCCAAACTGGAATTATTGAAACGCGAGACTACCTCGCAATGGGTCAAGACGTTATTGGAGAAACAGGCATGAGCTGGGAAAGCTTTTTATACATGGGCGGTTACGCCGTCTATGTCTGGCCGGCTTACGGCGTGACGGCCTTAGTGTTGGTGGTCAATATCGTGTTGCCGGTGCTGCAACGCAAACAGTTGTTGCGGCAACTCACTATCAAACAAAAACGGTCACAAGCGCGATGAAACCGATACGAAAACAACGCTTGTTTCTGATCATTCTGATGTTGGCTGGTCTGGGCTTGGCGGCGACATTTGCACTACAGGCCTTCAACGAAAATCTGATGTATTTTTTTTCCACCAGCGATGTGGCTGCCGGCAAAGCGCCGACTAACGCGGTGTTTCGTTTGGGTGGCATGGTGGTGAAAGGCAGCGTGGAACGGCCCAACGCCGATTTGTTAGTGCGCTTTAAACTCAGCGATTTCGAAAAGGAAGTGACCGTGGAATATTCAGGCATCTTGCCGGATTTGTTTAGGGAAGGGCAGGGCATAGTCGCTAAAGGCCAATTGGACAGCCGCGGCGTGTTCGTCGCCGAGGAAGTATTGGCCAAACACGATGAAAACTACATGCCGCCGGAAGTGGCCGGTAGCCTGAAAAAACCGGCGGCTCAGCCATGATCCCTGAAATCGGTCATTTCGCATTGATCCTGGCCTTGTGCATGGCGATTGTACAAGGCGTGTTGCCTATCATCGGAGCCGCCAAATCGATCGCCGGCTGGGTGCATATCGCCAAACCCGCCGCGTTCGGGCAGTTGTTGTTCATGGGCCTGGCTTACGGCTGTTTGACTGCCAGTTTCATCAGCCACGATTTTTCGGTGGCCTATGTCGCGCAAAACTCCAATACCGCGTTACCGCTGATTTACCTGATTTCCGGGGTGTGGGGCGCGCATGAAGGTTCCTTATTGCTTTGGGCGTTGACTTTATCCATCTGGACCGGCTTGGTCGCGGCATTTAGCGGACATATCCCCGATGCCACCCGCGCTCGCGTGTTGGGTGTGATGGGCTTGGTCAGCATCGGTTTTATCCTGTTTTTATTGCTGACTTCCAACCCATTCGAACGCTTGTTTCCGTTCCCGCCCGAAGGCCGCGATTTAAACCCGCTGCTGCAAGACCCTGGCTTGGCGATTCATCCGCCGATGCTGTATATGGGTTATGTCGGCTTCTCGGTCGCATTCGCGTTTTCTATTGCCGCCTTGCTGGAAGGCAGATTAGATGCCGCTTGGGCGCGTTGGTCGCGGCCCTGGACCAATATCGCCTGGATGTTTTTAACCTTGGGCATTACGCTGGGCAGTTGGTGGGCTTATTACGAACTCGGTTGGGGCGGCTGGTGGTTTTGGGATCCAGTCGAGAACGCGTCGTTCATGCCTTGGTTGGTCGGTACTGCACTGATTCATTCGCTGGCTGCCACCGAAAAACGCGGCGTGTTCAAAACCTGGACCGTACTTTTAGCCATTTTCGCATTCTCCTTGAGCTTGCTCGGCACCTTCCTGGTCCGCTCCGGCGTGTTGACCTCGGTACACGCTTTCGCCAGCGACCCTGCGCGCGGTTTGTTTATCCTGATCTTTTTGGCCGTGGTGGTCGGCGGTTCATTGCTGCTGTACGCGATTCGCGCGCCGCAGGTGAAAAGTCATGCCCGTTTCGAGTTGGTATCGCGGGAATCGGTATTGCTGGTCAACAATGTGCTGCTGGTGGTTACCGCGGCCAGCATCCTGCTGGGTACTTTGTATCCGCTGGTCGTCGACGCGCTGGGACTAGGTAAATTGTCGGTCGGCCCGCCGTATTTCAACGCGGTGTTCATCCCATTGATGGCGCCGCTAGCGCTAGTAGTCGGGCTTGGCGTATTGATGCGCTGGAAGAGCGACGATTTGAAAGCTTTAGGCATACGTGTGCGTTGGCTGATTGCCGCTTCTGTGGGGCTGGCGTTATTGACACCGTTGGCGATGCCGTTTTATTCCTGGGGCGCCGCCTTGGGTACCGGCTTGGCTTTATGGACCTTGGCCATAACCGGCCTGGCTTTCAAACAACGCCTACAAAGCTGGTCACTCGAGCGCTTGCAACAAATCCCCGCCGGTTTTTACGGCATGACTTTGGCGCATTTCGGCATCGCGGTGTTCGTGATCGGCATTACTTTTACTTCGGTATACAGCATCGAGCGCGATGTACGTCTGGCACCGGAAGAAACCCTGGATTTGTTTGGTTATGTATTCCAGTTTCATGGCGTGAAAAGCACCGAAGGTCCTAATTATCGCGCCGAGCAAGGTTATTTAACCGTCAGCCACGATGGCGCCACCGTCGCCGAACTGTCGCCGCAAAAGCGCGTGTATCGGGTACAAACCATGCCGATGACCGAAGCGGCCATCGACGCTGGCGTATTCCGCGACCTGTTCGTGGCCTTGGGCGAACCTTTGGATAAACAAGGCGCCTGGAGTTTGCGGGTTTACTACAAGGCCTTTATCCGCTGGATCTGGATGGGCGGGGTATTTATGGCCCTGGGTGGCCTGATTGCCGCCAGCGACCGCCGCTATCGTTTGCTTAACAAACCCCTTACGCAAAGTTAATGAAATATTTGTTGCCGCTTCTGTTGTTCATCGCCCTGTCGGTGTTTTTGGCGATTGGTTTAAAGCTCAACCCCCGGGAAATTCCGTCGCCGCTGATCGATAAACCGGCACCGGCGTTTAACCTGCCGGTTTTGGCGACGCCGGAACAGCGTCTAAGTCAGGCCGATTTTAAAGGCAAAGTCTGGCTGCTGAATGTCTGGGCATCCTGGTGCGTATCCTGCCGCGAGGAACATCCCTTATTGATCGAGCTGGCCAAGCAAAACAAGGTGTTGCTGGTGGGCTTGAACTATAAAGACGAAGCACAGGCCGCCAACGCCTGGCTGGGCAAACACGGTAATCCTTATAATGTCAGCGTGATGGATGCCGACGGCCGCGTCGGTATCGATTACGGCGTGTACGGCGTACCGGAAACCTTCGTGATCGATAAACGCGGCGTGGTGCGATACAAACATACCGGACCGGTCCAGCCCGGCGAACTGGAAAACATTTTCCTGCCGCTGATTGAAAAACTGGAGGCTGAAAGCGCATGAAAATTCTCTATGCCTTGATTTTGTGCTTGTTTGTCTATCAGGCTCAAGCCGAGATTGAATACCGCGATTTCAAACAACCCGAGCAGGAACAGGCTTATCAAACCCTGATTTCCGAGCTGCGTTGCCTGGTCTGCCAAAACCAGACCATCGCCGATTCCAACGCCGATTTGGCCAAGGATCTGCGCCGCCAAGTCTACGAAATGCTGCAACAAGGTAAATCCCGCCAAGACATCGTCGATTTCATGACAGACCGTTACGGCGATTTCGTGATGTACAAGCCGGCCTTGAAACTGAAAACCATGTTGCTCTGGTTGGGTCCGGTGCTGTTCCTGGTCATCGGCCTGGCGACGGTCTGGGTGTTGCGCAGCAAAACCGGCAGCAGCGACGAACAGCTGACAAAAGAGCAACAAGCCAAGCTAAACAGTATTTTAGAAAAAGGTGACGACGCGTGAATCTTGAGTTTTGGCTAATGATAGCCGGTTTAATCGTGCTCGCGTTGTTGGTGTTGTTGCCGCCCTTGTTCAAAAAAACTCCGCTACGTTACGCCGATGGCGAACAACGCAATACCGCGATTGCTCGGCAACAACTGGCCGAGCTTAAACTGCAATTGCAAAACGGCGCGTTGTCGCAAGAGCAATACGATGCGCAATATCGCGAGTTGCAACTCACGCTGCTGGACGATCTGGAAGCTGATGCGCCGGCGGCACCCAGCGCTAAAACCGGGCGTTGGATAGTGCCGATCGTCGCGATTACGGTACCGCTGCTAAGTCTGTTTTTGTATGGCTCGCTCGGCGAGCCGCAAGCCTTGGTCAAAGCCGAATTGGCCGCTAACAATCAAAAAGTGGCCGACAACGTCAAAGGCATGGTCGACAAGCTGATTGCCCGTTTGAAACAACATCCGGAGGATCTGGAAGGCTGGATGATGTTGGGCCGGTCTTATATGTATGTGCAGCAGTATCAAGACGCCGCCAATGTGTTTGCCGAACTGAATCGCCGCAAACCCAACGATCCTGCGGTAATGCTGCATTACGCAGACGCCTTGTCGATGGCGCGTAACGGCCAAATGGGCGGCGAGCCAGCCGAATTGGTCGAACAAGCCTTAAAACTGGTGCCGGAAGATCACACGGCTTTATGGTTGGCCGGCATGGCCAAAGCCGAAGCCGGCAATTTTGCGCAGGCGATAACGCATTGGAAAAAATTATCCGCTTTGTTGCCGGCTGACGATGAATCGCAGGCGCAATTGCAAAAAATGATACAAATGGCCGAAGCGGAGCAGCAAAAACCGCAAGCGCCGGAATCGTCCGCGGCGGCTGTGGATATTACTGTCAAAGTCGAGTTGGATGCGGCGCTCAAGGCCAAAGTCGAACCGCAATACACCCTGTTTATTTATGCGCAGGCCGTGAACGGTCCGAAAATGCCGCTGGCTATCGTTCGTAAACAGGTATCAGATCTGCCGGCCAGCGTGGTGCTGAACGACAGCGTGGCGATGCAACCGCAAACCCATCTGGCCGATTTCAAGCAACTGCGCATCGTCGCCCGGATTTCCAAAACCGGTAACGCGATGTCGCAACCCGGCGATTTGCTCGGCACGGCGCAACTGGATGCGGTGTCGGGTAATCCCAGCGTCAGCATTACCATTAATCAAGAAGTGCAGTAATGGACCAATCAATCAAATTCGACTTGGACTTGATCAAGCGCTACGACAAGTCCGGTCCGCGCTACACCTCGTATCCGACCGCACTGGAATTGCATGAAGGCTTCGGCGAGGCCGAGTATTTACAGCATATTCAAAAATCCAATGCCGCCGGCGGTCCGCTGTCGCTGTATTTTCATATCCCGTTTTGCGACACCGTGTGTTTCTATTGCGCTTGCAACAAAATCGTCACCAAGAACCGTGCGCATGCGGTGCCGTATCTGGAAAACTTGTGCAAGGAAATCGCGATGCAGGGAAAGCTGTTCGATAACAGCCGCCCGGTCAATCAATTGCATTGGGGCGGCGGTACGCCGACGTTTTTAAGCTACGAGCAAATGAAGCAGTTGATGGACACCACCCGTCAGCATTTCAATTTGCGCGATGACGACGGCGGCGAATATTCCATCGAAGTGGATCCGCGCGAAACCAACGATTTGACCATCGCTCAATTGCGCGAACTGGGCTTCAATCGCATCAGTCTGGGCTTGCAGGATTTTGATCCGGACGTGCAAAAAGCCGTGAACCGCCTGCAAAGCAAGGAACAAACCTTTGCGGTTTTGGAAGCCGCCCGCAAGGAAGGCTTTCGTTCCACCAATATCGATCTGATCTACGGCTTGCCGCTGCAAACCGAAAAAACCTTTGCTACCACGCTGGATCAGGTGCTGGCTTACGCGCCGGATCGCTTTTCGATCTTTAACTACGCACACATGCCCAGCCGTTTCAAAACTCAGCGGCAAATCAACGACAACGATTTGCCGACAGCGGAAGTGAAGCTGGAAATCCTGCAG
Organism: Methylomonas methanica; assembly: GCA_001644045.1. Classification (GTDB taxonomy): domain Bacteria; phylum Pseudomonadota; class Gammaproteobacteria; order Methylococcales; family Methylomonadaceae; genus Methylomonas; species Methylomonas methanica. The sequence continues at coordinate 1,688 of LUUF01000080.1, read as the reverse complement.
ATGGTCGGCAAGAAGCTGACCGATGCCGGTTATGTGTACATCGGCATGGATCATTTCGCCAAACCGGACGACGAACTGGCGGTGGCGCAACGAGAAGGCAAGCTGTACCGCAACTTCCAGGGCTATTCCACGCATTCCGATTGCGACTTGGTCGGCTTGGGCGTGACCTCCATCGGCCGGGTCGGCGATGCTTACATGCAAAATTACAAGGAACTGGACGAATACGACGCGGCGATTTCACAAGGCAAACTGCCAGTGTTTCGCGGCGTGGACCTGGATGAAGATGACAAGCTGCGCCGGGCGGTGATTACCCAGTTGATCTGCCATTTCGAACTGAGCTTCGGCAAAATCGAAGCCGAATTTAATATCGATTTTTCCAAGTATTTCGCGTCTGAATTGGAAAATTTGCATCTGATGAAGGAAGACGGCTTGCTGGAACTGACAGCCGATGGCATTAAAGTATCTTCCGCCGGCCGCTTGCTGATCCGCAACATCTGCATGGTGTTCGACAAATATCTGGCGCAGAAACAGCAGCAGTTCTCTAAAGTGATCTGAGCCTAAGCGGCAAGAGTAGTTTACTGCTCGAGCATCGAGTTAAGGCTGAACCACCGGCTCCCAGTCGGGTAAGGCTATCCAGGTTTGCACTTGAAGCCAATCGCTTCGTCCGCCAAGCATTTTTGCTTGCGGGCAAGCCGGCGAGGTCGGCCATTAAAGCAAATTACCTGTTTGGAATACCATTTCGGGTGTCGCGCAAGCTTGTGTCGGTTTGGGCTTGCACCGATTTGGTTTTCTAGAATAGCTTTTTAGCTTGCACGCAAGCCTATCCAGGCTGGCGATTAAAGCGATTTGCCATCCGCGAGAAGCTTTTTTGCTGGCGCGCTGGCTTATGCAGGTTTGCGATAGAAGCAATTTGCTTTGTGCGAATGGCTTATTTGGGTGCTGGCAAGCCGGAAATGCTTGGTGGTTAAAGATAAAAGGTATTCGGGAGGGGCAAATAGTTTGCCGGTGATAGCTTTTCGCTTGAAGTGTCAGGCATCGCTGCCAGCCGTCCCCCCAGCTGGCAGTGGCTTGAGAGGGGGGAAGGCTTAGAGCGGCCAGACCAAGCAAAAGTGCCAATGGCAAATGCCTAACCAAAAGCAGGCGTAGGGTGTGGTGAGTTTACGAACCGCACCAATCGCGAACGATGCGGTGCACGTTGTTTACCGCATACTACCGGGCTGCGTAACCTTAGCCGCAGCATTGGTGGAATGATACGTTGGGCTTCGGTAGACTCACGATAGCTGCATCGCAGAATAGGCTTTGATGGCAGCGGTGATGTCAGGGCGTTTGGGAGTTATGATTTCATTAAAGATGTCCTGGATGAACGGGGCGACCCAGTATTGGGAACCATCCTCCGGTTGAATGCCGCAATCAAATGCATCTATGTAGTCGCTGGACATCATGTAGTGATCATTCAAGAAAAACATATATCCAAGGTGAAGGACAAATAGGTCCTTGACATCCTCAGAAAACTGCTCGATCCACCAATCGCGACTCTTGATGTAAACCTCGTTGTCGTTGAGCATTACGTGTCGAAAGAAGTTGTAATGAGTATGGTCGTTGCATCTTGCGCGCAGACGCTTGTATCTGTCATCGACGCCAAATAACTCATTAATAGGCTTTAGAGTATCGAGGGTGTCCTGAATTTT
>LUUF01000079.1 GCA_001644045.1 Methylomonas methanica | reverse complement strand
CGTTTTTACACAGCCTGGAGCGATCGCGGCCAGGGCAATAGGATGTGCTGAACAGCATGAAGCGCATCGTTCGCGATCGGTGCGGTTCGTAAACTCACTACACCCTACGTCTGCTTTTGACTGGACATTTGCCATTGTCGTCTGGCGGGTTATGGCCCAACTCGGTCTAATAGATATAGCCGGCAAGTCCCCATCAGCTTTTTTGCAGGCCGCAAAAACCGTAAAGCTGACCAACTAGCATAAATCCCGAGTCAGCCCAGCCAAAGCACAACAACTATCCAACTTTAGAAATAATCAGCCGGCCAAGACCCGCTGAGTTTTATATTTTCTTAACAACCCACCCCAGAATTTTTACGACTTTTTTATCCGCCAATCGGTAGATTGTGTCCCAGGCGATCTGCGACGTATCGACCGGCAACTTGGCCGCTGCAAAGGCGCGCCATATCCGAAAACTGTTTACGCTTCCCGGCAGGAGGTAATTATGAGTGGACTGTATCTATTAAGCGGCGGCTTGGCGCTGCTGGTGTTTATCTATCTGATCGTCGCCTTGTTTTATCCGGAGAAATTCTGATGAACGAAGCCGGCTTTTTGCAGATCCTGATTTACCTTTCTGTGCTGTTACTGCTCAGCAAGCCTCTGGGCGTCTACATGGCACGGGTGTATCAAGACGAATCCATCGTCGCCAACACCTGGTTTGCCGGACTTGAGCGCGGGCTGTATCGACTGTGCGGCATCCAAGACAAGCAAGACATGCGCTGGCAGCAATACGCGGCTGCTTTGCTGATCTTTAATTTGCTGGGTCTGCTGGTTGTTTATACCTTGCAAACCTGCCAAGACCTACTGCCGCTGAATCCACAGGCCTTACCGGCGCTAGCCAGCGACTCGGCTTTAAATACCGCCATCAGTTTCGCCACCAATACCAATTGGCAAGGCTATGCCGGCGAAGCCAGCATGAGTTATCTCACGCAAATGCTGGGTTTGACTGTGCAAAACTTCTTGTCGGCGGCCAGCGGCATGGCGGTACTGGTGGCATTGATACGCGGTTTCAGCCGACGGAATACCAACAGCATCGGCAATTTCTGGGTGGATATGACGCGCTCCACTTTGTATATCTTGCTGCCGCTATCATTGCTGCTGGCCGTCGCCCTGGTGGGACAAGGCGTGGTGCAGACTTTTGACCGCTACGCCACCGTCAAGTTACCAGAACCGCTAACGTATGCGACGCCAGCGGTCGACGCAGCCGGTCACACCGTACTGGATGCGCAAGGCCAACCCCTCACCCAAACGCAACAAAGCCAGGAGCAGACCTTGGCCTTGGCCTTGGGGCCGGCGGCATCGCAAATCGCCATCAAGCAGCTCGGCACCAACGGCGGCGGTTTCTTTAACGCCAATTCGGCCCATCCTTACGAAAATCCCACACCGCTGAGCAATTTTTTGGAAATGCTCGCCATCCTGTTAATTCCCGCCGCGCTGTGCCATACCTTTGGTTTTTTGGTCGGCGATAGCCGGCAAGGCTGGACACTGTTGGCGGCGATGACGCTGGTGTTTGTGGCTTTGGTTTTCGTCACCGTGCCCGCCGAACAACAAGGCAATCCGGCACTAACAAGCTTGGGCGTGGATCAAGCCGCTTCCAATCAACAACCCGGCGGCAATATGGAAGGCAAGGAGGCCCGCTTCGGCATCGTCAACTCCGCGCTGTGGGCAGTTGCGACCACCGCCGCCTCCAACGGCTCCGTGAACGCCATGCACGACTCGTTCACCCCGATTGGCGGCATGATACCGATGTGGTTGATACAGCTGGGCGAAGTAATATTCGGCGGCGTCGGCTCGGGCCTGTACGGCATGATCGTGTTCGCGCTGGTGGCGGTGTTTATCGCCGGTTTGATGATAGGCCGCACCCCGGAATATTTAGGCAAAAAAATCGAAGCCTTCGAGATGCAGATGGCGGCGGTGATTATTCTGATTCCCCCGCTATTGGTGTTGGGCGGCACGGCATTGGCGGTGATGACCGAGGCTGGCAAGGCTGGCATCCTCAACCCCGGCGCCCACGGCTTCAGCGAAGTGTTGTATGCCCTGTCCTCCGCCGGCAATAACAATGGCAGCGCCTTCGCCGGCCTGTCGGCCAATGTGCCGTTTTATAACTACCTGCTCGGCCTGGCGATGCTGGTATCGCGTTACGGATTGATGCTTCCGGTATTAGCCATCGCCGGTTCGCTGGCCGCCAAAAAACATATACCCGTCGGCCCCGGCACCTTGCCGACCCATACGCCTTTGTTCGCGGTGTTGCTGATCATTACGGTGCTAATGGTCGGCGCGCTGACCTTTGTACCGGCGCTGGCCTTAGGCCCTATCGTCGAGCAGTTACAGATGCTCGCTCATTCTTGATTTCCAAGCAGGTAAGCTTATGACTCACAAAGCGCTCTCTACTTCCTTATTCGACTCGGACCTGCTCAAGCAAGCGGCCTGGGAAGCCTTTAAAAAATTGACACCGCAACAACAATGGCAAAATCCGGTGATGTTTGTGGTCTATCTGGGCAGCTTGTTAACCACGCTGTTATGGCTACAGGCCTTGGCCGGCGCCAGCGAGGAACCTGCCGGTTTTATTTTAACCATCAGCATCTGGTTGTGGTTTACCGTACTGTTCGCCAATTTCGCCGAAGCGGCCGCGGAAGGCCGCAGCAAAGCGCAGGCCGCCTTCTTGCGCACCGCCAAGCGCGATATTGCCGCCAAAAAGCTCGACGAACCGCGTTACGGCAGCAACTATGCCAAAATCGCCGGCTCCAGCTTGGTGAAAGGCGACGTCGTACTGATCGAAGCCGGGGATTTCGTGCCCGGCGACGGCGATGTCATCGAGGGCGTGGCCTCGGTGGACGAAAGCGCCATCACCGGCGAAAGCGCGCCGGTGATCCGCGAATCGGGCGGCGATTTCAGCTCGGTCACCGGCGGCACCCGGGTATTGTCCGATTGGCTGGTGGTCCGGATTTCCGCTAACCCCGGCGAGACCTTTCTGGACCGGATGATTTCCATGGTGGAAGGTGCAAAACGGCAGAAAACCCCGAACGAGATTGCCTTGACCATCTTGCTGGTGGCTTTAACGCTGGTGTTTTTAATGGCCACGGTGACCTTATTGCCCTTCTCGCTGTATAGCGTGGAAACGTCTGGCGCGGGCCACCCGATTTCGATCACCGTTTTGGTGGCTTTGTTGGTGTGTTTGATTCCCACCACCATTGGCGGCTTGTTGTCGGCGATCGGCGTAGCGGGTATCGGCAGAATGATGCAAAAAAATGTGATCGCCACCTCCGGGCGCGCAGTGGAGGCCGCCGGCGATGTCGATGTGCTGTTGCTGGATAAAACCGGTACCATTACATTGGGCAATCGACAGGCGGCGGCTTTCATGCCAGCCAAGGGCATCAGCGAAAAACAGCTGGCCGATGCCGCACAACTGGCCTCGCTGACCGACGAAACCCCAGAGGGTCGCAGCATCGTCGTGCTCGCCAAGCAAAAGTTTGGTTTGCGCGAACGCGATGTGCAATCCCTGGGTGCCACCTTTATTCACTTCAGCGCCCAAACCCGAATGAGCGGGGTCAATCTGCGAGGTCGGCAAATCCGTAAGGGCGCGGAGGACGCGATTCGGCAGTATATTACCGAGCAAGGCGGTCGCTTTCCGGACGAAATGCAAAAAATGGTGGTCGATGTGGCCCGGCGCGGCAGCACGCCGCTGGTGGTCGCCGACGGCAAACAGGCTCTGGGCGTGATCGAATTGAAAGACATCGTCAAAGGCGGCATCAAGGAACGTTTCATCGAACTACGACAAATGGGCATCAAAACCATCATGATCACCGGTGACAACCGCCTGACTGCCGCTGCAATCGCTGCCGAAGCTGGCGTCGACGACTTTTTAGCCGAAGCCACCCCGGAAGCCAAGCTGGCCTTGATTAGGCAGCATCAGGCGGATGGGCGATTAGTGGCAATGACTGGCGACGGCACCAATGACGCGCCGGCGCTGGCGCAAGCCGACGTGGCGGTTGCGATGAACAGCGGCACCCAGGCCGCCAAGGAAGCCGGCAATATGGTCGACCTGGATTCCAACCCCACCAAACTGATCGAGATCGTCGAAACCGGCAAGCAGATGTTGATGACCCGTGGCGCTCTAACCACGTTTAGCGTGGCCAATGATGTGGCAAAATATTTCGCCATTATCCCGGCGGCATTTGCCACCACCTATCCGGCTTTGAACGTGCTGAACGTGATGAGCTTGGCCACCCCGGCCAGCGCAATATTGTCGGCGGTAATATTCAATGCGCTGATCATCATCGCCTTGATCCCGCTGGCTTTGAAAGGCATTAAATATCAGCCCCTCGGTGCCGAAAAACTGCTGCAGAATAATTTGCTGGTCTACGGGGTCGGCGGCTTGATAGTGCCGTTCATAGGCATCAAGGCGATTGATTTAGTATTGGTAACGATGAATCTGGTCTAGGGAGAACAACATGACTAGCTACTTCAGACCTGCTGCAACACTATTGCTGTTGATGACCATCATCACCGGCGGTTTCTATCCGGCGCTGGTCACTTTGCTGGCGCAAACCGTTTATCCGGCCCAAGCCAACGGCAGCCTGATACGCGACAAGCAAGGCCAGACTATCGGCTCGGCGCTGATAGGTCAAGGCTTCAGCCAAGCCCGCTATTTTTGGGGACGGCCATCGGCAACCGCACCCTCCCCTTACAATGCGGCGGCTTCCGGCGGCTCCAATCTAGGCCCGACCAATCCGGCTTTGCGCGACGCAGTAACACAGCGCATTCAGGCATTGCAGCAACTCGACTCCGGCAATCATGCGCCGGTGCCGGTGGATTTGGTCACCGCATCCGCCAGCGGCTTGGATCCGCACATCAGTATTGCAGCGGCACTTTACCAGATCAAACGGGTGGCTAAAGCCCGCAAGTTGGAGGAAAGCGCCGTCAGGGATTTGATCGAATCGCATATTGAACCAAGGCAATGGCGGGTGTTCGGCGAACCTAGAGTGAATGTCTTGGCTTTAAACCTGGCCTTAGACGCATACGCGCAGACTACCCAGCCATGAACGAGCCACGCCTGGACCCCGACCAACTGCTGGCCCGCGTCGAACGCGACAAAGCCAGAGCCAAGCGCGGCCGATTGAAGATATTTTTCGGCGCGGCGGCCGGGGTCGGTAAAAGCTACGCGATGTTACTGGCGGCGCGGGAACGGCGCGCGGAAAATCTCGATGTGGTAGTCGGCTTGATCGAGACCCATGGCCGCAGCGAAACCCAAGCACTCTTGCAAGGCCTGGAAATACTGCCCACCCGGAAAATCGATTACAAAGGCGCCGTGTTGCAGGAGTTTGATATTGATGCCGCGTTGAAACGGCGGCCGGCCATCATACTGGTCGACGAATTGGCCCACACCAACGCGCCCGGTTCACGGCATCCAAAGCGTTGGCAGGACATTCGCGAACTGCTGGATGCCGGGATTGACGTGTATACCGCGCTGAACGTGCAACATCTGGAAAGTCTGAACGACGATGTAGGGCAGATTGCCGGCATCCGTATCTGGGAAACCGTCCCGGACACGGTATTCGAAGATGCCGACGAAGTGGAACTGGTCGATTTGCCGCCCGATGAATTGCTGCTAAGGCTCCGGGAAGGCAAGGTTTATCTACCTCAGCAAGCCCAGCAGGCGATTCAGAATTTTTTTCGTAAAGGAAATCTGATTGCGCTACGCGAACTGGCCTTGCGGCAAACCACCAATCGCGTCGATGCGCAAATGCTGGATTACCGGGAAGACAATGCCATCCGCGAAGTCTGGCAAGTCAACGAACGGCTGATGGTGTGCATAGGCCCGAGCGTGCTGGCCGAGCGCCTGGTGAGAGCCGGCAAGCGTTTGGCGACCAGTCTGCGTTCGGCCTGGATTGTGGTGTACGTGGAAACTCCGGAATTGGCACGCTTGCCCGCGGAAAAGCGCGACGGCATTTTGCGGGTATTGCGGTTGGCGGAACAGCTCGGTGCCGAAACGGTCACGCTCAGCGCGCCGGAGATGAGCGAAGCGATCATTCGTTTTGCCCGCGAGCGCAACATCAACAAAATCGTGGTCGGCAAACCCAGCCGACGCGGCTGGCGGCGCTGGTTGCTGGGCTCAGTGGTGGATGTGCTGATCAGCCACGCACACAATATCAACATCTATTTACTCGGCAGCCCGCAGATGGGCGAACAGGAAGAGCTGGAAGCAGAGCTGTCTTTGTTCAAGAAAACCCCGCTACCGGGGCTGCGGCAACGTATCCCCACTAAAACTCGCCGACGCTATCGCGGCTATCTGTGGGCGATGGCAGTGACCTTGCTCTGCACGACGGTGGGCAAAATGTTGTTCGGCAAGGTCGAACTGGCCAATGTGGTGATGGTGTATTTACTCGGCGTGGTGTTCATCGCCACCCATTTCGGGCGCGGGCCGTCGGTCTTGGCGTCTTTGCTCAGCGTCGGCGTATTCGACGTGCTGTTTGTGCAGCCTTTTTATAGTTTGTCGGTAGCCGATAGCCAGTATCTGATCACTTTGCTGGCTATGCTGGTGGTGGCGATCGTGATCAGCAATCTGATGGTGAATGTGCGCGCACAAGCCAAGGTTGCCGCGCATCGCGAACGCCGTGCCGCCGCCTTATACGCAATGAGTAAAGAACTGGCGGTAGCGCAAAGCGAGCAGCAAATCGTCGTGACAGCAGTCAAGCATTTGCACGCCGAGTTCAGCAGCCGCAATGTCATTTTATTTGCCAATCCGGCCGGACGTCTGATCTATCCCAAACAAAACAGCTTGCCCCAGTCTCTACGCGGGGCTGATTTGAGCGTCGCACAGTGGGTATACGATCATAACGAAATGGCTGGGCAAGGTACCCATACATTGCCCGGCAGCGCCGCGATTTATTTTCCGATTCCAGATGAAGACAAGGCCATCGGCGTACTGGCACTGTTGCCGGTCAATTTACGCCGGGTGTTCTTGCCGGAGCAGCAAAAATTGCTGGAAACCTTTTTGCGGCAGATCGGCCAAGCCGTCGCACGTTTACGGTTTGCAGAACAGGCCAAGGCGTCGCAGATGCAAATCGAGGCGGAGCAGTTGCGCAATTCCCTGCTCAGCGCGATTTCTCACGATTTACGCACGCCGCTGGCAACGATTATCGGCTCGGCCAGCGCCCTGGTCGAAGACGAAGGACATTTGCAAACCCAGCACCGCCAGGAACTCGGCCGCGCCATTTATGACGAGGCCGAACGCATGGCCAACTTGGTGAATAATATTCTGGACATGGCCAGACTCGACGCCGGCGTGGTGGAATTAAACAAGCAGTGGCATCCTGTGGAAGAAATCATCGGCACTGTGCTGACCCGTTTGCAGAAACATCTGGCCGGACGAAAAGTCAGCGTCAGCCTCCCGCCCGGCATTCCGCTTGTATTTGTCGATGCGGTGCTGATAGAACAGGTGCTGATTAATCTATTGGAAAACGCCTTGCGCTATACCGCTGCGGAGTCGGAATTAGAAGTGTTTGCCCAAAACGTTGGCACGACGATGGAAATCTCGGTCGCCGATCACGGCCCTGGCATTCCCAAAGGCCTGGAGGATAGATTGTTCGAAAAGTTTTACCAAGCCCATCACGAATCGGCGCAAAGCGGCGTCGGCTTGGGGCTGGCGATTTGCCGGGCTATTGTCGAAGTGCATGGCGGCCGGATTCGCGCTAAAAATAAACCGGGGGGCGGCGCGATATTTACCTTCGCGCTACCCAACGACGAATCACCTCCCTGTATGGAGCCGGAGGAATGAACAGCACCCTATCAGCGCTAAGCCATGGCTAAAACGCATCCCGTCATTGTCGTGATCGAAGACGACCCGCCGATCAGGCGCTTTCTGCGTACCAGTCTGGCGACGCACGACTTTGCCGTATTCGAGGCCGAATCCGGCAAACAAGGACTGATCGAAGCCGGTGTGCGTAAACCGGATTTGCTGATCCTGGATTTAGGCTTGCCGGATATGGACGGCGTCGATGTGATCAAGAGCGTGCGCGGCTGGTCGGCCGTGCCTATCATCGTGCTGTCGGCGCGCAGCAACGAGCAACAAAAAATCGACGCGTTGGACGCCGGCGCGGACGACTATCTAACCAAGCCGTTCGGCTTTGGCGAATTGTTGGCGCGGATTCGGGTAGCTTTACGGCATGCGAGTCGGCCGGCGGAACATACTCAGGATGAGGTGTTTACCGTCGATGCGCTGAAAGTGGATTTACGCAATCGGGTAGTTAGCGTGAATGGCAGCGAAATCCATCTGACTCCGATTCAATATCGCTTGCTGTGCGTGCTGATTAAACACGCCGGCAAGGTCTTGACGCATCAGCAAATTTTGAAGGAAGTTTGGGGGCCGTCGTATCAAGAAAATCCACATTATTTGCGAATTTATATGAGTCAATTGCGGCAAAAGCTGGAAAACGATGCGACTCAACCAAAATACTTGCTGACCGAGTCGGGCGTGGGCTATCGATTTAGAGTTTGATCCTCAATAAGCTCCGTCGGCTCGGACGGTTTGCGAAAAGTCGAATCAATATCCGACTTCTATCCGGTTTCTACCATGCTGTTTAGCTTGATACATCGCGGCGTCGGCGCGTTTGATCAAGGATTCGGGACTATCGCTACCTTTTAGGCTGGCAACGCCCAAACTTGCGGTCAGGTTCAACACGTCCATGCCATAGGCCAAGGTATGCGATTCGATATCGGCGCGGATGCGTTCGCCTATCACCATCGCGCCGTCGATGTCGGTATCGCTAAGCAAGATCACAAATTCTTCGCCGCCATAACGAAACACCGCGTCGCTGCCGCGCACACTGTCTTTCAGCCAGCCGGCCAATGAAGACAAGGCCAAATCGCCGCAACCATGACCGTAATCGTCGTTGATATGCTTGAAGTGATCGACATCGACAAAAATCAAGGACAAATGCTGGGAGTTACGCTCCGCGCGTTTGATTTCACGCAGCAAACAATCATTGAAAGCTGTGCGGTTGTTGGTTTTAGTTAAGGGATCGGTAAATGCCATTTTCAATGCTTGCTGAAACAAAGTGGCATTTCTCAATGGGTAAATCAGGCAGCACAACAGGCTTTCCAGCATTTTCAACTCGTCTCTGCTGAAACGGTTGCTGCGGGTCAATTTTAATTCGCCCAACTGTTGCTCTTCGACTTTCAAGGCATAGCTGCAAGAGTGGCGGGCCATCACGCCGCGCTTGAACTCCAAATCGAATTCTTCGTTGATATATTCGACGCCGTTATGCGGAATGGTGTTTTGAATTTTATTGCAGAAAATGCTGATCAGCTCGTTGAATTCCAATGAGGTCTGCAAGGCACTACTGATATCGTAGTGATGCAAATTGACAGCGGTTGACGCTTCAAAGGTTTTATTGCTGACAATAGCTAAATCGGCTGCTTTATCTTTCATGACGGTTCCCCGAGCTTGAATCAAAGTTCAAGAACAAACAAGCCAGGAACATGCCAAAAATTTATTTTTTATCTATAACAAAAGGTTACGAAAAAACAGCACCAGATTTTTAAAACAAGCGGCAATTTTCCGCCGCTATAAAGAAAGACGGGATTTGTTAAAACAAACCCAACTGCACCTGCGCCACTTCGGACATCATTTCCCGCGACCAGGGCGGGTCCAGCACCACTTCGACATCAACTGAGTTAACCCCAGGCAAGGCGCGGACGCATTTCTCGACATCGCTTTGGATAACCGGACCCATGCCGCAACCCGGCGCGGTCAAGGTCATCTGAATATGTACATCGTTGCCGCCATCGGCATTGGGGCTGGCACTGCAGTGGTAAACCAAACCCAAATCGACGATGTTGACCGGGATTTCCGGATCGTAGACAGTTTTCATCACTTCCCAGCAGTTCTTTTCAACCGCTTTGCTATCGGTTTCCGACACCAGGGTATGCAAATGCTGGGTTTCCTTACCCAAGGCATCGGCATCGATACCGGCGATGCGCACCATATGACCGTAATCGGTAACTACGGTATAGTTGCTGCCCAAAGCCTGATGGATCGTGACTTCCTGGCCTTTGCTCAAGGTGCCGTGATTGCCGTCCGGAATGGTGACGATGTTGACGTCGCGGGTTAAAAATACAACTTCTCTGTCTGCCATAAATTTCTTAGGGTTTAAAAGTTTGGGCGTCAATAATTTGACCGGTCTTGCCGATACTGGCATCGCTAAATAGATAAACAAAAAGCGGATCGAGGCTATTCATGCTTGGCAGCGCGGCTTTGTCTTCCGCGGGGTAAGCTCTTTTCCGTAGCGGCGAATCCACCGGCCCCGGCACCAAGGTATTAACCCGGATTTTTTGCCCTGCTTCCAGTTCGGCAGCCAGAATACCGGCGAAGCCTTCCAAAGCGATTTTGGCTACGCCGTATGCACCGGAATAGGCCTGAACTTTGCGAGCCGAGGAATCGGAGATGAACACGATGGAAGCATGCTCGCTGCGTTGCAACAAAGGCAGCAACACCCGGCACAACAAGAAAGGCGCGCTGAGGTTGACGTTTAACGCGTGGCCCCAATCCTTGGTTTTGTAATTGGCGATGGGGCTATAGGCGCTAAATTCCACCGCCGCATGCAATACGCCATGCAAAACACCGTAACGTTGCGCTATAGCCTCGGCCATTTCTTCATATTGCGCTTCACTGGCGCCGGCCAGATCGAACGGGTACATCACCGGCTCGGGGCCGCCGGCAGCGACAATCGCATCGTAGACTTTTTCTAGTTTGGGAATGCTTTTATCCAGCAGAATGACTTGCGCACCCTGCCCGGCTAAAGCCTGCGCCGCCGTGCCGCCCAGTCCGCCGCCGGCACCGGTGACGAGTATGACTTGTTCGTTTAATGACATAAATTAGCGTGTATCCATTCCATCAATTGTGGCGGTTGTTCGATCAAGGCGTCGGCACCCCAGGTGTGGGGTTGGTCGTCACTTTTCAAATAGCCGTAAAGCGCAGCCAGGGTTTTCATGTTCGCGCGCTTGCCGGCAGTGATGTCGTGTACCGCATCGCCGATATACACGCAGTTTTCCGGTGACACGCCGGCTTGGCGGCATGCGGCCAACATCGGTTCGGGATGCGGTTTGCTATTGGCCGTGGTATCGCCGCTAATAATGCAGGCCGCCCGCTCGCTGAGTTGCATCGCATCCATCAACGGTACGGTAAAGCGGGATTTTTTATTGGTGACCACACCCCACTTCAAACCCAGTTGCTCTATGGCCGCCAAGCTATCGGCAATGCCTTGAAAGAATCGACTGTGTTCGGCGATGTTTTGTTCGTAGGTATCCAGCATGAACGCCAGCATCCGTTGCGCCAGACTGTCGTCCACGTTGACACAATGTTTGATCATGGGCATGGCTCCGTGGGAAATGAAGGGCCGCACCGACTCGGTGGGCGCTTCTGGAAAGCCGTGCGCCAACAATGTCTTGTTCAAGCAGGCAATCAGATCCGGCGCGGTATCGACCAGGGTACCGTCGAGATCGAACAACACGCAATCCAGTTTAAATCCGGTCATGCTGCGTTACTCGGGGCGCTGAAACGCTGCTATGTAGTTGACGTCTATATCTTTACCCAGGCTAAAACGTTTGCTAAACGGGCTGTATTCGATGCCGACTATCCCTTGCAACTCAAGCCCCGCGCTTCTGGCCATTTGTCCGAGTTCGGAAGGCTTGATAAAGGTTTTATAGTCGTGAGTACCTTTGGGTACCATTTTCAGCACATGCTCCGCCGCGACGATTGCCAGCAACCAAGCTTTCGGCACCCGATTCAATGTCGAGAAAAAAACCATGCCGCCAGGCTTAACCAGCGTCGCACACGCGGCGATGATGGACGCAGGATCGGGTACGTGCTCCAGCATTTCCATGCAAGTGACATGATCGAAACTACCTGGCTGTTCATCGGCAAGCTGTTCGGCGCTGATTTTCCGGTAACTGGCGTTGACGCCGGTTTCCAGGCCATGCAGATCGGCAATATCCAGCAAGTCTTCGCTTAAATCGACCCCCAAGGCGTCCGCACCGGCTTTCGCCAATCCTTCGGTAAGAATACCGCCGCCGCAGCCGACATCCACCACCCGCTTGCCTTGCAAATCGGCGTATTGCTGAATGAAATGCAAACGCAAGGGATTGACGTCGTGCAAGGTTTTAAACTCGCCGTTCGGATCCCACCAACGTTCGGCCTGCGAGCCAAACTTATGAATTTCGTGGGGATGTACGTTTTCTGTCGCTGTCATAATGCCAACCTGTTCATGAGGCTATAGTTTACTGTATTACTAGGTTATTCGTCATGAGCTTTCCTGCTCGCTTAGCAATTTATACGGCCTACTTGCGAAGGGAGGAGACCAGACTATCTACTTCTGCAAACATTTGCGGATTAGCCTCCCTGCATTTTTGTTTTTCGAGATTTATTCTCTGAAGATTGGCTTCTAAATTTGTCGAATTTAAGCTCACGCCAAAATTCGTATCGCCGACGGGAAATGCTTTGGGATTTTCCAGTTGTTGTAAAGCCTGCTCTAATACAATATCGCCCAAGGCTTTTTTAAAGTGGCCTGCCTCCCAATACCATTGGGTTGCGCTACGCAGGTCACCCTTGGCAGGAATTCGCTCGCATTGGCGCTCGCCGAAACCACTAAAATCAAGCACCGTAACCCGGCTGTTTTCCGATTGCGCAACGTACCGCTCCGCCTCTTCAACGACCAGCTTCTTCCACTGCGTAAAATTCGCCAGCAAACCGGTTTCTTCGAATAATGTCAGGATTTGGGCGTGGTAAGGATAAATAATTACAATTACCTCGCTTTCGGCATCCAAAGCATTTTTCATCATCGATCGCAAATAAGCAAAACCCGACTTATCAAAACCGCCGGCGGCTTTTTTCAAATAAGTCCTTGCGTTTTCTTCCGCCCGTTGCCGAAACAATACGAAATAACCTTCGTTGCGCGCCATCGCCAAATACTCTCTAAGCGGATTAAAGCCACGCTCGGTCGTAATCGCCGCTTCGCCATCGTTTTGAATAAATAAGGTGTTGATACTGTCTTTTACCGAACTCATCGAAAAAAGACTATCGAAACGCCAAAACAATTTCTCAGATGGAAAATCGGTATTTTCCGGCGCCATTTGCTGATTATCCAGATCCACGGCACCCGACGCATTCATAAAATCGACAAAATCTATGCCAATGATTATTCTTTTAGGCTTAATGCCTCGTTGCAAAATGTAATCCAATTGCCGGAGCGAAGACGCAATCGACGCGCCTCTAATCGCCATATTATAAGCCGAGTAACCTCGACTGCTAAAAGCCGCGGCTTCCGGATCCAAACCTATTTCCGCGCGAGAGTTGCCGAAAATCAATGTATCCGGCTTTAACTTAATCGCCTGAGTTAATTTGATCTCCTCGATATATCTGGGCAAAACCGGCTTAACCGCATTAATTCCCGAATATTTAACCAAACCATATAAATTATAAGGGTCCACAAAAACGACAAAAACGACAATTAGTAGAACACCAAAAATAGCCGAAAATGCAAGCCAATTTAGAAACCGCCCAAAGGGATTACCGGAAACTGTATCGTGAATCATCATTAAAATTGGAAATATAAAAAGTCGCTGGGTTTATTTAATGACAATAAACACAAAATCATGACAATTCCCAAACTCACTGCCCATGACCGGCTAGGATGCCAATATAGATTCGCGAAAAACGTCCGAAACTCCGTAACGGTAAAATCCAGCGCCGGCTCGAAACGGCGCATGATCTGCTGCGTATTAGGCAGGAAAAATGCTATACCCGCCGCTAATATGACCCAACTCCAGGTTTCCACGAAACGGGTGCCACCACCCAGAAAAAACGTCACACCCACTTGCTCCAACAGCGTTTTAAATTCGCCTAAGCGGGCTGCAAACGCATTGGGAATGCCGACTCCAAATCCGCCCAGCAAACCCCGTACTATTTGCTGCGCTGTCGGCAAATCCACCGATCTGAAAAATACCCAGGAAAAACATACCGCTATAAAAGTCATAATCGTCGCGGTTAATTTCCAGCCCAAACTAGCCAACGGAAATCCGATTTTTTGCGCCAACGCCAGCCAAGCATGATTAATAACCAGGTAAATACCATGCAGTCCACCCCAAACTAAAAAAGTCCAACCGGCGCCGTGCCATAAACCGCCTAGCAACATGGTAATCATTAAATTAGCGTAACGCCTGAGCAAGCCGTGTCGATTACCGCCAAGCGCGATATATAAATAATCCCTAAGAAAACGCGATAAAGTCATATGCCAACGCCGCCAAAACTCGACAATATTGACTGATTTATACGGGGAATTAAAATTCAACGGCAGTTTGATACCAAATAATCGCGACAAACCTATCGCCATATCCGAATATCCGGAAAAATCAAAATAGATTTGAAAGGCATAAGCCAGCACGCCGCCCCAAGCAACTAATAAACTTGGCTCAATCGGATGATTAAATAAATCGTTGGCATAAGGTGCTATATTATCGGCAATTAGCACTTTCTTTGCCAAACCGATAATAAAAATAGAAAGGCCAACCGAAATATTAACCCACGACAACCGATAAATTTTGCTATCAGAAAACTGAGGCATCATTTCCTTATGATGCAATACCGGGCCGGCAATCAGATGAGGAAAATAGGTTACAAACAGCAGGTAATGAACGAAGCGATACTCCTTGACTTTACCTTGATAGGTATCTACCAGGAAGGCTATCTGCGTAAACGTAAAAAATGAGATACCTATCGGTAAAACAATGTCTTTTATAAAAATCGGTGTATCCGCCACCTGATTAAATACCGACACCAAGAAACCGGCATATTTATAATAAGCCAACAAAATTAAGTCGCAAGCAATGCCGGCAATTAGCCAATTTTTTTTGGCGCCTGTATGGGATTCCGCTATGCGTAATCCGCAACAATAATTAAAAACAATTGAGGCAAGCAATAAAGCCAGATAACGATAATCCCACCATGCGTAAAAGAACAGCGATGCCGCGCCCAACCAAGTTGCCGCTAATATTTCGTTCCGCCTACCTATCTGCAAAAAAACCAGCAAAACAACGGGTAAAAATAAAAACAGAAAACCAAATGAGTTAAACAGCATAGACAGTTTATGATCGGATATATTTAAAATAGCAGCCTTACCGGCTTTCCAGCCTTTCCCGCCAGACGTTAACTTTTTGCCTTAGCTCTTCCAAATTCAAAGTCTTTAACTGCCGTTTATTCAACAGCTGCTTACCGTTTACCCAAACATCGGATACCTGATGCCGGCCGGCGGCATAGACGATCTGCGCCAGCGGATTGAACAAGGGTTGAGTTTCCAGCTCGCTCAGGTCTATTGCCACCACATCGGCGGCTTTACCGATAGCCAGCGAACCGATTTCAGCGTCCAAACCCAAGGCCTTGGCGCCGTTAATGGTCGCCATTTGCAGTGCCGTTACCGCCGACACCGCGCTGGCATCGCCGGCCACGCCCTTGCCCAGCAAGGCCGCGGTGCGCATTTCCGACAGCATATCCAGATCGTTATTGCTGGCGGCACCGTCGGTACCCAAGGCCACATTGATGCCGGCCGCCAGACACTCCGCCACCGGACAAAAGCCGCTGGCCAGTTTCAGATTCGATTCCGGACAATGTACGATGTGGCCGCCGGTTTCCGCGTAAAGCCGGATGTCATCGCTGGATAATTGCGTCATGTGCACCGCGATAAACGATGGTGTGAGCAAACCCAGCTCATGCAAACGCTGTAACGGCGTTTGGCCGTTTTTAGCTTTTTGCTCGTCGACTTCGTGCGCGGTTTCGTGCAGATGCATATGCACGGTCAGATTCATCTCGTCGGCATAGGTAATGACATTACGCAAAGGTCCGTCCGACACGGTATATGGCGCGTGTGGCGCAAACGAGGTGCTGATCAATGTTTCATGCCGGAGCTGCTCGTGCAATGCCAAGCCTTTGGTCAAATACGCGTCCGCGTTTTCCGCCCATACGGTCGGAAAATCGAACACGATCAAACCGATATTGGCGCGTATGCCGTGTTGTATGGCTTGTTGCGCGACGATTTCCGGAAAAAAATACATGTCATTGAAACAAGTCGTGCCGCAGCGCAGCATTTCGGCAATTGCCAGATCGGTGCCGTCCCTGACAAACGCCTCGCTGACCCATTTTTGCTCGGCCGGCCAGATATGGTTTTGCAACCAGTCCATCAGATGTAGATCGTCGGCAATCCCGCGCAGCAACGACATCGCGGCGTGCGTGTGGCAGTTGATCAGACCGGGAATCAGTGCGTGTTGGTCCAGCACTTCGACGTTACGCGCTTGATACTGCAAAACAGCCTGCTCAGTCGGTAACAAATCGACAATTCTGCCGTCGTCTATCACAAGACTGGCATGCTCATGGATTGCGGACTCCGGCTCAACCGGTATAATCCAACGGGCTTGAATGAGAAGGTCGACCAGCATGGGCTCTCCCAAAATGCAAAGTGACGATTATACCTCGTTAGCCGGCTTGCTCGCCTGCGGAGTAACTTGTTGCAGCCCAGGCTATTTTACCAGCACCCTATGGACAGCCACTTCTTTATGAGCAGCAACCAAACCGTCGCGCCGGCGACTATCCTGATTGTGGACGACACGCCGGAAAACATCACCACTCTCGGCGACCTGCTGCAGCCTTACTACACCCTGCGCGTTGCCATCAACGGCGCGCGTGCTCTGGCGTCGGCCAATTCCGACCAGCGTCCAGATTTGATTTTATTGGATGTAATGATGCCGGAAATGGACGGCTATACCGTAATTAGTCGCCTGCGCGAAAACCCGCACACCGCCGAAATTCCGGTCATTTTCGTCACCGCTTTAGACGCTACGGACGATGAAACCCACGGTTTAGAGCTCGGCGCTGCTGACTACATCACCAAGCCCTTGCGACCCGCCATCGTACTGGCAAGAGTACGCAGTCAACTGGAGTTAAAGCTGGCCCGCGACCGGATGCGCGATCAAAATCTCTGGCTGGAAGCCGAAGTTGCGCGGCGTATGAAACAAAATCAACTGATTCAAGACGCCAGCATGCGCGCCCTGGCCAGCCTAGCGGAAACCCGCGACAACGAAACCGGCAATCACATATTGCGTACCCAGGGATACGTCGAGGTGTTGTGCAGGGAACTGGCACGCATGCACCACCCCGAAGTTCTCGATACGCACTGTATCGAACTGATCACCAAAGCCGCGCCATTGCACGATATAGGCAAAGTCGGCATCCCCGATCAGATATTACTGAAACCCGGTAAATTGACCGAAGAAGAATGGGCCATCATGCGCACCCACTCGGCTTTGGGTGCCGAAGCGATCAGGCGCGCCATTCAAGACGAGGCCGATCAGTCGGTATTCGATTTTCTGCATGTAGCGATGAAAATCGCTCACTATCATCACGAAAAATGGGACGGCAGCGGTTATCCGGAGGGACTGGCTGGCGAAAATATTCCATTGCCGGCACGACTGATGGCGCTAGCGGATGTATTCGACGCCCTGATCAATCGCCGCTGCTACAAGAAAGCCATGCCGCTGGAACAGGCTGTTACCGTGATTCAGGATGGCAAAGGCAAGCACTTCGATCCGATGATCGTGGACGCATTCAGCAACTGCCTGGAGCAATTCATCTCCATTGCGCTGCGCTACGCCGATACGGAATTTGAGAGTGCATATTGATGAAAGACGCCCGCCTAAACCGATGACATGCCAAACACCTGCAACGCATGGAGCGCAAACGCTCCTTGCAAATTCAAACGGGTTTTATGCCTAGACTGCCCGCGCTGACCTACCTAAAGCTCATCGCAGTTGCCAGTGTTTACACATTCACCGGCCAAATTTCTCTGCTTTACTTTACGCCGGACGGCAGCGTCAGCATTTTTTTCGTTGCCAGCGGTGTAGCGCTGGCCGCTATTTTACTAGGCGGCAAAAACTATCTCTGGGCCGTTTTGCTGGGTGCGCTGACGCTAAATCTATTACAAGGTAAACCGCTGCTTACGGCAACCGTCATGTCCTTGGGAAGCGTTGCCGGCGCCGGGTTTGGCGCTTGGTTAGTCCGGCGACATCAGCGGTTTGATGCCACACTGCCAACTTTACGCGACTACTTGGTACTGATTTGCCTGGGAGGTTTTATTGCCTGCGCGCTACCCGCGCTGGTTGGCGCACTGGCCTTGGTCAAAGCCGGCCTTATCCAGCAAAACGCTTTCACCAGCAGTCTTATGAACTGGTGGATGGGCGATAGTTTAGGAATCATTTTAATTACGCCGCTAATCCTGGTCTGGCGCGACACGCCAAATCGACTAAATGCCAAATGCATCGGCGAAGCGCTACTGGTGCTGGTCTTGAACGGTTTGCTGGGGCAAATGGTGTTTCTCGACTGGTTGCATACCGATATAGGCGACTACGCGAAAAGCCATTGGCTATTTTTATTAATTACCTGGATAGCCGTGCGGTTTGGCACGCGCGTCACCACGCTTGCCCTGACTATCACCGCCGTACAGGCCATGCTCGGCAGCAGCCAACATCGCTGGGGTTTTTTCGAGCACGATCTGGGCAATCAACAAGAACTGAATTACTGGATTTTCATGTCCGTGTTGTCGATAGTCGGTATGGCGCTGGCCAGCTATTTTTCCGAACGGCGGCAAGCCCTGGAAACACTCAGCGAAAAGGAAGAACTGTTTCGTACACTGATAAAAGCCATGCCCGATATGGTCTGGCTTAAAGACCCCAATGGCGTTTATTTGCTCTGCAATCCCAGTTTCGAGCCATTATGCGGTGCCACCGAGGAACAGGTAGTCGGCAAGACCGATTACGACTTCGTCAACAAAGAGTTAGCCGACTTTTTCCGCGAACGCGATTTTACGGCGGTTGCCGCCGGCAAGCCCTGTTTGAACAAAGAATGGCTTACTACTGCCGACGGTAAACGTACAGCCCTTTACGAAACCATCAAAACCCCGGTAAACACCAGCGACGGCAAATTGCTCGGCATATTGGGCGTCGCGCGCGACATCACCGAAGCTTACCGCATCCAGCTGCAATTGCAGGAGAGAATTAAGGAGCGGCAATGCCTGTTTGCGATTTTTAGCGCAACGGAAGACAAGGATCAGAGTCCGCTCGACATGCTGCAGTCGGTTGTCGACATCCTGCCGAGCGGTTGGCAATATCCGGAAATCACCGCCGCGCGGATTGAATGGGAAGGTATTTCGGTCAGCAGCGCCCATTTCCGTGAAACCCCTTACCAAATCAGCGCCCAGCTCAACACTCAAACCGGCTCGCCCGGCCATATCGATATTTTTTACCTGGAATCGAGACCCGCCGAACACGAAGGTCCGTTTCTCCGCGAAGAACGCGCTTTACTCGACACGGCAGCCGAACGGCTGTCCACGGTTCTCGATCAACATTTAGTGCATTTGCAACTCAAGGAACGCGAAGAAATTCACCGTACCATCGTTGCTCAGGCGCTCGATTCCATCGCGCTGATTGCCTCCGGCAGTTTACGCTTTGTCGAATTCAACGACACGGCCTGCAATAGCCTGGGCTATAGCCGTGCCGAGTTTGCGCGGCTGACGGTGCGAGACATTCTAGCCGACCAAAGCCGTATCAAGATTCGCCAGCACCTGCGGGCTCTGATCAGGCAAGGCAGTATCAGTTTCGATACCTTGCATCGCCACAAGGACGGTAGCTTGCGGGATGTAAACGTCCGCATCAAACTGGTCAAATTCCAGGAGCAAAATTATTTTGCCACCATCTGGACCGATACCACCGAACAAAAGCAATTGCTGCAGGAGGTATCGGAGAAGGCCGAACTGCATCGCGTATTGGTCGACAACAGCTCTGACGGCATCGTCATCATCGACCAAAGCCACCGGGTGATAGAAGCCAACAAACGCTTCTGTGACATGCTGGGCTACAGCCTAGAAGAAGCCTTACAACTTTATACCTGGGACTTCGAAGCCGAATTAACTGAGCAACAAATCCGCGCAAATTTTTCCGATCTGTTGCACACGGACACGGTCATAGAAACCCGGCATCGCCGACAGGACGGCAATTGCTTCGATGTGGAAGTCAGTATCAGCGGCGTCAATTGGGGCAATACCAATCTGGTGTTTTGTGTGTGTCGCGATATTACCTCACGCAAGCAAATCACCAATCAACTGGCCGACGAACGCCGCAGACTCGCGGATATTATCGAAGCCACCCAAGCAGGCACCTGGGAATGGAATCTGCAAACCGGCCAAGCCGTTTTCAACGAACGCTGGGCGGAGATCTTCGGTTATCAACTCAGTAGACTACAGCCATTTACCACGCATAGCTGGGAACAATTCGTTCATCCCGAAGACCTTAAACTTGCCAACCGCTTACTGGAAGAGCACTTGGCCGGCCAAAGCGATTACTACCAATGCGATCTGCGCATGCGCCATAAGGACGGTCACTGGGTTTGGATCGCCGACCGCGGTAGGGTCACCCAGCGTACGGCGGACGGTAAGCCCTTGATCGTCAGCGGTACGCACATGGACATTACCGAACGCCGCGAAGCCGAGCAACGGATACGCGAGAGCGAAGAACGGTTTCGGACGCTTTTCGAAGACACCAAGGAAGCAATCAGCATCCTTGAGGATGGCTGCTTCGTTAATGCCAATCGTGCCTGTCTGGAAATGCTGGGCATGGATAGCGTAGACACACTGAAAAACATCAGCCCCGCCCAGCTGTCGCCCGAATACCAGCCGGACGGGCAGTTATCCTCGGACAAGGCAAACCAGATGATGCGGATTGCGCTGGAAACCGGCAGCCACCAATTCGAGTGGATGCATGTACGCGCCAACGGCGAACGTTTCCCCGCTGAAATCTTGCTCACCGCCATCCGCCGTAACGATAAGACTTTGTTGCATGCCGTCTGGCGGGATATGACCGAAAAGAAAAAAGCCGAAACGGAGCTGGCCAAATATCGCCAACATCTGGAAACGCTGGTCGCCGAACGTACCGTCGAGCTGAAAATCAGCGAAGAGCGTTTGGGCTTTGCGCTGGCCGCCAGTAACGACGGTATCTGGGACTGGAATATTCGCGACAACTCCAGCTATTGCAATAAGGCTTATTTCCAAATGTTGGGCTATGAACCGGACGAATTGGGCCAGGATGTCAACAGCCATTGGCTAAAGCTATTGCACCCCGCACACCGGGAAAGCATTAGTGCGCGCGTACAGCAACAGCTAAAACAAGAGGGTTTTTACGAAATGGAATTTCAAATGCGCGCCAAGGACGGCAGCTACAAATGGATTTTAAGCCGCGCCAAAGTAGTGGAGCGCGATGAGAATGGTCAGGCCATTCGCGCAGTGGGCACCCATACCGATCTGACGGCCCGAAAAGAATTGGAACTTGCCCTGCTGGCAGCCAAGGAACAAGCCGAAGCCGCCAATCTGTCGAAAAGCACATTTTTGGCCAATATGAGCCATGAAATACGCACCCCGATGAATGCTATTTTGGGCATGTCTCATTTGTTGCAGCGCGAACTGAACAAACCGGACCAATTAGATAAGCTTGATAAAATCACCTATGCCAGCAAGCATTTGCTCAATTTGATCAACGACATCCTGGATCTGTCGAAAATCGAAGCAGAGCGTCTACACATAGAAGAAACGCCCATTAACTTAACGGCGTTGCTGGATCACGCTTACAGCATGATGGCGGAACGCGCGCACAGCAAAGGCCTCAGGCTTGCGAAAGAACTGGATGATGCTTTAGCTGCCATGCCCTTGCTCGGCGACCCGCTGCGTATCGGTCAGATTTTGATTAATTATCTGGGCAACGCCATCAAGTTCACCGATAGCGGAGAGGTCTCTCTGAAAGCCTATTTGCTGACGCAATCAGCTGAACATATTGAAGTCCGTTTCGAAGTGAGCGACACGGGGATAGGCCTGAACGACGAACAACAAGCCCGCGTGTTCGATGCATTCGAACAGGGCCAAAGTTCCACCACCCGCAAATACGGCGGCACCGGTCTGGGCCTGACAATTAGCCGCCACCTCGCCAACATGATGGGCGGCAGCGTGGGGGTCAGCAGCACCCTTGGTTTGGGCAGTACCTTCTGGTTTACCGTCAAATTGAAACCCGACCACAATCCGCGTAGCACCGTGGTTGCCGCCAACACCAGCAATTTTCGCCGCGAAGCCACCATCCTGCTGGTCGAAGACAATGAAATTAATCAAGAAGTCGCGCAAGAATTATTGGAAAACACCGGCTTGACCGTCGAACTGGCCAATCACGGCGCCGAAGCATTGAGCATGGTAAAAAACCGGTACTACGATCTGATCTTGATGGATATGCATATGCCGATAATGGACGGCCTGGAAGCCACTCGGCTGATTCGGCAATTACCCGACTGCCGGACATTGCCGATCATCGCGATGACCGCCAATGCCTTTCAGGAAGATCGTCTGGAATGCCTGAATGCCGGGATGAACGATTTTCTTGCCAAACCGGTAGATCCGGACATTTTATTCGCAATGTTGAGCCGTTGGCTGCCGGACAACAGCAGCGTCGCCAAGCGCCTACCCGACGAAAAAGCAAGCCCGGGCAAGGTATTGGTACTGGATACCGAAATCGGCCTGCGCAGCTTTGCCGGCAAGCAACACAGTTACCAACAAATGTTGCAGCGCTTTGTTGATCTCCATCTCGACGATACGCAAAAAATTGTCGAAGCGACCGAAGTTAACGACATGCAATCCGCGCAACGTCTGGCCCACACCTTGAAGGGCGTTGCGGCAACACTGGGTTTGGAGCAGATTCGCGCATTGGCGGCGGTTTTGGAGCAAAGCATAAAATCGGCTGCGGAGCGCTCCGCTATTACGGCGAATAGCAAGCAGTTGAGCCTGGCCTTGGCATCGGCGGCAACGGAAATTCGCGCGATACTCGCTGAGTCGACTAATAGCGAAGAAGTAGCCGCTACGCTCGACATCACTCAGCTTCGGGCGTTTATTCCGGATTTGCTGGCTATGTTGGCAAGCGACAATATCAACGCCGTCGATAGTTGGCATAAGATCGCCCCCTCGCTGAGCACTCTGCTAAACAAAGCTGAACAGATCGAGACGATTACCGGGCAAATCGAAAGTTACGACTTGCCTACCGCGCTGGAAAGCTTGCGGCAGTTGCTCGGACAACACGCGCAATTCGCGGAATTTATCAAGAATTAGACACTATTAACTCGGCGCTTATATTCCTAGTGGCCGTCATTCCCGCGAAAGCGGGAGCGACGATATTTAAGGGCCGGGTTAATAATCTCACCCGACCAATATCGACAAGCACAGCAGTAAGCGCAAAAACACCTTAAAATAGCTCTTATATACCGGACTGCGATCGCGTCTAGTTAGCCTTTTCAACGCAAATTGACCGCTCTTGTGCCCGAAAGCATTCGGTGAATGCGCCGGTTGCAGGGACTCAGAGTCGCCTCAATCACTTATTCTTTAGATTTAAACGGAACCACCATGAGTACAAGCCAAAAACTTTCCGTACAAGCCTTGCAATGGAGCGGACACAGCTTAAAAGTGCTGGACCAGCGCTTGCTGCCGGAAACCATCGCCTACGACGAATACAACGATGCCGCCGGGGTCACCGAAGCCATCGCCTCGATGCGGGTACGCGGCGCGCCGGCCATCGGCATCGCCGCCGCCTACGGGGTGGTACTGTCAGCCATGCGACATTACCCAAATGCCGATTGGCAATCTGCGGTGGAACAAGATATCCAACAACTGGCCGCATCCCGACCGACAGCGGTAAACCTGTTCTGGGCGCTGGATAAAATGCGTAGGCTTTTAGCGCAAAACCCGGCGGAACCTATCGCGGCGTTGACCCAGCTGGCCGAGCAAATTCACGCCGAAGACATCGCCGCCAACCACGCGATGGGCGAACGCGGCGCGGATGTGATCGGCGATGCCAAAGCGGTATTAACGCATTGCAACGCCGGCGCGCTGGCTACCGGCGGTTACGGTACCGCGCTGGGTGTGATCCGCAGCTTGCACAAGCGCGGTCAGTTGCAAAACGTCTACGCCGACGAAACCCGGCCCTGGCTGCAAGGCGCTAGACTGACCGTGTGGGAACTGGCGCAGGACGGCATCCCCGCCACGCTGATTGCCGATTCAGCAGCAGCCTGGCTAATGAAATCCGGCAAGGTAGACTGGATCATCGTCGGCGCCGACCGCATCGCCGCCAACGGTGACGTGGCCAACAAGATCGGTACATATTCGCTGGCGGTGTTGGCCAAACAACATGGCGTAAAAGTCATGGTCGCCGCGCCCTCTTCCACTTTCGATTTCAGTATGGAAAACGGCGACAGCATCGAAATTGAACAACGCAATCCCAAGGAACTTCTTCCAGATTGTTACTTAAACGACGGCTCGTTGGTGGACGCCTGGAATCCGGTGTTCGACGTCACCCCGGCCGCCTTGATTAGCGCCATCGTCACCGAACGTGGCGTGGTTATCGATCCCGGCCTGCACGGGGTAAGGAGCTTGGCACCATGTTAAATTTACCGCGCGGCAATAACCCATTATTCGCGCTGGGCTGCTTGTGGCAGGGCGTCAAAATGCTCACGCATCCCGAGTTGCGCAAATATCTGTTAATTCCCTTATTTATCAATATGGTGTTGTACACCGGCGCGTTCGTGCTGGGCTACCATTCCGTATCCGCTTTGATTCATTCCTTTATCCCGGATTGGCTATCCTGGCTGAATTGGATTTTGTGGCCGCTATTTTTTATCAGTTTTTTAGTGATTGGTTTCTTTACCTTTACCCTGTTCGCCAATCTGATCGCCGCACCCTATTACAGCCAACTGGCAGCCAAGACCTTGCAACTGATCAGCGGCGGCAGCGTGGTCAAAGCCGATCTGCCTTGGGACAAGGTCTTTTTCGGGGAATTGCGCCGGGTCGGCTATTTGTTGCTGCGGGTGCTGCCCTTGTTGCTGCTGTTTTTGATTCCGGTGGTCAATCTGATCGCACCTTTGTTATGGGCGGTGTTTGCGGCGTGGGGTATCGCAATGGAATTTTTAGCGTACCCGCTGGAAGAACGCGGCCTTCCGTTTCCAGAACAGAAACAATTCATGAAACAGACGCGTTGGGGCGTATTAAGCTTCGGCGGTTTGACCGGTCTGGGCCTGACCTTGCCTATCGTTAATTTATTGATGGGCCAGGCGGCGGTGATAGGGGCAACGATCTATGTGTACAGCCTATCCCAAAACGATTTCAACAATCCCAATTCTTGAGGAAAAGCCAATGAAATATCAACCCTGTATCGACCAATGCACCTCCGAAGGCACTCATTGCGAGGGCTGCGGCAGATCGCACCAGGAAATCACCGACACCAAAAAATTGGTTACCTCTGTGGTGGACTTTATTCGGGAACATGAATACGAAAACCCGGAAGAGTTTGTTGACCGCATCAGCAAAAGCATACTGAAAAAACTGCAGAAGCCCGCCTGATAGTCGCTCATTCAGCTATCGAACCAAGTAGCCATACAAAAAACGCCCCGAAGGGCGTTTTTATCCAAGCCTATCGAATCTGACAATCAGGCTTTACGCCTCTTCACACCGACAAATCCCGCCAATACTGAACCGAATAACCAAACCGCACCCGGTACCGGTACTGCGGCCGGCGTTACGGATACCAAGTTGTAGCTGTAAGATGTCGCATTGCCGGCTTTATCGAATACCGCGCCGCCAAAACCGCCAAAGCCCATGCCGCTGTAATAGTCGAAGCCGGTGCTGCCAAAGTAGTTGGTGGCAATCAGTTCCTGTTGCGCGCCGCTAATCTCGTCGTCAAGATACGGGCTGCCGACGTTGTAAACCATTGCCGACAAATCGGCCAGGTTGTGCGTAAACGCAGCGACGATAGAGTTACCCGAGAACGATAAAGAGAGCGCCGAGATTTCGTTGTAATTCATGCCGAAGCTGGCGCTTCCGACGTTAATTTGCCCTGAGTTATCGGTATCGTTTACGGTAAAACTACCGGAAATAGTCGCCCCGTCGTCGAAACCGGTTTGCACAAAATTGTAAACCGCCGCGTTAGCACCGGGTGCCAATAGCCCGGCGGCTAATATCAAGGCCGGCCTTAAATAATTAGTTGTCATGATAAGCGGGCCTTATTGCGCGGGAGTGGATGGGAGAAACGACGAGAAGCGGGTACCGGCCGAAGTACCCAGCAAGCCGAAGTTATTGGTCCATTGGCCGATAAACGATTGTTTGTCCGGAGTAAATTGCAAATCAAAGGACGAGCGCACGGTGACGTTGGGCGCCGGAGAAAAGTCCAGCTCCGCGACCGCCGAGCAATCGGTGTTCATAGTTGCCGTACCGCTGACCGGGCCGGAGAAACCCGGGGTGATCGTGCCATTTTGTGTAGAAGTAAACGCGCAGGAGCCGCCTATCACGCCGTTTAAAACGGTAATTTCGCAGCGGCCGGTATGTAGATTAGCCAGAGCCACGCTGTTTTGATACAAAACATAGCTGCCGTTCAAATTAGCGGCGCTACAATCTGGCGCGGCCTGAACTTGCGTAGATAGCCCCAGCGTTGCGGCAAGCAGCAGGTATTTATAGTTTTTCATCGTGTCCTCTCTAAGATTTTGATAGTTATTTTCTGATTGGTAAATTACTCCCGCCGAACCCGATTTCTATGCCACCCAGGGAATAAACACGCGGCTTGGGGAGTAACCCAAAACAAATATCAATACTTATGCCACCGATTTAATAAAACTTATAAAACAACAAGATACAAAGAAGAATCCGTTCAATAGGCCAGCTAACAAAGTCCGCATCAAACCGATTTATGGTAAAAATTAGTGTTATCTCGCAAATTATTATAAAAGTAAGTCATATGCCCAGCGGTAACCGGTAAAGCTAATGGACCAAGGAAATATAAGGAAATGACCGAAATAAAAATCACAAGATACAAAAGGCTGAACAGTGACGACCTGTCCATGCAGCCCGTTCCGCAACAAAATTGCTTACGTCAATCCTTGCCTTCACAACTCGGCGAAGGCAGATCGCTGATTTTCCAGCTCGATCCGGCCTTGAGCTATATAGAAACAACCTATCAGCCTTTGCACGACCTGGCGATCACCAGCAAAATCGATTTCGACGAACCGCGCCTGGTGGTCACTCTGGGCTTAGCCGGCCACACCCGCTTTATCGACAGCGCGGGTCATGAACTGACGTTTAGCGAGGGCCACACCACGATTACCAGTTTCGACAGCAGCGATGGCGAACGCCAATACCAAGCCAATAAGCCCATAAAGCAACTACGTTTTTCCATCGGTAAACGCTGGATGGATCGGTATTTAGGCGAAAATGAATCGGAGTTTTTCTTCCGGAAAAATCCTTTGCAGTTATTGAGCTGCCGGCCAACCCGCCATCAAAGCCTAACTGCTGCCCGGCAATTGCTGGGATGCGACCTCAGCGCGCCGTTGGCACCTCTGATGTTAAACGGCCAGGCCATGATGATTTTAGCTAACGAACTCGGCAGCCTTTGCCGACCTGAAAAATACGGTTATGCCAGATTCGATCAAACCAGCCGAAACATGGCGGACAGGGCTCACGAAATCCTCGAACAACAATACAAAGATCCACCCTCTCTGGAAAATCTGGCAAAAACGCTCGGCATCACCCTGTTCAAATTAAAAAACCTGTTTCAGCATTATTTTAATAACACACCTTATGGGGTTGTGACCGAAATCAGGATGCAACATGCCTATCGCGCACTGGCCTTAACCCGGCAACCTATCAGCCTGGTGGCGGAGTCGGTCGGCTACAGGCATGCCAGCAATTTCAGCCTGGCGTTTAGTAAATATTTCGGCGTTTCACCCAAACAAATCACCAAGAAACGTTGAAGGAATCCAAGCCTACCAACGCAAGTATCCGCCCGGCATCGTTAAGCGGATTTGCCAAAACCGGGCAAATTTGCGCAAATGGCTGCTTTTCAATCGCGGCTTTCGTTTTAAAACCATGAACAATACCGACTTGCAATCTTTACCCCGCCACAGTGTCCCCGCGTTTCCCGGCTGGTGGGCGGCACTTGGACCCGGCGTGGTATGGATGGCTCTGGCGCAAGGCAGCGGCGAGCTGATTTGGTGGCCGTACATGATCGCCAAATATGGCCTGACCTTTTTATGGCTGCTGGTGCCGGCCTGTTTGTTGCAATACCCGTTGAATCTGGAAATCGGCCGCTACACCTTGTTGACCGGCGAAAGCATTTTTCACGGTTTTATTCGTTTGCATCGCGGCTTCGGCATTTTTCTATGGTTGCTGATGACCGTGTCGTTCTTGTGGTTCGGCGCCTTTGCCTCGGCCGGCGGCACCGCAATGGCCGAACTGACGCACTGGCCGACCGGCTGGACGCAACGCGGCCAAAGCCTGTTTTGGGGCTATACCTCGATTGCCGTCTTTGTCTCGGCGATTCTCGCCAGCGGCGTGGTTTACACGCTGATAGAACGCTTCATGAAACTGGTGGCAGTCGTCACCGTAGTGGGGCTTTTATCCGCTTGCATGCAAAGCGATGTACTCAAGGCCCTGCCGGAATTTAGCCTGGGCCTGCTCGGACCAGTCGGCGAGATGCCGCGCCCCTGGGATAGCGGCGATGCCAGCAAACTATTAACCGCGATAACATTCGCCGGGCTGGGTGGCTTCTGGATTTTGTTTTATTCCTATTGGCTACGCGACAAAGGCGCCGGCATGGCTGGCCTGGTCGGACGTATCACCGGACTGGGCGGCTCAGAAGAAGCGGTTTTGAGCGATGGTTTCCTGCCGGTTGACGATGCGGAAAGCGCGAAAAACTGGTCCACCTGGCGACGCTTTTTGAGCGCGGACATTCTGGTCGGCATTATCGGCAATCTGCTGACCACCTTGATGACCTGCCTGCTGGCTTATGCGCTGTTGTTTCCGAAAGGCTTGCTGCCACAGGAATACGAGCTGGCGGTGGTGCAAAGCCAATTTTTTGCGGTGAGCTGGGGCGAGATAGGCCGCCTGTTGTTTCTAGTCGTCGCCGCAGCCTTCCTGACCGACACCTGGCTGGCCACCGCCGACGCAGTAAGCCGTATCCAGGCCGACATCGTGCTGACTTTGTTTCCGAAAAGCCGCAGTCTGCCGGCCCGGCGTTGGTATTACATTTTTCTGGGCCTGTTGACCGTCATCACTTCACTGACCATGCAACTCGACGCCCCCGGCCCGTTGATCCTTACCAGCGCCATCATCGGCTTTGGCGGCACCATCATGTTTCCGGTGGCTTTGTATTTGATCAACCACAAAATGCTGCCGCCGCATCTGCCTGCATGGGCCAGACCTAAAGGCAAACCCTGGCTGTTGGGTTTAAGCTTTGTGGTGTATTTGATTCTGGCTGTATTGTATTTGAAAGCCAGCTTTAAACTTTGACGGTTTGGCGCCGGCTTTGAACCCAACAGCTAGCAACACCGGAAAAAAAAGATTTTTTCTCGATACCCTGCAATTTCCTTCATTAGCAAAAAGGCTATTTATGAATATCATCAAAATCACCCTGCTTAGCTTATCCATGGCGGCCAATTTCGGTCTTTGCTCTGTTACTGCGATGGCTGCCGAAACGACGGCCAGCAGTTCGGTCGGTGTCAGCGAAACCATCTCGCATCTTGAAAAAGCCCTGGTGGAAATTGCCAAAAGCGACTTCAATACCGCCCAAGTGCATTTGAAAGCAGCCCGGACCTCCGGCGAGAAAATCACCGGTAACGAAACCATCGTCAAACAAGCCGGCGCATTGGTCATTCAAGGACAAATCAAAGCCAAGCTAGGCGACATTAAGGCTGCATCCGAGGAATTGAACAAAGCGATAAGCTTGTATAAATCGCTTTAAGTTGCACTGAAATACCCGAGAAGCTGTCGGAAAAGTTTGCTAGCCCAAGCAATCTCGCCAACGGCCCGGTAGCATCTGCTAATTGTTTTAAGGCTGGGAATCCAGGTCCTCGCCTCTTTCCCGGCTTTTCCGCGCGGCTTCCGCCAGCAATTCGTCGATAAAATAACGGCAGTAATTGGGTACGTACAATTGCTTTAGATAGGCTATTTTGGTGGTGGAACTGGGTATCAAGCCGGACAGGTCCCTGGCGACCAGATCGCTGTCCTTACTGGCTTCGTATGCGGTCCCGGCGATAATCCCCACCCCCATTCCCAAGCGCACATAAGTTTTAATCACGTCGGAGTCGGCGGCGGCCAAGGTAATATCCAGGGGCAGATTGGCGTTATAAAACGCTTTTTCTATGGTGGTACGGCCGGTAAATCCCGGGGTATAAGTCAGAATCGGTTGAGCCGATAGCCGTTGCAGGCTTATTTCGCCCTCGGCCAGGGGATGACCGGCAGGCACCACCGCGACGTGATGCCAGTGGTAACAGGGCTTGACGACTAGTTTGTCGTCTTCGTCCAGTTTTTCGGTACAGATGGCGATGTCGGCCTGATGCCGGTGTAACAAATTAATCAGGTTATCCGGCGACGATTGCACCATGTAGATTTTAATGCCCGGATATTTACGCCTAAACCGGCCTATCG
The DNA here is from genome assembly GCA_001644045.1 of Methylomonas methanica. Taxonomy (GTDB): domain Bacteria; phylum Pseudomonadota; class Gammaproteobacteria; order Methylococcales; family Methylomonadaceae; genus Methylomonas; species Methylomonas methanica. Next base: position 224,393 of record LUUF01000079.1, on the reverse strand, counting down.
GTTCCGGCAGCAAGTATTTGGCCTGGGTATGGGTAGTGGCGATCCGCAAAGTACCGTTACTGTTCTCCAGAAAATCGTCGGCAATCAGCTGAATGTTCTTTTTTGCCTGATTGATTAAATCGACTTCTTCCATGATTTTTTCGCCCAAGGGCGTCAGACCGGTGAGCTTTTTGCCCTGTCTGACGAACAGCGGCGAGCCCACTTCTATTTCAAACAGTTGGAGTTGCCTGCTAACCGCCGATTGCACCACATGCATTTTCTCCGCGGCTTTACTCAAATTGAAATCGGTTTCTTGCAAAACTCGCAGCAATTCCAATTGATTAAGATTCATATGCTTGCTCCATAAAAAATACTGCGATTCAAAGCAAAATTTTATTACTAACCTATACTGTAATTCGACGTTGCGATGACAATCTATTCTTTCGATATAAAAATCATATTATATCGTTTTATTTTAGAGGTTCCGTTCATTAACATGACAAATTGACCAGGTGATTTTGTCGGCTCTTGTTAGTGATAGGTAAACCTCCTCCTAGCGACAGGGATGTTTTGATGGCGGGTTGCATAAACCCGCCATTTTTTTCGCCGCTAAATCCACTCCAAGCACCCCAGTCCCGGCAAGATTTGCGCTGAAACCGAAAAGTTATTCGTCGAAGCGAGCAAAATATCGAGGCGCAGAAAGCTGAAAATGGGCCGACAAATTCTGTGACTGGCTATTTCGACGACTAGCCTCAATGGCGCGAGAACGGGAAAATCAAAAACCCGGATCCGCGAATAAATGAGGCAAGTTATGCGGATTTACTCTAAGTGGCGACAGTCCGTTTACTTTGAAACTCTGCCAGAATAGTTTGTAGCAAATTGGCCAAGCCCTCGGCCATTGCAATGGCTTCCTCGGCTTGATCCTTAGCGGCAACTTCGGTTTGCTGTGCCAGACTCTGCATTTGTTGAACCTCGAAAATACCGGCAAAGCCTTTCAAATTATGCGCAACAAATTTAATCGCAGCGTAATCGCGCTGTTCGGCGGCCTGTCGTAGTTTGTCGAGATTAGCCTGTTGCGCGCCATCCAACGCGTTGTCAATCAGCTTGTCTATAAACGCTTGACGACCATCGAAGCGTTGTTGCAAAGCAACCCAATCTATCAATCCGTCCGGTTCAAGTTCCGCCACTACTTCCTTCGCAGTTTCCGGGGCTTCGATTTCCGCTGCGGCAACGCCCACGCGGCTGATTTCAGCAGATGCTTTGCTGATCGACACATGCTGCCGCAACGCGCCGACCAAGGCATCGGCATCGATCGGTTTCGTAACCCGATCACGCATCCCCATTTCCAGGCAGCGTTGCCGCTCCTCGGGCATGGCATGGGCTGTCAAACCTATGATAGGTAAGTCCGGCGCGATTTCCAGAATGCGCCGCGCCGCCTGATAGCCATCCATTACCGGCATCTGAATATCCATCAACACCGCATCGAAGCTGGCGTAGCCGGCCTCCTCCAGACGCTCCAGCGCTTGCCGACCGTTTTCCGCAAAGATTACGTGCGCACCTTCATGGATCAATAAATCCTCCAACACCAATCTATTTAAAGCCACATCTTCCGCTGCCAATATTCTGAAGCCGCGCAAGCGTCCACCATCCTGATGATAATCGGTCGAATGCTCGATCCCCGCAGCAGTAGCCGGCAGCGGCACGCTTAGTGTGAATTTGCTGCCCGTTCCCAAAATACTTTTCACGACAATATCGCCGCCCATCAGGTTGGCCAGATCCCGACTAATCGCCAATCCTAAACCGCTACCGCCGAATTTACGGGTGGTGGAACTATCGGCTTGCTCGAAAGCGGTAAACAAACGGCTAATCTGCTCGGAGGTCATGCCGATGCCGCTATCGGTCACGCTGATTTCGATCATGTTCTTTTGACGAGAAATTTCCAGGCTGACATAGCCATGCTCGGTAAACTTCACGGCATTGGACAATAGATTGACCAAAACCTGCCGTAAGCGCAACGGATCGCCATTCACCCATTCCGGCAAATCCTGGGAGCGATGTACTATCAGGTCCAGTTGTTTTTCCTTGGCGCGCATATCCACCAGACTGATGGCGTCTTCTATCAAAGCATCCAGGCGAAACGGATGCTCATCCAGGGTCATCTTGCCGGCCTCGATTTTGGAAAAATCCAGTATGTCGTTGACCAGGCTCAGCAAATGCATGCCGGCATCATAAATACGGGCACTGTTTTCCTGCATGCTCCGCCCTAAGTTATCACGCACGCTAATTTTGGCCAGACCGATAATGGCATTCAATGGCGTACGAATTTCATGGCTCATATTGGCAAGGAACTCGCTTTTCATATGCGCCAAATGTTCCGCTTCCAGTCGCGCGGTTTCATGCGCCTGCTCTACCGCCTTGCGATGACTGATGTCGCGCATGACGCCGATGTAAGTGCTGCCGAAATCGTCCATCAATTCGTTGACACTCAACTCAATCGGTACCAGCAATCCGTCCTTGCGCTTGCCCTCCACCTCGATCCGCCGGCCGATAATGACTCTTTCCTTGCTATTGTCCAGATGCCGGCTCAAATAACCGTCATGTTCGGAATGATAAGGCTCCGGCATCAGCATTTTTACGTTCTGCCCCAATAATTCGTCTTCTTCGTAACCGAATAAATCGCCGATCGCATCGTTAACCAACAACATGATGCCTTTGTTATCGATCAACACGACCGCATCTGACATGGTTCGCAGTACCGCTCTGGTCCTGGCCTCGCTGGTAACCAATGCCGCCTTGGCGCGCTTTTTTTCGCTAATATCGCGCACCGTGGCCTGCACGACGATGTCATCTTCGATCTCGACGCGACTAAGCTGCACTTCGGCATAAAAAGTCTCGCCGTTTAGGCGTCTATGTAACCATTCGAAAGTAGCCGAGCCCTCGGCAATCGCCAGTTCAAGCTTTTCCTGGGCCACCTCGGCCGAAGGCCGGCCATCGGATTGCCACTCCGGCGATAATGTGGCCGGGGTTTGCGCTAAAAACTCTTGTTCGTCGCGACAAGCAAACAGACTGATTGCCGCCGGGTTGGCCGATATGAACCCCCGGCTGGCGCTAAGCGTCATCAACGCATCGCGCGAAGATTCGAATAAGGCCCGATGCCGTTGCTCGCTGGCCTGCAAAGTCTGTATTGCCCGCTTTTGCGCGGAAATATCTCTGATAAAGGCACTAAATTCGACGACATTTCCCAATCTATTCGGCGTGATAGTCAATTCAATCGGAAACTCATGACCATCCCGATGTAGCGCCACCACTTCAATACGCTGATTCAACACGGAACCGCGCCCGGTATCCAAATAACGCTGCATGCCTTGCTGATGAGCTTGGCGGTATCGCTCCGGAATGATGACATCGTGTAACAAGCAGCCCAAGGCTCCCGCCGCCGGCCAGCCGAATATCTGTTCGGCCTGGCGATTCCAACCGCTGATAAGACCATTGGCATCCATCTGCACTACGGCATCCAAAGCGGTATCGACGATACTGCGGATGCGGATTTCATCCTCGCGCCTCGCGGTCAATAGCGCCGCAAAGCCGTCGGCCATTTCGTTAAAACTCTCCGCGACCTGCCCGATTTCGTCGTGCAGGGTTAGCGGCATTCTTTGCTGAAAATCGCCGCCGGAAAACGCTTTCGCGGTTTTCGCCAGTTTGGCTATATAACGACTCACCGCCAGATGGGCGCCAATTGCAAAATAAATTATCAGTAAAAATATAAAGCCGGGAATACCGATGCTCAGCGCCAGCGTGGTTTTGGCAACGTTAATTCTGGCCTTGATCAATTGTTCGGTTGCCGGGATAAAGCTGTCGTAAATTTCCGAATAGGCCGTATCGAGCGCTAAAGTCACCGTCGAATAAAAGTACTCCGGATTAATGGAAAACTTTTCCTGAATAATATCGGCAATGACGTATTGAGTAATTAAACTAGAGGCATTGACAATATTTTCCCGGGTGGTGGCCAGGATCGGGTGTAACTCCGGTTTGTAGCGCTGAAAATCATGGGTGGTTTCTTCAATCACATCCATGCCGGCTTCGATTCTATTTTTTAGCACGTAAATCTCGATCTTTTCCTGATCGCTAATCTGCTTTTTGGCCAGTATCCCCATGCCGTAGCCGCGCAATTGCGCAATCCCTTCCAGAGCGGTCGGCATTTGCTCTGTAACCAGCATGATCAAATGGTAGGAATCCAGATTAGAATCGGTAAACAGCAAGAATTCCTCGCCAATAAGCTTCTCCAGATCCAACAGCTTCTCCACCAGGAGACCGTGTAAACGATAACTTTCCTGAATATTTTGGCTGGCAGCATTTTGCCGGAGTTGGTTCCAGTCGTTTTTTACGGCTGCGTAGGCCTGCGCGGTCGACGAATCCGCCGATAAGTTTTGTTCCAATGTCGATAAGGCTGCGCTGACCTTGGCTTCCGACAGGTCGCGCTTCTCGCTCAAGCCATCGATGCCGCCAAGTACCGCGACCGACAAGCCCCGATGCTGCTGCACGAATTGCATGGCCTGCGTAATATGCTTAATTTGTACCAGCCCTTGCAGTTCCCGCTCAGAATCGACAATCACCCGGCTCAGACTCTGGTAAAGACTGTAAAACACCACTAGCACGGCCAGCAGCGACAGAAAACCTATCACCACAAACTTCTTGCTGAAACTCAAACGATTCATCAGCGCCACGGCGGGCGAAAACAAAGCTTGCATAGGCAATTCTCGGCTCTATGGTGAAATCGGTAGGGATGTAGAGGAGGCTTTAACGGCTAACCTGGCTCGACAACAGCAGGGATTTTTGCTTTTCGACAATTTGGTTCAAACGCAACGCCAGCTTGTTGTCGTTCTCGAACAGGTTGTCCATCTGCGTGGTCAATTCGTCGACATATCCGTGCAGCAAAAACTCCTGGCTATCGGTCAGCCCCAGATGAATAAAGGCGCTTTCCATGTTCATTTTGTGCTGTTCGGCCAAATTCACCATCTGCGCTTGATTGGCTTGTTGATTGGCCTCTATCTCCATCAATAAATCGGTCAATTCTTTCACGCCTTCCAGGCGGGCATTGGCTTCCTGCAAGCGCTGTTGTTCGCTGATCATCGCTTCGACACGAGCGCTGGCACCTTCCGCAAGAATCGCCAGGTGATCGCGTAAACGGCCGATGGCATCCGGATCATCGGTATCCAGCCCGGTCACCAATAGCGTCACATGCGAGAAATTAAACACCAGGCGATCGCCGGCCTGGTAAATCCGGCCCAGCTTAGCCACATAGGTAAGGATGGATTCTTCCAGCGGGGTACAGATTTTTTCCGGGCTAAAGTCGTACTCGTTCACGGTGTCGGTCAATTTCACCAAGCCGTTCAAACCGTATTGCTGCAAAGTCTCGATTAACAAACTACCCAGATGCTGAAACGTAACGCATTGAAACGACGTGCGTAAAAACTGCAATACGGTGCCGGTTTCACCCAGGCTGGACATGGCGGTAAATGCGGTTTGCTGGGCGTAAGACAATTGCGATTGCAGTTGCCTTTTTTGCTGCTCGGCTTCGATTGCCAGATCGACCTTGCGCAGCAATACGTCTTTTTTAGCATTTTTCGGAATGAAATCGTTACCGCCGGCATCGAACGCGGTCAGCAAAATCTCCAGATCGTCATGCGCGGAAACGAACATCACTTGTACATCGTCATTGCCGTCGGCGCGAATCCGCCGACAAACTTCGATACCGCTCAGACCCGGCATTTCGATATCCAGCAAAATCAGATTCGGGGCCAAATCCATCGCCGCCAAGCATTCCTCGCCATTGGAAAACTCGTGGATTTGATAATTCTGCCCCTGCAATTGATCCGTGATTACCAAACGCAATAAAGCATCGTCATCGACTACAAAAATACAGAAAGGTCTATCGGGCATGTTATTTCCTAAGTTGCGAGATTTGCAGATGAAGCGGATTTGATTGCCAAAATAAGCATAGCGGTCTAAGCCAAAATTGCCCGACCGCTGACTTAAATCATCTTAACAGCAGCAGAGAATATCGACGTCGGCTGGTTGATAGAACTGTGACGACTGCATCGGTTGTTGCAATAATCTTGTGATACCGGGCGACAAATACATTATCGTCACTGCGTGTAAAAACTCGTCAGGCGCCGTGCGCATTGGCAATGCCCAACGCCGCCCAGTCGAAGGCCGGGCCTATGTCCCATTTGTCGCTGCGAAAATTCACATGACTGGCGATACCTGAATAATGTTGAAAAAACGCCAGATCGCGCTCGAATTGCTTGGCTTTCGGCGGCAAGGTTTTCGGTATCGCGAACCGGCCGCACAAATCGTTCAGCAATAAGCGAATCGCTTGCACCTGCTGCGTTGGAAACGTAGCAAAGTACTGCTCGCCCCGATAGTTGGTTTGCATATATTTAGCGGTTTGGGTTTTGTCGCAGTATTTGCTGCCGAATGGCTGAGTTTGGCCCCGGCGCGGCGGCCACCAATTCAAGACCTCCGGATTATCCGCCGCCGGCCGCAACGGCCCGACGTTGGCAATTTCTATCGCTATCGAGCGCTGATCCAGCCGGCCGTTGAAACCTTGCACCCCCAGATGATAGGCCCATTGCGTCGGGTCGAACACCTCATAGACCGTGCCGTCGACATCAACTAAATACGCTGCGGCGATATGTTGTGCATCGCCGGTCCAGGTATCGAATGCCGACTTGGCCGATGAGCCGGCGGTAAAATGCAACACAATCAAGTCCTTTTTTGGCCTCTCGGTAAAAAACTGCCCGGCCGGCAAGCGAAACCGGGAACGATTGATCGCCAAACCAGCCACCACGGCGGCGGGTTGGCCACCGAGCACCATCGTATCGGTACTCGCGTCGCCTTCGTTCGGCGTTGCCAACACCTGCGGATTAGGCCTATCGGTGGCGCCAGCCCAGAAAAAACAACCATCCTTATCCTGATACCAAAAGCCGTTGCCGGACACCACATCGCCCACCGCAAAGCTGACGACATCGACTTTACTGCCGGCATCCATGACTCGCACCACCGGCGCGCTGACTGAGGGGCGGCCACGCAAATTGGCCCTGCTCAGCAGACCGACTTGCTTGCCGGCCACCAAATTCGCCGCCGGGTCGGGTAACGCAGCCGCAATCAGGCTGGCAATATCGACACTAGAACCGGGGCAGTTTACCGAGGCGCGAATCGCGCTATGCGACAGCACATGGTCCGCATCGACGTTAATCCCCCAGCGGTCGGCAATCTCCCTGATCAATTTCGAGCATGCCGCCAATTGCGTCGCTGTGGGTTGGCCGACCACCGGTACTTCCAGGGCGATGCCAATCGAGAAAAAATTGGGATTGGTGTTGGGTTTTTGCTTGATGAAACCGGCGGAAGGATTGACCACCAAACCGGAGTGAAAAGCGGTGTCGGCTTCCTGGACATATTGATGAATTTCGCCGTTGTTGCCGATGGCGTAATGCATGGATTGCAAAGCGCCCGACTTTTTGTAGCGCATACCCGCCTCTGCCAGACTGCCATCCGCCGAGTGCAGGACAATGATGTCCGGTTTGAAGCCAGCCGGGCGACCGACCCGAAAATTACCCTGCGCGCAGCCTATCCATTGCTTGTCCATAAGGCCTCCTCAACCCTGCGCCTTCAGATCGCCACGCTCGCCTTGCAAAGGATTTGAGGCTGACGGATTATCCGGGTTTTGCGGATCGCCGCCTACGGCCTGCGTGGTTTGGCGAATAGCCTTCTGCTCGTCGTCCTTGCGTGCGAGGCCGGAGCGCAATTGCACCAGCTTGCTCAGCGCGTTATACCAAAACGGCCCACCCAAACTGAGTAGAAAAATCGACAAGATCAAACCGGGAATACTCACCAGCTGCCAATGTTTGCACCAATTTTCCCGGTCAATGGGCAGGCTGATCAAACCCTGTTCCGCTAGAAAATTAAGATAATACTTTTGCTTTTCCAGATCGATGCGTTCGTTGGCTTTAACAGCTTCTTCCGCCGGCGCCTCGGCACCCTGCCCTCCGGTAACTTTGGCATCGACTGATTGAACCGCATTCTTTATTTGCTGATCTTCCGTCAGTTTGGGCGCCAATTCCACAAAGGCCGCCCGCATTTGCTCGTCAACGGACAAACGGTTGATCAAATACACCGTGTCCAACTGCAACGCAATAGCCACCAAAGCCGCGCTGACCACGCTGACCACGCGGGTGGTGGCGGTAAACCTAACGCTGACACGATCAATCAAATGATCGAAGTTCAAACAAATTATCGCCAAAAATTCGCTGGAGGCCTCCTGCAATAACGCGTTAGCCTCGCGCACGTTATGCGCCAGTTCCGGATTGGATTTTTCAAACTCCAGCGCCAGCATCCGGGCGTTTTTCAAGGTAGCGGCCGGATCTTCGATGCCATTTTCGTGCAGCACGGATTTCAATTTATCCAGCAAATCGATTTGCCCGGCGACGATTTTCTCCAGCTTGTGATACTGCTGTTTTTTGGATTCGGCCTTTTCTTTTTTGATCTTCGCAAGCAAGCTTTCAATACCCAGGCGCTTAAAAAACCGCGGATATTCCAGCAATTTGGTTTCCAGAGCTTCCGTGGCTTGGCCGACATTGATGGCTTTATTGGCCAGCCTGGCTTTGATCTGTTCGAATTCGGTTTTGATCGAAGCGTCGTAGCCAGCCGCCAAATCCAGCAGAATCTTGATGAACTCTTCGCGATGGATCACTTCGCCGAACTGAAAAAACTGCAACCACTCCGGCAATCGACACCGACAGCGGCCGCCGATAGTCCGTTGCGTCAGCGTTAACGCGGCGATGGCCTCGGCATCGGTTCGGGAAAAACGGGCATCCAGCAATTCCAGCAAGTCAGCCAGACCCGTGCGCAGATTGCGGCCGCGGCTGGCCAGTAAATTCAGGATTCCCTGGCTGATTAAGGTCACCGCCATGCTGACGATCAACATCACCACCGACAAACCCAGTAACACATCCAGTGACTTCAACATCGTTATTCTCCTTCGGAAAACCGTTGCGGCCGGATGAATCTAACATTCCCGCAAAGGCGGCGTCCAGGCTTTTGGTTTTTTCCCGCTTCCCGCCGCAGCGGAAACTCAAATGCCAGTCTCCACGGCCAAGCGCTCCATCAAATAACACAAACAATCCTGGCCGATGACCCGTTCGTCCAACGTCAACATGGACGGCATCGTCGGCCGAGTGATTTGCACTTGGCCGTCGGTAACCGTCAGGAATTGTTCGGTAACCGGCTTACCGTCGTTGTCCTTGGCAATCAACGGCATCAGCGCGGAATCGGTTATACCCAACACGGTGCCGGCGGGAATTTCAGTAAAATTCAGGCTTTCCAGTTCCGGATCCAGGCGCAGATCGACTGTAGCGTCGCTAAAGCTATAACTGACATCTTCGGCGACGGTGACTTGGGCGACGGTGTGGTAAATATCCACATCCTGTTTGGCAATTGGCTGGGCCGGAAACTCGTGCAAATGCAGGCAACTGTCCAGAAACTGAAAGGCGTGTTCGGTGCCGTGCGGCTGGCCGGGCCGGCCGCACTCCAAGGTCACCGCCGGGCAAAACTCGGCAAACGCACTGGATTGCGTGCCCTTGGGATGCGTGAAATACACCAGCAAGCGGCCGAACAACGCGCCCAGATGCAGAAAATCCTTATCCAGCTTGTTGATACAGGCGTAATGCGGGTTCAGGCCGGTATTGTTGTGCACATCAACGCTGGCAAACACGCCGCGCTGGAGCATGATCTGACAAATTTGCGCCGCCCAAAGCGCTTCCGGCGATTCCGACAAAAAAGTGCCGGGCCAGATGCGGTTGAAATCGGGTTGGCCGTCCAGCCGTCTAAGATTGAAACGCGCCGCCTGGGTATTACCGAAAAACAGCGTCAAACTGCGCGGCAGAGTTTGACCGTGATATTTTTGCAACAGCTTTTGCACGGCCAGAAAGCCGGTGGATTCGTTGCCGTGTAGCAGGACCGAGACGAACAGGGTCTCGGGGCGTTTGCCGGAGAGGTGGAAAAGCGCCGGTTCGGGGATTAGCGAGTGTAGGGCCTCGGCGGAAATATTCAGTAGGCCGTCGGGTAGGCTGCCGAATTGTCTTATAGGCTGGGTGGACGGTAAAATCGGCTGCATGCTTAATGGTTCAATCTAGTTTCATAATTTTTGTAGGGCGACACCAACATGCCGGAAACTTCGAGCAATATCAACTTAATCAGACAAATTTAACTGATGATCAACAATCAAGTATGAATATCCCCATAGAAGACGAAGAGAACGCCCTGTATAGCCAAATAGGTTTCGTTGTTGTCCAATGGGGACACTGCGAGCAGTCGCTTGAATTACTGGTGAAGACGCTTTTCCTACAATACGGCGGTAACAAATTGCCGAAGAGAAAGCGAATCCCCAAGCAGCTTAGTGAAAAAATCGCTTTCGTGAAAGAGTGCACTTCGCTCATACCTTCTTTGGCACCATTCCGCAATGAAATCCAAGCCGTTATAGACAATTTTGAGGCGCTTACCCAAACTCGCCATGATTTGGTTCACGGCGCACTCTCTGATTCATCACCTCTCAATGGCGTATATTCATTCGGCTCGAAACACATCCGGAAACGCATGAGGTTAAAGAATTCCAGTACGATCTAAAGACATTTCCAAATCTTGCAGAAGACCTTGTTCACTTGGGCGCGGATACACCAAAGATTGCGAGGCGAGTTTTTAAAGCTAGCCCGCGTATGTTCGATTAGCTACAAAATTATCCAACGATATATATCTGCGATTTAACATTACCAATTTAACCAGCAGGCTTTCCCTAGGGATTCATCCGTCAAAACAAAGAGGTCATTATGGAAGAAGATAAGACAGACAAGATTACCTATGCGCCGTTTATCCTCTTGGACTCGGAGGAGTACAGGTCTCTGCTGCTTTCCGACCAGCACATGGTAGAGAAATTTCATCTATTCGAAGAGCGGGCTGACGAAGGCTGGAATGGCAACGGCTATGACTGGAACTCAATTGCCCAAGTCATCGTGGCCGAACAGCTATCCGATTTACAAGACGAGCTCGATTTCGATCCGGAGGCAGGAATGTTTTCCGCGCAAGGATCGCGTTTCGCGCTGGAACGTCTCGGAAAAGCAATGTCATTGGCCTTTCACAACGAAGAGGTACTTCGAGATCTTCTGTCACGTGCTGAACTTGATTGATCGGCTGGTGTAGATCGCGTGTTTATCGTTCCCATGCTCCGGCGTCACTGCCATTAAGTTAAAGTGGAACCGTCCCTTCTCCCTCTGGGAGAAGGTTAGGATGAGGGGACCAATAAGGCCTCTTGCCTTATTTTATTCTCCTCACCCCAAGCCTCTCCAGCAGGAGAGGGAGCTTTTTCTTAACTTAATGGCAGTGACGCCGGCGCATAGGAACGATGATGTTGCAGGCATTCATATTCCCCACACGGAAACCGGTTCTCCACTGCGTTGCCGCTGCAAATAAACCCGCGTCAGCTCCGTAAATTCGCCCGGATTTTCCTTGATAAACCGCCGCTGCCACACGCTGCCGGTTTGCTGGCTGGCGAGGCGCTGGCGTATCACATCCAGGTAGCCGTCTCGGTCGGCGGCACTGATGCCCAAAGCCTGCAATCCCTGCGCGGCACGCGGCAACAACTCTTGCTCGATCAACATTGCCAGTCTCTGCTTATGTTCGTCAAACCAGACAACATGGCTATCCAGGCCATGCCGCGCGGCTTGATAGAAATTATCCTTGGCTTGGGCAAACGTTAAATCCGCCCTGCCTGCCAGGCGTTCGTCGGCCAGATTTTTCACCAGCCCGTAATAAAACGCGGCGTTGGCGATCATGTCCAGCACCGTCGGTCCGGCGGCGGGCGTGCGGTGTTCGATGCGGATATGCGGGGTGCCGTCGGCGTCGAAACCCACCAGCGGGCGGTTCCAGCGCCAGATCGTGCCGTTGTGCAGGCGCAAGTGCTGAAATGCTTCTGGTGCGTCGTCGAAATATTCGGGCAACAGGATTGGAAAGTGTTGCTGGTTCTCGACAAAGCATTCCAGAATCGACTGCCGGGCAAAGTCGGAACCGAAACTGACCCTATGCAACGGCCCGTCGGCAACGCCGGCGTAGCCGCCGGTGGCAATGGCCTGCTCGAATAAGGGGATGCGGGTTTCCGCCCAGAGATCCTTGCCGAATAAATACGGGGCATTGCCGCCTAGGGCCACCATCGCCGCCGAGGCAATGATCGACGCATTGTAAACATGATGGGCAATGCTCAACGGACACTGGATATGCAATTGAAAAGATGTGGTGGCCGCTTCCAGCATCACATCATGGTGCTCGACTTTCAAATGTTCGTGGCCGCAAATATCCAACACAATCGGCCGGCCCCGGCATTGCAGAATCTGTTGATTCAAGGCCCGGTACCGGTTCATGTCCGACATATTGCCCAGATGCAGATCGCTTTGTTGCAGAGTCGGCAAAGTGCCTATCGTCAGCAGATGCAAACCCATCCGCCGCGCATGCTGTTCGGCTTGGCGCCAGGTGTTTTGCAAGTCGCAGTGCATGCGGCTGAACGCATCGCCGGTCAACGGCAATGGCGGGGTGTTCAGTTCGATATTGAATTTGGCCAGTTCCGGCCCGGCCATGGGATGGGCAAAAGACTGCAGATAGGCCTGATTGGCCGGTGCCGGTCGCATATTGTCGTCCAGCAGCCAGGCTTCGATTTCAAAACCGGCCACCGGCCCGGCTTCCGAGCAGGCTCGGCTTTTAATCAGTCGGCCGAGCAGTTCGGTTTCTAAGCTTAGGCGCTGCCGGAAACGCTGAAAGTCGGCATCCTGATAGACTGCGGCATGAATTTCTTGACCCATGACATGTGCGCTCGTAATCCGGCGGAACAGGGGGTAATAGTAAGATCGTTATAGGTAAAGCACGAATTTAGTCTAAGCAAGCGGATTGCTGAGCTGCCGTTATTAAGAAACTTAATTTAAGTATCGGCGACTGCAATCCTCAACCACCGCGCCAGCACCGCACACACATAAGCTTGTTCCTCGACGCTCAACTCCCTGCCCTGCGGAATTTTATGCCATTTTTCCAGACATCCCCGGCAGCAGCAGGCGGTGGCGTGTTGAGCCACAAACACCGGATGGCCGCGAAACGGGGTTTGTTTGCCGTCATTGCGCGGCTCTGCGGCGGCCAGACGTTTGGCGACAAAGTCTTGGGCGTGGCTTAATACCGTTTCCAGGCCTTTGTTGCGCAAATAATCCAGATCCTTGCCGTGCAGACGAAACTGGCTGCGAAACTTGGACTTAGCCAGGCCGGCAAACAGCTCGTCCAAGTCCCGCACGGCTTTAAGGCTATCTCAACACACCGGCGGACGGCGTGTAACTGTCCAACACATGAATGTAATTGGCGCGCTCATACGCGCTTGGGTCAATGGCGTGCTGTTGGCTGACACTGCCTTTCAATTGGCTGATGGAGTCGTATTCGTGTTCGATTAGCCATTGCTCCAGTTCCGCGCGAATTTCGCTGAGTTTACCCACTCCCTGAGCCAGCAATACGCTGCACAAATGCACCACGTCTGCGCCCACCAATAAGGCTTTGATCACATCCTCGCTGTGATGAAAACCGCCGGTTACCGCCAGGGACAATTTCACCCGGCCATACAGCAACGCGGTCCAGCGGATACGCAACAGGGCCTCGGCTTGCGTGGACAATTGCAACTTCGGCACCACCTCCAGCGTCTCCAGATCGATATCCGGCTGATAAAAGCGATTGAATATCGCAATACCGTCGGCACCGGCCGCTTCCAGGCGTTGGGCAAAATGAATCGGCGAACTGAATTGCGGCGACAGCTTTAAGGTCAGCGGCACGCTCACCCGGCTTTTCAACTCCCGCAGAATATCCAGATAACGGTTTTCCACGGTTTCGCTGCTTTCGTCGGCATTGGCGGCAAGATGATAGATATTCAACTCCAATGCATCGGCCCCGGCTTGTTGCAAAGCTTGGCCGTATTCGATCCAGCCGCCCTGGGAAATGCCGTTCAGGCTGGCGATCACCGGAATATGCAAGCTGCTTTTCAAGCGTTGCAGATGTTCCAGATATTGTTCCTGATAGGTCAATATATGATCGGGCACCGGATGAAAGGAATCCGCCTCGCCGTAACCGATGCCCTGTCCGTAAAAAAACCGTTCCATCTGCTGCTGTTCGGCTTCGATTTTTTCTTCAAACAAGGATGACATCACGATGGCCGCCGCGCCGGCATCTTCCAGGCGGCGGGCGCTATCCAAATCCTTGCTCAGCGGCGACGCCGACGGTACCAGAGGATGCGCCAGTTTCAGGCCCAAATAATTTGTCGATAAATCAACCATGTTGGCTCTCCTGGGCAAGATCGGCTTTCAGTGCGGCTTTGGCGGCCGCGACGCTGGTGGCATCACTCCATTCCAGCGCGGCCAATTGTTGATAGTAGCGGTAGCGGTTTTTCACGTCCTGCTGCGCCTGTTTCAAGAACGCTTCGGCGTGGTCGGGATGGCTTTGCCAGAGCATGCTGAAGCGGGTTTCGCTCATCACAAACTCGCGTAGCGGCACCGACGGCTCCGCCGAATCCAGTTGCATCGGGTTCTTGCCTTGCTGGATGCGGCCGGGATTGAATCTGAACAAGGGCCAGTGCCCGCTTTTCACAGCCAGATTTTGCTGTCTATGGTTGTTGGATAAATCCACGCCGTGCGCAATGCAAGGCGCGTAAGCGATGATGATGGACGGACCATCGTGGGCTTCCGCTTCCAGGAAGGCGTTCAGGGTTTGCGTGTCCTTGCCGGCGTAGGCCACATGCGCGACGTAGACATTACCGTAATCCATGGCCAGCAAGGCCAGGTCTTTTTTCGCGGTAGCCTTGCCGCCAGCGGCGAACTTGGCCACTGCCCCCAGTGGTGTGGATTTGGAGGTTTGACCGCCGGTGTTGGAATAGACTTCAGTGTCCAGCACCAGGATATTGACGTTGCGGCCACTGGCCAGCACATGGTCCAGACCGCCGTAACCGATGTCGTAAGCCCAGCCGTCGCCGCCGATAATCCAGACGCTTTTCTTGCACAGATAATCGGCTAACGGTAACAAAGCCTGCGCAGCCGGTTGCTTCAGCGAGGGTAAATGCTGTTTCAACTCGGCGACGCGTTGGCGTTGTTCGTAAAGGCCGGCTTCATCGGATTGGTCGGCTTGCAAGATCGCATCGACCAGCTCGCCGCCCAAGGTTTCGCGCAGCGACTCTAACAATTCGGCCGCGTGTTCGGCTTGTTTATCGATCGCCACCCGCATGCCCAAACCGAACTCGGCATTGTCTTCGAACAAGGAATTGTTCCAGGCCGGCCCCCTGCCCTCCGGGTTTTTGGTCCACGGTGTGGTCGGCAAATTGCCGCCATAAATCGACGAGCAACCGGTGGCGTTGGCCACCACCATGCGGTCGCCAAATAGTTGCGAGGCCAGTTTGACGTAAGGCGTTTCGCCGCAACCGACGCAGGCGCCGGAAAATTCGAACAAGGGCTGCAACACCATCGAGCCTTTAATCGTGTTGGTTTTTAATAGGCGGCGGTCGTATTCCGGCAAGGACAGGAAATAATCCCAGTTTTGACTTTCCGGCTCGCGCAACGGCGCTTGCGGGGCCATATTCAAGGCCTTACGACTGGCATTGGATTTATCGCGGATCGGGCAGATGTCCACGCACAAGCCGCAGCCGGTGCAATCCTCCGGCGCCACCTGGTAGCTGATCGACAAGCCGCCCGGGAAGTCCTTGCCCAGCATCGCCGCGTGCTTGAAGGTTTCGGGCGCATTGTTCAAGGCTTCGTTGGGCACGATTTTGCTGCGGATCGCCGCGTGCGGGCACACCATCGGACACTTGCCGCACTGGGTACACAGATCGGTTTCCCAGACCGGAATCTCCAAAGCCAGATTGCGTTTCTCGTAAGCGGCAGTGCCGGTCGGGAAGGTGCCGTCCACCGGCATCGCGCTGACCGGCAACGCGTCACCACGGCCGGCGATGATTTCGCCGGTGACGCGACGAATAAATTCGGGCGCACTGTCGGCAATCAACGCGGCAATATCGAAACCGCTGTCGGCCTGCTTCGGTAAGGGCACATGGCGCAAGCCGGCCAGCGTTTCGTCGATGGCTTTGAAGTTTAAATCGACGATGCGCTGGCCTTTTTTGCCATAGGTTTTTTGCACAGCATGTTTGATAGCTTCAATGGCTTGCTCTTGCGGCAATACCCCGGAAATCGCGAAAAAACAAGTCTGCATGATGGTATTGATACGTTTGCCCATGCCGGACTTTTCCGCGACAGCGTTGCCGTCGATCAGATAAAACCGAATTTTCTTATCCAGCATTTGCTGCTGCATCTTGCGCGGCAAGGTATCCCAAACTTCATCGACCGACGCCGGGCTATTCAACAGAAACACCGCTTTGTCGGCGGCATTGGCCAGCATGTCGTAGCGTTCCAGAAACACGGTTTGATGACAGCCGATAAATTGCGCGTCATTCTCGCCGATCAAATACGTGGAGCGAATCGGCTTGGGCCCAAAGCGTAGATGCGAGACGGTAATCGCGCCGGACTTTTTCGAATCGTAAACGAAATAACCCTGGGCGTATAAATCGGTTTCTTCGCCGATGATTTTGATGGTGTTTTTGTTCGCGCCCACCGTACCGTCACTGCCCAAACCGTAAAACATGGCCTGGAAAGTTTGATCGTGGGTATCGGTGCGGTAAGCGGCATCCCAATGCAAGCTGGTGTGGCTGACATCGTCGTTGATCCCCACCGTGAAGTGATTCTTCGGTTTAGCGTTTTTCAGTTCGTCGTAAACCGCCTTGATCATACCCGGCGTGAATTCCTTGGAGGACAAGCCATAACGGCCACCCACCACTTTGGGCAGGCTGGTAAACTTTTCGCCGTCGCTGAAGGCTTGCGCCACCGCACCCAAGACATCTTTGTATAAAGGCTCGCCGTCGGCGCCCGGTTCCTTGGTACGATCCAGTACCGCGATTTTTCGGCAACTGGCCGGCAAGGCTTCGATCAAACGCTCCGGCGCGAACGGCCGGAACAAGCGCACTTTCAACAAACCAACCGCTTCGCCCTGGCGATTCAAATAATCCAGGGTCTCTTCCACCGCCTCGGCGCCGGACCCCATAATCACGATCACCCGCTCGGCTTGCGGCGAGCCGACGTATTCGAACAAGCGATATTGGCGACCGGTCAAACCGGCCAAGCGGTCCATGGCTTGTTGAGCAATCTCCGGCAACGCGGCGTAGTAAGAATTAACCGATTCCCGGCCCTGGAAATACACATCCGGATTTTGCGCGGTACCGCGCAGCACCGGATTATCCGGCGTCAAGGCCCGGCCGCGATGATCGCTAACCCAATTGTCGTCTATCATCGCCCGGATGACGCCGTCGTCGATCTCGACAATTTTGGCGACCTCGTGCGAGGTGCGGAAACCGTCGAAAAAATGCATGAACGGTATGCGGCTTTGCAAGGCTACGGCATGTGCCACCAGCGCCAAATCCTGCACTTCTTGCGGCGAGTTGGAACACAACATGGCATAGCCGGTCATCCGCGCCGACATCACATCGCTGTGATCGCCAAAGATTGATAAGCCCTGGCAAGCCAGCGAGCGGGCGGCGATATGAAACACGGTCGGGCTGAGTTCGCCGGCAATTTTGTACATGTTCGGCAGCATCAACAGCAAGCCTTGCGAGGCTGTAAAAGTGGTTGCCAAAGTACCAGCTTGCAAGGCACCGTGAATGGTCCCGGCCGCGCCGGCCTCGCTTTGCAGTTCGACTACACGGGGCACAGTGCCCCAAAGATTCGGTTGATCGCGAGAGGCCCATTCGTCGGCCCATTCGCCCATCGCCGAAGACGGGGTGATCGGGTAAATCGCAATCACTTCATTGAGTTTATAGGCAATACCGGCTGCAGCCTGATTGCCGTCGATGGTGAGGGTTTGCTTTTGCATGGAATAACCTTTTCAGGAGATAAAACGGGGGGCCGGCCGGCAAGTGCCGACGGCTCTTTTTCTAATATGACCTAAGCATAGTCAAAAAATGGCTGACCAATTTTTAGTCAATTTAAAGATGTTTCAAATAGGACGGGCGTTTGGCTTGTTTGCTCACGATTTGATCACAAGTTTATCCACAGCTTCTGTGTATAACTGTACTTTTGGACAATGGCTGCCGCCGAAAACAATAGCCTTCAACCTATAAATTTAACCCAATTACTCCTCCCCCCAGCAACTAAATTAGTAAGCCCTTCGCCTACTCGGACCAGTCGTCGCGCAGCACAATCGGCATCACTTTGTCTTCAACTTGAATCACTGCCTTGTTCAGCACCACCAGTTGCTTGTCCTCAACGAACTGCACACCCAGCATATAAAAAATCGGCCCCCAAAACGGATTGATCATCAAGCCGCCGAGTATGCTTTTCCAGGTGCGTTTCAGATTTTTCAACGGGTTAAACGCCACAGCCAGGGTTTGTTGAGGGTGTTCGTCAAAAACGTCGGTTATCGGCTTAAACGTATGTTTATCCCGGCTTTCCAATTCCGCCAACGAAACCGAAAGCTTGCGGGCCATTTTGTAAAAATGCAGGCGCGCCACAGTCGCCGATACCGCAAAGGTGATGGCCATCAACGGTAACAGAATGCTGGGAGGCAGTAAGGGCGCAAAAGCCGGCGCCAGCAACACCAAACCGTAACCAAGCATTAGCGTGTCTTCGCCGCGCTCGACATCGCGATCCAGGTTTTTAACGATAGCAACCACTTGATTGCCGGACTGATCCAAATAACCTTTATCTTGAGCCATATTAGCCTCCTTCAGGTTGAATGTGCAGAATCTTGATTAGATGCCTGCGGATGAAAAAAGTCAACAGTCAAACCGATACGGGATTAATCCTTCACGGCTCGGCAAGGCCCCATTTTGCTTGCAGATAATCGCGGCGCGTATCGAATATGCGCTGTAACTTATCGCCGATAAACCCATGCAGCAATTGGCCCAGCCAGCCGAACGGCATCGTATAAAACACGATGTCCTCCAGTACCACGCCTTCCGCGCAATTCCTCAGGCACACTTCATGACTCCAGAAGCCGAACGGACCGACCGCTTGTTGGTAGACAAACCGGTTCGGCTTGTCGCAGTGACTGACTTCCGAGAGCCAAGACATGGGTACGCCAAACACTGCCTTCATCCGATAACGGATCAGCAAGCCTGCATAAATATCCTCCGGCACAGGCGAAGTAATATCGACATGGAAAAACTCAGGCGTAATTTGATTCAGATAGTGCGGGGACGAGAAGAAGGCCCACGCTTGCTGCTGGTCGAGAGCCAAGCGCTGCTGCCGGTGGATGTGATAAATTTTCATGATATTTGCATGACAATGCAGGGCTACTGCGATGGCAAGCAATCTACCGTAAAAAAAATTTTGCGGTAGTTGAAACAGAGCTAGGCATTAAAAACCGAGGCCAGGATGGCTATCAGGCTTATCCAGCCATCCCTGCGCCGACAAATTCCGTTTGCAAAAAAACCAATCGCTCAGCCACCGCTGCCAGGCGTTGTCGATTTACTGACTAAGGCCTGTTCAGCGTTCGGAGCGGATGCCTTATGCAATGCACTTCGCAATAACTCGTCTTGACCATAAATATCCGGGTAAAAGCGCGGTTTGTCATCGCGATCCACAAATGCAGTGGTGTAAAAGAACAAAACAGGTATAGCCTTTTTCAGGCTGACCCGCTGGGTTTTCGGCCCGGCCATCGCTTGCTGTATGGTTTGTTGGTCCCAGTCGCTTTGGTCGCCTAGCACAAATTCCGCCAATTTCTCCGCTTCCGCCACTCTGACACAACCGTGGCTGAGATCGCGGCGATCCCGATTAAACGCGGATTTACCCGGGGTATCGTGCAAATACACATCAGCCTTGTTCGGAAAAATAAACTTCACCCGCCCCAAGGGATTGTTGCTGCCCGGTCGTTGTCTGGCGCGCACCCGGCCGCTCTTGATTTCGTCGACAATGCTGTCCTGATTTTCGTCTGCATCTTCATCGTCGTCGGCATTGCGTCCCACCAGCTCGATATCCTGATTGGCCAGAAATTCTTCATCGCTTAATAGCTTGGGCAGCATTTCCTTATCCATGATGCTTTTCGGAATGTTCCAATACGGCATGAACTCCAGATATTTCATCTCTTCCCAGAGTACCGGCGTCTGGTTCTTTTCGGCTTTGCCGACGATGACTTTCATGGTCAACGGCTGTTGGTCGTCGCGAGAATTGAAAGCCCACAGCTGAAACGCCGGGATATTTACGAAAATTCTTGGCCCGTCCGGCAACTCCGGCATCCAGCGTAAGCGCTCCATGGCAAATTCGATCATGGCAATTTTATCGGCCGGGGTTTGATTCAGTAAGGCCAGCGTTTGCTTGCCAATCACGCCATCCGCTTTTAAACCCTGCTGTTGCTGCAAGCGTTTCACCGCCTCTGTCGCCGCAGCGTCGTAAAGCGTTTCGGTGTTGCCGGCGCCAGCCACTTCTTCCGCCTTCAGCTCACCCAACTCCAGCAGACGCCGGCGTAACTCGGGCAATTGCGGATCTTGCTCGCCGGGGCGCAGCGATTTCGCAAACAGTAATTTTGACATCTGCGGAGCGGTATTTTGTTGGTGATAACTCGCTAATACCGTCTTTAACTGCTGATATTGTTTGAATTTCGGCGCCAACACCGCCGGCAGCTCGGCGAGAGTTTGTTGCTGAATATATTGATTCAACAACACCGCGACATCGCTTGCCGATTTAGCGGCAAATTGCACTGGATAATCGAAATCGCGCGGATTGACCCGGCCGACATGTAAATCACGCGCATAATGCACCAGGGCTATCGACAAGGCCACATCGTAAGATGCCAACTCCGTCGTCGCGCTTTGCGGTAGCGTAGCGGCGCGTTGTAAATAACCGCGCAAGCGCTCCGCATCGTAAGCGACAGGATTCAAACCGTCGGCTTTGGCATTAGTTAACAGGCTCAACGCGTCTTCGCGATTTTTCCCGGTACGGCCTTCGCCCAGCCAAATCAGTTGATTGGCATTCATTTGATACAAGTTTTTCAGAGCGTCGCTATACTGCGAAAAATCCGCTTGCGACAGCAAAGGCTGCTGTTTGCTGGCCAGCAAAGACTCTATCGCTTGCTTAATACCGGGCTCGGGACTTTGGCTGCTGGCAGGTTGCGAAAAAAAATACAGCAGCGCCAAAACCGTCAGCAGATACGGTGTGGATTTGCGCAATTTCATTTGATTGTTGGTTAATGCGGCTTGCTGCTTCATGATTCTTGCGGGTTGAAATACGGACAAAGGTTGTCATATTGACAAAATACACGCGCAAGTTCTAGCTTTCCCCGATAAAAAAGCCACACAGACCGGACACGCAAGTGAAAGCAAAAAATCTTGTCGGTCCAATATTGCATGGCCTTGCCCGGCTGGCAGGAAGCTATATTAGAATTTACCGATTTTCCAGCAAGCGTATCGCGCTAGAATACTGCGGTAGATTTTGTTCGCCCCACAATCAACGCTAACCGTTTTTCATGCATCCCTATCCAGAACCCGAGCAAACACCCAGTGCCGAGCAACTAAACAGCGATTGCCGTTGCGCGTCGCTGAATCGCAAAGCGCTGCGTAGCGAATTGAATAATCTGGATGGAAACGATGATTTATACCGAATGATCGCTGAGGAGCGACCGAATTTGTTCGCTGAATCGGCGGTATTTCTCGACCGAGTTTGTCTGGAGCAACAACGTGAGATCATCGCCGCACTGGAACGGGTGATTGCACTGCCGGCGTACCAACAGCAGGTACTAAAATACGCCCCGGACGCCGCGCGGTTTTTAGCCAAAGCCCACGGCGTATTTCTGGGCTACGACTTTCATCTGAGCGCCGACGGCCCGAAACTGATCGAAATCAATTCCAATGCCGGCGGCGCGATGATAAATGCGCTACTGATTCGGGCGCAAAACAGCTGCTGCGAAATCGCCGGTAATCAGCAGCCCGGTGCAGCCGCCTTACCCCGGCAAGATAGTCAGCAAGCCGAAGCGGTATTCATGGACATGTTTTACCAGGAATGGCGAGCGGAACGCGATTTGGCGCCATTGCGCAGCATCGCCATCGTCGACGACGACCCGCAAAATCAATACATGTGGCCGGAGTTTCTGCTGTTTAAGCATCTGTTCGAACAACAGAAAATCAAAACCGTAATCTGCGGTCCAGAGTCTTTGAGCTTTCGCGACGGCGCGCTTTGGCACGGCGATCTGAAAATCGATCTGGTTTATAACCGCTTGACCGATTTTGGGTTGGAATCGGAAAAATGCCAAAAATTGCGCCAAGCCTATCTAAGCGGCGCGGTCGTGCTGACACCGCACCCCAGAAATCATGCGCTGTATGCCGACAAAAGAAATCTGGTCTGGCTGGGCAACGACGATTTTTTGCAAACTATCGGCGTCGACAACCATACCCGCGCGATATTGCGAGAAGGTATCGCCCATACCGTGCTGGTCGATGCGCAAAATGCCGAATGGTTTTGGGCAGAGCGCAAGCAGTTGTTTTTCAAACCGGCCAAAGGCTACGGCAGCAAGGCGGCTTATCGTGGCGACAAACTGACCCGGCGCGTTTTCGAGGATATTCTGCATCACGATTATGTGGCGCAGACCCTGGTCAAACCCAGCGAGCGGCAGCTGGACACCGGTGAGTTAAAACTGGATTTACGCCATTATGTCTATCGGGGCCAAACCCAACTGGTCTGCGCCCGCCTCTACCAAGGCCAAACCACCAACTTTCGCACACCGGGCGGCGGTTTCGCGCAAGTGGTGGTAGTTTCGTAACATTATCGGTGCCGGCACAACAGGCAAAGATCGGCTTAAACAGACGAATTGGCTGTAGTGGCTTATCGCAAAAGAGCGGATGACCGTAAAATAAGCAGCTTCAGCAACACACAGGACAAGATATGGAACCCGGCAAAGCACTAATCGTTATCGGCTCGGCCATCCTGCTGATCGGCTTGGTTCTGAACTACGCTCCGTGGTTGGTGAATTGGTTCGGCAAACTGCCGGGCGATATTCGGATTCAGAATAAAAGCAGCTTCGTGTTTATACCGATTACGTCGATGATTGTGGTCAGCGTGCTGATCACGTTGCTGGCCAATTTATTTTTCCGAAAATAATCTTTCCAACAGCGAGAAAAAGATCATGAGCAAACTGGTGATATACAGCCACGGCAAGGACAGTATTCCCTGGGGCGAAAAGCCCTTGGCACTGGCGGAAGTTGCCAAACACCAAGGATTTGAATTTATCAGCCCGGATTATCAAGCCAGCAACGATCCGGACTGGCGGGTACAGCAGCTACTGGCGCAGGATTTGTCGAACTACGAAACGATAGTATTGGTGGGTTCCAGCATGGGTGCTTATGTCTCCACCGTCGCGGCGGAAATCATCAAACCAGATGGCCTGTTTTTGATCGCGCCGGCGTTCTATTTGCTGGGATACGCGCGGACCGAGTTCAAACCGACGACAGCCAATATCGAGGTGTTTCACGGCTGGCAAGACGATGTGGTGCCGCCGGAAAACGCCTGGCTCTTCTGCCGCGAACATCGCGCGCGTCTGCATATGCTGGACGCCGACCACCGCTTATTGAGCATATTGCCAATAATGGCCACAGCTTTCGAACGATTTCTCGGCGATTGCGCCGCTTAGCATCAGAGGAGAATCCAATGAGCGATTACAAAAAATATCATTGCCAGGAATGCGAACACATTTACGACGAAGCCAAGGGCGACCCGGACAGCGGCATCGCGCCCGGCACCCGTTGGGAGGACATCCCCGACGACTGGGATTGTCCGATTTGCGGCGCGCCGAAAAGTTTTTTCAAATTACTGGAATATTGACCTACGCGGCATCCTCAGTACATGCCGTTACCCAACAAAGCTCCGGCGGCGGCACCGATACCGGCGGCTATTGGGTCACCATTGCCAAGCTGATAGCCCATCGCACTCCCCAACATGCCGCCCAGCAAACCTTGCGGCGAGCGTTGGTCGTAACCGTAATAAGTCGGCGGCGGCGGAGGTGGCGGCGCGTAATACTGGGGAGCCGGCACATACTCGGCGACCGGCGCAGGTTGATAATAAATCACTTCTTCCCGGTACATCGGCCGATAATGCCCGTGATGGTGGTGGCCATGATGATGCCCCCAATGCTCGTGGTCGGCCAACGCAGCCGACGAAACCAATAAACCCAAAACGATGACTGTTGTTCTTCTTAACATCGCAAACCTCCTGTTAGAAAATTATTTGCTTACGATAAAGTTTGCCGACTCCAGCTTAATTTTTGCTTAATTGCTGGGAGCTCCAAATGTGTCCGGTTGTTAATTACATCAATCGAACTAGTGCAGTAGAACCGACAAAGGATTGCCGTTGACTTTCAGATATTTTTCGCCCAACAGATACGACCCCAATCTATTTAAATGCGCTTGATCGCTATAGATGAACGTACCGTCTATTTGCACATCGCATTCCCCATCTCTACATAGCACATCGTTAGGATTAATAAGAATAATGGCTGGATATTTTTCTTTTAAATCCGCAACGATTTTAGTCGGCTGATCTTTTATTTTAAAATCCGCCAAGGTTTTAGTCCGCATCAATTGCGCCACGGCCTGATTATATATCCGTGCACCGCCAAAAAAATTCGGTTTCCACAATATAATCACTTTGACATTATTATTAATATAATATTCGATAGTACGGTGTATATCCTGCTCACTGCGTCCTAAATATGGGAAACCATTTGCCCAGCTCGCACTCAAAATCACAAACCGATAGTTTCCCGCCTCTTTAATTCTTAGTTCGTTCTATTCTAATTTATCGGGAGTTCTAGTCTCTAGCGCATCCTCGCGCGGGTAGTCGAATTGTCCCAAGAAAGGTGGCAGACCGGATAAGTGAGAGCCATAAATAAACAAGCCTGCATCAACAGCTAACACATTTACAAAATCAAGATAAGCGCCGGCCATTGAATCGCCGATAAACAACCCATCTAACTTTGCTTTTTTAATTCCAAGATAACTACCCGATAATTTACCCAGGTTAGCTTTCTCAAGGTCGGGTAGGATCTTATTAGTCGGATTGAATAACTTCTCGAATCTATCTTTAAAGCCATCCTTGCCTTGCACGTATTCATAGCCAAAAGCCGACACGATAACAGGAATTAGTAACCAAATAACAAATGATTTTTCGAAAGAAAAAATCAATTTAGTTCTAAACGGTTTTTCTATAAAAAAATAACTTAATACCGCCATAGCAATCGATGCACCAATAGCAAGCGAAGCTACCTGCTTAGTTAACTCTATACCTTGATAATTAATTAGCGCCAAAATTGGCCAATGCCATAAATATAGGGCATAGGATATTAAGCCGATTGCCACCACGGGCTTAATCGCCAAAATCCTGTTTATAATTCCAACCTGTTCTTGATGTTTGCCGGACGCAATCAATAAAGTAGTGCCCAAACAAGGCCATAAGGCATTTACCCCAGGAAATACCTGGGACTTATTTAAGAGCAGACTGATACCGATTATCATGCTCAAACCCACTATGGAAAGTAGATTATTTTGCCGTTGATTTAACACCGGAAAATCGTCCCAGGCCAATGCCAATCCTGCGCCCAACATTAATTCATAAGCGCGTGTGGGCAAGAAATAATAAGCAGCGCTAGCTTTATTCACCGCAGCCCAATCGGCAACCCCAAATGCGGCAAAAAATCCCAGCACAAATAACACCCAGGTTGTCGTCCGCGAGAAAAACCGGCTCATTGCCAGTAAAAAGACCGGCCATACAAAGTAAAACTGCTCTTCGACAGACAAGGACCAAGTATGCAGCAAAGGCAACTCATCGACATTTTTAGAGAAATAACTACCGGTATTTAACCAAAAATACACATTACTCAACGATAGCAATGTATATCTCAAGCTATTGCCGTAAGCAACTAAGTCACCAGGCACCAAGTAATAGAAACAAAATATGCTAGTGACAACTAGTACGAACAATAGCGCGGGTAATAAACGCCGAATCCGCCTGAGATAAAATTTTTTGAAACTAAATTCACCGGATCGAATTTCCCTATCCAATATCAACGTAATCAAAAAACCGGATAAGACAAAAAAAACATCAACCCCTATGAAACCACCTTTTATCGTTGTAAACCCGGCATGGTAAAAAACAACCAGCAACACGGCAACTGCTCGCAGCCCATCTATATCGGGACGATAAATAAAACTTTTCGACATTTATAAAAATTATTATATTGGAATTATTAGAAGATAAACCGCTGATAACTTTAGGGCCTAAATAATCACGGTAACCATGTTATTTTCAATATATCAGCGATTGTTTTTCTCCACCCGCTTCAACAAACCGAATAAATCGCTATTTGTCGACAACACGATGGTGGCGTCGCCGTCTATCACTTTGCGGTAGGTTTCCATGCTCTTCAAAAATTTGTAAAAGTCGGCGGATTCGGCTTTCTGCCCATAGGCTTTGGCGTAAATTTCCGTGGCCTTGGCATCCGCTTCGCCTTGAATTTCTTGCACACGTTTGTAGGCGGTGGATTCGATCTCGTTGAGATCCCGGTCCCGATTACCGTTAATCCTGGCCGCCTCGCCCTCGCCTTCCGAACGAAAACGCTGGGCAATTTGCAAGCGTTCGCTGATCATCCGTTGGTGGATGCGTTCCAACACTTGATGGTTGTAATTGATGCGTTTGAAACGTACATCCAGCAGTTCGATACCAAACTCCGCCAACTTAGGCGCGGCGGCATCGAATACGTCTTTTTCGATTGCCGCCCGGCCAACCCGGATCGGCCGCAACACGCCTATGGTGCCCTCGCCGGTCAACGGCCCCAAGCTTTCGTCTTGCAAGGGTTTACGATCCTTATCCGAACGCACTACTTCGATCAGTTCGTGCCTGGCAATCGCGGTACGGGTTTCGCTGCCTAAAATATCTTCCAACCTTGATTGCGCGCTACGCTCGTCGCGCAAACGCAAGTAATATTGCATGGGCTGCGTTATGCGCCAGCGCGCGAAGGTATCGACCTGCACATAAGTCTTGTCCTTGGTGGACATTTCCACCATAGGCCCGTCCCAGGCCAGATAGCGCTTATCGAAGCTGTTAATCTGCTGGGTGAACGGGATCTTGAAATGCAAACCTGGGCTGATTATGGGCTCGCCGACCGGCTTGCCGAATTGGGTGATGATGACTTGCTCGGTTTGATTGACGGTAAAAACCGATTGCAGTAGCAAAAACGCGACGACGACGATTAATAACCAGGTTCTTATGGACAGACTCATTTCACCACTCCCGCAGTTTGATCGGGAAACGGCAGCATCGGCAATATCTGTTGCACCGTATCGTCGACAATAATCTGCTGACGGGCTTGCGGCAATACCTCGCCCATCGTTTCCAGATAAATCCGCGCGCGCGTCACGTCCGGTGCTTTCAGATATTGCTCCAATACTTGATTGAAGGCCGTCACATCTCCTTCCGCTTCGTTAATCCGTTTAAAACGATAGCCTTCTGCGGCGCGAATTTTCTGATCCGCTTCGCCGCGCGCTCGCGGCACCGCTTTGTTATATTCGCCATTCGCCAGATTGATGACATTCTCTCTATCTTGCTGAGCACGATTCACTTCATTGAACGAGGGCTGCACCGGTTCCGGCGGATTGACGTTTTTCAGTTGCACCTGATTGATAGAAACCCCCAACTGATAGCGCTCGGCCAACAGGCGCGCCCGTGCCAGCACGGTTTCCTCAATCTCCTGCCGGCCTATGGTGATAATTTCGTCGACGGTGCGATCGCCGACCACTTCCCGCATCACCGCTTCGGAAATATCCCGCAAGGTCAGACCGGGATCGCGAACATCGAATAGATATTTCTCCGGATCGGTGATTCGATATTGCACTATCCACTCCACCAGCGCGGAATTCAGATCACCGGTTACCATCGATTTTTCTAGGGCCGGCTCGTCGCCGATTTGATCGGGGTTGGTGAAGCCTGCCGTGGCAAACCCAAACTCCAATTTTTGCTGACGCTGTGTCGGCACGGTGATGACGCTGTCCACGCCAAACGGCAGTTTAGCGTGTAAGCCGGAAGGCACTTTTTCTATGTATTCGCCAAAACGCAAAACGATACCTTCAGACTCGGCGGGGATGGTGTAAAACGACATCGTCGCACCGACCAACAAGGTGACGGTTATCAGTATCGCCAACGGCGAAATCGGCAGCGAATCGGGCAGGTTTTTAAAAATAGGATTGGCGTCGTTCACGGACTGGCTCCTGTTAAGTCTGCGAAAAATCGGGACTAGGAAATGTACAATCCCTTGAGCGCCCCGGCATTCGGTGATCAAGCATGAACGCAGTCGGCCATTTCGTCAATTTATCCGCCACGCTTATCAGCGCCGAAACGTCATTCAAAACGCTGAGGCCGAATAGACTGTGCTCTGCCGCAAAAACACCTCGAATTGTTCGCTAGGCATGGGCTTGCCGAATAAATAGCCTTGAATCTCCTGGCAGCCCTGCTCGCGCAGAAACTCCCGTTGTTCTATCGTTTCCACACCTTCGGCTATGGTCCGCAAACCCAAGCTGCCGGCCAGACTGATCACCGCGCTGACGATGGCTTTATCTTCCGAATCGGTACTGATGTCGCGTACGAAGGATTGGTCGATCTTCAACTTGTATACTTTAAATTTCTTAAGATAACTCAACGACGAATAACCGGTGCCGAAGTCGTCGATAGACATGCGCACGCCGCGTTGATGCAGATTATTCATCACCGCAATCGCGGCTTCGGGGTTTTGCATCGACACCCCTTCGGTCAATTCCAGCTCCAGATACTCCGGCGGCAAGCCTTCTTCAGCGAGTATGCGCGTGACTACATCCGGCAAGGCCGGATGACTAAATTGAGCAGCCGACAGATTAACCGCCATCGTCAACGGCCCCAAGCCTTGGGCCAGCCAGGTTTTAGCTTGCCGCACGGCGGTTTGCAACACCCACTCGCCTATCGGCAGAATCAGCCCGCTGTCTTCCGCAACAGGAATGAATTCGGCCGGTGAAACCATGCCAAACTCGGGATGATTCCAACGCAACAATGCCTCCGCGCCGATCACTCGCCCGCTATGCATATCCGCTTGCGGTTGATAATAGACATTTAGTTGCCGGCGATCCAAGGCATAGCGCAACGCATTAACCAGCTGCAGATTGCGCTGAGCGCGGGCATGCATTTCCGGCGTAAAAAAGCGGTAACCGTGCCGACCGTCCGTTTTGACTCGGTACATCGCTATATCGGCACTTTTAGACAGGCTTTCCAAGTCCTCGCCGTCGTGCGGATACAACGCTATCCCTATCGATGCGCTCATCGTCAAATCGAATTGCTCGATACGATAAGGTTCGGCGATGGCATCCAGCAATTTTTGCGCGACATTGGCCGCACCGTCGGCATCGGTACCGGGTAATAGGAAAATGAATTCGTCGCCGCCCAAGCGCGTCACGGTATCTTCCTCGCGCAGCACGGCGCACAGCCGCTTGGCCAATTCCACCAGCAACGCGTCGCCCACGCTGTGGCCCAGCGTATCGTTAATGTCTTTAAAATGATCGAGATCGAGAAACATCAGCGCCAAATGGCCGTTGCTGCGCTTTGCCAAACTCAAGGCGTATTTCAGATGATCGTCCAACTGACTGCGATTCGGCAAGCCTGTCAGCGGATCGTAATTGGCCAGATAATAAATGTGTTCCTGGGCTTGCTTGCGTTCGATGGCCAATGCCACAAAATGCGCCACCATCTCCAGCAAGCGCAGTTCGTGTTTGTCCGGCACTGCGGGATGACGGTGATATATCGCGAAAGTACCCAGGACTTTTTTGCTGGAGGAGAAAATGGGTTCCGACCAGCATGCAGCCAATCCTGCCCGCTCCGCTAGCGGCAGATAAGACTGCCAGAACGGATGGTTGGCGATATTCTCGACAATAGTGCGCTGCCCCGTGTAAGCCGTATTGCCGCACGACCCAAGCCCGGCGCCTATTTTTAGGCCATCGATCGCTTGATTGTAAAAATCCGGCAGGCTGGGCGCGGCGCCTTTCCGTAACCGCTGATCGTCATCCACCAGCAAAATCGAACAAAGGCTACCGGCCAGCATACTTTCAAGTTCCGTTACCACGTCCCGCAAAATATCCATCAACGACACATTGCCATTGAGACGTTCAAGCATGAATATACGAAAACTTTCCATTTGCTGGGCTTGAAAACGTTCGGTCTCACGCTGAAAACCATTCAAGGCATGGTCGATGTCCATGGCCATTTCCAACAGCAGATTGCGCGCGGCATCGTCAAAAGCATTGACGGTATCCGCATACAACATAAACGCGCCAATGGTCTTGCCTTGCAGATGCAATGGCAAGGCCGCGGACGCTTTCCAATCGAATTTGCCGCCACGCTCGTGCCACGCTATCGTGGCGGGATCATGCTGAAAATCCTGACACCAAAAAGGTTGGTCTTCACGTACCGCGGTGCCGGTAGGTCCGCATCCCGTCGGCAAATTCCCGTCTATCGATATTTCAATGCTACGCAGATATTCGCTACCGCTTCCGTAGGACGCTACCGGCTTAATCGATTGGCTGGCGTCTTCCAACATACCGATCCAAGCCATCTGCATTCCGCCGAAGATCACCACATCGCGGCAGATTTGCGGAAATAATTCGGCTTCGCTGGTGCAACGTACAATAGCCTGATTACATTGGCTCAGCGCCGCATACAACTGGGTAAGACGCTGGTTTTTCGCTTCGGCCGCCCGGCGTTCGGTGTCGATTCGAGCCAAGTTTAACTGGGTTTCCGACAGCCAAGCCACCACGCTGTTTTGCACACTATCAATATTGGGCACGGTTTCGGAAAAGTCGCCCTGGCCTAACCGAATTATCAGCGAGTGCAGTTCATCCACCGACACGCCCAGAGTGGCGTGCAGAGTGCGGTGAACTCTCCAAAGCATCAGCATCGACACGATTCCGAGCAGCACAAATACGCAACGTATCCACAATGCGGCGGTTTCCTTGGCACTCACCGCCTGCAGCGTACGCCTATCCATCAGTCGATAGGCCTCGCCGATTGATCTCATGATATTGGCTTTAGCCTGATGATAGGCCTCATCGTGCAACAATAGACTGGCTTGATTGCGTTTGATCTCGATGTCAGCGTGATTTGCTTCGACCATAGCCATCGCCGCGCGCTCGGTAACGGTTAGCGCATCCGAATAAGCGCTCGCCTCCACCATCTTAGCCAACTCCGGCTCGGCAAACCCGGCTTGACGCATCAGCTCCAATAAGGCAATGGTCTGGCCGCTGGATGGGTGCAGTGCTCTGGCATCGGCTATCGCCAAATCCCAGTAGACATCGTGATAATTCAGCGGTCGCGGCTGCTTGCCTTCGCGTATATCGATAATGTCTTGAAAGTATTGTTTGTAGATTGGATCGCCGGTAACAACATAACTGCGCGCCATTTGCGATAAATAGTCTGACGACTGGCGTAATTCGTCCATCAGGACATACGATTGCAGACGCAATTCGTTGGCACGGTCTATCAGCTTTTCCGAGCGTACGTATATTGCAAACACGACGACAAATACCGCAAACGTGGCTGCGGTAAGCCACACGCTTCGGGAGAAGCGAGAAAAATTATGCGGACGATTCATTGCGCGTCTTCCATAGCTCGGCGCCAAAATAGACACCAGTCTTGCAAAAATATTGAGATGACCGAATAGAAACCAGATAGTTTTTACGTGATTATTCTACACCTAATACTAAACGCTAGCCTGCCAAGTATTCAGCAAAGAATAGAGAAAACACCGGCGTACCAAAATATCGGCCGCCGTATCGCCCCCCAATTCTTAACCTACATTGTGTTAACTGCTTTTCAGGGAATACTCGCAACGACAAATACCAGTAGCGCCCAGGCCATGCTTACAGCACTATAGTTTTCGCTTTCCTGAAAAAGTAAGGGCTTGCCATTACTCAGATTACTATCTAACGGAGATTCTCCATGCAAAAACTCGATTCGACTTTCAAGCGCTTACTGCTGATCGTATTGGTGTGCTCGACATTTACCTTAACGGCCCAAGCCGACGCTTTGCAGCCCGGCCAACCGGCGCCGTTATTTCAATTGCCATCACAGGACGGCAACCAGATAAGTCTAGCTGCTCGACAAGGTAAAGGATGGACTGTGTTGTATTTTTATCCCAAAGCCGGAACGCCGGGATGTACCACGCAAGCCTGCGCTTTTCGCGACGCCATCAAACTGATCCGCGATCAAAATGCCGAGGTGTACGGGATTAGCACTGATGACGTCAAGGATCTGCTAGCGTTTCATCAGCAACACAAACTTACATTCTCGCTGTTGTCCGATCAGGATGCCAAGGTCAGCGAAGCCTACGGCGTAAAAATGCCGATATTGAACATGGCAAAACGCTGGACCTTCATCGTCGATCCCAACTTAACGATACGCCGCATCGATGACGACGTTGACCCCGCATTGGATGCCAAACGCGTCGCGGAAATGCTGAAGCAGTTGCAAGCCAGCGCTAACTGATACACTTCTGGACGTTTACTTATTAATTTGACCACAGGCGTTTAAGGACTGACTAGCACCTTACAACCACCCCGCCCGCTTCAAGCGTAAATACAGCGCCAAGCTGCACAGCGCCACGCCGCCAACGACCAAGGGATAACTATAGGGCCAATCCAGCTCCGGCATATGCCGGAAGTTCATGCCGTACCAACTGAATACCATGGTCGGTATCGCCAAAATCGCGCCCCAACCGGCCAAGCGTTTGACCACCTCGTTTTGGCGCACCGTTTCGAAGGTCAAATGCACCTGCATCGCCGCCAACAGCATCTCGCGCATGCCGTGGATAGCCTGATCGACGCGTTTGATGTGATCGGCGATGTCGCGAAAATACACTCGCACGTCCTTATGTATCAGGCCGCCATGAAAGCGCATCAACTCGTTACAGATGTCGATCACCGGATTAATAGCGCCTTCCAACAACAATAATTCGCGTTTTAACTCATATAGGTCTTCCATGGTTTGCCGGCTGGGCCGATACTGAAATATCGCCGATTCCAGCACATCGAAGCGGTCTTGCAAGCCGGCAATCGCCACCATGTAATTATCGACGATGAAATCCATAATCGAATACAGGGCAAAGCCCGGCCCCTTGCTCAGTTGGTGCGGCATGGCCTGGCAACGCTCGCGTACCTTGCTCAGACTCTGCGATGCACCGTGGCGCACGGTGACCAAAAAACGCGGCCCCATAAAAATGTGCGTCTCGCCGAATTCGACGTTTTTATCCGCCAATTCCGCAGTATGCAGCACGATAAACAGCGAATCGCCGTACTCCTCGATTTTCGGCCGTTGGTGCGCGGCGCAGGCATCTTCGATGGCCAGTTCGTGCAAACCAAATTCCTGCTGAATTTTTCTCAATATCTCGGTGTCGGCCTCGCGCAAGCCCAACCAAATAAAGGTATCCTCCTTCAGCAACACATCGCTGATGTCTTCGATGGTGACGTCGCCGATGCCCATGCCTTTTTGATAGGCCACACAGCGCATCACCATGTTTTTATCGATAATCTCGCTCAAAATATCTCCCGTTTATTTGGAAATAGTAATTTCCGGCGCACCCTTACGCGCCAGATCGGTCATGGTCATTTGAAAAATCTGGCATAACAATCTAAAACCTTCCCGATTCCATTGATAGCCGGTTTCCGGCTGCAAGGCATAGTAATTGTCGCCGAAACGCACGCTAATATCGGTTGAGGAAGGCTCGTCTTCGCTGACCAGCAAGGCCATGGTTTTCACCGGATTCTCCCTAACCGAAGGCGTTTGCGGATGTTTATCGACAGGATACTCCGGGTCGCCGCTTATCGTTTGGCCGATAAAATTCAATACATTGTGAAAACTGCGCAAGCGAAACACTCCATGTAGCGGCCACTCACCGCCAGGATAGCCGGCACGAATATCGACGCTGACATCGTTCTCGGCGCCTTGATCGGCTTCTTCATGCAAACGCACCCGCTCTTCATTGCTCAATATTGCGGGATCGTAATTGGTCAATAATATCCGCCCGGTCAACCGCCTGGTTAAGGTCACTTGTTTTTGGTTGGCACTAAACTCAACCTTATAGTCTTTTTGCAAGGCTGCCAATTGTTCGGCGTTTAGCGACTCGGCTGGCAGGCTCCAGCTACGACTGAACATCAACGGCTCCACAAACAGCTTATGGCTGTCCTGGATGGACGACAAATGCAGCACCGCTTGGCGGAACAGCCTATAACCGTCGCCATCCGTGGGTTTGTTCAAGTACACGCCGGCCTGCTCGCCGCCATTCAGCCGCAGCTCGCCGGCAAGCAGACGCAGCACCAAATCCACGTCCACGCCTTGCCGCAACAACATGGTCAGTTTGTTTTCCTGAAACGGCGTCAACAAGCGCCGGGTAAACTCTTCGCCTTCGATGGGTACGATACTGATAGTCGGATTTTCCGACATCGTGCCGCCAAATACCGGCGTCATCACCGAACCGACTTCACCGGTAAAGGCCGGCGTGGCTCCGGCATTGAATTGAAAATTAAACGTGGCGGCGATGTTCGAAACACCAGTGAAATGCATGGGTTGGTGCTGATGGGCACGGCCTATATTCAGCAACAACTGTTTCGACAAAATATCGGTGGTAACCTTGTCGTATTCGACAACCGCCCTATCCAGCGCCAGCGGCGAAAAGCACCCTTGCAGACCGCATAAAATCAGCATAACCAAACACCTGACGGCGAACGACACGAGAGAATATTGGCAATTCACGCTCATCTGCTTCCTGTACACATAAAAAATGCGTGAAGTTTGCCTGCTATGCGTCCTAAAACACAAGCACGATGAAGAATAGGCCGCCGCGCATATCGGAAATAATCCGATTCGTTCTAAACTGCCCGACTTAACTCGCTTATCGGATTACGATCATGAAAATCCACCATCTAACCCCCGAAGAAGCCCTGGACAGTTTAGGCTCCAGCATGGATGGCCTGGCCGATGCCGCCATTGAAGGCCGTCTACACGAATTTGGCTTCAATCGCATTGAAGAAAGCAAAAAGCCATCCGCGCTACTGGCGTTTGTGCAAGAGTTTCTGCACTTTTTTGCGTTGATTTTATGGCTGGCGGCCGGATTGGCATTTTTCGCGGAATCCCAGCAACCCGGTGAAGGCATGGCAACCTTGGGCTACGCGGTGCTGGGCGTGATTGCAATCAACGGCTGTTTCTCGTTCTGGCAGCGGCATCAGGCCGAACAAGCAATCGCCGCCTTGCAAAAGCTGCTGCCGCATCAAGTCAAAGTGATCCGCGACGGCGAACTAAGCCTGGTATTCGCCGACGAGTTGGTGCCGGGCGACCTGCTGGTGCTGGAAGAAGGCGACAATGTGCCGGCCGATTGCCGGCTACTGGAAGCCTTTGGCTTGCGGGTGAATAACGCCACCATCACCGGCGAATCGCTGCCCAAGGGCCGCGATGCGCTGGCATCCGATGTTGAAGACATCAACCAAAGCCGCAACATCCTGCTGGCCGGTACCTCGGTGGTGTCCGGCGAGGGCAAGGCGCTGGTTTTTGCCACCGGCATGCATACCGAGTTCGGCAAGATCGCCCATACCCTAAAAATCACCGTCAAAAGCGAATCACCGCTGCAACTGCAAATCAGCCGGCTCAGCCGCTTCGTGGCTTTGCTGGCCCTGCTGTTGGGCATGGTGTTTTTCTTTATTGGGCAAATCATCGGCCTGACGTTTTGGGAAAACTTCATGTTCGCGATTGGCATCATCGTCGCCAATGTCCCGGAAGGCCTGCTGCCCACCGTCACGCTGTCGCTGGCGATGGCTACCCAGCGCATGGCCAAACGCCATGCGCTGATCCGCAATCTGCCGTCGGTGGAAACCCTGGGCTCGACGACGGTAATCTGCACCGACAAGACCGGTACGCTGACCCAAAATCGAATGGCCGTTAAACAGCTGTTTATCGACAACCGCTATTGGCAACCGGAGCGCTTGGGCAGCGACAGCCTGCAACATCATGCGGCGTTCCTGGCCAACGCGGCCTTGTGCCATAACCTGAAACGGGTGGAAGGCAAGGATTTGCTCGGCGATCCGATGGAAGTGGCACTGGTGGCAATGGCGCATACTCAGGGGATGCGGGTCGATTATCCCAAGATCGGCGAAGTGCCGTTCGATACCGACCGCAAACGCATGTCGACCATCCACAACACCCCTGCCGGTAAATACCTGTTTTGCAAGGGCGCGCTGGAAATGGTGCTGCCATTGTGTAAGCAAATTGCCATTGACGATCAGATAGAAACACTCGACGACGCGCATAGGCAACAACTGCTGAAAGCGCTGCAAACCATGGCCGATCAAGGTTTACGGGTATTGGCGTTTGCCTATCGCCCGCTGTCCGAGCCGGTCGATAAATACCCGGAACAAGCGTTGATTTTCAGCGGCCTGGTCGGCCTGGAAGATCCGCCGCGCCCCGAAGTCGCGGACGCCATCGCCCAATGTCATCTGGCCGGCATCAAAGTCATCATGATCACCGGCGACCACCCGCATACCGCGGTGGCGATTGCCCGGCAAATCAATTTGGTCAAATCGGACAATCCCAAGGTAATTACCGGCGACAAATTGAAAAAACTCACATCCAGTCAATTGCAGGTGGCACTGGATGCGCCGGAAATCATTTTTGCTCGGGTCGGCGCCGACCAGAAAATGCATATTGTCGAAGCCTTGCAACGCAAGAAACACGTGGTCGCGGTCACCGGCGACGGCGTCAACGACGCACCGGCCCTGAAGAAAGCCGACATCGGCATCGCGATGGGCAAGGCAGGCACCGATGTCGCCAAGGAAGCGGCGGACATGATTTTGCTGGACGACAATTTCGCCAGCATCGTCGCCGCGATCGAGGAAGGCCGGGCGGTGTTCGACAACATCCGCAAATTCCTCACCTATATCCTCAGCTCCAACATCCCGGAACTGATCCCTTACCTGGCCTTCGTGCTATTTAAGATTCCGCTGCCGTTGACCATCATCCAGATTCTGGCGGTGGATCTAGGCACCGACATGCTGCCGGCACTGGGCCTGGGCGTGGAAAAACCGGACGCATCGGCGATGAGCAAACCGCCGCGCTCGCACAAGGAATCGCTGATCGACTGGCGCTTGCTGGCTAGGGCTTACGGCTTTCTCGGCTTACTGGAAGCCATCGCGGCGATGGCAGCGTTTTTCTTTGTATTGAATCGCGGCGGCTGGGACTATGGCGAGATATTGCATAGCCATAACCCGCTGTACCTGCAAGCCACCACCGCCTGCTTGAGCGCGATCAT
Organism: Methylomonas methanica; assembly: GCA_001644045.1. Taxonomy (GTDB): domain Bacteria; phylum Pseudomonadota; class Gammaproteobacteria; order Methylococcales; family Methylomonadaceae; genus Methylomonas; species Methylomonas methanica. Next base: position 186,917 of record LUUF01000079.1, on the reverse strand, counting down.
CATGATGCAGATTGCCAATGTATTCATCTGCAAACAGCGCCAACGCGGCCTGCTCTCTACGCTGCTACTGGACAATAAATTGATCCTGTCCGGTATCGTGTTGGAAATTACGTTGATCCTGGCGATAGTCTACACACCCTGGGGTAACGCCCTGTTCGGCACCGCACCGATAGATTCCGAGGTTTGGCTGTTTACCTTGCCGTTCGTGATCGGCATGCTGGTGCTGGAGGAATTCAGGAAATGGCTGGTGCGGCGCTTTGCATTGTTCCCGCTTAGAACTGAGCCGGCCAAACTTAGGAAGCTTGCGAGGCGAAGCTAGATCAAGGTAAAAAACTGCTGGACAGTCTAGTCTGGCCGGCAACCATGCAAAAAAATCGGTGACCTTGCGGATAAGCCGTTTATTAATTGAATAAGCCTAATGTAGAAGCTTTTTGATTGTCTTGATAAAGCTTAAGCGCATAGTTAGCCACTTGATTTTGCACCTTGCCTTGGTTCAATTCGGCAGCCGTTTGCGCGTAATCGGTATCCTGAATGCGGCTGCGGGTTTCGGCTAGATTTTGGTAGCTGCTGCTCAGATTTGCCAGATTCGAATTCAAGCCCGCGGCAGTACTTGCCAGATTGCTCTGTACGTCCTCGACGTTTTTAATCGCGCTGTCTATCGTATCCAGCACATTGGTCGCATTGGCAGCGCTCGATACATCCAGACCCGAAACGCCCAAGGCCGTACTGGAAACATTACCCAGGCTTAAACTAAGCGTATCGCCGGCATTCGGGCCGATTTGCAACTGGCCGGAGAAACTGCCGTCCAACAGTTTTTGATCGTTGAACTGGGTGTTGCCGGCAATCCCATCGATACTTTTGCCCAAGCCGTTGATCTCATCCTGAATACTTTGCCGGTCGGAGGTTGATAAAGAACTGTTGCCCGCTTGCACGGTCAGTTCGCGGATGCGTTGCAGATTGTCGGTTACCCGGTTTAACGCGCCGCCGGCCGTTTCCGTCAGAGACAGACCGTTGCCGATATTGGCGATTGCCTGGTTTTGGCCTCCCAAGCGACTGGTTAGCGCATCGGCAATTGCCAAACCGGCCGGATTATCGGCGGCCGAGTTGATACGCTTTGCGGAACTAAGGCGCTGGATGCTGGATTGGATCAGGCCTTGGGATTTATCCAGGTTGGTGTTATTAATTGACGACAGCATAATTCCACCTCGTGTATCTGATGATTGCTAATACCGGGATTAAGCAACGGTATCTATATTGGTCCCAACGGCCGGTTTATCACTACTCACGGAAACTGCCGCACTCGCCGCCTGCTGAGAATAGGTAGATGGTTTTACCTCGGCATTCTGAATCGAGTTACTCAGCTGAGTGCCCGCTTCTTGAAAAGCGTTGGACAGATTCAATCTTAAATGCGCTGCGTCGGAGTTAACTTGTGCTTTATTGGCTTGGGAATCGAGGGTCTGCGCTTTGGCTTCATATTGGTCGGCCTGCGCTTGCACGGCATCCGCCTGTTTTCTCAACGCCCGCGCCATTTGCTCCGCCTGGTCGGCATTTCTCTTGGCCGTCAGCGCGCTCAACTGTTGAAAGCCGGATTGATTAACACTGGAAACAGACAGGGAAGACATAGCGATCTCTAACTCCCTCAACATAAGACGCAGGCCAGCCGTACGATTAGGTATGAACGCGCATGTTCAACCTAATGGCACCGTCATACTCCGTGTTTAAGAAAATGTCAAACTGCATTTTTAAAGCTTAAATACACACCGTTCGGCAAATAAACATCCAGCCAATAACCCACTTAATCCCCGGTAACTTTTGCCATCGCAATCCGCTGACAGCCATGTCGAAACTGACTAAAATATGGACACTTTTATCCTGTTAGCCGCTAGGCAATCTCGATAAGATTAATTTATAAAAACGGCCACTATAAAACTTTGCAATCCACATGAATCACGAAGTAATTGCCGCTCGGGTAGAACATGTTGCGATGGCGACAGGCATCATCGCCGGCCTTTCGGCTGTCGCGGCCACCATCGCCACCCCGACCGGGCTTACGGCGTTTGGCGTGTGGCTCGGACTGGTCGATGAACCTTTGATCGTGACCGTCGCCCCAATGCTGGATAAATTGGCCACCGTATGCGGCACTATTTCCGGCATGACTTATTTCTACGCCGTCAGGAAAAAGCGGCAAACCGCAAAACAGTCGGCGCCCGATCATTCCGCGCCATCGGATTGACCCGTCGTTTAAAGATTCAAATTCGCGGAAACAACAAACCGCCCATCACACCGCTGACCAAACTAAAGATCACAGCCAAAATGATAATGGCGGGGATGGATGCCAACGCCCATTTCACCATCAACACCACGATGGAGAAAAACGGCATCTGCAAATCCACCACGATAACTTTTTTGGCTGCGTCCGAATCGTTCATGGCTTACCTACTTTAGTTGCGTCAAATGGAAGACGCAGAATATCAATAAATCCCTGCGCCGTGGAAAATCTGATCTGGCTAAAACAGGCTGTCGAGCCGGTGTAAACCACCTAAAGCTCGAAAACCCCGCCATTACCGAGAATGCTCGGATGACGAAGCAAGGATTCGTCTCGGCGATCTGCAAGCACAAAACCCGGCACCATTTAACCATAACAGTTATGCGTTTTTTCAAGCCATACAGATTGCTTTTAGCTAAATCTGTACTTAGAAATTAGGCAATAAACTGAATCTGTTTCGCTTTTCCCTGGGTCAGTAAAGTATTCACCGTCGACCACATAACGCTGGCGATCAGAAATACTCCCCTGCATCCATCCCGCCGATGCAGGGCGTTTTTAACTAACATCCAGGAGAACTCCATGCCCGCAGTCACCGCACCGGCACATCAAAAAGGCGATTGTTTTGTCGATTTCGAAGAAAAAGTGTTTGAAGACGTCAAAGCCGAGTCAGGCCAGAAAGCCTTGGTCAAATTCCATACCGTCGCGTTCGAAGGGTCGATTGGCTTCGTCAATCTGCTGCAAGCAACCCGTTTGCAACGCAAAGGCTTCGAAACCTCCATCCTGCTGTATGGTCCGGGTGTGACATTGGGACTGCAACGAGGCTTTCCGCGTTTGGGCGACGAATCTTTCCCAGGCCATCAAAACTACGCCAACCAAATAGCCAAATTCATCGAAGAAGGCGGCAAAGTCTATGCGTGCCGCTTTGCCTTGCAAGCTTTATACGGTCATGGCGAGCCCAGTTTGCTGCCGGGCATTCGCCCAATCAGCCCATTGGATGTGTTAGATATTGTACTGATCCATCAACGCGACAATGCTTTCATTATGGATACTTGGACGCTGTAAATCCTCCAGCCATCAGCACTCGCCCGAACCTGGTTCGGGCTTTTTTTGACTCGCAGCAGGAGATTTTGTTTTGACTATGCCCACTATCGTCAGAGCCGCCGCCGTACAGATCGCGCCGGTGTTCGAATCCGCCACCGCCACCGGCGACAAGGTTTGCCAGGCCATCAGCGACGCCGCCGCGAAAGGCGCAAAGATCGTGGTATTCCCGGAAACCTTCGTGCCTTACTACCCGTATTTTTCCTTCGTACTGCCGCCGGTCACCCAGGGCCGCGAGCACTTGAAGCTTTACGATTACGCGCCAACCGTGCCGGGACCGATTACCGATAAGGTCGCGGCGCAAGCCAAAGCGCACGGCATTGTGGTAGTGCTGGGGGTTAATGAGCGCGACCACGGCAGCTTGTACAACACGCAATTGATTTTCGACGAGACCGGCCGTCTAGCACTGAAACGCCGCAAGATCACCCCAACCTATCACGAACGTATGATCTGGGGTCAGGGCAATGCCTCGGGTTTAAAAGTCGTGGAAACCGGCATAGGTCGCATCGGTGCGCTGGCTTGCTGGGAGCATTACAACCCACTGGCCCGCTATGCCTTGATGGCCCAGCACGAACAAATCCATTGCAGCCAGTTTCCCGGTTCATTGGTTGGGCCGATTTTTGCCGAACAAATTGAAGTGACGATCCGCCACCATGCCTTGGAATCCGGTTGCTTTGTAGTTAACGCCACCGGTTGGCTCAGCGACGAGCAAATCGATGCGGTGACTACCGATCCCGGCCTGCAAAAAGCCCTGCGCGGCGGTTGCTGCACGGCCATCGTCTCGCCGGAAGGCCGTCATGTCGTCGAACCGTTACGCGAAGGCGAAGGCATATTGATCGCCGATCTTGATATGAATTTAATCACCAAACGCAAGCGCATGATGGATTCGGTAGGCCATTACGCTCGACCGGAACTGCTCAGTTTGCGCATCTACGATAGACCGGCGGCACCGATGTTCAGCGAACGACCAGCCGATTCATCTCAACCCGTCCAAGAGAGCGAGCGCGATGACGCTATCAACACAAATTAACGTTGGTCTGGCAGAGCTGATCGCCGATCTGCAGTCCTTAGGCTTACGCCTGGAAGACAGTGAAGTTGGCGTAACCGGCCGCCGTGGTGGCGCCGGTCCTTCCGATCACAAAGCCGTTAACTTGGCCGGCCGAACCGTGATGATACCGATTGCCACGGTCTCGGCTTGCGAGTCGCCGTTCGTTGCCAGCCGGCCGGACGCACACGGCATCAGCGAGATTCGTCGAGATGGCTTAGTAGTCAGCCATATTGAATTTCCACGCCAGCCCCATTTTTACGATTTGCACACTGCCGACGGCATCCCGTATTCGCAGATCGCCACGCTGCATTCGGCGGATGTGTTGGCGACCACGCTGCTGCAATCCTGTATCCGTTACGGCAACCGCAAGACTTCCTGCCAATTCTGCGCCATAGGCCAGTCACTGGCGGTGGGCAAAACCATTTTGCGTAAAACACCTGAACAACTGGCGGAAGTAGCGAAAGCAGCGGTGGAACTGGATCAGGTCAAACACATGGTGATGACCACCGGCACGCCGAATCTGACCGATAGAGGCGCGGCGCTGCTTTGCGAAAGTGCTGACGCCGTTAAAGCGGCGGTCGATCTGCCGATTCAAGGCCAATGCGAGCCGCCGGATGACGACATCTGGTTCGAACGCATGAAAGCCGCCGGCATAGACAGTTTGGGCATGCATCTGGAAGCGGTGACGCCGGAAGTGCGCGCCCGCATCATGCCCGGCAAGGCCGGTGTTGCTGTGGAACGTTACATGGACGCCTTCGACGCCGCGGTTGCAGTGTTCGGTCGCGGCCAGGTCAGCACTTACATCCTCGCAGGCCTCGGCGATACGCCGGAAGCGATTCTGTCGGTCTCCGAACAATTGATAGCCAAAGGCGTTTACCCCTTTGTGGTGCCGTTCGTACCCATAACCGGCACGCCCTTGGCAAACCATCCGGCACCGACGCCAGCTTTCATGGCGAAAATCCTGCCGCAACTGGGCGCGATGCTGAAGCAGGCAAATCTGTTATCCCAGGACATGAAAGCCGGTTGCGCCAAATGCGCTGCCTGCTCGGCACTGGCCAGTTATGAGGTGTGACATGTGGATAGCCAACTTTAAACCGTTTTTTGCCAACGCCTACCTGATTAAATTCGTCACCGAGGATTGGGAGCGCAAACAAATGCTGGCACTACGCCAGGCGGTGTTCTGTGAGGAACAAGGTATTTTTGCCGGCGACGATCTGGACGACATCGATAATATCGCCACACCCATCGTCGCGATCGCCTGCGTCGCCGGTCTGCCGGATCGGGTTGTGGGCACCGTGCGCATTCATCAGGAAAAACCCGGCGTTTGGTGGGGCTCAAGATTGGCGGTGGATCAAGACTATCGCAAACAAGGCAGTCTCGGCGCGGCACTGATCAAACTGGCCGTCACTTCCGCGCACGCTCAAGGCTGCACCAGCTTTCTGGCACAGGTGCAAAGCCGCAACCAATTACTATTCCGCCGCCTGCACTGGAAATCCTTAGAGGAAATCTCCGTGCATGGGAGGCCGCACTATCTGATGCAAGCGGACCTGGCTTGGTACCCGCCTTATGCGGACGGCGCTATCGGTTTTGTTACCACGAATCGGATTGCAGCATGACCTGGCTGGCTGATTTAACTCTCAGAATCCGCGAAGGCTCAGGACTGGCGCATAAGCGCGATATTGCCCGTGTCATGCAGCATTTACCTCGGCATGCCGGCGCGGAGATTGTCGTAGGCGACGACTGCGCTGCCATCCCCGATGCTGACGGCTATCTATTGCTGGCCAGCGAAGGCTACCTGAACGACTTCGTCGCCAGCCAATCCTGGTTTGCCGGCTATTGCGGGGTAATGGTCAACGTCAGTGACATTTATGCAATGGGCGGTCGGCCTATCGCCGTCGTCGATGCCATCTGGAGCAACGGGGAAAACCAAGCCAAACCGATTCTGGATGGTCTGGCAACCGCTGCGCAAGTCTACGGCGTACCGGTGGTCGGCGGCCATACCAATTTAAGAAACGACGCCCCGCAATTGTCGGTAGCTATTCTAGGTCGGTCCAAACGGCTATTGAGCAGTTTTGCCGCCAAACCCGAACAGATTCTTTTGGCGGCGATTGATTTGCGCGGTCAGTTCCGCGAACCGTATCTCTGGTGGGATGCCAGTACCGTTGCGCCACCCGAACGTTTACGCCAGGATTTAGAGTTATTGCCAACATTGGCCGAAACTGATTTATGCGCGTCGGCCAAGGACATCAGCAATGCCGGTGTAATCGGCACGCTGTTGATGCTGCTGGAATGCTCCGATTTGGGCGGCCTGATCGACATCAACGCCATACCGCGTCCAGCCAACATCGATTTGGAAAGGTGGTTGCGCTGCTTTCCCAGCTACGGTTTCGTGCTGAGTGTAGATGCGGTTGACTGTGTAGCCGTGATCGAATTGTTTAAGCAACGCGGCATCGCTTGCGCGGCAATCGGCAAAACTGACGATAGCCGCCGGCTAAGGCTAAAAGGCGGCGACGAAGAACAACTACTCTGGGATTTAAACCGCGAAGCCTTGATCGGCTGCGGCCCAAAACGGCAGGGCTAGCCATGCAAAGACTACGAATTGCCATGCTGACCCATTCCGTCAACCCACGCGGCGGTGTGGTACACGCCATGCAATTGGCGGAGGCCTTGCAGGATTTAGGACATGATGTGACCCTGATCGCCGCTACGGAACCAGGCAAGAACTTCTTTCGCGCCGTACGCTGCCAGACAACCCTGATACCGCTACCCACATTGAGCGGCGATTTGGTCGCCACTGTCGGTCAACGCATTCAGGCTTATATCGATTACTTCAGCCGATCCGATGCCGAGACATTCGATATTTACCACGCCCAGGATGCCATCAGCGGTTGCGCGATGGCCCGACTCGGCGAACGCGGCATTGTCGATGGTTTCATCCGCACCGTGCATCATCTGGATCAGTTCGACGATGGTTCGTTGGCAGCGTGGCAAAGCCGCTCGTTCCTAGCCGCGCAACAAGTCTTGTGCGTCAGCCGCGATTGGCAGGACAAGTTGCATAACCAGCATGGTATCACCGCCGTGCAAGTCAATAACGGCGTTGATACCCAGCGCTATTCGCCCATACCACAAGCTAACGACGAAAAACTGCGCCAGTCGTTGGGCTTGACGCGTGGCGGGCCGATCTTTCTGGCGGTCGGCGGCATCGAGGCGCGCAAAAACACCTTACGCATCTTCGCCGCATTTCGCCAGGTTTTGCAGAAACGCCCCGATGCCCAGTTGCTCATCGTCGGCGGCGCCAGTTTGTTGAATCATGACGAATACCGCCAGCGCTTCAATGCCGCTGTCGCCGAGAGCGGTCTGCAGGATGGCCCCGGCCAGTCCTTGATCATCACCGGCCCGTTGCCCGATGCCGACATGCCGGGTTTGTTTCGTCTGGCTGATGCACTGGTGTTTCCATCGCTGACCGAAGGCTTTGGTCTGGTGGTGCTGGAAGCCATTATCTCCGGCACGCCGGCTATCGTCTCGCTACGGCCACCGTTTACCGACTATCTGAAATATCAGGACTGCATCTGGACTGATCCGGAAGATAGCGCCGCGATCTCGATTGCAATGAACGCGGCCATTGATGATTTCCCCAAGGCTAGCTTGCCAAAAATCGCCCAGCGCTTAAGCGAGGAATTTTCCTGGGCACAGTCGGCCAACAGCCATCTTGAAATTTACCGTTCACTCATCAACGCCCAAGGAACTCAATATGCCTGAAATGCGCTTCCGCGTCCGCTGGCCGGACCAAACCGAAAGCCTGTGTTATTCGCCTTCACTGGTGATTAAGGATTATTTCCAAGTTGGCCAGACTTATCCCTTGCCGGAGTTCGTCCAGCATAGCCGCGAGGCGCTGGAAATTGCCAGCGAGCGGGTGCGGCAGAAATACGGCTACACCTGTTCCAGCGCGATGAGCCAACTGGCGGAAATAGAAGCCAAGGCCAGCCAATTTTTGGAAAGTGATAGTCCCCAGGTCAGCGTGACCGAGTTCATCGAATAAACCAACACCACACACCCAACTCACAACCACGAGGACGCCATGAAAGAAAAATCAGAAAATACCCGCCTGCACTATGACACGATTATCGTCGGCGGCGGCCAGGCCGGTTTGTCCGTCAGTTATAACCTGCAAAAGCGCGGCATCAGCCATATCATCTTCGAAAAAAACCGCATCGGCCACTCCTGGCGTAACGACCGCTGGGACAGTTTTTGTTTGGTCACCCCAAACTGGCAATGCCAACTGCCGGATTTTCCTTATCAGGGCGACGATCCGCAAGGCTTTATGCTGAAAGATGAAATCGTCGCTTATATTGAAGCTTTCGCTAAAAAAGTGGATGCACCTGTAATGGAAGGTGTCGCGGTGAATCGGGTCTGGCGTGGCGAGCAAGGCAAATTGCATGTCAGCAGCTCGGCCGGCGAGTTTTCCGCCGACCATCTGGTGGTGGCAACCGGCGGCTACGATATTCCTATCGTGCCCGACTATGCCCACAGCCTGCCCAAACACATCACCCAGATTCATTCGGTCAATTACCGCAACCCAGACCAACTGCCGGCAGGTGAAGTGCTGGTGGTCGGCACCGGCCAATCCGGCGTGCAGTTAATGGAAGACCTGCATCTGGCCGGTCGCAAGGTGCATCTTGCCGTGGGTAGCGCGCCGCGTTCGCCGCGCATGTATCGCGGCCGCGAGACCACGGAATGGTTATTTGATCTGGGCTTTTATCAATTGACCATAGACCGCCATCCCTTGGGCGACGAAGCCAAGCATAAAACCAATCATTATTTGACCGGGCGCGGCGGCGGTCATGAAATCGACTTGCGCCAGTTTGCCTTGGAAGGCGTCAAACTTTACGGCAGCATGGCCAATATCGACGGCAACAAATTGGAGTTCTTGCCCGATTTGACCAAAAACCTGGATGACGCCGACGAAATCTACGTCAATATCCGCAACGATATAGATCGCTACATCGCCGAACACAATATCGATGCACCGGTCGAGCCGCCGTTCCGCAAAGTCTGGGAACCCGAGTTCGATCCTATCAGCATCGACGCCTATGCCGAAAACATCACCAGCATCATCTGGGCCATTGGTTTTAGACCGAACTACCGCTGGATAGAACTGTCCGCCTTCGATGGCCGCGGCTTTCCGCAATACGATCGCGGCGTCAGCAACGTGGATGGTCTGTATTTTATCGGTTTGCCCTGGTTGCATACCTGGGGTTCCGGAAGGTTCCTGGGGATTGCCGATGACGCCCAGTATTTGGCGGATGTGATTCAGCGTAAATTGGCGGTTAAGGCCGTGGTTGAGATTTAATGGTTAGCAATCGCTGTGAAAGGCAGGCGTAGCGTTGGCTTTATAATACGGCTTCCTCATCGAACTAAAACGAGCAGATGCTCGGCGCAAACGCCTGGATAAACGTGGATAAAAACATGAAACACTTGTACGAAACCGTCGCCGATACGGTGATTGCGCATATCGAGCAGGGTGTTTACAAACCAGGCGAAAAGCTGCCCGGCGTCAGGAAGTTGAGTCAGCAATTACATGTCAGCATCTCAACCGCACTGGAAGCCTATCGCATGTTGGAAGACAGCGGCAGGATTCAGGCGCGCTTGCGTTCCGGCTACTATGTCAGCGGCTTTCGTCGGCAGGCGATTGTGGAACCGGAAGTCTCCGATGCGCCGGTTACCCCGGCCAAGGTCACCGGCCAATCGCTGACCCGGCAAATCCTCCGCGCCGCCAAAGACCCGTACCAAATCAACCTGGGTTCGTCGGTGCCGCATGCCGATTTTTTACCCACCCGTGCGCTACAACAAGCCACCGGCAAGGTGTCGCGCACTTTTGGTAAGCGTTGTTTCGACGCCGACGAATTGCTGGGTAATCAGGAACTGCGTCGGCAAATCGCCAAGCGCATGGTGGAACTGCAATGCGCGGATAGTCCGGACGATATTGTGGTTACCCACGGCGCACGCGAGGCAGTCAGGTTGGCGTTAATGGCTGTTTGCGAACCTGGCGACTTGATCGCCATCGAATCGCCAACTTTTTACGGTTTGTTGCAAGTCATTGAATCCTGTGGCATGGAAGCCCTGGAGATCCCTACGCATCCGCGCGACGGCTTGTCGCTGGATGCCTTGCAAATGGCCATCGAGCAATGGCCGATCAAGGCCTGTTTGATCGTTTCCAATTACAACAACCCGCTCGGTTCCTGCATGAGCGATGAACGCAAGCAAGCCTTGGTGGCTTTGCTGGAAAAACATCAGATTCCTTTGGTCGAGGATGATGTTTACGGCGACTTGGGATTTGGGCTGCGGCGGCCTTCGGTTTGCAAAGCCTGGAGCCGGAACGGCCAGGTGTTGTATTGCAACTCCTTCGCCAAGACCCTGTCACCGGGCATGCGCGTCGGCTGGCTGGTGCCGGGCCGCTACATGGCGCGGGTGGAAAACCTGAAATACATGAAACACCAGGCGGTGCCGACCTTGAATCAATTGATAGTCGCGCACATGTTGGAGCAAGGCGGTTACGACCGCTACCTGCGGCATGTGCGTCAGGAATATGCCCGCAACGTGGCTTTAACGGTGAACGCCGTCAGCCTGTTGTTCCCCGAAGGCACGAGAGTGACCCAGCCCGAGGGCGGCTTTGCCTTGTGGGTGGAATTGCCGACCGGCGTCGATGCCATGGAACTGCACCGCCGGGCCAGCCTGGAAAATATCATCATCGCTCCCGGCCCCTTATTCTCGGCCACGCAAAAGAAATACGGTAATTTCATCCGTTTGAGTTGCGCCGTGCCATGGAATGACAGAGTAGAAAAAGCCTTAAAAAAGCTTGGCGATATTGCCCGGGATTTGCTGGCAGAAAATCGCTAAAAAATTGTCGCACTGTCGCTGGCGTCAGCAGAACTGGACGACAAGTTTTCTAATATTTCCATGCGTAAATCAATCAAACAATGTAGCTGTTTTGCGCGCGGTTGCCTAATTGGCACGATCCACTCTTTAACGATACGCCCAGGCGAACCACCCATCAGCAGGATGCGATCAGCCAAAATCAAGGCTTCGTCGATGTCATGGGTGACCAACACTACCGCGCTGCGGCGATCGGCGATCAGCTTCAATAGCAATTCCTGCATGCCTAAGCGAGTAATCGCATCCAGGGCGCTGAAAGGTTCGTCCATCAATAGAATGTCGGGATTACGCACCAGCGCTCTTGCCAACGATACCCGCTGCGCCATGCCGCCCGATAACTGACTGGGATGGGCATCGGCCGAGTTTGGAGACTGATGCGGTTTTTTACTGCAACGATGGGGCTTTGGAGACGTCTTGCCCTGGTTAAGGCGGACCGAGCCGCCTTAACCAGGGCTTTGCTTCATTTTTTACGTTTGCGTTTGCTCAATTGATCCAGTTTATTCGAGGCTTGCTCAAACGACTGCAGCATGTTGTCAAAAGCAGTGCTGCCGCCACTGCCGGCTTCAACAGGCTGACTGGATGATGGTGCGCTTTCTGCAATCTTGCCGGTAGTGTCAACCGCTGGCTGGCTGGCTTCGGGCTTTTTTACATTCGGTTCAGCCGAACTTTCAGCAGCGGTATCAATATCCAGATCATAGCTCGCGCTGTCATTTTTACCGTCGTTGATCAAATTACGCCGATATTGCAGGAAGGATTCGCGGGTAAACACATAAGGGTCTAAAGCGGCCTCGTTGATAAAGTTCAATGCGCCTTCGGCATTTGCGCGGTCATTGATTCCCTCAAGAATACCGGTGCCCGGCACATAAGTGCCCGGGTTGGCGGCTTTGTCCAGGATGCCGGCACCGCCATCGCGAATGGTGGTCGGCCCCATGACCGGCAACACCAAATACGCACCCTGCCCGACTCCCCACACAGCCAAAGTTTGCCCGAAATCTTCGACATTGTTTTTCAAACCGACTTCGCTCGCCACGTCGATTAAACCAGCGACACCGATAGTGGTATTGGTTAAAAAGCGTCCGGCATCCGAAGCGCTTTGCTGGAATTTGCCCTGCAATACGTCATTCAGCACCACATTGATGCCTTTCAGGTTGCTGAAAAAATTATTGACGCCGGTTTCCACGAAATCCGGCGTAATAAATTTGTAACCATCGGATACTGGTTTAAAAAAATATTTATCAAGGGACATATTGAACCCGTACATGGAGCGGTTAAACCCTTCATACGGATCGGCGTGGCCTGCTTCATTAGCTAAAAACTCGTCTCGTTTCTCGGTACTCGCGCATCCGGGCATCAGCAATGCGCTTGTCAATAAAAACACTTCGAGCAAAAGTGCGCGGTTTTTGCCTGGATGTAATTGGGTAAACATTACGTAAAAATCCTGAAAGTATATTGTTTCTGGAAGCTTTAAATTTAGGGTTAAGCCCCCTGAATTAAAGAATCGATTCGCTATCATAACCTTTATCGACGTGTCGCTACGTCTTGTTCTCAGTGTTCCATGCTTGACATGGAAATTCCACCGCCACGCTTTAAATCTCCGCAGCGTCCCGCATATTTAGCTAGACTAAACCCCATACATAATAGCAAACCAGGCGCATGCGGGAAGAACACAAATCCGAAGACCGAAAGCTGGACATCAACCAAGTCGTTAAATGGTTGCAAGAGGATGGCATGCTATCCGCCAAGGATATCGAGAAATGCCGTCAATACGCGGTCGCCAAGATCAATTTAAACAAGCATCCGTTAAAAGTGTTGGCCGAGTGCGAGCTGACCAACCAAAGCCAGCTCGGCAACTTGTTGACCCAGGAAGACCTGACCCAATGGCTGGCGAAAAAGCTGGCCATGCCTTATTACTATTTCGATCCGCTGAAAATCGACGTCCCCACCGTCACCGCGTTATTCAGCAAGGCTTACGCCGGCAATTACAATATCCTGCCGATCAAGATCGACGCGGACGAAATCGTGGTGGCCACCGCCGAACCCTTCATCCGCGCCTGGCAACTCGATCTGGCGAAGATGCATCAAGGCAAAATTCGCTGCGTGTTTTCCAATCCGGACGAGATCAAGCGCTATCTGGACGAGTTTTATAACTTTTCCAAGTCGCTGAAAGGCGCGCAAACCCATAACGATGGCCGCGCCGCGGAAGGGCAAAACTTCGAACAGTTGGTCGAGCTGAGTAAAAGCGCCGATCTGGACGCTAACAATCAGCATGTGGTCAATCTAGTTAATTGGTTGCTGCAATATGCCTTCGACCAGCGCGCCAGCGATATTCACATCGAGCCGCGCCGCCAGCAAGGCAATGTGCGGTTTAGGATAGACGGCATCCTGCACAATGTTTATCAGCTGCCGATGCCGATCATGAATGCGGTATTAAGCCGCTTGAAGATCCTGGGCCGGATGAATATCGCCGAAAAACGCCTGCCGCAGGACGGCCGGATCAAGACCCAAAATAGTAACGGCAAGGAGATCGAACTGCGGCTCTCCACCATGCCGACTGCGTTTGGCGAGAAACTGGTGATGCGGATTTTCGACCCAGAAGTGCTGCTGCGCGATTACGAGCAACTGGGCTTTAACAAGCAGGAGCTGGCGATCTGGAACCGAATGACCAACCAGACTCACGGGATTATTTTGGTGACCGGCCCGACCGGTTCCGGCAAAACCACCACGCTGTATTCCACGTTAAAACGGCTGGCCACATCGGAAATCAACCTATGCACCGTGGAAGATCCGATCGAGCAAATCGAACCGGCGTTCAATCAAATGCAGACCCAGGCCAATATCGGCTTGGACTTCGCCAGCGGCATCCGCACCCTGCTCCGGCAAGATCCGGACATTATCATGGTCGGCGAGATTCGCGACCTGGAGACAGCGGAAATGGCTGTACAAGCCTCGCTGACCGGACATTTGGTGATTTCGACGCTGCACACCAATAGCGCGCCGGCTGCGGTGACCCGTTTGTTAAATCTCGGCGTGCCCGGCTATCTGATCCAGCAAACCATTTTAGGTGTGATGGCGCAGCGTTTGATACGGGTGCTATGCCGGCAATGCAAAACCGCGACAGCGGTAGACGAAGCGCAATGGCAGGCTTTGGTCGCGCCGTTTAAAGTCGCCACACCTAAGCAAATTTATAAAGCTGTTGGTTGTAAGACCTGCCGCAATACCGGCTTTGCCGGCCGTATCGGCATCTATGAAATCTTCGAAAACAACCCTGCTCTGCAAAAACTGATTGTGGAAGGCTGCGACACGCTTTTGCTGCAACGCCAGGCTATCAGGGAAGGCATGCGCCCGTTGAGACTAAGTGGCGCGGAGAAAGTCGCCGCCGGCATTACCACTATTGAGGAAGTGTTGCGGGTGGCACCGGAGCGGATAGATTTTTAAGCAGGCCATCGACCGTAAACAATTTATCGGTACAGATAGATAGATCCGGAATTTGCCCAGGAAGCGCGGGAAAACACCCGGCCTGAGCCGATGCGTTATTTCCCTGCTAAAACGATATAGGCCGATATAACCGCCCTATTCTAAGCCAGCTTAATCCTGGCGTTTTTTCCGATTTACGTTGATGTTGCTGGCGACAGTCGTTGAGGCGAATAGCGCTGAGGAAATGATAAATTCGCCCGACATAAAACCGATCACACCGGTGATAAACGCCAAACCGTTCAAAATATCTTTCTGTAAGTCATTCATTTTTTCTACTCCATAATAAACACGCTTACACTATAAGATAGATCTAATTCATTAACAATACCGCTATACATACATTATTTGTTTTGCATTAAGAAACAATTATTACATTATCACTCCAAAACAACAGTCGACAACACCTCGCAAGAGGCCGGGAACGCCAACACTCCTGAGCGCAATGTCTCAATTTACTGAACGGTGCTGCGCTTAATACTCGGCATCATGGAAAACGTTTTGCACGTCGTCCAGATCGTTCAACATGTCTAAAAACTTTTCGAACATCGCCACATCGTCGCCGCCGATAGGGGTAACGCTTCTAGGGATAAATTGAATTTCATCAACCTCGAAATCGATCTCGCCCAACAAATCGGTCAAGGCCTGCTTGGCTTTGGCGTAATCGGCGTGAGGTGTAAACACCGTCAACTTGCCGTCTTCGTTTTCGATGTCCGACACATCCACATCCGCGCTCAGCAAGGCTTCCAGCACCGCATCTTCGTCGTCGTGCTTAAACGCCAGGATTGCCGAATGATCGAACATATGGCTGACTGCGCCCTGCGTGCCGATCTTGCATTTGGTTTTGGTAAAACACAGGCGTACATCGCCGAACGTGCGATTGGGATTGTCAGTCAAGCAATCAACTATCACCATGCAACCGCCGGGCCCGAAGCCCTCGTAACGGGCAGGCGCAAAATCCTCTCCGCCGCCGCCCTTGGCTTTATCGATGGCTTTTTCGATGACGTGGGTAGGCACCTGGTCTTTTTTGGCTCTATCGATCAATCCCCGCAAGGTCAAATTGCCTGACGGATCGATACCGCCGGATTTGGCGGCCATGTAAATTTCCCGGCCATATTTGCTGTAAACCTTGGCCTTAGCATCCGCCGTTTTGGCCATGGACACTTTACGGTTTTGATACGCTCTACCCATTCGACTTTTGCTCCCCTGATCGCTTGGCAAAAAAGCGCGATTCTACAGATAAGTATTTGCCCTGGGAATTTTTTGACCCGTGCCCAAGCATCACTCGACCGGTGAAACCGGCATATAGCCGAGCTGGCCGCAAGCCAAGATCAAATTTATTGATGCCGTAAACGCCGATGCCAAACAATAAATTCTTCTATCGGCACCGGCTTACTGAACAAAAACCCCTGGCAGGCATGGCAGCCGTGTTGTTCCAGAAACAAGCGCTGCGCTTCGGTCTCCACCCCTTCGGCAATCACCTCTATCCCCAGGTTGTGGGCCATGCCGATGATGGTTTGCACAATCACCGCATCGCTGGTTTTAACACCTATATTACGCACGAAGGAGCGATCAATTTTTAACTGATCGAACGGCAACTGAGTCAGATAGGAAAAAGACGAATAACCGGTGCCGAAGTCGTCCAACGAGAAGCGCACTCCCATATCCCTAAGAGCGTGCATTTTCAGGATAGTGTCATTGATATTCTCGAGCACCAGGCTTTCGGTCAGTTCAAGCTCCAGCAATTCCGGGTTGATGCCTTTGCTATTTAACGCCTGCTGCACTTGCTCGACAAAATCCACGGTTCTAAACTGGCGCGCACTGACATTTACGGCCAACCGAAACTGCCGGGAATAGGCACTGCGCTCCCACAGCTTGAGTTGCGTACAGGCCGCGTCCAGCACGCACCGGCCGATCGGCAAAATCAAACTGGTTTTTTCCGCCAGCGAAATAAACTCCAACGGCGACACCAGTCCGCGTTCGGGGTGCTGCCAACGTAATAGTACTTCGGCCCCCACCACTTGATCGTTTCGGTACATCTGCGGTTGAAAATACAGCTTGAATTGATTGTGCGCCAGCGCACGGCGCAAGTCTTTTTCCAGATCGGCGCGGGCAGTCGCCATCGCCTGCATGCTCGGATCGAAAAAACGCACGGTATTGCGCCCGGCCATTTTGGCCTGATACATGGCTAGATCGGCATGTCTGAGCAATTCTTCCGCAATTTCCTGATCGCGGTACAAGCGAATGCCGATACTGGCCGAACAATGAAACTCATAGCCGCTCAAGTCGTAAGGATAAGCCAGTGCTTCCAGCAGTTTTTCGCCGACTTGTTTGGTCTGCATCGCGGCAACTTCGGCGTCGGCACTCAGATCCGCCAGCAACACCAAGAACTCATCGCCGCCCAAGCGACCGACGATGTCGCATTCGCGCACGGTAGAACGCAACCGCCGCGCCACTTCGACCAGTAACTGGTCACCGGCATCGTGGCCGCGTGTGTCGTTAAGCGTCTTGAAATTATCCAGATCCAAGAACAAGATGGCGCCGTACAAGCCGTTGCGGGCGCCGGCGACCAGTTCCTGGCCCAAACGATCTTGCAGCAAACGCCGGTTAGGTAAATGGGTTAACGGATCGTAATAGGCCAAACGGTGAATCTCCGCCACCGCATCCTTATTCTCGGTAATATCGGAAAACGTGCCGACATAATGGGTAATCCGGCCATCGGGCGCGACCACGGCGGCGATGGTCAGCCATTCGGCGACGATCAGGCCATTCTTGCGGCGATTCCAGATTTCGCCTTGCCAGTGGCCGGTTTCCCGCAACAAGGTCCACATCCCGGCAAAGAATCCCCTGTCGTGGCGTCCGGAGTTGAGCATATGCGGCGTTTGACCCAGTACTTCTTCCGCTTTATAGCCGGTCAGCGCGGTAAAGGCCCGATTCACGCGCAGGATCACGGCGTCCGGGGATGTGACTATCATCGCCGCCTGCGATTCGAACGCGATAGCGCTGACCCGCAGCATGTCTTCCGCCTGTTTACGCTCGCTAATATCCCGAATAATGGCGATACCGCCCACGATTTTGCCGGTACCGTCGCGCGACGGCGCGCAGGTCATGTCTATCCAGATGCCGGCTGTATCAGGCGATGGTTTGTATTCGCCTTCGTAAACCTCTTTTTCGCCTTTCAATGCCTGACGCAACGCCGCGAGTATCGAGCGGTCCTTAAAGCTTTTAATATCCAATCCGACGATACCCTCGACGGTATTCCGCAAAATATCGGCAAAAGGCTCATTGCAGTAAGTCACAATCAAATCGGTATCGTAATGAAAAATGCCGATAGGCGAATGTTTGAGCAACAAACGATAACGTTGCTCGCTGATACGCATGGCTTCCTCACGTTCAGCGGCATCCAGATGCAACACAATATTCTCGGTGATACTTCGGTTGATGCGCCGCAAGCTGACGATCATGAAACCCAGATATAGCAGCCCCGCCATGCCCATCGCCATAAACAAGCTATCGCCGGTAGCGAACAGGCGAATAATGATGGGCAGCAGCGAGGTAACGGAAAACAACACCGCGCTTTGCAGGTCGGCGGAAAACGCCACCACGCCGCCTGCCGATAAACCGGCCAACATAAAAATCAGGAAGATTTGATGCTGCGGACCGTTGGCCGGAAACATCAGGAACCCGGCCGCCCCCCACACCAATCCCACAGCCAGAACGCCGATACGAAACCTTTTTAACCAGAATCGCGTGCCGGCTTCCTGCTCCGGCGCGGCGGATCGATAAGCTTTGACCAGCAATGTGCGGGAAACCGCGACCAACACAATCAACGTCAGCCAAGTCAGCACGATGGAAGAATCGATCATGTCGCGCTGCATATAGGCAAGAATTGCCGCCAGTAGCGTGCTGCTTACCAATGACGCATTGCTTGCTGCAAACAGTTGCCGTAGCTGTGCCGCTTGAATTGCTGTCTGTTTGTTCGGGTTACTCATCACTTATGATTTAGCGGCCGGATGATTTCTAACGACTGAGGTGGGTTTGGTACGACTAAGGATAAGCATTGGGGATTGTACGCTAACCGAGTTGCCAGGTAATGGCGTTTTTCGGTTATTGCCGGCCGCTAAACGCGAGACCAGCGCTGCTGATTTACGAGCCAAAAAGCTAAATTCGGCTGGTTTATTGATAGTGAGCCGGAGCCGATACAGTGCTCGGCTCCCGCTCATTTGGCGAACAGGTTTAGATTAGTGCTTACCAGGCTCCAGTTTCACCCCGCGCCTCTCGTAAGTCACATACGCTTGAATCGCGATCATTTTCGGATCGTCCGCAGCTAACGGTTGGCCTTCCAGCGGGTTGCGCAGACACCAGTTGATCATTTCCCACAGCGGAATGACCTTGCCGATCTGTTTTTGGAACTTTGGGTAGGTCTCCGGATGGGTGTTGGCGGCGTTGGGGTGACATTGCGCACAGACCACGCCGTTGCTGCCCAAGGTTGGACTGGTCCACAGCTCCCGCCCTTGCTTGACGCTGTCCATGAATTGTTGTTGCCAGCGCTGTTCGTCGTCCTTGGTAAATTCGTCGGCTTGCGCAAAACCGCTCAGCACACTAAACACCGCCGCAATCACCACAAATAGACTTTGCTTATTTTTTTTCATCTCATGCTCCTTATATGCTGATCAATAGTGGCTTTGCGGCGGAATCCGACTGGATTCGGCTTGATAGTCGCGGTCTTCCGGGTGCTTGTTTTTCAGGTTGAAGCGCACCGACCGTTCGCTGTTGTTGTACAAGGTAAAGTTCAAATCGACCCGACCACTGGCAACGTTAACGAACTGCCAGCCGGTGGCATCGCGCTCCTGGAACGGATCGGCGCGATTCATCGGTACGGTCAGTTTGGGCAGGTATTGTTCGGCTTGGGCATAAGTCGATGGATACGGCCAGGGCCAGGCGGTGGCCATTACCGAGTTAAAGCTAATGTTGCCGATTTGGTTGTATTGAATCTGATGCACATGACCGTAGATCACCGACACTTTGGCAAAGGGTTTGAGCAAAGCCTGAATCTGCTCGGCATCCTCGGTCCAAAAATTCCAGCCCTTGTAGATTTTTTGCAGCGGCGAATGCGAGAACACGACGATGGGCGTGGTTTTGGCGACCTTGTCCAGATCGGCCTTCAGCCATTTGCGCTGCTCATCGCCGACCATAAACGGCGAGCCGTTGGGATTATCCAGGCCGGCCATTTCCGACATGCGTTGTTCGGCGGTCGGCCAGCGTTTATAGGTCCAGTCGTCGTAAGTGCGGATGCTGTTCAAAACGATGAAATGCACACCCTTGTGATCGAAACTGTAAAACTGCGGGCCGAACAGTTTTTCCCAGTACGCGCCCAAATCTAGATAGTAATCGTGTTCGCCCATCACATAATGCACTTTGTGGCTCAGTGCCGACATGATCTCGGCGCCATGGTCTAATTCGGGTTTGCTGCCCAATTGCGCCAGATCGCCGCCGAACATCACGAAATCGGGTTTGGGCGTTAGCAGATTGGCTTCGGCGACTGCGCGTTTCAAGCCTTGATCCCAATTGCGCACGAAGCGATTGCCGCTGATATGCTGGATATGGGCATCGGAAATATAGGCAAACGAAAAGTTCTCGGCGGTATCGGCAAAGGCCAGTTCCACCAGGCTGATCGGCAAGGTAGTTCCCAGCGCCAACGCCCCGCCGGTTTTGATGAAGCTGCGACGGCTATTGTTAAAGGTAGTCATGATGTCTCTCCTTATTTGCCGGCTTGGCTATATTGGGCGCTGGTCAGACTTTGCAGGAAAGCCACCAGATCGTCGATTTGCGCATCGGTCAGATTCAACGGGCGGATGCCTCCGCTTAAAAAGTCGTTGGGCTTAGCGCTGGCGGGCGTGACGCCGCCGTTGTTGTAGTGAATTACCACCTCTTTCAGGGTTTTCAGGCTGCCGTCGTGCATGTAGGGCGCGGTCAAGGCAATATTGCGTAGCGTCGGGGTTTTGAAACCGCCGATGTCGGCCAACGCATCGCTAACGGCAAACCGGCCCAGCTCGGAGGATTTTTTATCGGTCAGCACAATTTTATCGACGTCGCCGCCTTTGTTTTTCGCATCCAAAAAGGCCTGCACCAAGGGTGTAATGTCTTGCTGCACCGCGCTAATGCCGACACCGATATTATGAAAGCGGCTATCGGTAAACAGGGCTTGGTTCTGCTCGATGATATGGCAGGACACGCAACGGCCTTGTTCCAGAAACAGCTTGAAGCCGCGCTGCTGCTGTTCGGTTAGTGCAGTCTTATCGCCCTTGAAATAAAAGCGGTCGAACGGCGAATTGCCGGCAACCACGGTACGTTCGAAACTGGCGATGGCCTTCGCAACGTGATCGATAGTCACCTTCTGGCCGTCCACGCCAAAGACTTCTTTAAAGGCTTTTGGGTAATCGGCGTCGGCGCGAATAATGTCCAGCAAGACCTGGTGATTGGGCAACCCGCCTTCCACCGGATTGACAAACGGGCCTTTGGATTGCCCTTCCAGGCTCGGCTCGCGGCCATCCCAAAACTGGGATTTGTAGAATGCGGCGTTGATTACCGTCGGCGCGTTGCGGGTGCCGGTCAGGCCGTGATGGCCGACCGAAACCGGCAGATTATCGGTGAAGGCCTTTTTGTCGTCGTGGCAGTTGGCGCAACTGACGGTGCCGTCGATGGAGAAACGTTTGTCGTGGAAAAGTTTATCGCCGAGAGCAATTTTGGCGGGCGTTTGTGGGTTATCGGCCGGAATGGGCACCGGCGGCAAGCCTAGCAAATTATCGGCGCTGCCACTGTCGGCCTGTGCAAGCGGTGTAACAGGCTTGGTAGCTTCTTGAGCCTGCACGGTGACGGCCAAACCTGCCAACAAGATCATCCAAAGGTATCGCATAAAAACCTCCTGATCAAAAGGCTAGTCGCTACGAAGGCGCCAGCCGTTACGAGCTACAACTGCAATCGATACCTTGGCGTCGGCGAATAGACGATCCAGTGGATCGAACAGGACTGGCGGCGATTGTATGCTTACCGGTCAAAGCTTTAAAGAAAAATAATCGCGGTTAATTATTTCGCTCCGCCTATTGAAACTTCCATCGCCACGCCCAACTGTGAAGGAAACTTTGCAGCCGTTTTGAAGTCTTTGCCAATGCCGGTAGTTAGCCGGATTACATGCTCACCATAGGAGTTATTACATGAATTCACAGGAACGCAACCAGCTCAGCCAGTTTCTAAATCAACTAAGCGAAGTAAGGCTTGCGACCAAGGATGCCGAAGCCGAAGCGCTGATCGGCGAAGCGGTTGCCAAACAACCGGATGCCGCTTATTTGCTGGTCCAACGCGCTTTGTTGCAGGATCAAGCTTTGCAAGCGGCTAAGGCGCAAATCGCCGAGTTGCAGAATCAATTGCAAAATATCGCAGTTGCGCAACGTAGCGGATTTTTAGGCAACGATCCGTGGGCGCAACCAGCCAACAATAGTGGCGCGGTACCCGGTGCGGGCAATTATCAAGTGCCGCGAGGAGCTCCCTTGCAGCAACAATCGCCCGGATTTTTTGGCGGCGGCGCAGGCGGTTCCAGTTTCTTGGGTAATGTCGCCACTACAGCCGCCGGCGTGGTAGCCGGTTCGTTTTTATTTCAGGGCATTGAAAGCCTGATGGGACACCATGGCTCCAGCGGCTTGGGCCAGCAAGCTTTTGGCGAGCATAACACCCCGCCCGAACAAACCGTGATCAATAATTACTACGGAGACGACGCGATACAGCAAGCCAGCAACGAGGATAATCAAGACGGTTATTCGCTTAGCGATGCAGACTACAGCGTACCGGACGACAGCGACGATTCCGACTGGATATAAACGGGCCAATCTCTCAACAACCAGGGCAATCGAGCAGATTGTCCTTCTCTGCTTCCCTCTCTAAAAGCGTCCGCAACTATTTGCAAACGCGTCAACGCGATGCGTTATTACATTCAAGTACCCTCAGTCCCTGAGCTGGTTCTATACAAAGCTCAATTCAAACACTCCAAACCACTATTTCTCAAAAAACTCCACACCTAAACCTTATCCCCAAAATTTTCCCTTGACTTAAAGATGATAATCATTATCATTTGTATCCGACAGTCTTCTCTCGTACTGTCATTGCCGCACCTGCACAGTCTCCTAAGTTAGCCAGTGTGCGGCAATTTATTTACCACCCTTAGCAACCCGAGGTCATCATGTTCGAAGACAACTCTATCAGCCTAACGACCGGCCGGGATGTGGCACAAATTCATGCCGCGACATGCTTGTTAATGACCCAATTCATCAACGGCCACCACACCCCCAAGCTGGCACATTTGATCGTACAGCAATTGGGCCGACTGCTCAGCCATCCGGAACTGGAACATAGTGCGTCTAGCCGCGACATGTACCTGCAACTACTGGAACACTGGCAAACCGTCACCGGCCTGTTATTGGAACGTAAAGCCGCTCGCCAGCAACCGGCTGCCACACATTGATCGGGTTTAGCATTTATTCGTCAACATTTTTAGTCCTATGAAAAATCCGCCTAACCAACCGATAGCGCGTTCGCAGACGACCGATGCCTCGCCGGAATTACCTCAAGGCCGACCGAGACTGAGCAGCCAGTTGCTGTTCGGCACCCAAAACGAAATAGTCATCGAACATCAGGGCGACGAATATCGCCTACGCATCACCAGTAACGGAAAATTAATTTTGACCAAATAAACCGTAAGACCAGACCGCACTAGCCAGCCACCTCACCGGTAGCCAGCAAATCGTTTCAGTCCGACTAATCGAGAGGCTTTTATGTTACCGACCGCCAGTTTCCGCCAGCTTGCCTGCTTGGCCCCCATGCGCTTCGTAGCCAGCGAAGGGCCTTATAAATCGATATCCACGATACAAAAAGCCGAATATAACGAACGCGGCCTGGGATTTCTCATCGCGCTCGGCCTGCATTTAGCCTGGTTCGGCCTGATGCCGAACAGCGAAAAACCAGAACCCATCACCCCACCACAAACTATCATGGTGGAGTGGATAGGCGATGCGCAAACTCAGCAAGCACCCGCCAAACCACCGGTGCAGCAGCCCCAGCAGCCGGTTGAGAAAGCCGCCAGCAAACCGAAAACGCCACCCAAACCAGTTAAAAAACCGAACCTATTGTCGACCGCCGGCAGTGCACCGGCGGCAATCGCCGCGCCCGAGCCTACGCCGGAACCGCCGCGTTCCGAGCCCGCACCAACAGCCGTTGCTGCGGCGCCCGCCCCGGCACCCAGTTCAGCCAGCGCCAGCGAAGCGGCATCGGCACCGATGACTTTGCCCAACCTGAACGCCGACTATTTAAACAACCCGGCTCCGGCCTACCCCAGCACATCGCGGCAACTCGGCGAGCAAGGCAAGGTGTTGTTGCGAGTACTGGTGAATACCGACGGCGCGGTCGAACAAGTCACGCTACGTAAATCCAGCGGCTACGAGCGCCTGGATCAAGCCGCCCAGGAAACCGTCCAAAAATGGCGTTTCGTCCCCGCCCGCCGCGGCGAACAGGTGGTTTCCGCCTGGGTCGTGGTTCCCGTTTCATTCTCTCTCGAAGGATAAATCATGGCACTCAATCAAAGTCTCGACCACTTCTTGGCGCAAACCGATAGTGTAGGCGCCTTCCTGTTTAGCTTGCTGCTGATCATGTCGGTCGCCAGCTGGTATTTCATCGTCGTCAAGGCTTGGCACGCCATCCAGGTTCGCCGCCGCGCCGAGTTGTTTTTACAGAAATTCTGGGCCAGCGATACGCTAGCCGATGTCGCCGGCCACTTATCCGACGGCGCCCAAGCAGACCCGTTTTCGAACCTGACCCGCCACGCACTGGCTGCATCTCAGCATCACGCCCGCCACGGTAGTCACGGCTTACAACAGGCAGGTTCGACCGCCGAGTTCCTGACCCGCTCGATGCGCCGGGTCATCGACGAGGAAACCGCGCAACTGGAATGGGGGCTGACCGCGCTGGCCTCCATCGCCAGCACCGCGCCCTTCATCGGCTTGTTCGGCACGGTCTGGGGGGTTTACCACGCCCTGGTCAACATCGGCCAAGGCGGGCTGGGCGGGCTGGATCAAATCGCCGGCCCGGTCGGCGAAGCGCTGATCATGACCGGTTTGGGCTTGGCGGTCGCAATTCCGGCGGTGCTGGCCTATAACGATTGCGTGCGCAGCAACCGCTTGTTATTGGCACGATTGGACGGCTTCGCCCACGACCTGTTTGCCTTTTTAACCACCGGCGCCACCATCGCCAGCGATCAGGCTACTGCGTCGCATAGCAAAGCCCCCGCAATCGCCGGCGTGGAACTGGCCTACGCCAGCGGAGAACAATAATGGCATTCGGCGGCTTCGATCAAAACAAGGGCGGCGGCCATACCGTCGCCGAAATCAACATGATCCCGCTAATAGACGTGATGCTGGTGCTACTGGTGATTTTTATGATCACCGCGCCGCTGATGACGCATGCGGTGAAAATCGATCTGCCCAAGGCCAGCAGCGTACCGCAACAACCTAGCGACGATCCGATAGCGTTGTCGGTGGATGGCGAGGGTAAATTGTTCTGGAACCAGGAGCAAATCGACCGCACCGTCTTGAATCAACGCCTGGCGGATATTGCCCTATCGCCGCAGCAACCGGAACTGCACATCCGCGCCGATCAAAACGTACCGTACCACTTCGTCGCCGAAACGCTGGCGGATGCGGCCAAGGCCGGGGTCAGTAAAATCGGTTTCGTTTCCGAACCTGAAAAAAAGTGATGTAAGCAAGCCTTGGCTTTCCCGCCGGGAGCGGAAAGCCAAAACCAAACGAAGGAAAATAACGGCTGGTTTCGGGATGTCTGACGTAGGTAAGGCAAGGATTGCCAATTTGTAATGGCGAACAAAGCGCAGGAGGCCTAGCCGTCAGACACCCCGAAACCGGCCGTACATAGCCCGTTAATTTTAAGGGCCATATCCGTAAGAGCGGCTTCAGCCGCGATTACAAAACCAAACAAAACAGCCACCTAGCCATTCGCGCCAGGCAGCCAGCATTTGAGACTGCACTGCCTGTTGGAATCGCTATGCATTTATCTTTAAGCGCTCGACCTTGGCCGGCCACGCCCCGAGTGAGCTACTGTCCTTGCACGTTGTGTGGCCTGGCCGGTCATCGCTCTGTTTGTAACACATCGAAAATCAGCCGTTTCTGTCCGCTCGCCGGACCGATAGTTTGCGCCCTGCTGTTACTGATGAGCGCGATGACCGCCAAGGCCGCCGACAACGCCGCACTAGGCAATATCGAGGAAACCGAGGACGTGGAACTGGCACCCGTTACGGTAAAAGCCAAAATCGGCAATCCTCCGGCAAAAGCCGTTCCCGGTATCGAATCGACGATAGACGCCGCAACTATCGAGCAGCGCATTGTGCGTAACATCAAGGATTTGATTCGTTACGAACCCGGTGTCAACGTCGGCAATGACCCGCAACGCTTCGGCGCCAGCGGCTTTACGATACGCGGACTGGGCGGCAACCGGGTGCTGATGCAGATCGACGGCGTGCGCCTGCCGGAAGCGTTCCGTATCGGTTCGTTTGCCAGCGCCAACCGCAATGCGGTGGACATGGACGCGCTGAAAATCGTGGAAATCGTGCGCGGCTCCGGCTCGGCTTACTACGGCGGCGATGCGATGGGCGGCACCGTCAACTTCGTCACCAAAGACCCGCGCGATTATTTAAACGCATTCGGTAAAGACTATTACACCGGCCTAAAACTGAATTACAACACCTCCGACAACGGTTTCGTGCAAACGGCAACTGTAGCGGGTGCGTTGGATGGCTGGGAAAGCATGGCGCTATTCACCCACAGCCAAAGCAACGAAACCGACAATAAAGGCGAAGCCGATTTTGCCGACGGCCGCCGCACCACGCCCAGTCCGCAAGAAAACGGCAGCTACAACCTGCTGGCCAAACTGCTGTACCGCTTTAACGACGACAACATCATGCGTCTGACCGGTGAATGGTTGGAAAGTCAATCCGATATTGATGCGCTATACCTGCGCGGCGTCGACATCAGCCTGCGCACCGTCAACAGTATGCTCACCACCGATACCCAGTCGCGCTGGCGGCTGACGCTGGATCATACGCTAAAGCACCTGGATACGCCGCTGTTCAGCGATGCACTATGGAAGTTTTACACGCAAAAATCCGCCACCGGACAAATCACCCTGCAAGATCGCACCTCGCGGACGGACGGCAACACGCTGACCGAGCGCATCTTCGATTTTGCCAACGACGATTTCGGCGGCGAATTGAAACTGAGTAAAACCTTCAATCTTGGTGACACCGCACATGCGCTGCAATATGGTGGACAAATCAGCAAGAACACCATCGAGCAACAGCGCGACGGCAGCTATACCTGCGTTTCCGGTAGTTTCAACGCTCGCGGCAGACCTACTCTGAATTGCCCCAAGGGCGCCGTTAGCAAATCGGTCACGCCGGACGCTTTTCCGGTACGTGATTTTCCGTTGTCGACCGTGACCAAGGCCGGCGCGTATATCGAAGACGCCATTGGCCTGTTTGATAAACGCATCGAGTTGATCGCCGGTGGCCGGTGGGAATATTTCCGTTTATTACCAAAATCGGATTATTTATTCGAAAAAGCCTCGGCAGAAGCGGTCAAAGAAGGTGCCGACCCCATAGTACCCGGCATTATTGATGCTAACGCCTTTTTACCCAAATTCGGCGCTTTGCTGCATCTGAACGAGGTGCTCACCTTACACGGTCAGTATGCGCACAGCTTTCGCGGCCCCAACTTTAGCGAAAGCAATCTCGGTTTTACCAATATCACCGGAGGTTACACCAATTTACCAAATTACAACATCCAACCGGAAACCAGCGTCGGCGCCGAAGTCGGACTGCGCGGCAAAGGCGCGGCCGGACAATTCGACCTGACCTTGTTCCGCAACGATTACGACCAGTTCATCTACAACGCAGTGATTTGTAACCCGGCTACCACATCTTGCCCGCCGCTGGGTTTTACCACCTACCAGAACGTCAATAGCGCCGATCCGATCCGGATTCAAGGCATAGAAATGAAAAGCCAATTTTATCTGGACTGGTTATCACCGTCGCTGCTCGGAGCCGGCGTCCTGCTCAGCGGCTCCTTCACCGAAGGCATGAATCTAAACACCCAACGCAGCGACGACGAGGCTCTCAGACAGATCAGCCCGATGAAAGCCGTCATTGGCCTGCGTTACGACCAACCCGGCGGCGACTGGGGCACGGAATTGAATCTGACCCTGGTCGGTGCCAAACAAGCCGGCACGGCGCCAGCGGATGCCGAGTTTCTACCCAGTGGATACGGCGTGCTCGATTTCAATGCTTACTACATCGCCAGCAAACATATCACTTTCAATGTCGGAGTGTTCAATCTGCTGGACAAGAAATATATCGACTGGGAAGACATTAATACTCGTACCGGCGACCCGCATACCACCTTGGGCAATTTCGCCAACGCCGAATATTGGGCCGACCGTTACTCACGCCCAGGCCGCAATCTCGGTGTTACGGTAAAACTGGCTTTTTAATAGGGAAAAATCTTATGTCCAAGGAATACAGGGCCAAAAAAGATGCCCAAAAAAAACTGGAAACGCTGTTCGAAGAGTTACTGGGCCACGACGGCTTCGGCGATTTGCGCGTGGAGATGCGGCTGTTAAAACGCGGACAAAAGGAAGTGATCATCTACTGCGGCAAACAATATCGCTATGTGGTGGATTTTCAGATGCAAGACGCACCGGCCGGTCATCGCGATCCCAAAAGGTCTGCGGACTATCGCGAGTAACACTGAATTTTAAATTTCCGCCACCGCGAGGCAAATAGTCAGCGCGGATAGCCGGCACGGGGCCGAAACGGCGGAAGGTATTTTTGACAAAAGCAACGGCTCGTCTTCGCGGCGAAGAGAAACGTAGATTCATTAACGTAGGTAACAAACCATGAAAACTGCACAAAAACTGATTTTAATCGCCGGCCTGTTGGCCGTTTCCGGCAGCGCTTCAGCCGACCTTACCAATAATCCCGATCCGTATGCGGCCGGCTACGGCTTCAACACCCCGACCGAAGCCGCCTGGGGCGATTGGAATCGCGGCGATGCCGGCACGCTGTATGCGGAATGGGACAGCTTCGTGGATAACTCTTATCCCGGTATCCGCACTGCGGCTCCGGATGTTGGCAGCGCCGGCACCACCGACGCCAATATCGGCTGGAACGCGGGCACATTCTCGGCCGGTTCGGGCAATTTATACAGCTTCAGCGTCACCGAAAATTTTACCGCCGCGCTTAGCGGCTCCACCGGTAACGAGCCCTTAAGGGCGGCGTTGCAATTCGAAACCTGGGGCGTACAAATGGATTACAACAGCCTGTTGCTGAACGGCGTAGCACCCAGTTTTGCGACGCAAACTTTCTACGACGGCAACTACGACAGTTCGTTCGGCCCCGTCGAACTGGTGCAATACCTGGCTTATTGGGACTTATCGGGGCCGGCGAGCAATTATCTGTTTTCATTCAATAGTACCGGGCATAGCTTGAGTTTGGGCCAAGTAGCTATCGATATTGGTCCTAGCGGCGCACCGGTATCCAGCGTGCCGTTGCCGGCGGCGGTGTGGATATTCGGTGCCGGCTTTATAGGTATGTTGGGTTTAAACCGCCGTAAAGGCTTGCAAGCGTAGACCGCCCGCCAACAACAGGCTTTGCGTTCCACCGGATTCGGCGCGAGTGCAAAGCCCCCATGATAGCGATGCTCTGGAATCAGACATCGCTATCGATTAACGGAGCTTAGCGTAATGGCAAAAACCATGACTAAACAGAACGAGTCAATAGCCGAAACCTTGAAACAAGCCTGGCAAGAGCTGCGCGCCGACCATCCGCACATGCGTATCCGCGACGCGGCAGCGACGTTGGGCGTCAGCGAAGCCGAACTGCTGGCGACCGACTGCGGCAACCGAATCATGCGCTTGCGGGAAAACTGGCCGACGCTGCTAAGTGCGACAGGTGCGTTGGGTCCGGTCATGGCGCTGACCCGCAACCATGTTGCCGTGCACGAAAAAACCGGACTTTACGACAATGTGCGCTGTTACGGCGATACGGCTTTGATTTCCGGACACAACATTGAGCTGTACCTATCGACCAACCTTTGGCAGTTCGGCTTCGCGGCGACCGAGGACACTCGTCTCGGCCCGCGCCATAGCCTGCAATTTTTCGGCGTCGATGGCGAAGCAATCCATAAGATTTATCTCACCGAGCAATCCGATTTCGGTCTTTACCGGCGCTTGGTCGATACCTTTCGAGCCGACGGCCAAGCACCAAGCCTGGAATTGCAGCCATTCCAAACCGGGCCGGTACATATTGCCCCGGCCCGACGCCAAGACGTGCCGGAAAACTGGCGACGCCTGCTGCTTTGCAGCGGTCACGCCGATAGCGAGCCAACCGTTCAGGTCATTGGCCGGATTGCTGCGCCGGTATTCCACGAACTGATGGCGCAATTGACATTGCTGATGCTGCCGATACAAATCCTGGTCGGCAATCGGGCAGCCATCCAGTTGCATGACGGTCCGATCCAAAACCTGCGGATTAACGGGCCCTGGTTCAATGTTCTGGATCAGGGATTCAATCTGCATCTGAACGAAACAGCGGTCGCCGGCGTGGACATCGTCAACATCGCTTACCGCCAACACCGTTTGACTGGCCTGCTATTACGTGATCAAGGCCAAAGGACCGTCGCTTCGTTGTTCGGTAACTATGACCAAACCGATGGCGAAAGCGCTGTATGGCGCAACTTGATGTCGGCATTGTCGATTACGACATACGTTTAGTCGGGCCCGTGATCAACACATTTTCTATTAATCCCCCAAAACAGGAAACCACAATGAACGAAAAAATCATCGATCTCGAACAAGTCAGAGCAGCCTATACCGCTCTGCCGCAAACCTTCGCCTCCACACTGATGGCTACCGTCGGTGCAACCGGCGAACCCGAAGCCAGCTACGCAGCTTATGTACAGCACGACGGCCATTATTACGTCTATGTCAGCGAACTATCGGCCCATACTCAAAACCTGCTAAACAACGGCCGGGTTTGTCTACTGTTCGTCGAAGACGAGGACAAAGCCGCGCATTTGTTCGCCCGCCAGCGCGTCACCTACCATTGCACCGCCACGGAAATCGACCGTGATACGGAAGCTTTCGAATACCTGATGGCGCTGTTCGAGGAAAAATTCGGCGCCTTCGTTAAACAACTACAAAAAATGCAGGACTTTCATTTATTCCGCATCAGGCCGCAACGCGGCAGCTTCGTGCAAGGTTTTGCCAAGGCATTTGCGATTGACGGCGACGATCTGAACCAGATACGTCACATCAACGATATCGGTCATAAACCACGTAGAACCGAAGCGCCGGATGAGGCTGCGGCTTGACCCGTAACCCAGCCACATTTCCTAACCGTTAACGCCTAAATTTATGCCAGGAATCCAACATCTTCTTTACCGGCTCATCCAGCCGGCTTTGCTGTTCACCGCCCTCAGTACGGCATTGCCGGCCGCGGCGGAAACGCCGGCACGCATCGTATCGGTCGGCGGCTCACTAACCGAAATCGTCTATGCGCTGGACGGCCAAGCCAGTCTGGTCGGCGTCGATACCACCAGTTTCTGGCCGGAAGCCGCCAAGGCGCTGCCACAAGTCGGTTACATGCGCGCGCTGTCGGCCGAAGGCATCCTATCGCTGGCGCCGAGCTTGGTTGTCGCCAGTGCTCACGCGGGGCCTCCGGCGGTGCTGGATCAACTCCGCTCCGCCGGCGTGCCGTTGCAGACCGTGGCCGAAGAATATTCCGAGCAAGGCATCGTCAACAAAATCGCCGCCATCGCGGCCGTGCTCGGCAAACCGGCCGAGGGCGAGCGACTGACCGCGCAAGTCGAAGCCGACTTTGGCCAGCTGGCGCAATTGCGGGCACAAATAACCAAACAGCCCAAGGTGCTATTTTTCATGGCCGTGTCGCACGGCGCGCCACTGGTATCCGGCCGCGACACTGCCGCCGACGCCATTATCGCGCTGGCCGGCGGCAGCAATGCCGCGAATGACTTTTCAGGCAACAAGCCGACCGGCGCCGAAGCGATCATCGCCGCAGCCCCGGACGCGATTTTGCTGACCGAATTGACCTTGCACGCGATCGGCGGTCTGGAGCAGTTTTATCAACTGCCTGGCATCGCCCATACCCCGGCCGGTCAACATCGGCGGGTCATCGTCATGGATACCTTGAGTTTACTGGGCTTTGGCCTACGTAGCGCTCAGGCGGCGATGGATTTTTCCAGACAATTGCGGCAAGTCCCGGATGTCGCCGCCAGCAGCCGTTGAAGCGAGCATGAGCGAAACTACCGTTTCGATGACAGCATCCGCCCAACTCCGCCGTCTGCATCCCGCAACCTGGAACCGCTCCGGATGGCTGATGGGCCTGGCGGTGTTGCTGGTATTTTCCAGCCTGTTTGCATTGGGGCATGGCGCACTGGCGATTGGCCCCGGCCCGGCCATCGCCATCGTCGCCGACAAATTCGGCATCGCCCTGCCCTGGTGGTTTGGTAAAGAACAACAAGCCGTGTTGTTGGCGATTCGGGCACCACGGCTGGTGTTGGGGCTGCTGGTCGGCGGCGCGTTGGCGATTTGCGGTGCGGCGATGCAGGGCTTGTTCCGCAATCCGCTGGCCGATCCGGCCTTGATCGGCATCTCCAGCGGCGCAGCCTTGGCCGCCGTGGCGATCATCGTGTTGCAACACAGCTTGTTCTCGGTTCTCAGCCTATGGCTGGGCCATTATTTACTGCCGCTGGCGGCGATCGCCGGCGGTTTTGCAGCCAGCTGGCTAGTCTACCGGCTGGCCGACGGCGGCGACCGGCTGGACATCAGCTCGCTGCTGCTGGCCGGCATTGCCATCAACGCACTGGCCGGCTCGGCCACCGGCCTGCTGATATATCTGGCCGACGACGATCAATTACGCACCTTGACGTTCTGGAGCATGGGCAGCCTGAACGGCGCTGGCTGGGATAGCGTGGCGCTTGGCGCACCGTTTCTTCTGCTAAGTTTAGTCTCGCTGCCGTTGTTGGCCGATGCGCTGAACGCGCTGCTGTTGGGCGAGGCAGAGGCCGGACACCTTGGCTTTCCGGTAGAGCGTATCAAGACCGCCATTGTCGCGCTGGTCGCGCTGGGTGTCGGCACGTCGGTGGCTTTAACCGGGGTGATTGGTTTTGTCGGTTTGGTGGTACCGCACCTCTTGCGCTTGATGGTCGGCCCGGATCATCGCTGGCTGCTGCCCGGTTCGGCTTTGCTGGGCGCGTTACTACTGATTTGCGCGGATTATCTGGCCCGCACGCTGGCCGCGCCCGCCGAAATTCCGATCGGTATTGTCACCGGTATATTAGGCAGCCCGTTTTTCGTCTGGCTGCTATTTCGGCAAAAAATCATGGGCTATTGAGATGTTGACCGCTAATAATATTACCGTGCGCATCGGCGCGAAAACCTTGCTGGACGGCGTGTCGCTAGCGTTACATCCCGGCGAGGTGTTGGCGGTGATCGGCCCCAACGGCGCCGGCAAATCGACGCTGCTGCGGGCCATGAGCGGCGAGTTGACGCCTTTCAGCGGCACGATAGTCATGAACGGCCGGCCGTTGCCGGAATGGCAGCCGCGTCAGACGGCCAGGATGCGCGGCGTGTTGCCGCAAAACTCGGCGCTGGCCTTTCGTTTTAAAGTGCTAGAAGTGGTATTGATGGGGCGCAGTCCTTACCGGAAAACCCATACCCGCGACCGGAACGAAACTATCGCCCGCCAGGCCTTGCAATTGACCGATACCGGGCATCTGGCCGAGCGCATTTACACCACTCTTTCCGGCGGCGAGCGCCAGCGCGTGCAACTGGCCAGGGTGCTGGCGCAAATCTGGGAACCGTACGGCGAGTTGCAGTGCTATTTACTACTGGACGAACCGACTTCGGCGCTGGATCTGGCTCACCAGCACGCGGTGCTGGCCATTGCCCGCCGCTTCGCCGACAGCCAATCCGCCGGCGTGTTGGCCATCCTGCACGATTTGAACTTAGCGGCACTATACGCCGATCGCATCGCCGTGCTGCATCAAGGCCGTTTGATGAGCGTGGGCACGCCCAACCGGGTATTGATTAGCGAACTGATCCAGCAGATTTTCGATTATCCGGTGACCATAGGCCGCCATCCGCTGTATCCGGACTGCCCGCTGCTGATCCCGCATATCCCGCGGGCGGGCGGACCGGAGAGCTGGATAGCTTAATAAAACCATGCTGGCCGGAAAATACGGCACGCACCTTGAAACGCTGGCTCAGCGAATATGTGATAGCCCGCCAATCCCGCTTGGTATGCCGTACACAAACCAATCGATGATGCCCCGACCTACCGTTAAAGAGGAGTTGGATAACCTGGCGCTATTACGTGCCCAGGCATCGGATCTAAAACGGGATTACGACAAATTAGAGCGGAAAAAACTGGAGCTGGAAGACGAAAAACGCATCGCACCGGAAAAAACCCAAATCAGCATCGCCAATATCGATCAGGACTTAAGCGTACTCCGGCAAAAAATCCAGGAAGCCCACATTCAAAACCAATTGGCTATCGTCGCCCCGGAGACGGCATTATCACCGGCATTAACGCACATCCCGGTCAAATTCCGGATTCGGAAGCCGATACTCTAGCAATTGCCGGCGCTTTAGGTGCCGGTGTGGGTATGGCACAATGGGCCGGGTTGACAACAGCTCAGCAAATAGCCGCCGCTGGATATTTTGGAGTGGCCGCTTCAGCAATAACCGCTGCCGGAATAGCTGGCTGGACAATTGGTGAGTATCTGAACCAATACACGCCGATTCAAAGTGTATTGAGTAATTTGCTAGGTGGAGAGGATGGAGATGGTGGGTAATATATTTTATAAAGGGTTACCAAAGAAAGATTTTCTCACCATCTTGGGTCTTTCTTACCGGTGCAGTATTAAATTCATTTATCGGGACTACTCATGAAATATAACCCATTTCTGATTGCCGCCACGTCGATTTGCGCCCTGCTATCGACGCTTGCGGTATTAATATTCGTATTTTCAAATGCTACTGCGGATATCGCCTCTCATCTCAATGGCGAAGAAGCGATTGTCTTGTATATCGCCTTATGTTCAATATTGCTGACAGTATTTTTTTATTTTAAAAAAAACCAAGGTCACATCGAAAGACTATTCTCAGGAAGACAAACCGCCCAATTCGCGTATCGACACGATATAACAACTTACTTGGTAGCAGGATTTGTTTGTGCCGGGGCGGCTTCAGAATTCGTTAAACAAGACAAAGCGCTGTACGATAATATTGTTCTGATCTCGGGAATATTTTTATTACTGAGTATCATCGCTGCTATTTATCGGAGATTTTGGCCGTCAAAAAAATCGTTTCGATAAAACAGCAATTGCGGATATTGGTTAAAGAGAGCATAGGCTTCATTCCTTCAAATACGCCTCGCTATTAGGAGTTGCCTATTGGGATCTTCGTATGGGCGCAGCGGAAAGTATGTTTGGCAAACGTATATTGGCGGATGTAACCGGTAGCCTGTTGGCCCACGGCTCAAGCACTTTAGATCGGCAGCAATTATTCGATCGGTTGGTTGGTTGGTTTGGATGCTCGCTTGTCGATGACGCCCACGGACGACCGTTTGTCGATTCGATCTGCCCACTAAATCGTTGCAGGAGTTTCTTGAAATACTGGTGGATGTTATTCGAAATCCGGCATTACCGGAACAGGGATTCATGGAAGTTAGAAGTTAATTGCAAGCCGCCTACCAAAATCAGGCAACCGCACCGCAGGTCGTCGCAGAAGAAACCACAACTGCTTTGACCAGCCTTTACCCGGTCGGCGATATCCGCCGAGCCCCAAGCAAGACAGAAGGGTTTACTGCATTAGAGAACATCGAATTGAACAATGCAAAAGCATTCCATGCAGATTATTTCGGGGCGAACGGCGAGTTAATGCTGTCTGGAGAATTAGACGCGAAGGCAACAGGCCAGCAGTTAGAGAGTTTGTTAGGTGCATGGGATTTACACGGCTCTGCTCAGACAACCTTTGCAGATGGACGAAGCCGACACACTGGTACTAGCGTTCGGCGAGGATGCGCTGCAATCCCGCCTTGGTCGCAGCCTGCGTCAACAAGAGGGGTTTTCCTACGGCGTGGCCAGCAAGATGAGCGTTTCAGCCTTTGAACAACGAGCCACCCCCACCATCAATGCGACCTATGCGCCCTCCCTGCGGCAACAGCTGTCTAAAGCCGTGCATGAGGAATTGGCGCTGCTGGTAAAAAACGGCCTCACCGAGGCAGAGCTCAACAGCACAAAAGATAACTAGCGCCATCGCCCGGGTTGGTTGTCCACGATCCGGCCAAGGGTGAAAGGGAGCTGGCTACGGCCGTAGTCAACAAACTGTTCACCGGCGTGGCGTTGGAGCTGACGCCTTCGCCGGAGTTCGAGCACATAACGCCCAGGCCGAGTTTTCCCATCGCCACACTGA
Source organism: Methylomonas methanica (assembly GCA_001644045.1). GTDB lineage: Bacteria > Pseudomonadota > Gammaproteobacteria > Methylococcales > Methylomonadaceae > Methylomonas > Methylomonas methanica. The sequence continues at coordinate 150,498 of LUUF01000079.1, read as the reverse complement.
TTGGCAAGGTCTACGGCCTGATACGGGGCTTGACGCAAATAGCGGTATTGGCCGTTGCCATGCAATTATTCGCACCGTTAACACCGATAGCTGCTCAATGGATCGTGGACGGCGCGATTGTGTCCGGCGACCGGGACTTCCTGCTGGTATTGGCCTTAGCCTATGCCTTGATTGCCATTATTAAAATCGTGTTGGAAGCCGTTAGAGGCTGGCTAGCCATCGTTCTGGCCACGCAGTTTAATCTGCAATGGGCCATCGGCCATCTGTTGAGGCTGCCCGTGCACTGGTTCGAAATGCAGCACACCGGCGATATCGTATCCCGGTTTCAATCCATGCAAGCTATTCAACAAACACTGACCGGCAAATTAGTGGAAGTGGTCTTGGATGGCGGATTCGGTTTAATTGTCCTGGCGGTGATGTTGTTGTACAGCCCCATGTTGAGCGCTTTCGCGATCGCCGCTGTATTGGGCTATCTGCTGATACGCGTTTTGCCCCATGGGGTTTATCATCGATTAACCGATGAAGCGTTGGCACACGAAGCCAAGGAGCAAACCTATTTTCTGGAAAGTATTTGCGCCGTCCACACCACGAAGTTGGCGGGTTTGGAAGTGCAGCGCCGGGCGCGCTGGCTGAATTTGTTCGTGGCCGGCGTCAATAAACGCATTGGCGCGCAAAAAATGTCGCTGGGTTATAGCGCGGTATTTGCCACCGAAGCCATCCACCGTGCTGGCGCTCGATGCGACCATGGTCATGGACAACACACTGACCGTGGGCATGCTGGTGGCGTATATTTCGTACAAGGACGACTTTACGTCGAGATTGTCTTGGCGGAAAAAGAACAGATCGACGGCTTCGCAGCGGACAAAGTCATCAGATGTCGAAAAAGAGCGGAAGGTGAATTGGCAATCAATTCGTTAAACATCACCCGCTTAACCATCGCCCATAGACCGGAAACCATAGGCATGGCTGACAAAGTGGTATCTCTGGCTGCGAACACATACAGTGAGAGCATGGTTGATCGTTTTTGTGTTAACTGAAATACCAATCGGCTGTACGACCGGGTTAACAAAAATCTTTACACGCAGTGCCAGCAAGGTTGCGATTTCGCTAGAAGATGCCTTTAAGTGATGAGTCTTCAGCAACATCGATTATTAAAATTCACACAAAACCTTCCGTACCGCTGCCGCGAAACTCAGCGGCTATTTTCGAGACGGTGTCGGTAAACAGAATTGCCGGTCCGAACCAGGTTCTTCAATTAAGCCTGGTGCTGGATTTAACCACGGTGAATCCACCACGCTTGCTTTTGTCTTTCTGGCCCATTCTAGCTTGGTGCGAGGCTTCCGCCATGGTGTCGGCAAAACTCAAGAATTCGTTTACCTCCAAACGTAAAGACATATTCTGTATATGCAGATGTACGACGCCGCATTCGCGGCAGATCAGGACTTTGCTAAATTCGGAAGCCGCCAAACATTCATGGTTACAAGGCTTTTTTTGCATACGATTACTCCTTTAAAAATCGTGATGGTGATGTAAAAACGCTTAAGCGAACTAAGTTATTGCCTCTCCGGATTAGCGAAACTGCGGCTGAGTTTAGTTTTAGCCAGCGACAGAAATATTCTCCATACGATCTGCTTCGATCCTAAGTCCAGGCACTGAAAATCCGTGGCGTGGATTTCGCCTTTTTCGACGAGCGCGGCTAAAATCTCGGGGGCAATTGCCAACCGCACAGCCTCGGGTTCTCTAAACAAGGGAAATAGTCTTTTCACGATGGAAACTGAATTTCTTAATCTAAATTAAATGATAATTATTCTCATTTAAAAAGTAAAGCATTTCTTCATCCTTCAAAACACACGCGCACTTAGGCTATTCATTACTAGCCGACAGCTGTTTTCTGCAAGCTTTTTGGCTATCAACACTCCTAAACCACTCGAATGTTTTCGAAATGCTAAGCGTCTGCGTAGTTTGGTTTCAAAATAGGAAACAATCCGACCACAAACTTCGTAGTTGACATTGTCGGCAAAAAAAATAAAATGAGAATCGTTATTATTTGAGCGCGATATTATTACCCGCTTTTTGGAGCTAGCGTAGCTCGAATAACGATCGATAGCCGATGGACAATATGCAATCGGTTAGTGAAAACTCAGCCACCCAGCATTCCCTGCCAGGCAGCCAGCAACTTTATTAATGCTTACTCTAGGGAATATTATGTCCGCAAACCATTCGATTACCAGAAAGCCCAGCACCGCCAAATGGCGGCTGGGCGCCTTATTACCGCTGGGCGCGGCGCTTAGCGGAGTGGCATTTGCCGCCGAACCGCCCGCCGAAACAAGCGGTAACGACGAACAAGAAGTGGTTTTGGAAGATGTGAAGGTCAAAGCCAATCGCGAAAAGCAAGCCAACCGCTTCAAAGCCGAGACTTCCAGCACCGGCAGTAAAACCGAAATGGCACTGCGCGATATACCGCAGTCGGTCAGCGTGGTGAAAAAGGAACTGATTGAGTCGCAAAATGCCTTCAACTTGCGCGACGCCCTGAAAAACGTCAGCGGCCTGACCATTGCCGCCGGCGAAGGCGGCCGCACTGGCGATTCGATCACCCTGCGCGGTTTCGCCGCCAGCTCGGATCAATATCTGGACGGCGTCAAAGACAACGGCCAATACAACCGCGATACTTTTTTCATCGAAAGAGCCGAAGTCTTGAAAGGCGCCTCCTCGGTATTATTCGGTCGCGGCGCTACCGGCGGCGTGATCAACCAGGTTGCGAAGAAACCGACCGGCAAGACAGGCGTCAACGGCAATTTCACTTACGGCTTATACGACTTCAAACGTACCGCGATAGACGCGGAAACCGCCTATCAGGACTTGTCCGCCCGCCTCAACGTGATGTATCAGGACGCCGGTTCGTTCCGCGATTACAATCAAACCAGCCGCTGGGGCATCGCGCCGTCGTTTGCGCTCAAGATAACGCCGGACACCGACTTATCGTTAAATCTGCTGCATCAACAGGAAGAAGGCGTTTTCGACTACGGCGTGCCAATGTACAACGGCCGGCCGGCCGGCGTACCCATCAACACTTTTTACGGCTTTACCGACAACCGAATGATGGATACCGACGTCAACGTCGCCACCGTCGCGCTGACGCACCGTTTCAACAACGATTTCTCGGTTAAAAACACCGTACGTTACGGCGATTACGAGCGTAAATATCTGACTCACTTGTTCTCCGGCGCGGCGGCTCTGACCGGCGCCAACACGGGCACGATAGCCCGCACCCAGGCCTTGCGGCAAAACACTCAGGAAAACGTCTACAACCAAACCGACTTCGTCTACAAGAAACCCTTGTTCGGCTTCAACAATACCTTGATGTTCGGTAGCGAATTCGGTTGGGAAGATTACGACTTCAAATCCAAAGATTCGACCGGCGTTGATCGAATCTCAGTATTTAACCCATTCGTCACCGCCAGCGTTAGAGGCTTGGCCAACGATTTCAGCGGCACGCTGGCCACCAATCGATTGACGAAAGCCCAATATTATGCCGGTTACGTCATGGATCAAATCGAGCTGACGCCTGAATGGAAGCTGCTCGGCGGTACGCGCTACAACGTCTTCGACGCGCAGCAGTTCGACCGCCTCAGCGCCGCAGGCAGTTTCAGCCGTAGCGATGCGCAATGGAGCCCGCGCGGCGGCTTGGTTTATCAACCGACCAAATCGCAGTCCTACTACTTCAGTTACGGCAATTCCTTCAACCCATCGGCGGAGAGTCTCAGTCTCGCGGCAAACACCGCCAATCTGCCGCCGGAAACTAACAATAATTACGAGATTGGCGCAAAACTGGACTTTTTGGACGGCAGACTGTCCGCTACCGGCGCATTGTTTAGACTGGAAAAAACCAACGCACGGGTCACCGACCCGAACAACACCGCGTTACAGGTATTGGGCGGCGAGCAGCGTACCGATGGTTTCGAGTTGGGTTTGGCCGGCGAAGTGCTGCCCGCTTGGGATGTCTCGCTGACTTATGCGTACCTGGATGGCAAAATTCTCAAATCCACCACCACAGCCACAGGTCAAGTCAGCGGCTTACTGAAATCCCTGCAAGGCATGACCTCGGTCAACGTACCCAAACATAGCGGCGTGGCCTGGACCAGCTATCATTTGACCGATAATTGGGAACTGGGCGGCGGCGTGTTTTACGCTACCGAGCGTTACGCCGACAGCGTCAACGAAGCGGTACTGCCCGGTTACGCGCGGGTAGACGCAGTCTTGGCTTATCATCAAAAACATTACGACGTGCAGCTGAATGTGTTCAATCTGGGCAATACCGTTTACTACGAATCAGGTCAGCAAAACTCGGCCCTACCCGGTGTGCCGGTATCCGGCCAGGTAACGGTGAATTTCAAATATTAAACAGAAAATATAATGAATACAGCTACCGAGCAATTACTTCCGCCAGCCAACCGCCCGCACAAGAAAACCAACGGTGGCTACCTGTTTTTACCGAAAAGCCTGTCGCGCGGCGCTTTCCTGAAATGGCTGCGCCGCACGCACGCCTGGTTTGGCCTGTGGGGCGCGGCGCTGGGTTTGCTATTCGGCTTTACCGGGATTTTAATGAATCACCGCGATGTGTTGAAAATCCCCATCGGCCGCATGGAACAGAAAGAAATTCAGCTGGCGCTACCGGAACCCCGTCCCGCCGATCCCAAGGCAATGGCCGCCTGGCTGAGCCAAACCTTGGGCGTCGATACTTCCAACGCCAAAATCCGCAAGGAACCCGGCAAGACCGTGACCTGGAACAATCAAGCTGTCCAGCAACCGGCGTCCTGGCAAATCAACGTCCGCAATCCGCAAAAGATGTTGTCCGCCGACTATTGGGAAGGCAACGCTTTTGTCACAGTCAAGCAAGGCGAGGCAAACTTGTTGAACACGCTGAACAATCTGCATAAAGGCACCGGCATGGGCGTAGGCTGGATACTACTGGTCGATACCTTGGCTGGCGGCTTGCTGCTATTAAGCTTGACCGGTACCTTGCTGTGGACCCGCCTGCACGGCAATCGCATTGCAGCCGCCGGCTTGGGGCTGGGCTCGATGAGTTTGGCCGTGTTTTTTGCCATGCAAGCGATCGCGGGTTAGGGCCATGTTAATCGAAATTCCGGAAGTCCTGACCCAAGCCGAGCTGCAAACAGTCCGCGAGCTATTGGCCGATGCCCCTTGGGCGGACGGCCGCATCACCGCCGGTACGCAGTCCGCGCAAGTAAAAAACAACTGGCAATTGCCGGAGCAGACCGAACAAAGCCACGCTGCCCGAGCCATCGTGCTGGAGGCGTTGAACCGCAACCCGCTATTTCTGTCGGCGGCGCTGCCGAAAAAGATTTTCCCACCGCTGTTCAATCGTTATTCAGGCGAACACAACACCTTCGGCAATCACATCGATAACGCTATCCGCCATTGCCAGATCAGCGGCGAACGGGTGCGCACCGATTTGTCCGCCACCATCTTCCTGGCTGACCCGGACAGTTACGAAGGCGGCGAGTTGGTGATTGAAGATACCTACGGCGAGCACGCGGTAAAACTGGCGGCCGGCGACATGGTGTTGTATCCGGGCTCCAGCCTGCACCGGGTGGAACCGGTCACGCGCGGCGCGCGGATGGCCTCGTTTTTCTGGCTGGAAAGCATGGTGCGCGAAACCGAACGCCGCCGCTTACTGTTTGAAATGGATATGGCTATCCTGGAATTGCGCAACACCCAGGGCGACAGCGCTCCGACCGTCAATCTGACCGGCTGCTACCACAACCTGCTGCGGATGTGGGCGGATGTGTGAGGCAAAAGCCTGATGCGCCTATCTCAAAATCTAATCTGAAATATAAAGCTGTATCGGCGCTCATCCCGGCATGGGTTCACTTCGTACTCTAACGGAGTGCCGGGACATGGTCACAAGGATGTGAAAAGCTCTCTCCATCCCTAAGCTCTTCGCCCCGGCGACCCATGCACGGACGACTCTAACTATTGACGCAAACATCGCTTTTTGCCGGAACGGCGCGAAAATTTTTGCCCCACTCTGCCCACGGCTACCGGATTTACCCTTCCCCCTTCGATTAGCCTTAACACGCCCGCAGCACCCGCTGCATATGGATGCTCAGCCACCCTATCAGCCGATGGACTGATCTAAATGTTACAAAAGTTTTGTGATAAATAGATGCTGCGCTACATTTGCAACTGAAGAATTAACCCGAGAGACGCTGTGTCTCTTGCTTTGCCCCATTTGCACCAGAATGAAAAACACTCTTTACACCGTTTGGATAAGCGCACTATATCTGGCGATCCTTGCGGAAACTGCCTCGGCCGAGACAGACTTAACCGATTTGAATATAGAAGAACTGCTATCGGTAAAAATTACATCCGTTTCTAAAAAAGCTCAAGCACTCGGCGACGCGGCGGCGGCGGTATTCGTCATCAGTAACGACGACATTAAACGCGCCGGCGCCACTAACATTCCAGACGCGCTGCGTTTGGCTCCCGGTATCGACGTCGGCCGCATCGATGCCAACAAGTGGGCAGTCAGTTCGCGCGGCTTTAACGGCCGGTTTTCCAATAAATTACTGGTGCTGATAGACGGTAGAAATATCTACACGCCCGCCTTCTCCGGCGTGTATTGGGAAATGCAGGACGTGATGCTGGAAGACGTGGAGCGCATCGAGGTGATTCGCGGCTCCGGCGCGGCACTGTGGGGCGCCAACGCCGTTAACGGCGTGATTAACATCATCACCAAACATTCCGCGGACACGCAGGGCGGCTTACTCAGCGCCGGCGGCGGCAGCGAGGAACGCGGCTTCGGCTCATTCCGCTATGGCGGAAAATTGAGCGAGAACACCAGCGGCCGCGGTTATGTAAAGGGCTTTGAACGCGACGCCCTCAGCAGACCAGCCGGCCAGCCCGCCGGTGACGCCTGGAGCAAAATGCAAGGCGGCTTTCGCATAGATTCAGACTGGTCCGCCGCCGACTCCGCAACGGTGCAAGGCGATGTGTATCACAGCAATTTGAACCAGCAAATCGGTTTAGCGTCGCTAACCGCGCCTTATCGCGAAACCATCGCCGACCAGGTTCAAGCCACCGGCGGCAATTTGCTTGGCCGTCTGCAACATCGCATTTCTGACACCTCCAATTACGCCCTACAACTGTATTTTGACAGTTACGACCGCAGAGAAAGTTTTATTGAAGAGGAGCGCTATACCGGAGATGCGGATTTTCAACACCGCTTTGCCCTGAACGATTGGAACGAGATTATCTGGGGAGCCGGCTATCGGTATACCTACACCAAAGAAAACCAAGTTAAGCAGAGTATTGCCAATTTTACTCCTCCTCAACGCGGTGAGAGTTATTTCAGTACGTTCTTACAGGACCAATTGACCTTGGTTGACGAACAACTGTGGCTCACCCTGGGTTCCAAACTGGAGCATAACGATTACACCGGCATAGAGGTGCAACCCACGGCCCGACTGCTCTGGGGTCCGGCCCCCAACCACCGGCTTTGGGCGGCCGTTTCCCGAGGCGTTCGCATTCCGTCGCGGGTGGATGCGCATATGGAGTTAATCGGCCAAGTCGTACCGCCGCTTACCAGCCCCAATAGCACGCCCTTACCGCTCGCGCTCGCGGTAACCGGTTCCAACGCTTATCAAGCCGAAGAAGTGCTGGCCTATGAAACCGGCTATCGATACACTCCCAGCAATACTTTTTCCTTGGATGTATCACTGTTTTACAACGACTATAAAAACCTGCGTTCCTATACCGCCGGCAACATCGACACCACGAATCTACCGTTTTTTATAAAACAGCCTTTCATCATTGACAATTCCGGCAACGGTAAAACTTACGGCATCGAAACATCCGCTGTCTGGAAAATGCTGGATTGGTGGCGTTGGGATCTGAGCTATAGCGTGTTGAAAACCGAACTATCCAGCAACCCGTATTATCAGGAGGCAGTGTCGCCGCAGCACAAAACCTCATTGCGCGCGATGCTCAATCCCATACCGGACATCACCCTGGATGCCTGGCTGCGTTACATGGACAATGCCAGTGCCTTTACCTTAAGCGGCCCCGCGTATATAAAAGCTTACACCACGCTGGACCTGCGTCTGGCCTGGAAATTAAATCAAGCTGTGGAGTTATCGCTGGTCGGACAGAATCTATTGGACAACCAGCATCTGGAATACATTCAGGAAACTTTCACCCAAGCCACCGAAGTACAACGCGGTGTCTACGGCAAAGTGGTTTGGGAGTTTTAACATCCCATTCTCGAACCGCTCGTTTAAGGCTTTAAAAACCGCAGCGTCATTCGATCGCTTTCCCCAATCGCGGCGTATTTATCCCTATCCTTATCGCCAAGGCTGAATGCCGGCGGCAAGCGCCACACGCCGCCCTCGCGGTCTTTACTGTCGGCCGGGTTGGCGTTGATCTCGCTGGTAGCCTGCAACACAAAGCCGGCGGTGCCGGCCCAGGCAATCAGCTGATTTTGGCCTATATAGCCCGAGTAATCGTCGTCCGCCACGTCGCCGTTTGCCCGATGCTCAACCAAACCCAGCGTGCCGCCGGGTTTGAGTACGTCGAAAATGCCCTTGAACATCAATGCGACGGTATCCGCTTCCCGCCAGTTATGGACATTACGGAACGTCAGCACCACATCGGCCGAAGCGGGTTCGCCAAACATCGGCTTAGCTTCATCGAAAAGCCGAATCTGCGGACTGCCGTATATCCCTGGCGAAGCACGCAATTTGCGTTCAAGCGCGTTGAGTTGCTTTGCATAATAATTCTTGGCGCTGTGCTTGACGGCAGTATCGGGATTTATCACGGCGGCGATGTAATGGCCGTTTTCGCGGAGCAATGGCGCCAGAATCTCGGCATACCAGCCGTAACCCGGCGTAATTTCGATCACAGTCTGCCGAGGATTCACGCCAAAGAATGCCAGCGTTTGCAATGGATGCCGCCAGTTGTCGCGGGCGACATTGGCGGGATCTCGCCATTCGCCGGCGACAGCCGCTTCCAGCGTCAGTGGCGTCTTGGGATTGGTTTCATCCTGCGGCGCACAAGCGCTAAGGACTGCAATAGCAGCTACGACCATTGGTATTCGAATCACAGCAACGTCATTCCAGTTAGTTGAGATTAATACCCTAAGCAATTTTAGGGAATGCTCGGGTGACTGAAACCTACTTTGAGATAGCCCGGAATTCACAATTCACCCGGTGGCGTTTACAGCAGAAACCAGAAACGCCATGATGCGCATCGAGAACGAGCAGTAAAGCATTCAACTCAAGCCCGCGCACTGTTCTCCAACCAATACAACAGTCGAGCACAAAGGCTGACAGGATCAAACGGTTTGGAGAGAAAATCATTCATACCCGCCTGTAAACAATGCTCACGATCTTCAGCAAACGCATTCGCGGTCATGGCAATAATCGGTATATTTTGCCAACCGTCCAGCGAGCGGATCTGCCGGGTAGCCTCAAGCCCATCCATCACCGGCATCTGCATGTCCATAATCACCAAAGCAAACGACTGTTGTTTGGCCAGAGCCAGCGCGTCTTGACCGTTGTTCGCTACCGTGACCTCAAAACCGGCCGCTTCCAGCAGAATGACGCCAACCGCTTGATTGATCGGTTCGTCTTCTACCAGCAACAAGCGGGTGCCGGCATATTGGCTACGTAGAATTTGCTCCGCGGTGTCGTCGCGGCTATCCACTAATTGCCTGGTGCCAGTTTTATGGCTACCCTTGGTTAACCAAGCGGTAAACCAAAACGTACTGCCATGTCCAACCGAGCTAGTGGCGTCGGCCTGGCCGCCCATTAACTCAGCGAGCCGTTTGGTAATGGCCAAGCCCAAGCCGGTGCCGCCATGCTTGCGGGTGATGGAATTATCGATTTGCTCGAACGCAGAAAACAACTTTGGAATCAAATCCGACGGGATGCCGCGTCCGCTGTCTCGCACCTCCACTCTCAACAGCACTTTGTCGTCCTGTTCGCTGACCGGGAAAATCCGTACCTGCACAAAACCCTTGTCAGTAAACTTGATCGCGTTACTAATGTAGTTTATCGACGCCTGGCTAAACCGGATGGGATCTCCACACAATTGATAGTTTAAAGCTGAGCAATCCACGCTTAAGCTCAAGCCTTTGTTTTCAGCCAATTCGTGCATAATCGTCTGGACCTTGGCCGCCACTTCACCTAAATCGAACTCCAAGGATTCCAACACCAACTTTTCTGCCTCGATCTTGGACAAATCGAGGATATCGCTGATCACGCCAAGCAGATGTTGGGCCGAGTCGCCAATCTGCTTCAGGAAACTCGTTTGCTCAGGGTCCGTTACTTTGCGAGACAAAATGTGGGTAAGGCCAACAATGGCATTGAGCGGGGTACGGATTTCGTGGCTCATATTGGCCAAAAATGCGGTTTTTGCCTGGTTGGCCGTATCAGCACGCAAATTCGCTTCAACAAGTTCGTCCAAACGCTGGTGCATCTGCGTAATATCGATATGACACCCAACCATTCGAAGTGGCTCACCGGTTTCCGCCCACTGCACCACCCGGCCGGCGCAAATCACCCAGACCGTGGAACCGTTCTTGTGTCGATACCTTACTTCGTTGTAATAAGGTTCTTCACCATGACTCGCTACATGGCACGCGAACTTTTCGGTAACACCGGGCAAATCCTCGCTAAAAATGAGTTTTTGCCAGCTTTCCGGGACATTAGGGAATTCGTCATCGCCGTAACCCAGCATGCTCCTGAAGGTATTACTGAAATATTCGCTGCCTTTAGGAATATTCCAATCCCAATAACCCGCAAAAGCCGATTCCAAAAGCCCCTGCAAATGATTCAGTTCTTCCTCTAACAGGGCATTTTTGCGCAATTGCTCTTCAGATTTCTTCCGCGCGGAAATATCGATGACCACACCGATATATTTGATCACACTGCCATCGTCATTCAGTAGTGGCCGACCGCGGGCCATGAGCCAGCGTGGCTCCTGGCCCGCGGGGAGCAACACCCGCCATTCAGTTTCGAACGAATCCAAACGCGCGACGGCAGCGGCGTTAATGGCTTTTACTTGTGCGATGTCGTCCGGATGCACAGTTTCCAGCCATGACGCATAACTGGGTTCCACCGAACCATAGGGAATGTTGTACAAACCCCACAGCTCGTCAGACCAATAATTCCGATTGGTCGCCAATTCCCATTCCCAAGAACCGCCCCTGGCTGCGTCCATGGCCAAACGTACGCGTTGCTCGCTCTCGCGTAACACCCTCTCTGCCAGCCGCTCAGACGTCACCTCTGTCGCCAAGCCTGCGACGTAACACCGACCTTCTACATCACAGAAGCTAAACTTGCTGCTATGCCAAATTTGCTGACTACCGTCTTTTTCGATGACCGTTTCATCTATCTCTAAAGCCTGACCGGTTTGCATGACCATCAGGTCATTGGCACGCAAGTCTTCGGCAACGTTTTTCGGCCATATGTCAAAATCGGTTTTACCCAGCCAGTCTTGCAGTTTTGTATGGAAACGCTGCTCGAAAACTTTATTCATATAAACGTAATGGCCCTCCTGGTCTTTAATCCAAGCCGCGATCGAGCTGTTATCCATAAACAGCCGAAAGCGGGCTTCAATATTTCGTTGGGCTTCTTCGGCGGAATACAATTCGGAAATGTCGGAAAAGCTCAACACCGCGCCGGCAATGTCGCCTGATTCGTTCTCGAATGGATCGATCTGCATCAGAAAATGAAAGTCCCCGTGGTGGATCTGTTCCACCACCGAGTCGCCACTGACCACTACGTTACTTACGTAATCTCGTAACTTGGGTATCGGGATATGACAGGGAATCCCGTACAAAAACTGCCCAATATCGTCCGGCACTAAGCCGAAGACGCGGGTAGCGAAGGCGTTGTAGCGAGTGACATGGCCTTCTTTGTCAACTAGAACCAGACTGCTGCGCAGAGAGTTTTGAATACTTGTCAGCGTGGCATTAAGTTGGGCAGACTCCACTGATTTGACCCGCAACTCGTCGTTTAGCGTGGTTAATTCTTCATTCGAGGCTTGCAGTTCCTCATTGGAGGCCTGTAATTCTTCGCTGGAGCATTGCACTTCCTCGCGCAGAATTTGCAATTCGGCATTAGCGGATTCGAGTTGGTTAATCACGCTGTGCAAGAGTTCGCGACTCTCAGCCAATTCTCGGCGAATTTGCTCGATTTCGGCGTAGGGGTGTGCAGCTGTTCCCAAGGTTTTGTCGGCGAGCAAGACCGGCGCAACCTCTATAAACGTAATTAAGATACCAAATTCATGGCTGCCCGGTGTCTGCTCAATACGCGTCACCTTCGGCCTAATCCGGCATGCTACGCCATCAATACTTAAATCGAGCGTCACGCCCTCGGCGACGTTTAAGTTTTCTTGCATCGACCTGAAACAGAGCGCTTTCAGTTCATTACGCAACTCCGGCAGACACAGCGAAAAGACTGAAAAATCGGTACTTTCTTCAGGCAAACCGAAAAAACGGCGACCATTGCCAAAAAAACGTATGGGTTCAAAATTGTCATTGATCAGCACTCCGGCGGGCGCATAATCCTTCATCAAAGTGTTTATGGCTAGCTCGGTTAACGCTTGCCGATAGTTGGTATTCCCCATATTCAACTTGGCTCCCTTGGCTTCGATAGCGGTATTAAACGGCGAATAGCGAAGTACATGCCTAGTCTCCATGGCACGACGGCGATAGAGTTTGTTACTGCCATCCAATACTTCGAACAAGGGCGAATTTAGCCCCACTGATTCTGATTTTCCTAAGAACAATAAGCCGTCAGGTTTCAGTGCATAATGAAAAGCGTTGATTAAATCTGATTGCTGCGCCGGTTTGAAATAAATCAGCAAATTCCGACAACTCACCAAATCCATGTTGATGAAGGGTGGGTGATGAATAATATTGTGCGTGGAAAATATACACAACTCACGGACAACCGGCTGAATCCGCCAACCGCTCCCCTCATTCTTAAACCAGCGTTGCCGCCGCTCCGCGCTCAAATTAGTCATTTCTCGGGATGCGTATACCCCGGCCCGCGCAAACTCAATCGCTTCATCGCGAATATCGGTAGCAAACACCCGCACCTCGAAAAGGCCTAACCTGTCCCCCAAAATCTCGGCCAAAACCATCGCTATGGAATAAGGTTCTTCGCCGGTTGAACAGCCAGGTACCCAAACCCTGATCGAATCGCCAGCGGCTTTACCGACGACCAAAATCCGTAATGCGACCTCCAATGCCGCAAAGGCGGTATCATCGCGAAAGAACGATGACACAGACACCATAAAGCGCTGTTGCAAGAGGCTAAGTTCTTCCGGATGTTCTCTAACGTAATCGACATAGTGATCCAAGGAGTCGATTTCCAGACTGCGAAAACGGCGAAACGCCTGCCGACGCAAGGTGCCTTCCTTATAGCTGTTAACATCCAGGCCGGTCGTGTGGTGCACCAAGCGGATTAATTCGGCGAATGCGTTTGCGGATCCCGTCACTTCATCGTTAATTGCGCAATCGATGTCGTCGGTGTGATTCAGCCACTCGGCAATTTGCTGTGAACTGCCCACCAGATCCGCCAAGCCTAATTTGATGACCGACTCCGGCATATCGCTATGCACGGCGTCGGCCGGGTTTTGTAAGATGACCAAGCCTTCGGCTGCGGCGACCGCTTCAGCCCCCAAGGTGCCATCGTGTCCCGAGCCGGACAGAATAACGACGATGGCTTTATCCTGGCGACTGTCAGCGATGGAACGAAATAATCGATCAATCGACGGCGCAATGGGCTGGGCGTCTTCGGACTGAAGTATTACTAATTTGTCATCCACCACCTCGATATTGTGTCCCGGCGGACACGCATACAGGTGATCGGGCAGCAATTCAATACCGTTCTGAGCCCAGGATACGTTGAGCGCGCATTTATTCTGCAATAGTTCTATCAGTGAACAGGGTTTATCGGGCGACAAATGGTGGGCCAAAACATAGGCGGATCTCCCCCGCAGCTTTAATCCGGCAATAACCGGCATTAAGGCTTGTAGCCCACCCGCCGAAGAGCCAATACCAACGACTTCACACTTTTTTTGTTCTCCCTCGCTGCCCACCAACAACCCCTTCGCTTACTATTTTTATAATTATTTTTTATGAATCATCTCGGGAGACAATCAACGGAATACAATCGGTCAAAGCTAAAAAATAGCACAAAGCCCGAGAGGCTTTGGAATTTAACAAGACTCCGTCATTCATTGATCACCCCTGTAAAACCCGGAGTTTTCCTGAATGCCAAATTTCAAGCAGCAAAATACTTTAGAGCTCTTTTCAATTTGGGGCCGGCAGCAGAGCAAGAGTCCCGCAGTTGAGAAAACCGCTAGGCTATGAAGCGAGCTCTAGCAAAAGTCAGTGCTTTTGGTTTATTTGGCCTGACTCAAAACAGAAGCCAAATTGACCCCCTTGGGACTGGAAATACAGAGAATGATAGGCCCGACGCTGAGCATCGCCAGCTTGTTGACGGCACCGACGATGACGATCTGTTCGATCTCGCCCAGGTCCAGGGAGGTTTCGCCATGCTGAGCGGCGCGAATCGTTTCCTGAATAATCGCCCCGAACGCGTCCATGTTGGACGCTTCGGCCGACTGCGCCAGGATCAGGCCGTCGTGGTAGGCTGCGCAGGCGCTCACGCCCTTGATCTTGACTACCTTATCCACCAAGGCCTGCACCGCGTCGATGAATGCCGCGCGCTTTAGCCGGGTGACTTCGCTGACATTGACGATGTCGGCGGCCGGTTGCCGTTGCGCAGAGAGATAGTCGTCGGCGAGCGTATCTAGCTGCGCCAACTGCGATTCAAACCAATGCATGTTCAGGCTCTAGGCAGCGGTTAATTGGCCAGATAACTGGTGAACAATTTTTTCAATACCGGAATGGTTTCTTTCAATTCGAACCGCACCCGGCCCAATAAGGCTTCGCGTTGGGTTACCAGGGCCAGGATAAAACCCGCGTCTATCGGCGTCGATAAAATATAACCGTCGTTGTTTTCGCAGATCACCATATTAGTCAAATGATGGCCGACGTGTTGCGCCGCTTTCGCCGCCGCGCCGAACACCACCTGGACGGAAGCGCCGATGGCGTCGGTGTTGATTTCGAAATCGCGGTGGATATGCGTGACAAAACCGTCGCTATCGACAATGGCCGCCGCCGATACGCCCTGGATGTTCATCAGATTGCGCAAGATGGAATCTATTTCGTTGTTCTGAGATTTTCGCGGGTCGAGAAATTGGACGTTACTACTCATAGTGCTCTCCTGATTCTTTTAATGGTTATCAACCTACAGTAAGTCGACACGGATTAAACAAGTCTTGTCGCCCAACGCATTGCACTTGGTTTCGGTGGCCTTTACGTTGCGATTGAAAAAGCTTCTGACGATACCGCCGACCATGCCGGCTTCGAAATGGCAGATAGGCGCGGAGACATGATGAATTCCGGCGCAGGAGACGCATTCGTCCACCCGCAGCTCCAACACTCCCGCCGACAGGTCCACTTTATCGGGTACCACCAAGCCGATGCTCAGCTGCCGGCACAGCAATTTGATTTTGCCGACATAGGTTTCCAGATCCTTGTCGATATTGGCGGCGGCAATCTGGCCCATCGCCAGGCCCAAACTCTGGCCGGAATGGTAAACCAGCGACGGCGCGCCCTGCCCCAGTATGTCCTCGACATTGGAACCCAACGCCACCATGCGCAGGGCTTGAAACAAACGGATCGGAATCAGCGGCCCCAGATCCTTGCGGTTTTCGATATCGAACTCGCCGGAAATGATGCCGTCGAGAATTTGCTGCTGGGCTATCTGATAGTCTGATTTAGTGTTTTGTATCATGGCGTCTATCCTCTTAAATTCGGTTAATTATCCACACACTGCAGTTCGACCCGACGGTTTAAGGCCTGGCCCTCTTTGGTATCGTTCGGTGCCGCGGGTTTTCTCATGCCTTCCGATGCGGTAAGGATGACGTTTGCGCCGATACCGTTGGCGATCAATAATTTTTTAACCGCATTTGCCCTAGCCAAACCCAATTGCACGTTAGCGGCATCACTACCCAAATTACAGGTGTGCCCGTTCAGCTTAATCCGGTTCTGACAGTTTTTTGCCGCACTCAATAACGCGTTGGTGCTGTTGGTCGATTCCAGCGTCAATTTGCTGGAATCGAATTTGAAATACACGGTAAATGCTACCGAGTTAGCAGCCTGAGCGGCGTTATCCGCGGACGATTTTGGAACACCCGCCGCAGTGGGTTCGCTGGGTAACTCAGGCAGCGCATCGGATGCTTGCATTTTGGCATCGCTAGAGGCTGACTGCTGTGCGTTTTGCGGTGTAGCCTCGGCAACCAAGGTCGAAGTCGGTTCAGCAGGCGGTTTCGGTGCCTCGGTGTCGACCTTGTCTGTCGCTATGACCTGTTCTGACACATGGCTTGCGCCCGGTATTGCCTGATTACTGAGGGCTGCGGTCTCGTTAATGGCTTCCGGCTTTTGCATCAAATTTGGTATTAATACCGCAACCAAGGCCAGTAAACCAATCACGCCAAGCAACCAGGGCGCGTTGCTGCGCATCGGCTTTCTTAAAGTTTTGTCTGTTTTATCTTGAGGGTTGCCGGATTTCAGCCGCGCTTTATCCGTAGAAGGAATAATGCCATCCAGGCCGTCGAGATCGAGCGAACGAGGTTTTTTCATGGAATTCCCTTAAGTTCCGTTTGCCTGAAGCCGGCGTAATGTTTGCAGGAGCAATATGAGCAAGCACCGACTTACGTCTGTGTGGCTATCATATGCAAGTTTCCGTGCGGAATCAAAATTCATGCTGGTTCAAATAATTAAATCTTAGGATTTGACAGCGAACGACTTTACTGAACTTTCAAATAAACAAACTCCAGCTCCGTTGGCACTTTGCGATTTAAATATCCATTCCAACGAACTTCGCTACACTTCATAACAGTAATCGCAGTGGAAGCACCCGCTTAAGCAAGGACGGCCAACATCCTTATATCGATCCCGAGCACCCGCTATGTCACAAACAACCGAGCCAAACTCTCCACAAGCCAACGCCAATAACGACCTACCTAGTTGTAATCGTTGCCGGGATCTGGATGAACTGGATTTCGACTTCAGCTTTGCCTATCAACCCATCGTCAACTTTTTCGCCAGAACCGTTTTTGCTCACGAAGCCCTGGTGCGCGGGGTGAACGGCGAATCGGCCGCATCGATATTAGCCAAAGTCACCGACGCCAACCGCTACCGCTTCGACCAAAGCTGCCGGGTTAAAGCGGTCGAAGGTGCAGCGAGACTGGGCATTCAAGAATTTTTGTCGATCAACTTTCTGCCGAATGCGGTTTACCAACCCGAAGCCTGCATCCGTTCAACTTTTGAAGCGGCGCAACGCTACAATTTTTCCAAGGACCGCATCATTTTCGAAGTGGTCGAGGGCGAGGATGTGTCCGACCGGCCGCACTTAATCGATATATTCACCGAATATCGCCGCTTCGGCTTCAAAACCGCGATCGACGATTTCGGCGCGGGCTACGCTGGTCTGAACCTACTTGCCGAATTCCAGCCCGATGTGCTCAAGCTGGACATGGATCTGGTACGCGACATCAACCTCAGCAAGCCCAAACAGGCGATAGTGGCCGGGGTTGTGCAAATCTGCCGCGAACTCAGCATCGAAGTGCTGGCGGAAGGCATCGAAACCAAGGCCGAGCGGGATTTTCTGCTGGGCTGCGGCGTCACTCTATTTCAAGGCTACTTGTTCTGCAAACCCGCATTTCAGGCTATCGGCCAAATCAACCCGGATGCCTGGTCGTAGCGGCAAACCCGCTACGTTAAAACTTTACCGCCTGGCGCTTAGCGCCCCAATCGCCCGGTAACGGATTAAATACGCCGGCGCACGCACTACCGCAAAACCGGCAATTGCCGGCGGCGTCCAAATTCCAATCCGACAGTTCGTACCAATCGCGGCCAATCAAAATTTTGCCGCAATTGTGGCAATAAGTGCTCTCCGCCGACTTGTCGTGAACATTGCCGACATATGCGTAACGCACGCCGTTCTTCAAGGCAATGCTGCGCGCCAGCAACAAGGATGAACGCGGCGTGGGAGGCGTATCTATCATTTTCCAATCAGGATGAAAGGCGGTGAAATGCATGGGTACATCCGCTCCCAAATGTTCGACCACCCATTGCGTCATCGCTTCCAATTCGGCCTCGGAATCGTTCGCGCCGGGAATCAGTAGCGTGGTCAACTCAAACCAGACCGGGGTTTCGTGTTTCAAATATTGCAAGGTTTCCAACACCGGCTGCAAATGGCCGCCGGTGATCTTGTGGTAAAAATCCTCGGAAAAAGCTTTTAGATCGACGTTGGCCGCATCCATATACCGGTAAAACTCGGCGCGCGGTTCCGCGCAGACATAACCGGCCGTAACCGCCACGGACTTTAAGCCCAGCTCCCGGCAGGCCTGGGCGGTATCGATGGCGTATTCGTGGAAGACCACCGGGTCGTTGTAGGTATAAGCGACGCTGCTGCAACCGTGTTCCAGCGCGGCCCTGGCTATCGCTTCCGGCGCCGCCCGACTCATCAGCGTGTCCATCTCCCGCGACTTGCTGATGTCCCAGTTCTGGCAAAACTTGCAGGCCAAATTGCAACCGGCGGTACCGAAGGAAAAAATCGGCGTGCCGGGTAGAAAATGGTTCAGCGGTTTTTTCTCGATAGGATCGATGGCAAAGCCGCTGGAGCGGCCGTAACTGGTCATCACGATTTGCGCATCCAGATTCTGGCGCACAAAACACAATCCGCGTTGGCCTTCATGCAATTTGCAAAAGCGCGGACACAAATCGCACTGCACCTTGCCGTCGTCCAACACATGCCAGTAGCGGGTGGCTGCGGTATCTGCGCTGAGTAAAGTAGTCATGGCCATGCTCCTTGAACCCCAAGCATAAAATCGGGTCGTTATCTGCGAGAGTTAGCAGTAGAATAAACCCTAGGCGAGAAAGGGTATGCAAATTTTTAATACTCCGCGCTACGCCCGGCCTCTGATCGTATTAAAACTTTAAAAAAGGATCAGCGCATGAACAGAAAACCCGCCGTGGCAGGACGGTTTTATCCTGCCCACCCCCAACAACTCCATGACGCAGTATCCGGCTATTTGCAGGACGTCAGCCAAACCGGCAGAGTACCCAAAGCCATGATCGTGCCGCACGCCGGCTACATCTATTCCGGGCCGATAGCGGCTACCGCCTATGCCCGCTTAAAGCCGGCCGCTGCCGGTATTACCCGCGTCGTATTGATAGGCCCTTCGCATCGCGTGGCGTTTCGCGGTCTGGCTGTCAGCAGAACCCACGCTTACAGCACACCGCTAGGCGATGTCGAGGTAGACCGAGCCGCTATCGACGCCTTGATGCATTTGCCGTTTGTGGAATACATCGAACAAGCCCATACCCTGGAACATAGCCTGGAAGTGCATCTGCCATTTTTGCAGGAAGTTTTACAGCAATTCACGTTGGTTCCCATAGTCGCCGGCGACGCCAGCCCCGAGCAGGTCAGTCAGGCTCTGGAGCTATTGTGGGGCGGCGATGAAACCTTGCTGGTTATCAGCTCGGATCTCAGCCATTATCACGACTACGACACCGCCAAACGCCTGGATCATGCAACCAGCCGGATGATAGAGCAATTGCAATACAACGAGATTTGCGGCGAAGCCGCTTGCGGCAAGGTGCCGGTCAACGGCTTGTTGAAACTGCTGCAGCAAAAAGGCCTATCGATTAAAACCATAGACCTGCGTAATTCCGGCGACACGGCCGGCGACAAACAACAAGTCGTGGGGTACGGTGCATATGTCGTTGACTGAAACCCAGCAAAATCAGTTGCTGGCGCTAGCCCGGCAATCCATAGCCCATGGATTGCAAACCGGTCGGCCGTTGCCGGTCGTCGTGGCCGACTATCCGGCGGAATTGCGGCAAACCCGCGCGACCTTCGTCACGCTGGAGCGCCGTGGTCAATTGCGCGGTTGTATTGGCATGCTGGAAGCGGTGCGGCCTTTAGCGGAAGACGTCGCCGAGAATGCTTTTGCGGCGGCCTTCCGTGACCGGCGCTTCCCGCCCCTGGCAGCCGAGGAACTGGCCAATCTTGATCTGCATATTTCCGTGCTTAGCCCTGCCGTCGCGATGAAATTCGCTTCGGAAGCGGATCTGATCGCGCAACTTCGTCCCGGCATCGACGGCATCGTATTGCAGGAAGGCGGCCGGCGCGGCACCTTTCTGCCTTCGGTGTGGGAGGATCTAGCCGATCCCGAGCAGTTTTTACAACACCTGAAACAAAAGGCCGGCTTACCCGCCGCCTACTGGTCGGACACTATTCAAGCCTATCGCTATACCACCGAAATGTTCGGCTGATCATTAGCTGTTCCTGTCCGCAAAACCCAAGCAATATCGGCCCTGGCGGCCTTTGATCTTGTTCCAACCCGGCAACGAACATTATAATGGCGGCATTTTCGACTGATCCGGGCCCAGAATTTCCTGCAACGCGCACTTTTTCGCGCGCTGAAATCGACATGCCAAAGCCGATCAACCATCTTCTTCATTCCTGGTATCACTAATGAAAAACCAAAATTACAAGCCCTGCGACCTGGTTATTTACGGCGCATTGGGCGATTTATCGAAACGAAAGTTACTCATCTCCTTGTATCGCCTGGAAAAATCCAATTTATTGGAAGCCGATACCCGCATCATCGGCGTCGATAGGCTGGAGGAAACCAGTACAGGTTTTATCGAAATTGCCCATAACAGTCTGACCGAGCATTTAAACACCCCTATTGATGAAGAAATCTGGGGCCGGCTGTCGAATCGGTTATCGTATCTAAAAATAGACCTGACTCAGCCGGAGCAATATCTGCAGTTGAATGCCGCGGTCGATCCGGAAAAACGGGTGATGGTTAACTATTTCGCCGTGGCGCCGTTTCTGTTCAAAAGCATCTGCCAGGGATTGCAAAGCTGTGGGGTGCTGACCGCCGAATCGCGCATGGTGATGGAAAAACCCATCGGCCATGACCTGAAATCGTCCAAGGAAATCAACGACGTCGTCGAGGAAGTATTCCACGAGGACCAGGTCTACCGTATCGACCACTATCTGGGCAAGGAAACGGTACTGAACCTGCTGGCCTTGCGCTTCGCCAATTCAATTTTTACCACCAACTGGAACCACAACACCATCGACCATATCCAGATCACGGTCGGTGAGGACATAGGCATCGAAGGCCGCTGGGAGTATTTCGACAAGACCGGCCAGCTCCGAGACATGCTGCAAAATCACTTGCTGCAAATTCTGACCTTTGTAGCGATGGAGCCGCCCGCCGACCTGGAAGCGGAAAGCATCCACATGGAAAAAATCAAGGTTTTAAAAGCCTTGCGGCCGATCACCGTGCGTAACGTGGAGGAAAAAACCGTGCGCGGCCAGTACACCGCCGGTTTCATCAAAGGCGCGGCGGTGCCGGGTTATCTGGAAGAAGAAGGCGCCAACAAGGAAAGCACCACCGAAAGTTTCGTGGCGATTCGGGTGGACATCGACAACTGGCGTTGGGCCGGCGTACCGTTTTATATGCGTACCGGCAAACGCATGCCCAACAAACGTACCGAGATTGTGGTCAACTTCAAGCAATTGCCACACAACATCTTCAAGGACAGCTTCCGCGATTTGCCGGCCAACAAACTGGTGATCCATTTGCAGCCCAACGAAGGCGTGGATGTGGTAATGCTGAACAAGGTACCGGGCATAGACGGGAATATCAAATTGCAGCAAACCAAGCTGGACTTGAGTTTTTCGGAAACCTTCAAGAAAAACAGTATCTTCGGCGGTTACGAAAAACTGATTCTGGAAGCCCTGCGCGGGAATACGACGCTGTTTTTAAGCCGCGAGGAAATCGAACAAGCCTGGGCCTGGGTCGATTCGATCCAAGACGCCTGGGCGCAAAACCACAGCGCACCAAAATCTTACCCGGCTGGCAGCTGGGGGCCGATTGCCTCCGTGGCATTATTGGCCCGCGACGGCCGCGCCTGGGAAGAGTAATCAATCTGTATCCATCACGAGAACAACGAATATGGTTAGAGAATTTTTTTTCGAACAACGTAGCCACCTGTTTACCGCTTTGGTCGCCGAATGCCAGGATGTATTATCCGAAGCCGTCAGCAAACACGGTCAGGCCACTTTATTGGTGTCCGGCGGCAGCACCCCTGCCCCGCTTTACGAAGCCTTGTCAAAATCCGATCTGAATTGGAAAAAAATCAAGGTGGCGCTGGTGGACGAACGCTGGGTGGACAATCAACACAGCGCCAGCAACGAGGCCTTGATTCGCCGCAGCCTGCTGATCAACAACGCCAAAAACGTTGAATTCATCGGCATGAAAACTTCTGCGACCACGGCCAAACAAGGCCAGACCGAGACCGAAGCCCGCTACGCCAAACTGCCGCAGCCGTTCACACTGAGTATCGTCGGCATGGGCCCGGACGGCCATACAGCCTCGCTGTTTCCGCACGCCGAAGGCTTGGCCGCCGCGTTGAGCGAAGGTAATCAAAATCTGACCGCCGCCATCACCGCCATTCAAAGCGAAGTGACCGGACCCAATACGGAACGTCTGACCCTAACCCGCAGTGCCTTGTTAAAGTCCGAACGCATCGTGATTCTGTTTACCGGCGAAGACAAGTTGGCGGTATTCAACAGCGCCCAGAAACCGGGCCCGTTAGAGGATATGCCGATCCGGGCCTTATTGAATCAGGAAGACGTGCCGGTGGAATTGTACTGGGCACCTTAGTCGCTTAATTTTAGAGTGGGTTAGACGCGCATAACCTGATCACTCTCGATTCCAAAACGCTGTTCGGCGCGTCGACACCACCCCATCTGCTGCCCTGGAGAGCTTATGCATCCTGTTTTAGAAAAAGTGACCGCCGACGTGGTGGAACGTAGCCGGGAAAGCCGCGCTGCTTATCTGGCCCGCATCGACGCCGCTATTGCCAACGGCCCACAACGCACCAACCTGCCTTGCGCGAATCTGGCCCACGGTTTTGCCGTGTGTTCGGCGGTTGAAAAAGACGCACTGTCGCATGCCGTCAAACCCAATGTCGGCATCATCTCCGCCTACAACGACATGCTGTCGGCACACGAACCGTATCAACATTATCCGGAACTGATTAAGCAGGCCGTGCGCGAAGCCGGCGGCGTGGCGCAATTCGCGGGCGGCGTGCCGGCCATGTGCGACGGCGTAACCCAAGGTATGCCCGGCATGGAGCTGTCGCTGTTCAGCCGCGACGTGATCGCGTTATCCACCGCTATCGGTTTGAGCCATAACATGTTCGACGCCGCCTTATATTTGGGCGTGTGCGACAAAATTGTGCCGGGTTTGCTGATCGGCGCGTTGAGCTTCGGCCATCTGCCGGCCGTTTTCGTGCCCGCCGGCCCGATGACTACCGGCATCTCCAACAAGGAAAAATCCCGCGCCCGGCAAAAATTCGCCGAAGGCAAAATCGGCGAAAAAGAATTGTTGGAATCGGAATCCAAGTCTTACCACAGTCCCGGCACCTGTACCTTCTACGGCACCGCCAACAGTAACCAGATGATGGTGGAAATCATGGGCTTGCATTTGCCCGGCAGTTCCTTCGTCAACCCGTATACGCCGTTGCGCGACGAACTGACCAAGGCCGCCGCCAAGCAGGTTTTGAAGTTCACTGCGCTGGGTGACGACTTCCGGCCGATTGCGCATGTCATCAACGAGAAAGCCATCATCAATGCGATTATCGGTTTGCTGGCAACCGGCGGCTCCACCAACCATACTATCCATTTGATCGCCATCGCCCGCGCGGCCGGCATTATCATTAATTGGGACGATTTCGATAACCTCTCCAAAGCCATCCCGTTACTGACCAAGATTTATCCGAACGGCCCGGCCGACGTCAATCAGTTTCAGGCCGCCGGCGGCATGGGCTTGTTAATCCAGGAATTGCTGGAACACGGCCTTCTGCACGGCGATATTCTGACCATCGGCGACCAGCGCGGCATGGCCCAATACAGCCAAGTACCCACTCTGAGCGACGGCAAACTTGGTTGGGAACCAGGGCCAGCCAGCTCATTGGATCCGGAAGTCATCAGTAGCGTGGAACACCCCTTCGCCGGCGGCGGCGGCCTGCATGTAATGCACGGCAACCTGGGCCGCGGCGTGTCGAAAATTTCCGCCGTTGCGGAAAAACATCAGGTGGTTACCGCGCCGGCGATGGTGTTCGACGATCAACTGGACGTAGTAGCAGCCTTCAAGCGCGGCGAACTGGAAAAAGACGTGATCGTGGTGTTGCGCTTCCAGGGCCCGAAAGCCAACGGCATGCCGGAATTGCATAAATTGACGCCGGTATTGGGTGTCCTACAAGACCGGGGCTTTCATGTGGCCTTGGTCACAGACGGCCGGATGTCCGGCGCATCCGGCAAAGTGCCGTCGGCGATTCATATGTGGCCGGAATGCATAGACGGCGGCCCGCTGGCCAAAGTCCGCGACGGCGACATCATTGCGCTAAACACCCAAACCGGCGAAGTCAACGTGCAGGTGGATCAAGCCGAATTCGATGCCCGGGTGCCGACTGCCAACAGCGCTACCGGTCACCATTTTGGCATGGGTCGCGAGCTGTTCGGCGCGATGCGGGCAAAAGCGTCAACCTCGGAAACCGGGGCGACCAATCTGTTTTTCGTCGACTAGATCGACAGCAACACTATCGGGCTCGACGCCGGCCGTAGCAATACGGCACTAAGTCCATGTCTGCGCTCCACCACTTTGAGAGTAAGAACTATGAAAGCAAATATCGGTTTGATCGGCCTGGCGGTCATGGGACAAAATTTAGTCCTAAATATGAACGACCACGGCTTCAAGGTAGCGGTGTATAACCGCACCACCAGCAAAGTTGATGAGTTTCTGGATGGTCCCGCCAAAGGCACCGAAGTGATTGGCACCCATTCATTGGAAGAGCTGGTGAATAGCCTGGAAGCTCCACGCAAAGTCATGCTGATGGTCAAGGCCGGCTCGGTAGTGGATCAGTATATCGACGACCTATTGCCGCTATTGTCGGCAGGCGACATTATCATCGACGGCGGCAATTCCTTATTTACCGATACCAACCGCCGTACCCAATATCTAACAGAAAAAGGCCTGCTCTACGTCGGCACCGGTGTCTCCGGCGGCGAGGAAGGCGCCCGGCACGGGCCATCGATCATGCCTGGCGGCAACAAAGCGGCCTGGCCGGCGGTCAAGTCGATTTTTCAAGCCATCAGCGCCCATGTCGATGGTGATCCTTGCTGCGAATGGGTTGGCGATAACGGCGCCGGCCACTACGTAAAAATGGTGCATAACGGTATCGAATACGGCGATATGCAACTGATATGCGAAGCCTACCAATTATTATCCGAAGGCTTGGGACTCAGCACCGATGAAATGCAGGCGATTTTTGCCGAGTGGAATCAAGGCGAATTGAGTTCCTATTTGATCGAAATCACCGCCAACATCCTGGCTTACAAGGAAGACAACGGCCAAGCGCTGCTGGACAGCATTCTGGATACCGCTGGCCAAAAAGGCACCGGCAAATGGACCGGCATCAATGCGCTGGACCTAGGTATCCCCTTGACCCTGATCGGCGAATCGGTATTTGCCCGCTGCCTGTCAGCACAAAAAGACGAGCGCATCCGCGCAGCCAAAGCGTTGCCTAAGACCAGCGCCAGCTTCAGCGGCGACAAAGCGGCGATGATTCAAGCTATCCGCCAGGCCCTGTACGCCTCGAAAATCATTTCCTACGCGCAAGGTTTTCGGCTGATGCGCGAAGCCGCCAAGGAATACGAACTGGCTCTGAATTACGGCGACATCGCCCTGATGTGGCGCGGCGGCTGTATCATTCGCAGTCAGTTCTTGAACGACATCAAACAGGCTTACCAGCAAAATCCCGATCTGGAAAATTTGCTGCTGGCCGATTTTTTCGTCGATGCGATGAAACAAGCCGAAGCCGGTTGGCGCCAAGCCGTGATCCTGGGCATCCAACTGGGCATTCCGACGCCGGCCTTCTCATCCGCCCTGGCTTATTTCGACGGCTATCGCACCGAACGGCTGCCCGCCAATCTGCTGCAAGCGCAAAGAGACTATTTCGGCGCGCATTCCTATGAACGCACCGACCGGCCCCGAGGCGAGTTTTTTCATACCGACTGGACCGGACACGGCGGCAAAACCGCATCGACAACTTATACGGTATAAGGCCAATTCATCAGGCTGTTATCGTTACGTTAACCAGGCACACATCACTGCGTGGGTTTATCCAAGCACAATCACATTAGGAAAATAAGAAATGACCGTATCAATAAAAGAAGTCATGAACACCTCGCCGGTAATGCCGGTGATGGTTATCAATCAACTCGACCAGGCCGTACCGTTGGCGCGCGCGCTGGTGGCAGGCGGTTTGAAAGTATTGGAAATCACCTTACGCACCCCGGTAGCGCTGGATGCAATCCGCCGCATCAAAGCCGAAGTGCCGGGCGCGATTGTCGGTGCCGGCACCATCATCAACACCCAAACGCTGAAAAGCGCCATCGATGCCGGCGCCGAATTCATCGTCAGCCCCGGCGTCACCGACAGCCTGCTGGACGCGGCCCTGGCTTCCGGGGTACCGATTTTGCCGGGTGTGATCACGCCAAGCGAAGTGATGCGTTTGATGGACAGAGGCATTACCGCGATGAAGTTTTTCCCGGCCGAAGCGGCGGGCGGCATCCCGATGCTGAAATCGATCGGCGGCCCCTTGCCGCAAGTGACTTTCTGCCCGACCGGCGGCGTCAATCCGAAAAACGCGGTTGAATATTTGGCGCTAAGCAACGTCGCCTGCGTCGGCGGCTCCTGGATGGCGCCATCCGAACTGGTCGATGCCGGCGATTGGGCGGAAATTACCCGCCGCGCCGCGGAAGCCGCGGCTTTGAAAAAATAGCAATCTGAGCCGGGTTGCATCCAAGATACAGCCCGGCTCACAACTACTGCCGCAGACTATCAGCATCATTCGATAAAATCGTAAACCTTATATTTGTCCACCAAGGGCCGCAGCACCTGTTGCGCCACGCGCAGATACTCCGGACTCCGCAAAAACGCTTCGTAAGCCTGCTGACTTTCGTAGACGCCGGACACGGCTACGTCATAGCTTTCGTCTAGCGCGGCATTCGGGCGTCCGCGATTAATCGCCGCTGGCGTACCGACATCGTAAGCCAACACACCCGGCAATTTAGCCAAGCCTTCACTCTCTTGAATATATTGTTGCCGCAGTTTTTCATCACCAGCCTGTTTCAGCCAGACGATGACCACGTGGTGCACTTTGTGGCTTCGTAAGTTGTGCTCGGCCTTGGCATGATAGGAACAACCGGTTCCGCTGGCCGCCAACAGACCAGCCAGCGCAACGGGATAAAGACGTTTCATGGGTTTTTGTTCTCCTGATGAACATGAACTGATAGCCAAAATAACACCAGTCCCGAGCATTTTACAGCCCGCGCAAGCGTTTGATCCGCTCCTCGGTATTGGGATGACTGGATAAATAATCCATAACTTCGACCGATTCTATCGGCTGTTTCGTCGCTGCGGTTTGATGTGCATCTTCCAGTTTTTGCAATATATCGGCCAGTCGGCTGACCGGAATGCCGTTAGCGCCCAACAGCTCGGCGGCAAAAGCATCGGCGCGGCGTTCGAAATCGCGGGAATAGCGGGTTTCCAATAACACGGTCGGCGCGACGGCCAACAGACTACTGACATCGCCGATATACCAAGCCATGACCAAACCGACCACGGAAGCCTGCAGCATGTGCCGCAAGGCGTGTTTTTCGCGAATATGGCCCATTTCATGCGCCAGCACCGCCAAAATTTCTTCGTCGCTACTCGCCAGATTCACCAAGTCGTCGAGCACCAGCACACTGCCGCCGGGCAACGCGAAGGCGTTGGCACCCAATGTCGGACTGCCGCGAAATTCGATGCGTTCCGGCCGCCCACCGCCCGGAGGCAAAGCTAGACGCTGTAAGCCATCCTGAATGCTTTGCCGACGTTGTGCCGGTAGCGCACTGGGTATTAACAGGGTTTGATCGAGGCTGGCAAAAAACTGAGTATCCATCCGCTCCAGCAGATAAACGGGCACCCGATCCGCCATGACCCGTGCCGCATAAGGCAAACCAACCAAGTACGCGGCAGCAAGCAGGCTCAAGGTTAACAGCAACGCCGCCAACGCATACCACCAGCTATTTTCCAGACCAGCCACCGCGCTATTACCCGCATCCTGCAACATCTCGGCAAAGCCTTGCCGGTCGGCCACTTCGCAACGGCCGCCGTCGGCGAACAAAATCAGGCGCGGCGTGCTGCCGAGTGGCGGCGGAATTTTCAGACGGTTTAAATCTTCGCGCCGGACGATGTCCCGGCCTTGCAACAACAGTTTATCCCCCTCCACACAGAGGGTAACGGGATGCGGCCGGGCTTGCCGCCCGTCGTAATACACCGCCGTGAGCAACATTTACAAGGCAATATCGAAATCAAACATCTCGGCCAACTCCTCGCCGGCGGCGGAAGTATTAGTCTGCAGACCGGCTACGAACTCGTCGATGCTGCCGCGCGGCAATAATGCAACATGTTCTATGCGATAACGCGCCAAGCGAATATCCGCAAACGGCTTGTAAAGACCCAAGGTCAACACAATCAACAGCACATTGCCAAACATGATGCCCAGCATCTCCCGCGCCCGAACCTGGGCATGAAAACCATGCGGCCCTAGTTGCGTGGTATTCCAGACCAGGTTCTGCAAACGCGCGGCCACGTAGGGATAAGCCAGTAAAAACAAGGCCAGATAAGTACCTATCGCGGCGACCAACACGCTCATCGCCACCAATTGCCCGGCCTCCACCGGGATCAGTTCCTTGCTGCCGAGCAACATGACGCTGGCCATCAGACCGGCAAACACCAGCACGCCGATGAATATCGTCATTAGATAGATACGGTAGTACGCGCCGCTAGTGGCGAAAAATTTAAAAAATTCGTTACCGTAAGTGCTGTTTTCCCGGGTGTAACGGGCCATGCGCTGCTGCGCCAGCGGCCACAGCAACCCCAGGGTCAACGCCGATAACACCGGCAATAGCAGAAAATTGAAATACGCCGCGCCGGTGCTGCCATGAAAAGCAAAACGTAAGCCCCGGTAACTGGTGTTATGCATTCTGAAGCGGAGCGAACGCATCAATAGCCAGGGCATCACCGATACGATCACCAGCAAAATTGCCAAGCCCGCGACCTGATCGAATTTACCGACCAAGGTATAACAAGCGAACAGCAGAAAAGCGACGATCCGTCCCTTCAAAATTGCCATGGGTTCGCCATGATAATCAAAGCCCGCGCCGGCCAACGTGGTGTGCCGGTAAAAATACTGATTGCGCCTGACTTTGGCCCAAGCGGAATAAACTCCCAGGGTAACGATACTCAAGCAGACATTGACGATCCAAATTCGGAAATATTCGCCACCGCTACCGCTAAATTGCAACTGCCGTGATTGAAGCTCTGTCATTTCCATCCTCTTTTGTAGGTTTTTCCGTTGCAAGGATAGTGCATCGCCGGTATCTAACAACAAAAACGAGCAGGGATGGCGACTTGTTCAGGGTTTCCGTAATTTACTCCGCATTTTTCCATTTAATATTGCAGCCTATGCTGGGAATTTGCGCCGCGTCGATAGGCTGTCCGGCCAGCAACTTATCCAAGGCATTGCGCAGATCCTCGCCGGTTACCGGCACGGCGTTCTTCGGCGTGGCGCCGTCTAAACGGCCGCGATAAAC
Organism: Methylomonas methanica; assembly: GCA_001644045.1. Classification (GTDB taxonomy): domain Bacteria; phylum Pseudomonadota; class Gammaproteobacteria; order Methylococcales; family Methylomonadaceae; genus Methylomonas; species Methylomonas methanica. The sequence continues at coordinate 120,601 of LUUF01000079.1, read as the reverse complement.
ACAAGCCAGATCGGCGTCGAACAGATAAATATCCGGGGTGCAGGCCGCCTGGTAAGCCTTGGCTACCCCCTGCGTTTCGTCGTACAAATACGCGGCGAAGGGATGCCCCCATTCCGCCATCATCTGCTGCATTTTGTCCGGCGCGTCCTGCGGGTAATTTTCGATGTCATTGGCACTGATAGCCACCGTCGAAATTCCCAAGACGGCGTATTGCCGGGCTATCGCGATCAACTGCTGTTTGATGTGCAACACATACGGACAATGGTTGCAGATAAACAAAATCAAGGTGCCGCGTTCGCCTTTCAATTCCTGCAAGGCGTAGTCGCGGCCGGTCACGGTATCAGGCAAACAAAAGTCTGGAGCGATACTACCTAAAGGCAGCATATTGGAGGCTGTCGCGGCCATGGCTAATCCTGTTGAGTCAAAACAAGGCTAGAATTATAAAACAGCCCGCCCCCGGAACCGCCTCGAAAATCGCATAAATAATCCCAGCCGCCAGCGAATGATCGATACCACAACCAGAACAGTTTTGCTACAACACCCGCCGCAACTGGACAGCTATGTGCTGATCGAGAACCTGGGCGAAAGCCTGCAGGCCACGGTTTATAAGGGCTATCATAAACACGTGCCGGAATACCCGCTGGTGGTTAAATGCCTGAAACTATTGTCCAGTTGGGACGACCAATCCCGACACTTGCGGCAAAAAATCGAACGGCTGAAAGTATTGCACGACCCGCGCGTCTGTACGCCTTTGGCTTTGGAATCCAACGACGGCGATCAATTTATCGTGCAACCTTGGTTCAACGGCCAACCGTTAAATGTCTGGATCGCTCAACAGCAAGCACTGAAACTAGCCGATTTTTTTACGCTAGCCTGCTCCTTGGCCGATACCTTGCAATCGGTGCACGATGCCGGCATTACCCATGGCGGCATCAAACCGCACAATATTTTGGTGCAATCCGGCAACTTGAATCTGCGCCTGACCGACTTCATCACGCCGCTGGACATCCGCGATGTCAGTCACTTTATTTACGATCCGGAATTTGTCCGCAACACGCTCGCTTATACCTCGCCGGAGCAAACCGGGCGCATCAACTACCGGGTCGATTTCTCCACCGACTTATATTCGCTGGGCATCGTGTTTTACGAACTGCTGACCGGCCGGCTGCCGTTTTTTTCCCCCGATCCGTTGGAATTGATTCACTCGCATCTGGCCGAGGAAGCGGTCAAAGTCCATGACATCAGCCCCGGCATTCCAAACACGCTGAGCGAAATCATCGCCAAACTGATCTTGAAGCAACCGGAAAAACGCTACCAAAGCGCGTCCGGCTTGCTGGCGGACTTGCTGCGCTGCCAGAAAGAACACGAATTTACCGGCACGGTATCCGATTTCGGCATAGGCCAGCACGACCGCAGCCGCCGGGTGATTTTCATTTCGAAAATGGTCGGCCGGCAAGGCGAAACCGAGCTAATCCACCGGGAATATAGTCAGGTAACCCAAGGCCAGTTTCGTTCGGTGTTTATTTCCGGTCTATCGGGCATAGGCAAAACCCGGCTGATTCAGGAATTGCAAAAGCCGCTGGTAAAAAATCGCGGCTATTTCAGCTCCGGCAAATTCGACCAGTACCAAAAAAATATTCCCTACAGTTCGCTGATCCAGGCCTTGCGCAATCTGATACGCACCTTTCTGACCGAGAGCGATGCTCAAGTTCAGCATTGGTCGGCCAAAATCCTGGAAGCGGTGGACAATGCCGGCGGGGTAATTGTCGACGTGGTGCCGGAGCTGGAGTTCATCATCGGCCCGCAAGCCGAGGTTCAGCCATTGCCACCGGTAGAAGCCCGTAACCGTTTCAACAATCTGTTCGGCCGCTTTCTGGCTTGCCTGGCCAGCGAGGATAATCCCTTGGTGTTATTCATCGACGATCTGCAATGGTGCGACAGCGCCACCTTCGATTTCTTGCAAAACCTGTTCGCCAATCAGCGCGAACACCCCTACCTGTTTTTTATGGGCGCTTATCGCCACAACGAAGTCGATAGCGGTCATCCCTTGACCAAACTGATTCGTAGCGTACGAGAAAACGCCGGCCCGCTGGCCGAGATTCATCTGACCGAACTCAGCGACGCCGATTGCCACGAAATGGTTGCCTATATTCTGGATTCGTCGCTGAAGGCCACCGCCAATTTGGCCGACTTTATCGCGCATCTGACCGAAGGCAACCCCTTGTTTGTCAGCGAAAGTCTGGCCTGGTTATACAACGAAGGCTTACTCAGTATCGACGCCAAACAACACTGGCAATGGGATATGAACCGCATCCGCGATACGCAAATGCCGGCCAGCGTGGTGGAGCTGTTCAGCGCCAAAGTGCGTAAACTACCGAGCCGGACTTTGCACATCCTTTACCATTGCGCCTGCATGGGCAATCGTTTCACCGCCGAGGATGTCGCGCTGGTGCTGGATACGCGCATCGAGCAACTGTTCGAGGACTTAAAGCCGGTATTAAGCATGGGGCTATTGCTGGAAAATAAAGCCGACCTGCAGTTTGTCCACGACCGGGTGCAGGAAGCGGTATTACAACAAGTTGCCGCCGCGTCCCGTCCCGGCATCCATTGGCGCATCGGCAACCGCTTGTTGTCTGCGGTTCCGCCTGGTACCGAGTTGGTCAATTTGGATAATTTATTCACCATCGCCGCCCATCTCAATCAGGGTTGCCCGGATAGTCTGGATGAACAAACAGCCTACTGGTTGGTAAATATCAACTTCAACGCCGGCAACAAAGCCCTGGATGCGCTGGCCGGCGACGCCGCCAACGAATTTTTCCTGAAGGCCCACAATTACCTGCCGGCCGATTGTTGGGAAACGGCTTACACGCTGACTTTTCGGATTTACCAACGCCTGGCGAAAACCGATCTGATGTGCGGCCGCTACGACAGTTCCGAAGCCTTGTTGAATCGGCTGATCGAACATGCGGTCAGCGACCTGGATAAAGCCGAAGCGCTGGCCGATCAGACCACTTCGTTATCCTCCTTCGGCAATTTCAAGCAAGCTATCGCCACCGCCAATCGTGGCTTGGCCTATTTCAACAAGTCCATTCCAGACGATCCGGAGCAAGCCCGGCAACGCATGAAAAATCTGATGTCAAAGATCGAACAGCAGGACGACGTCTGGGAGAAAATCCTGAATATGCCGTTTACCGAGCAGCGGCAGAGCAAAATCGAACTGGCTTTTTATAGCGAGTTGATTCCGGATTTATATATGTGCGGCCTGGTTCCGCAGCTGTATTTATCCGCCGCCCAATCCACCTTGCATTGCCTGGAAGGCGGCATGGACGAATCGGTGATTTATTCGTTTTCCATCATGGGCCTCAATCTGGGCGAACAGGGCAAATTCGCGCAGGCGTTTCGATACCAGGATTTGGCTCACGACCTTTGCGCCAAATACCCCAACACCTTCGGCGCCACCAGAGGCATGAACGGCATCGTCTGGTGCAATATGCACTCGCGTAGCCACCCGGCCGATATTGTTGATTACGCGCACAAAGCCATTCAATCCGGGAAGAACTGCGGCGATTTATACAACGCCGGCTTGTCCTACGGCCCGCTGATGTGGAATCTAGTGGTCCAGGGTAAAAACCTGCGCTGGGTCGAGGAAGCCGCCGATGAATGTTTGCAATTCTCCCGCAAAAACCAGCTATCGTTTTCGATAGGCCTGGCGCAGGCGGTGCTGGCCGGCTGGGTATTACCCATGAAGCCCGATTACAGCCCGGTCGAGATGCAAGCAACCCTGGCGGACTGGCAGGCTAATAATTATGTCGCCGCTACCGGCAGTTATTTCGTATTGCTGGGTTTTGCCCAATATTACCTAGGCGACTATAGTTCCGCGGCCATATCGTTAAAAACCGTGGAAGATTACTTGCATGGTTTAACCGACAATATCTTGAAGCGTCTCTGGTATGTCTTTCGGATCTTGAACCTGCTCAGATCGGAAACGGATTACGCGCAAATCGATTCCGAGATTGCGCCCGTGCTTGCGCAACTGGAAACCTGGGCGCTGCTCGGCCCCTTGCTAAAGCCTTACCTGATGTTTATCCATGCCGAGATCGCCAGACAGCAGGGCCAATACCGCGAAGCGCGCAATATCTACCTAGATGCCATCGCCCTATCGTTGGCGCAGAACTACGGCCTGCTGACCGGCCATCTCTACGAAACGCTGGCCGATCTGATGCATACTCACCGTCTGGGCGACGCGGAACTGTATTACGGCGAAGCCCGCCGCCATTACCGTTTATGCCGGGCGGACGCGAAAAACAACCGACTGCAGGAACGCCATCAATATGTCAGTCCGGAAACCGGAGCCAGGGTAGCCAAAACCCAGCCTGCTCCCGCCACGCTGCCCAGTCTGGACATCAGTTATTTGATGAAATCGGCGCTGGCGCTGTCGGCGGAAATCGATCTGACTCAACTGATGCAAAAAATCATGGCCGTGGTATTGGAAAGCTCCGCCGCTCAGCACGGTTATTTGTTGATCAAACAAAATGACGAATTGTTGGTTGCCGCCGAGCAGCATGTCGGTAAAAAACGCACGATACACAAACACTATTACAGTCTTAACAAAGTGCGCGATATCTGCCACGCCATCGTCAATTACGTGCAGCGCACCCACGAAAAAGTCGTGCTGAGCGATGCCTGTAGCGAGGGCGAATTTCAAAACTCTCCCGAGGTCGTCGCATTCGGTTTACGCTCGGTTTTGTGTTTGCCGGTGATCAAACAAACCGAGCTGATAGGCCTGCTGTATCTGGAAAACCGGCTGTCGGAGGGCGTATTCACCCCGGAAAAAATCAGCATGACCGAGCTGTTGACCGCACAGGCGGCCATTTCGTTGGAAAACGCCCGCCTGCTGGAACAAACCCGCCAGGCTTACAAACAATTGCAGGAAAATCAGGATCATATGCTGCAAATGGAAAAGCTGTCGGCGCTGGGTACGCTGGTCGGCGGCGTGGCGCACGAAATTAATAATCCGCTGATGGGCGTGATGAACTTCGTGGAATTTGTCTCGGACCGCACCGAAGACGCCAAGTCCAAGCAAGTGCTTGCGCAAGCGTTGCAGCAAATTCAGCGTATCAAAAACATCGTTTCGAATATGCTGGTGTTCATGCATCAAAAAAATACGCAAACCGGCAGTTGCTCGATAGAGGAGGTTTTAGGCCAAACGCTGCTGCTATTGGAGGGCGAATTACGCAAAACCGCTATCGGCCTGCGCACCGAGATACCGGAAAACCTGCCTAAACTGGCCTGTACTGCGGAAAGTATGCAACAGATTTTGATCAACTTATTGATCAATGCCCGCGACGCGCTGCGCGGTATTGAGCACCCCGAAATTGAAATCAGCGTCCGCTCCGCGGAAAAAATGCTAGAGTTGACGATAAAAGACAACGGCGCGGGCATTCCTGATGACGTGCAAAGCCGTATGTTCGATCCTTTCTTCACCACCAAACCGCCTGGTCAGGGCACCGGTCTGGGTTTATCGGTCACTCGCCGACTGATTCAGGATGCCGGCGGCTCGATAGCAGTGGAAAGTCGCATTGGCGAAGGTTGCTGCATACGGTTAAAATTCCCCCACTATTAGTATTTTTAACGGACTGAGACAGAGGCAATGGTAAACAACATTCTGGTGATTGACGACGACCCAGCGGTACGCGGCGCCTTCAAGCTGATTCTGGAAGAAGAAGGCTATCATGTGCGCGAAGCCGAGAATGGTCTGCAAGGTATCGCCATGGTGGAAGCCGACCGTCCCGATCTGATATTCCTGGACTTACGCATGCCCGGCATAGACGGCGTGGAAACCTTGCGCCGCCTGAAGGCGCTGGATAATAGCCTGAATGTCTATATTGTCACGGCCTTTGCCGCCGAATTCATGGACCAACTGAAAGACGCCCATGAGGAAGGCTTGCAATTCGAACTGGCCAGCAAGCCCTTGTCGGCATCGCAAATCAGAAATATCGCGCAAGTCGTACACATCGCCAAAGTCCACGAAGGGCGCCGGGCTAACCACCATAAACTGGTCCTGACCTTATATGTGGTGTCGTTAAATCCGGAAACCCGCAGACTGGTCGAACAAATCAGCGCGGTACTGGCCGGCATTTACGAGCCGGGCCATTGGGTATTCGATGTGGTCGAAGTACTGGGCATGCCGGAAAAAGCCCTGGAAAAAGAAATATTTGCGACGCCGATGCTGGTGCGCGACCTGCCGGAACCGGTGTTAAAACTGCTTGGCGATCTTTCCCGGATGTCGTCGGTAATGGCGGCAATCACTACCCAAAATGTTGGTACAGGTGTGCAGACCGTGATCGTTTGATGCCTGGTCGTAACGCCTAAATGCCACAAACACTCAAACAACTTAATCTGATCCTCGATACCATTACCGACGGGGTAATGGTGGTCGATCCGCAAGGCATCGTCATTTATGCCAACCAGGCGGCGGAACAGCTATTGGAACGCGGCAGCCTGATCGGCCATTCCTTGGCGATCCCGATTCCCGCCGACAAAATTCAATTTCAAGACATCAACCTGATTCGTCCCAGCGGCATAGCCTGGGCCGAAATGCGCTCGACTCCGCTGGAATGGGAAGGCGCGCCGGCCTTCGTGATCGGGCTGCGCGACATCACCGCCCGTAAGCATGCGGAAATCGCGTTGCAGGAAAGCGAACTACTCTTCCATACCTTATCAAAAATTGCCCCGGTCGGAATTTTTCGCACTAACGAAAAAGGTGAATGCGACTACGTCAATCACCGCTGGTGCGAGATCACCGGCTTGCATTTTATTGATTCGCACGGTGACGGCTGGATAGCCGGGCTGCTTGCGGAAGACCGCGAATCCGTCATGACCGAATGGCAGCGCTGCGTATCAGCCTTGCAGCCCTTCAATATGCAATACCGGTTTCAATTGGCGAACGGCAGTGTGCACTGGGTGGTGGGCCGCGCCGAGCCGGAACTGGACGAAGCGGGCGGATTGTGCGGTTACGTCGGCACCATCACCGATATTTCCGACATCAAAGCCAACGAGGAGCGCTTGGGACAAGCCGCCGCCGTATTCGAAAGCACCCGCGAAGGCGTGATGATCACCGACGCCCGGCGCCGGATTACGATGGTCAATAAGGCATTTACCGATATTACCGGCTACGACAATCAGGATGTGATCGGCAATAGTCCCGGCATCATGAGTTCCGGCCGCCATAACGCCGATTTTTACCGGGAAATGTGGGCCAATATTAATGCTACCGACCACTGGCAAGGCGAAATTTGGAATCGCCGCAAATGCGGAGAAGTGTATCCGGAATTATTAAGCATCAGTACCGTGCGCGACGGTAAAGGCGAGATCAGCAATTATGTGGGCGTGTTTGCCGACATTTCCAAGCTGAAGGCTTCGGAAATGGAGCTGGAATTCCTGGCCCACCACGACCCGCTGACCAAACTGCCCAACCGCATGCTGTTCCTGTCGCGCCTGCAGCACAATATCGAGAAAGCCCGTCGCCAAGCCAATAAGATGGCAGTGTTGATGCTGGATTTGGACCGCTTTAAGGACGTTAACGATAGTTTCGGCCATTTGGCCGGCGACGATTTGCTGCAAATGGTGGCCGAGCGCCTGACTACCCGGCTACGTACCAGCGACACCATTTGCCGACTCGGCGGCGACGAGTTTGTGGTGTTGCTGGAGGAAGTCAACCAACCGGAAACCGTCGCTCACGTAGCCACGCAAATCATCAATGCCTTAAACCAAACCTGGCAGCTACCCAGCGGGCATGAGGTACGCATCGGCGTCAGCGTCGGCATCGCGATGTTTCCCGAACACGGCGCCTCGCCGGACGAATTAATCCAGCAAGCCGATACGGCCTTGTATCAAGCCAAAAACGAGGGCCGTAATCGTTTCAAATATTTCTCTGAAGATTTAACCCGCGCGGCCCGAGAACGCATCGATATTGAAATCCGCCTGCGACAAGCCATCGAGCAAGGCGAATTGCGGGTATTTTTTCAACCGCAATTTTGCATTCATAACGGCGCTATAGTGGGAGCCGAAGCCCTCGTCAGGTGGCAGACCGCCAGCGGCGAACTGATACCGCCGATTCGCTTCATCCCCATTGCCGAGGAAACCGGCCTGATTACTACTATCGGCAATTGGGTGTTGAGAGAAACCTGCCGCCACGGCCAGCGCTGGCGCGAGGCCGGTTTTCCGCCCTTACGCCTGGCGGTTAATCTATCCCCGCAACAGTTTTTACATAGCGACATCAGTGATGTGGTCGCCAAGGTTCTGGAAGAAACCGGTTTTCCGGCCGAGTATCTGGAACTGGAACTTACTGAAAGCGCGTTGATGAAGCGCGAAAAAGAAGCCATCGAAATTTTGCATAAACTGCATGCCTTGGGCGTGCATCTGGCCATCGACGATTTCGGCACGGGCTATTCGTCGCTGGCCTATTTGAAACTATTTCCGCTGGACGTCTTAAAAATCGATAAAAGTTTCATTGAAGACATCCCCAAACACACCGACGATATGGAAATCACCGCTACGATCATCGCCATGGCGAAAACGCTACGCATGCGAGTGGTTGCGGAAGGCGTGGAAACCGCCGAACAACTGGCTTTTCTGAAAAGCCGGCAATGCGATCTGTACCAGGGTTATTTGGCCAGCAAGCCGCTGCCGATAGCGGAATTCGAAAAATTTCTGACCGATTACCTGCCGGACGGTAATTTATGATTAGGCAACGTGTTAACGATTGAGGCTTGAGACGCTGAGCGACGGCCGCCAAGTACTCGATCCATCCTCTGTTTTAGCCAAACGCCGGAAAAAAGTTATAATGGCCGTTTTTTAACCTCACCAAAAGGATCAAAAGATGGCTGACAATCTGATTGCACCTTCTATACTCTCCGCAGACTTCGCGCGTTTGGGCGAAGAAGTTGTCAATGTATTAAATGCGGGCGCCGACATTGTGCATTTTGATGTTATGGACAACCATTTTGTGCCAAATCTGACTATCGGTCCGCTGGTTTGCGAAGCGCTGCGTAAACACGGCGTTACCGCGCCTATCGACGTACATTTGATGGTGGAACCGGTAGACCGCATCATTCCCGATTTCGCTCAAGCCGGCGCCAGCTACATTACTTTCCACCCCGAAGCCTCCAGACACATTGATCGTTCACTGCAAATGATCAGAGACCTGGGTTGCAAATCCGGTCTGGTATTCAACCCAGGCACCCCTTTGCATTATCTGGAACACGTACTGGACAAAGTCGACATGATTTTGCTGATGTCGGTCAACCCCGGATTCGGCGGCCAATCTTTCATTCCATCCGCGCTGGATAAATTGCGCCAAGCCAGAAAAATCATCGACGACAGCGGCTTCGATATCCGCCTGGAAATCGACGGCGGCGTGAACGTAGGCAATATTCGTGAAATTAAGGAAGCCGGCGCGGATACCTTCGTTGCGGGCTCGGCCATTTTCGGCAAACCGGACTACAAAAAAGTCATCGACGACATGCGCGCGGAATTGGCCAACGCCAAATAAGTTTGCATTAGATAAGGCCGCTACGGGATATTTCCGGCGCGGCCCCTCCCCAAAGCAATTCGCTACAAATTCCTTAAAACGGAATTCTCGCCCCCAGCTCGATAGTGTGATCGGTAATATACGCCTGCCCCAAGCGGTATTCGTATCTTAAAAAGCCCGCCCGACCTTCCGGCAAACTCAATGCCAACGACGTACCAATATTGAAATAGTCGCGATCCGGCGTGTCGGTTTTTACGCTGAATGTGCCGGCGCCGGCAGCCGCCTGACTAAAACGCGCCTGGATCAAACGGCTTTCGTCCAGGTATTGATGCACCCATTCGAAGCGCACGCCGGGCGACAATACGCCCCAAGACGTGCTAATCGCGTTGCTGGCTTGACCACCAATAGTCGATGTCGCCGAATCGATAGACTGGCCGGCAAACTCCATTGCCAAGCCGCCGCCACCGCTTTCCTGATAGCTATCGACTTTGGTTTTGCTGTAATCCAGTCTCAGATACGGATTGATCACAAAACTTTGTAACGCAAAATCTTTACCAAACCCCAAACTAAAGCCGTATTGGTCGCCATTGGCGGCACTGGTGGCCGTATTGTCGAAACCGGTATATTGGATACGCCGATTGATGTCAAACGAATGCAGCGCATAACTCATTATCCAGTCGATATAAAACGACTGCGGCAGGAAATAACTGCCGTAAGAAGAAAATTCATAGGCATCGGCCGACATGCTTCCGCTATTTAAATTGTAATTGGTGTCGGTAGAGCCGTAACCGAAAGCCGCACCCAGCACCAACTCGTCCATGACACTGTAATCCAGACCGAAGGTAACGGCTTTTCTGTCGACTTTGAAACCCCGTTCGCTGCCGGTATTGGCTTTTTCGCCGACATTGAATTGGCCTTTTAAAAAAAAGCCTAAAGGGCTATCGCGGAACGGTTGATCGCTTGGATCGTCGCCTGCCGCACCGCCACGCGCCGGACCTAATGCCGTCATCAAAGCCTTGCCGACCGGTATGGTTTCACCGTTGATATTGATGGTGGAATAACCGAGCAACGAGGAACTTTGCTGCTGGGAGTTGCGCAGATTAACGATGCGGCCATGCACCACGGAAAATTGCTTATAGCCGAAGTCCACGGCCGCCGCGCCTTGGGCGGCAACGGCGTCGGGAATAATCGCATTCAGATCGGCGTTGTTTATTTCATTGCAGCGGTTCAATAAATCGCCGCTCGCTCCAGAGCAAGCGCTGGTTAAACCTTCGTAAATTGATTGCTGATTAGGGGTAAAGGTCGGATCGGCGCTTAGGTTAGGCGTCGGCGATGTAGGTGACGTCGGCGTAGTTGGCGTTGTCGGTGCCGTATCGTTATCCGCAATACTGAGGACTGCAGTACTGCTGGTATTGGGCGGACCCGAGCAATCTTCGGTAGCGTTTTGAATAGCCAAATTTACAGTTTCAGTGCTTTCCACAATTGTGTCGTCCACAATATTGATAAACACTGTTGCGCTATCGGTATGCGGCCCTCCTGTAAACGGCACATTGAAAGAAAAGGTACCGCCGGATATGTTGTAATCGCTACCTGAAGTCGCGCTGCCGCCGGTGGCAACCACTTCGCCACTGATAGTGCAACCACCATACGCCGCCGTATTCATGTTAACAGTGACCGGCACGCTCTCGCCCGCTTCAGTCGCGTTATAAGAACTTGCGGAGAAGGACAACGTCGACGCGTGCAGCGCAAACGGCGTCATCGATAAAGCAGCCGCAGCCGCCAATAACACCTGTTTGGAACTATGAACATGCGGACCAATAGTGCAGCACAATCGGCGGCAAAAACGCGTCGGCGGCATTTCGCTAAAACTAGGTAATTTTTCGGTATGTTGTAGAGATAAGCTCATGAGAAATTCAGTGAGTTAATACTGCGTAGATTAAAAATGAAATCCTATTTCGGTAATTAGGTTTGCGCATCATGTTTAATTAGGGTATAGCGTAATTTCATTTGTTTAGCAAATGCCGTGGCATGATTTAAGCTGGTAAAAATAATTCCGGTAGCAAATATCCCGATCAACTTTAAATAATTACCCGCTCAACCGAATTAAAATCCGCAACCATGAGTAGAGTACTTTATTGCTGGGAATTAGGTGCCGGCTACGGTCATACCGCCGCATTCGTGCCAGTTGCCAGACAACTTAAAACACTCGGACACGAGGTAATATTCGCGCTTAGAGATCTGGAATATGCCGAAACCTTGCTGGCTGATGATAGCTTTACTTATCTGCAGGCGCCTATACGCTGGCCCGACGGTCGAGTGCAACCACCCGCCTCCAGTTATCCGGGAGTTTTACAGAATGTCGGATTTACCGATGAAACCGGCCTGTTTACCCGGGCAAAAGCTTGGCAATCCTTATATCGGTATTTGGACCCCAACCTGATAGTATTCGACCATGCGCCGACCGCATTACTCGCGGCCCGCGAATTTAACATCCCGAGAGCCGGGTTCGGCACCGGCTTTTTCTCGCCGCCGCGCCTCAGTCCCATGCCCAATATCCGTCCCTGGTTGCGAGTCGCCGATAAGGTCTTAAGCGCCATCGAAAGCCAGGTATTGAGCACGACAAACTCGGTTTTAGAGCGCATGAATACACCATCGCTGCGGATTTTGGCAGACTTATTCGACTTTGCGGAAGACTTTATCTGCACGTTTCCGGAGCTGGACCATTATCGGCAATACCGCAGCGCAAACTATTGGGGACCGACCATTTTGCAAACGGACGGCATGGAGCCGATCTGGCCGAGCGTCGGAGCCGAAAAAGTATTCGCATATTTGCGCCCGGAATATCCGGGCCTGGATGCACTGTTAAAACAGTTGCGCGCGTCGCCTTGGTCGATATTGGTGCACATACCCGGCACAACGCCCGCTTTTATCGAGAAAAATAGCAGCGCCAATCTGCACATCACACCACATCCCGTGATCATCTCCGCAGCCGCTAAACAATGCGATCTGGCCATTTGCCATGGCGGCGTGGCGACGCTGTCGGCATTTTTATTGTCTGGCAAGCCCTTACTTGCATTGCCTTTTCAACTCGAACAATTGATCAGCGCTCAAAACCTCGCTGCTCTCGGCGCGGGTACTTATATCGCCGCGGAAAGTAAAAGCCCCAACTACAAGACGGCCCTGACTGAGCTATTGCGTAATTCGAAACACACGCAGGCCGCCCAACAGTTTGCGGAAAAATACGCAAGCTTCTCGTCCGCACAGCAAGCTATCAATATTGCCAAGCGTTGCGAGATGTTGATGAAAAACGCTTACATCAGCGGCAGCAGCTGATCAAGAATTTTGCCGTTTGTTACAAAAACCTGCTTTGGAAACACGCCGGGATTACCTTTAAAATCGGTGACCGTCGCGCCCGCCTCTTTGGCGATCAGCACACCCGCCGCGATGTCATAAAGATTCAGCTCCTGCTCCCAAAAAGCATCGACCTGGCCATCCGCAACGGTGCATAAATCCAGTGCAGCGGAACCCAAGCGCCGCTGACCGGTGGTAGCCTGGGCGATACGATTAAATCGCGGCAGGTTGTTGTCCTCCAAATACTGGCGCAGGCACGCAAAACCCGTGGATACCATGCTGCTGGCCAAACTGGTTTCATCCGAAACCCTGATAGGTTTGCCGTTTTTCCAGGCACCCTTGCCTTTTTCCGCGCAGTAATAATCGTCCAATGCCGGCCCGTAAACCGCGCCCATTATCAATTCGCCGTCGATTTCCAACGCGACACTGATGCCCCAAAAATATTGGCCTTTCGAGAACGAATGGGTGCCGTCGATCGGATCGACGATCCAACGGCTGGTTTGATTGGCGGTTTGACCGCTTTCCTCACCCCAAAAACCGTACTCGGGGCACTGCTCGCCGAGCGCTTGTTTCAGGTAATTTTCCACCGCGACATCGGCGTCGGTGACCAGATCGCGAGCACTTTTTTTGTTGATCGCCAGAGAATCCAGATCGTTGAAATATTGCATCGCCACATCGCCGGCGGCGCGAACGATGATTTCTAAAGCTTCGAGAGTGATGGGCATGATTTTCCTGATTTTGTAGGGATGCGGGCAGTGTGGCTATCCGCCCTGCCCGCTATGAGAAGCCTATAGTTTACGCGCTAATGTTTACAGATTGTGGTAGCCGGTTTCTTCGTGCAGCACAATGTCCAGACCTTGTTGTTCTTCATCTTCACTGACGCGTAAACCAATAAACAAGTCGATGAGTTTCAATAAACCATAACTGAATAACCCGCTCCAGGCCGCGGTCACCAGTACAGCCAAAGCTTGTACGCCGACTTGCTCGGCGATGGTAACCCCGTTTAAACCCAAGCCGCCGAAGCTTTCAGCAGCAAACACGCCGGTTAAAATCGAACCGACACAACCGCCGACCCCATGTACCGGAAACACGTCCAAGGAATCGTCGATTTTTAAACGGCGTTTGACGAATTGCGTGGCATAAAAACACACCGCGCCGGCGATGATCCCGATGATCAACCCACCAATCGGTCCGACAAAACCGGAGGCCGGTGTGATGGTGCCCAGCCCGGCAACCATTCCGGTGACGATACCCAATACGCTGGGTTTACTAAAACGCAGCCATTCGATCGTCATCCAGGTCAACGCGCCGGCGGCGGCGGCGATATGCGTCACGGCTATCGCCATCCCTGCACTGCCGTCGGCTTTTAACGCGCTACCGCCATTGAAACCGAACCAACCGAACCAGAGCATACCGGCACCGGTAACGACCATGGTCATATTGTGCGGCGGCATCGCCACGGTGGGAAAGCCCTTACGACGCCCCAACACTAATGCCGCCACCAGGGAAGCAACCCCGGCATTGACATGAATCACAATCCCGCCCGCGAAGTCCTTGGCCCCCAACGCCGCCAGCCAACCGTTGCCCCAGATCCAGTGGCAAATCGGCATATACACCACGATCAGCCAAAGCCCGCTAAACCAGAGCATCGCCGAAAACTTCATCCGTTCGGCGAAGGCACCGACGATTAAAGTGGGAGTAATAATCGCGAAGGTCATCTGAAACATGAAAAACACGGTTTCCGGAATATCGCCGATCAAATTTTGCGTGCCCATCTCCGGCAGAAAAATCTTACTGCCGCCGCCCAGGAATTGCTGCCAGCTGCCGCCGTCGGCAAATACGAAGCTGTAAACGCCGGCCAGCCACAGTATCGATACCAGACAGGTAATCGCAAAACATTGCATCAGTACCGACAGCACGTTCTTGCTTCTGACCAAGCCGCCGTAAAATAGCGAGAGGCCGGGAATGGTCATGAACAGGACCAGTGCGGTGGAGGTTAAAACCCAAGCCGTGTTGGCTTGGTTAATGCCGTCGGCCCAGGCGGGCTCCGGCAGTATCAAGCTGCATGCAATCAGCATCAGCGCTCTTGTTATTGTTGTCATTGTCTATCACGAAATGATGGTGTGTTGTGATTATTAAGCAGGCTATAAACGACAAAATCGCCCTGGTCTGCGAATTTCGCGCAGACCAGGGCGATTTTTGATGTTCTACTGCTTTTTATTTTTTGTTGAAGACTTAGATAGCGTCTTCTCCGGTCTCGCCGGTTCTGATACGGATGATCTGCTCAAGGTTAGTCACAAAAATTTTACCGTCGCCAATTTTGCCGGTGTTTGCGGCCTTGACGATGGTTTCCACGGCTTGGTCGACAACGTGCTCGGCAACTGCGATTTCCAGTTTGACCTTAGGCAGAAAATCCACCACGTATTCGGCGCCGCGATATAACTCGGTATGGCCTTTTTGTCTGCCAAAGCCTTTTACTTCGGTTGCCGTCACACCGGCCACGCCGATCTCGGACAAGGCTTCCCTGACGTCGTCCAGCTTGAATGGTTTGATAATCGCTGTAATTAATTTCATGCTATCCCCAAATTCGAATGATTAAAAAGCTGTTTCGTCACTGTTGCCGCCAATGATAAATAAATCCGATAGAACCTACAATTTACGCGGGCAAAAGCACCAAAGTTGTGCTTTATGATAACAAAAACGGGCAGCCATCGCCGACCGCCCGTTTTTTTCGCGTTAAGCGCAGCTTTCAAGTCTATACATGATAAGCGGTTTCACCATGCTCGGTGACATCCAGACCTTCACGTTCGGTCGCTTCGCTGACCCGCAGCCCCACAGCCACGTCGGCGATTTTGAAGGCAACGAAGGACACTACCCCGGACCAGACAATTGCGATACCGACGCCCCAGGCTTGACTGGTAATCTGCGTCAATACACTGTAATCGGGCAAGGTAGCGTTGGTGACATAATCCCATACACCGGTGCCACCCAAGTCAGGATTGGCGACAACGGCTGTACCCAAGGCCCCGATAATACCGCCAACCCCATGCACGCCAAAAGCATCCAACGAATCGTCGTAGTTCAGCGCATGCTTTAAGAACGTTACCGCCCAGAAGCAAACTGCTCCGACCACCAAGCCTAAACCGATAGCCCCCATGGGACCCGACCAGCCGCAAGCAGGCGTGATCGCCACCAAGCCGGCAACAGCACCAGATGTAGCACCCAACATGCTGGGTTTACCGCGCACTGCCCATTCCGCCCCCATCCAAGCCAAGGTTGCCGCAGCAGCCGCCAATAACGTGTTGACGAAAACCAATGCCGCCAGACCGTTGGCTTCTAGATTGGAGCCGGCGTTGAAGCCGAACCAGCCTATCCACAACAAGGATGCGCCTATCATGTTCATAGTCACGCTGTGCGGAGCGATGAACTCTTTACCGTAGCCGATACGCTTGCCTATCATCAAGCAACCGACCAAGCCGGCGATACCGGCATTGATATGCACCACGGTACCGCCCGCAAAATCCAGCGCACCTTTTTGGAATAAAAAGCCTGCGGTCGCACCCGCGGTTTCCGCGGCGGCAGCATCGGTGTAGGCGTCAGGGCCAGCCCAATACCACACCATATGCGCCATCGGCAAATAGCAGAAGCTAAACCAAATCACGGTAAACAACAGCACCGCCGAAAATTTAACCCGTTCGGCAAATGCGCCTATGATCAAGGCCGGCGTGATAGCCGAGAATGTCAGCTGGAACGCTACATAAATGAATTCCGGTACATAGGCACCTTTACTGAAAGTCGCCGCCATCGAATCCGGGGTAATGCCCTTCAAAAATGCCTTACTGAAACCGCCGAAAAACGCGTTGCCTTCAGTAAAGGCTACGCTGTAGCCGAAAGTCGCCCACATAATCGCCGTCAACGAAAAGATTACAAAGACCTGCATCAAGATAGACAACATATTCTTGGCTCGCACCATACCGCCGTAGAACAAGGCCAACCCAGGTATAACCATTAAGGCGACCAATACGGTGGCGACGATCATCCATGCGGTATCGCCTTTATTGACGGTAGCTTGCACGGCGGGTGCCGCAACTTCTTCCGCAAACGCCATGCCCGAGAGTCCAAACAGCGCGAATAGCGCCATGCCTGTTAAATATTTCATTGTTGGTTTCCCCATCTTGATATTAAAGAGCTTCTTCGCCGGATTCGCCGGTTCTAATCCGAACCACCTGCTCCAGATCGGTTACAAAAATTTTGCCATCGCCGATCTTGCCGGTATTGGCTACTTTCACAATCGCTTCGACGGCTTGCTCAAGCAAAGCATCCGCAACCGCTACCTCTATTTTTGCCTTGGGTAAAAAGTCCACCACATATTCGGCACCGCGATAGAGTTCGGTATGGCCTTTTTGCCGGCCGAAGCCTTTTACTTCAGTAACCGTTACGCCAGATACACCGATATCCGACAACGCTTCGCGCACGTCATCCAGCTTAAACGGCTTAACCACCGCTGTTATCAGTTTCATAGTTCAACACCTCTTTGCTTGAGTTAGTAAATTCCCGAAACAAGCAAAGCATGATGCATGCCATTATTCATTCCCCTGATTTTCAAAGGATTTATAAAACCCGAACGCAAATGAACATGCTATTCGCACAGTCATGGTGCGCGCACCACCCTGACGCACCATTTCGAATTCCACCCGTTTCACAATCTCAAATTTTTCCATGGCGTCATAGTAACCACCGATATACCGAATCGCGAGCGCACCATATCTGTGCAACAGCCCAAAATCGCACCAGAAAAGATCAGCTGGAATCAAAAAAAACCGCCTTTAACCTTTAATTTTAGCCACAAACAAATATGGCCCGAAAAGTGCTTTAAATTCTTCAACACTTACTCACCAAGAGGTAAACCACATGAAAAAAGCCTTCCATTCACGCAAGCACGGCGTAGGCACTTGCCTAATAGGCTTAGCGGCACTTTGCAGCACCACTGCCAGCGCAGAGAGCTGGACAGAAGCGTCCGGCTTGTTGGGCGCAGCCGGCATTGATCCAAACGAAGCCAAGTTTATGAAGGACCACAATCTGAAATTGGGTGGCTGGCTGAATGCTAGCGTCGGCGCCAATATGAGCAGCAATGGTGACGGCTTCAACGGCCCTGTGACATTCAATGACCGCAGCGGCGAATTTCAAGTTAACCAGTTTTATCTGTATCTTCAAAAAGCGGTAAACGTCAGCGGCGATTCATTTGACATTGGCGGACGGGTGGATGCCATGTACGGCACGGATGCTATCTTTACCCAAGCCTACGGTTCTCCCGGATTTGATCCTAAGACACTGGAAGCCAGCGAACGAGGCAGTTGGGACTTAGGTTTGAGCGGCAACGGCGAACGCTTTTATGGATTGGCGCTGCCACAAGCTTACGCTGAACTGAACTTGCCAGTCGGTAACGGTATCGACGTCAAAGTCGGCCACTTCTACACCCCAATCGGTTATGAAGTAGTGACCTCTCCGGATAACTTTTTCATCACCAAGCCCTACACCATGCAGTACGGCGAACCATTCACTCATACCGGGATACTGGCTACTTATGCAGCAAACAGTAACTGGACAGTTATGGGCGGCGCGGTGACCGGCAGCAGCACGGGTGGCTGGGACGGCAACTGGGACAGAGACTTGGGTAACTGGGCTTGGCTGGGTGGCGTCACATGGACCAGCGACGATGCAGGAACTTCATTAGCGATCACATCGACCGCTGGCGACCGTGCAGAAGGCGTTAGCGATGCCTGGGCAATGTATAGCATCGTCGGTAAACACAACTTTACAGACAAGTTGCACTACATTATCCAGCACGACCATGGTTTTGCCGATAACATCTGGACGCCTAATGGTCAAATTGCACAAAACAACGGTGCGGCGAGTAATCTTCAAAATGCTGAATGGTACGGTATTAACCAATACCTTATCTATGATGTAAACGATAAAGTATCCGCCGGCCTACGTGCTGAATGGTTCCGCGACCATAACGGTATTCGGGTATACGGCCCAGGTCGCTGCTATGCGGCATCGGCCAACCAAGGCGACAACTTTGCTTGCGGCGGCAACTATCTTGCTAGCTATACGCAACAAGGCAGCAGCTACTATGCCGTTACCGCAGGTATGAGCTACAAACCCGCAAAATGGCTGAACTTAAGACCGAACGTGCGTTATGACTTTACCGACGACGCGAAGGCGTTCGACAATGGCACCCGCCAAAGCCAGTTCCTGTTTACTGCCGACGTAGTCGTCACTTTCTAAGTTGGAAAACTCGCGAATTATCGTTTGAAATAACTTAGCCTCCATCGAGTTAAAAGCCCCATGGAGGCTTTGCTTGTTATAGCTCTTTACGATTTTTGATGATATTGTTAGCCATATTTTTTAGCTTCTTGACCAAAACAACTATAACCTACGGAGACCCTCACTAATGTCTGTTGATCATGTTCTGAAATTAATCCAAGAAAACGACGTCAAATTTGTCGATTTCCGTTTCTGCGACACGCGCGGTAAAGAACAACACGTTACTTTCCCAGCGCACACTATCGACGAAGATACCTTTGAAGAAGGTAACATGTTCGACGGTTCATCCATCGCCGGCTGGAAACACATCAACGAATCAGACATGATTCTGATGCCTGACCCAAGTACTGCGGTTATCGATCCTTTCTTCGACGACAAAACCCTGATCTTGCGTTGCGACATTATCGAGCCTAAAGACATGCAAGGTTATGTGCGCGATCCACGCTCTATCGCTAAACGCGCAGAAGCTTATTTGCAATCTACCGGTATCGCCGATACTGCGTTCTTCGGCCCTGAAAACGAATTCTTCATTTTCGACGATGTCCGTTGGAACACCAGCATGGGCGGCTGCTCGTACCAAATCGACTCTGAAGAAGCCGGCTGGAACTCTGAAAAAGTTTACGAAAACGGCAACATTGGTCACCGTCCAGGCGTTAAAGGTGGTTATTTCCCCGTACCGCCAGTCGATTCATTCCAAGACATGCGTTCCGCAATGTGTCTGGTTCTGGAAGAAATCGGCCAAACCGTTGAAGTTCACCACCACGAAGTGGCGACTGCCGGTCAGTGCGAAATCGGCGTTAAATTCAACACACTGGTTAAAAAAGCCGACGAAGTATTGGGCTTGAAATACGTGATCGCCAACATCGCTCACGCGTATGGCAAAACTGCTACCTTCATGCCAAAACCACTGGTTGGCGACAACGGCAGCGGTATGCACGTTCACCAATCTTTGGCTAAAGGCGGCGTGAACCTGTTCACCGGCAACCTGTACGGTGGCTTGTCCGAGACCGCGCTGTACTACATCGGCGGTATCATCAAACACGCTAAAGCATTGAACGCGATTACCAACCCTTCAACCAACAGCTACAAACGTCTGGTTCCAGGTTTCGAAGCGCCTGTGATGCTGGCTTACTCAGCACGTAACCGCTCCGCGTCCATCCGTATTCCTTACGTCACCAACCCAAAAGGTCGCCGTATCGAAGTACGTTTCCCAGACTCCACTGCTAACCCATACTTGGCATTTTCCGCCATGTTGATGGCGGGTCTTGACGGTATCCAAAACAAAATTCACCCAGGTGAAGCGATGGATAAAGACTTGTACGACTTGCCACCGGAAGAAGAAAAAGCGATCCCACAAGTAGCTTTCTCTCTGGACGAAGCATTGGCGGCTCTGGATGCCGACCGTGAGTTCTTGACTCGTGGCGGCGTATTCACCGACGACGTGATTGACGGCTACATCGCACTGAAACAAGAAGATGTGACTCGTCTGCGTATGAGCACTCATCCTGTTGAGTTAGATATGTACTATAGCTTGTAACGGTTAAGCCTGTTTCAGACAGGCTCAGACCAACCCAAAACCCCGCAAGTCTCAAGGCTTAGCGGGGTTTTTTATTTCTTCTTGACCTCCTTCCAATGCAGACAGCTACTTTTTGCCGTTTTGCTTGAATTCAACAACAGCCCATCGCTAACGCTATTTGTCATCATCCGGCATTTCAGGCGCTTTCCAAGAACCGCGTTTATGTGCATCCATAACAGTTTCCCAACCATCTTTCACCTCCTGTTGCGTGATGCCGAAATGTTGGAGAATTCCATCAAGGCCAGACGGCAATTCAAGCGCTGGTTTAGTGCCACCATTTGGCACGGCAGCCCCCTTTGGAAAAGATGAAATCATTACGCTGCCATTGATAGGCTTGATAGCGCCTTTGGCGCACCGGGCCTGATCATCCGTATACAGGGTTTTTCCATCCACGACGCACTTCATCGGTTTGGCGAACGCCTGACAAATCGACAAAAATGCGGATATGCTAAAGCCAATTAGAAATAGTATTTTCACGGCCTGGCTCCATTAATTCAGAAGAAAGACATTTACTCGGACCTAAATTATTTCGGGCAAATCCGCGTTGGGCTTGTTGCCCAACGCCACCTTTACACATAAGTTTAGTTAGGAATATGGCCCCTGATAGCGACGAGCATTTTCATTCCTGCATAATATTTATTACGCTGCGACCAGGGCATATTTATTGCTTCGTTATCAATAGGAATGTACAAACTACTCTTGAAACTCTTTTCTCTGCACTATTTAGGCGACAATCATGGCTATCAGCGTCTTCGATATTTTTAAAATCGGTATCGGACCTTCCAGCTCACACACTGTCGGGCCAATGCGGGCGGCGATGACATTTGTCAATAATCTGGAACAGCAAGGCATCATTGATAAGGTGCAGCGCTTGCGCATCGAATTATTCGGCTCACTTGGCGCGACCGGCAAAGGCCATGGCACAGACAAGGCGGTATTGCTTGGCCTGGAAGGCGAAGCACCTGACTTGATAGACCCGGCTATCATTCCGCAGCGGCTGGCGGCGATCCGCGAAACCGGAGCCGTTCGGCTATTGCAACGCTACCCGGTACCGTTCAATGAGAAGGCCGATTTGCTGTTTCAGCGCAAAGTATTGCCTTACCACTCAAACGGTATGCGCTTTACCGTATTTGACGCAAACGGCGCCGAATCGCAGCAAAGCGATTATTATTCGGTAGGCGGCGGATTTGTAGTGACCGATGCGGCTGCGGCGGTCGATCGCCTGAGTAATGACGATACCTGTCTGCCCTACCCCTTCAAAACGGGTGCAGCAATCCTAAAACTGTGCGCGACGCATAACAAGTCGATCAGCGACTTAATGCTGAGCAACGAAAAAGCCTGGCTGAGCGAAGAACAAATTCGCCGCAATTTACTGAATATCTGGCAGGTGATGCAGGCCTGTGTTGAACGCGGACTACATCAAGAAGGCGTGATGCCCGGCGGTATGAAAGTGCGGCGTCGGGCCGCTAATCTTTATCGGCAGCTTAGCGGGGAAATACCCCGGCAAACCCCCAGCATGCCGGTGGGCACGATGGAATGGGTGAATTTGTTCGCGCTAGCGGTCAGCGAGGAAAATGCCTCGGGCGGGCGAGTCGTGACAGCGCCCACCAATGGCGCGGCCGGTATTATCCCGGCGGTGCTGCATTATTACTGGCGATTTTGCGACGGCGCGAACGAGGAAGGCGTGATTCGCTTTTTACTAACCGCGGCGGCAATTGCTATCTTGTACAAGGAGAACGCCTCGCTATCCGGCGCCGAAGTCGGTTGCCAAGGCGAAGTCGGCGTCGCCTGTTCCATGGCGGCCGGCGCACTGGCCGAGGTTTTGGGCGGCACGCCAGAGCAAGTCGAGAATGCCGCAGAAATCGGTATGGAGCATAACCTGGGTCTTACTTGCGACCCGGTCGGCGGTTTGGTGCAAGTGCCTTGCATCGAGCGTAACGCGATGGGATCGGTAAAGGCCATCAACGCCGCGCGAATTGCCCTGCGCGGCGACGGCAAGCATTTCGTATCCCTGGACAAGGTGATCAAGACGATGCGCGAAACCGGCGCCGACATGAAAACCAAGTACAAGGAAACCTCGCGCGGCGGCTTGGCGGTTAATTTGATCGAATGCTGAATGACTGTCGGGCTGAACCTGCTCAACACTAAGATTTGTATTTTTGCTAAACGATCTATTGCCGGCTGGGCACAAAATCGTGTCCAGCCGGCAGCCTGTTTGGTACCCGGTCACCAGCGTAAATTGTGTCTTCCGAGCTTTAGGCGGTAGTAAAAATTAACCGTGTGTTCGAAATTCGATGGAGTTATCACCATCATCATAGATCGCGCAGCCTCGACCAAGAATACCGTCGCGGCCTGTCGCAGCGAATGCCAGAATCTCGGCAGCAGTTTCCTGAGGAACATTCAATTGCTCAAGGCTGTTTTGCAGTATTTCCAATACCACATCGTAGTTGTCGTCGATGGGCTGTAACCTGAGGAAATGGGAATGGCCAGGACAAAGTAGGGTCAGGTGCGGCTTTTCATCGCTGCCGACAATATCGCCGGTTACGAACATCTCCAAAAATGCGAAGTCTCGATTATTGACCAAACTGGGCTTGGCATTCCCTCTAGCGAAGGCCGCCGCAAAATAAGCATCCGCCAGCTCGGAAAGTTTTTTAGGCTCGACAGGTTCTTCGCCGAGTAAAGCGTGTAAAAGTTGTTTTAGAGGTTCGGTTTGCTCTTGGATGGGTCTAGAGTAAAAATATCGGTTGACTCTATAGTCATCAAGCATGCTGGCATAGAAAACATCCACAATCTTAGACGCCAGATTCTCGTCAATTTTTGGTGTTAGTTTATCGTTCATCGTTTATCCCCCCGCTTTTTAGTTAACCGGCTTTGCTGCTTAAACCCAAAGTCGTATGAGTGCCTCCTTTTCCGTGTCTCTTAGACGGAGCGCTAGAGTATAAGTCCGATCCAACAATAAGCGCACAACCGTTTTTCAGAAGTAAGCCTGCAACAGGCAAAGACATGGCATTTGAAAAAAAATTTTTAGCAAACAACATTAACGTCGAATGTTAAGTCTCTGAAGATGAATAACATTGAAAAATCGCGCGACAGATGTAGTTTAAAAACCACTTGAAATCCTCGTATAACGTAGGAAAATCCAGCTCCAATCGGCATTTATATGATGCTGTTCACACTTTATTCGACGAAAAGAGGAGGCATTATGAAAATCGCACTTGTCGCAATGGCCGGAGTCACTATCGGCGCACTAATAGCTATTTCAGCTTTCCAACTATTGAAAGTCATTTTTCACGAAATGTGCAAAATGGCATCTGAAGCTTGGTATAGCCCTGAGCAACATTAAAAAGCCGGCTTTACACGTTACTTGCAGGCTGAATGACAAGTAAAAGCGAGTCAATTGCCGACTGATTCACCATTCAAGCCATGGCAAATGAAAGCTCTGACTGTGATTCAACATCCAGTTCAGCAGGCTATTGGAGCATAGCGTATATTGATCCGCTGCAACTGATTTTTATACGCTGAACTCTTGGGTTTAGTTAACAACTCTATCTTGAGCACTATCCCAAGCTCACTCGAATGGCGTTCAAGGGGCTTACCTCTTCTCGGGCCATCGCTGGAACATTTATCAATCCTGCACGCTCGCCTCCTGATAAAAATTTTGATCTGCGCTTTGAGACTTACAAGTAGTGCCGAGCAACAAGGAAAGGGCTTCTCTAAGATAGCTTAATCAGACTTTCATACCGATTAGCTAAAAACACACGCATGCGCAAAAAAAATGCCCCGCCGGTTTCCCGACGGGGCATTTTTGCTTTAATCGCGGCGTTTAAAAGCCTTAGCAAATAGCGCAATTAGCCAAGCTATCAGTCGTTACCGCCGAATACACCCAACAATTGCAGCAAGCTGGTGAACAGGTTGTAGATGGAAACATATAAGGATACCGTCGCCAATATGTAGTTGGTTTCGCCGCCGTGGATGATTTCACTGGTTTGATACAAAATCATCCCGGACATCAGCAACACAAACATCGCTGAAACCGCCAAGGACAACGCAGGTACAGAGAACAGAATCGCGGCCAAACCGGCAAAAAACGCCACCAGCACGCCCACCATCAGGAAGCCGGCCATGAAACTAAAATCCTTGCGGGTGGTCAGCGCATAGCCGGATAAACCCAGGAAAATGACGCCGGTACCGCCCAGTGCGGTTAAAATTAGTTCATGACCGTTGCTGAACGCATGCACATACATGTTTAAAATCGGACCCAAGGTCATGCCCATGAAACCGGTCAACGCAAACACAAACACCAAGCCCAGCACACTGTTACTGAAACGGGTGGTTAAAAACAGCAGACCGAAATAGCCTACCATGGTGATAATCAAGCCCGGATGCGGCAGGTCCAGCGTCATTGCTACCGCAGCCATGGCGGCGCTGAACAGCAAAGTCATTGATAGCAATAAATAAGTATTTTTTAAAACCTTATTGGTCGCCAGTATGCCGGCTTCCGAACGAGCAGATGCAGTATTTAAACGCATGATCAGTTATCCTCTCAAAGTTACAAGTAATGCTATGACCGCGCAATGTCCCCGGAGTTTCAAGGCATTGTCGGTACCGTCTGCTAGTATACCTAAAGAAATTGCACATACGAGGTTAAATAGGTAATGAGCCCCACCCCCTACGAGTTAATCGGCGGCGAGACTGCGTTACGCAGCCTGGTCGACAGATTCTACTTTTATATGGACATTCTGCCGGAAGCGCAGGGCATCCGCGCCATGCACGCTCCCAGCCTGGCGACAGCCAAAGACAAATTATTCAAGTTCTTCTCGGGCTGGCTGGGCGGCCCCAACCTGTTTATCGAAGAATTCGGCCACCCGATGCTGCGTGCCCGGCATTTTCCGTTTCCGATAGGCGAATCGGAGCGCGATCAATGGATGCTCTGCATGAACAAGGCCTTGGACGAGATTGAAACGGACCCGCGCCTGCGCGAAAACATCCGTACCGCCCTGCAACAACTCGCGACGCATATGATTAACCAAGAAGCCACGGGAAGCTGAGCATCATGTCATTATCCAAACAATTGTTAATCCTGATATCGGCGCTGTTTTTGATGATTTTCAGCGTCAATTTCGCGCTGAGCGTCAATAACATCAAGGACTATCTGGAAGGCGAATCGAAGAATCATGCCCAGGATACCGCCACATCGCTGGGCCTATCGCTTAGCCCTTACATGGTCGATAACCGCGATCCGGTGATTAAAACCATGATGAACGCTATTTTCGATATGGGTTATTACAAGGAAATCAGGCTGGTCGATGCGGACAACAAAGAGCTGGTAGCCCTAAGCAGCGACAAACGCATAGAAGGCGTGCCGGACTGGTTTACCGAACTCTTGCCTATGACGTCGGCCACCGCCGAAAGCGAAATCAGCTCGGGCTGGAACATGAGCGGGGTGATTTATGTCACCGTCAACTCCGGTTACGCCTATCTAAAGCTGTATGAACAAGCCAAATCCGGGTTTTATTATTCATTGGCGGCATTTTTGTTATCCATCGCCCTGCTGGCGCTGTTATTGCGCGTCACACTGGCATCGCTAAGTAGAATCGATTTATTGGCTCAGCAGATCAGCGACGGCCATTTCGAAAGCATCGAAGAGTTGCCCTGGACTCGGGAAGTGCGCAATGTGGCGGCGTCGATGAACACCATGTCGCATAAAATCAAGATCACGATAGCCGCACTACACGGCAAACTGGACCAAATGGGCGCCAGCCTGTTGCGCGACGACTTGACTGGGCTGTATAAAAAAGCCGTGTTCGAAACCGACCTGAAGCACTTGGCATTGGAAGACGCCGAGGCCTTCATAGTATTAATAAAAATCGACAGTCTGGTCGATCTGGTTAAAGAGCGCGACAGCGACGCGATCGATCAATTTTTACAGGCTTTTGCCGCCATTCTGGAAAAAATTGCCGATCTGGCCGGAGAACAATCCGGCAAAGCTTATCGATTCTATGGTGCCG
This sequence comes from Methylomonas methanica, assembly GCA_001644045.1. Taxonomy (GTDB): domain Bacteria; phylum Pseudomonadota; class Gammaproteobacteria; order Methylococcales; family Methylomonadaceae; genus Methylomonas; species Methylomonas methanica. Next base: position 93,804 of record LUUF01000079.1, on the reverse strand, counting down.
AATTTGCATTGCTGCTAAAAATCGGTAATCCGGAACAGCTTGAAGAACTGGTCAAATCCCTGAGCAACGAAGTTACCGAACTGGGCGAACGCTACCAAAAAACCGATTTGGCCCACATCGGCGTCGTTGGTTTCAATCCGCTGATGACCACCGAAAGTCTGCTGGAAGCGGCGCACGAAGCTTACGAACAAGCGCATCTGATTGGCGCCAACAGTTATTTCATCCGCACCGGCGATAATTTCGCCCGCGATATTGCCACCTGGAAAGATCTGGTCTTCGACTGCGTAGACCATAACGGCTATTCAGTTTGGTATATCGGGCAGATCGCCGCATTCAGCAGCGGCGAGCTGTTGATGGAAGAAGCTTTCATTCAGGTGCACGATAAACAAGGCGGACTGGTGGCGATCGGTCCATTCATCTCGATAGCCGAAAAATTCGCCAAAATTGTCGATCTTGATAAAGGTGTGATTCGCATCGCGCTGGATCATATTCAACACAATCACATCGAACACGCCATTGCCGTGAACGTGTCGACCCGCACCATCAAAAACAGCGATTTCCGGCTCTGGCTGGAGAAACTGATCAAACAAAATCCGATGGAAGCCAAAAAGCTGGTGTTCAGTCTATCCGCGTATGCGGTCGTGAAGGACATAGACGCCTACCAGGCTTTCATCGAAACCGTACATCAGTGGGGTGCGCGGGTCATGATAAAACGCTTCGAAACTCAATCCATGTCGGCGGACTTGGTCAAACGCCTGAAACCCGACTTTATCCGCCTGGCGCGCGACATCGGTAACGGCATCGACAGTTCCTCGCAAAAACACGCGTTCGTACAAACCATGCAAGAAATTTCCACGTTACTGGATATTTCGATTCTGGCCGAAAACGTACAATCGGATAAGGATTATCGCAGCTTGAAGGCGATAGGAATCGTCGGTGCCAGCCGTTAACAAAGGCGCACTCAACGCTGCCAGTTTAGCCATTCTCGTCTTCAGCCTATGTTGCAGCATTGTGCTGGCAGCCGGCTTATTGATTGATCAAAGCCTGCTGGACAGAGTAGAGAAAAAGTACGGAGCCGCCGCAAAGCAACGTTTTGTGGACTGGCAAAGTTTGATCGAGAACGGCAAAAGCTGGCCGGAAGCGACGAAATTGGAACGGGTTAACGACTTTTTCAATGGTAACATCGAGTTTGTCGACGATATTATCTTGTGGCAAAAAACCGATTACTGGGCAGCGCCGACCGAGTTTCTGGCCAAAGGTGCCGGCGATTGCGAGGATTACTCCATCGCCAAATATTTTACCTTGGTGGAAATGGGTATCGACGAAAACAAGCTGCGGATTACCTACGTCAAGGCGTTGGAACTCAATCAGGCACACATGGTGTTGACCTATTTCGACTCGCCACGCGCGGTACCGCTGGTGCTGGACAACCTGAAACCGAGCATCGTCCCGGCTACGCAACGCAGCGACTTGCAGCCCGTATACAGCTTTAACGGTACCGGCTTATGGCTTGCCAAAAGCAAAGGTTCCGGGCAACATGTCGGCGGATCGGACCGCTTGAGCATGTGGACCGAGCTTAAATTAAGAATGCTGGAATCGCCTTTTTGAATAGCCAACCCACCCCGTTACTTTACAGCCTGCGTCGCAGCAGCCGGGCCAAAAACACCCGCATCGTGGTCACCGCCGAAAAAATAGAAGTGGTGGCACCGCTTAAAGTTTCCGAACGGCGCATTCAGGCTTTTGTACAAGCCCAACAATCATGGATCGAAGCCGCGCTAAAACGCGTCGCCGGCAGGGTGCAAGCCGCCGCCCCGCGTCTAGCACCGAGCGAGTATATGGATGGCGCGCAAATCCCCTATCGAGGCCGACGCTTGCCGCTAAAAATTACCGCCGGCAAAACCAAAACCGTTCGGATCGAGTTACTGAATGACGAAATGTTTTGGGTGAAATTACCGGCAGGCATTGCCGATGAACAACACTCCACACTGATCCGGCAAGCTTTAACGCGCTGGATGAAAAATCAAGCCAAACAGCATGTACAGCAACTGGTCGATATACACGCGCCGCGCTTTGCACTGTTTCCGCGCAGCATCCGCATCAAAACCCAAAAAAGCCGTTGGGGCAGCTGCGGCCCCAAAAACGACATCAACATGAATTGGCTATTGCTGTTGGCGCCGCCAGCGGCTCTGGAATACGTGGTGGTCCACGAACTTTGCCACATCAAGCACAAAAATCATTCCCCGGTTTTTTGGCAACTAGTCGCCGAACATCTGCCCGACTTTAAGCAACACCGACTCTGGCTAAAACAGCACGGCGCCAGCGTGATGCAAGGCTTGTAATGCTGAAAAAGCTGGGGTTTTATATTTTTGCGGCATTATTTATCTTTGCCGGGCAATTTCTGGTCAATCAGGATTTAGTCAGCGGTACGCCACCGGCCATAGCCCAAACCAAGCTGACCGGCGAAAACGCGATGCAGCGTATAAGCAAAGGTCCGGCGGTGCTGTATTTCTGGGCGGAATGGTGCGGAATATGCCGAAGCATGCAGGGCAGCGTCAGCAATATACTGCGTGACTATCCGGGATTGACGGTAGCTATACGTTCCGGCGACGATAGCAAATTGCAGAACTATTTAAACGACAAGCAGCTGCAATGGCCGGTTGTGAACGACAACAACGGCAGTATCGGTCTACGTTACGGTATCAAAGGCGTACCGGCAGTGTTCTTCATTAACGCCGCCGGCGATATTGTGTTTACCACGGTAGGCTTTACGTCGGAATGGGGAATGCGTTTTAGACTTTGGCTAGCCGGATTGGGCTGAAGTTACCGACTTATTGGTGGTCGGCCAGATCGCTCAAGGCCGCCAATTCTCGTTCCAGCAATTCGCTATCCCCCAAGTTGAGCTCGACCAGTCGCCGCAAACGGGAAATGCTATCGATATCGATATGCACGCACTTAAAGCCGACTCTATTGCCAACGGCATGAGTTGCCAGCACTTCCATGGTAATACTGATTTCTTCGGATAAGTCGAATTTCAAGGAATATAAGGCATCGGGCTGCCCGGACAAGGGCTGTTCCAAATCCAACAGACACCCGCGCAAGGACAGATCGATAATTTTACAAGGATACGTTTGACCCGAACCGGCTAACTCCGCCCCTGCATGGTAAAAAATTCTGTGAAAACGGCGTTTATCATCGTTTTTTTCAAATGTCATGCGCTTAATCCAAGAAAAATTGCATAGAGGTGCTGTCAACGACAATTACATCGTTACTTTGCAATTGCACGGTGCGGTCGCCCAAGGGTTCGTCGTTAATCGCCAGGCCATCGTGCCCTTGCAACGCAGAAAGGAAATAACCATCTTTTCGCCTGGCAATCACGATAACGCCGGCGCCTTCGTGGCCCAGGCGCGTCATGGCTTTTTTCAAGCGCAAGATGCGGCCAATGTGCATGCCATTCAACACTTGCAAATTAGCCTCGGGGGATTTTACTGCTTCTTCCAGCTTCTCGTTTAACGCCCGTACATCGGGGTCGCCGAAGTCGGCTGCCGTGGAGACAAGGACTTTTTCCGAAAACTCATCGGTGGTGTTGTAAACAATGTAATGCTTACCGATGTTGATGATGTCGTTGTTTTGTAGATTCCATTCCTTGGTGCGCTGATCGTTTACCAATAACGGAAACTTTTCGTTCAATTGTTTCAGAACGCAAGCGCCGTCTTTTATGACAGCCACGGCATGCGCCGGCGCGACGGCAAGACTGTCAACCACGAGGTCACTGGTTTCATCACGACCGATATGCACTACACCAGAATCAAAAACACCTGTATGGATTGCATTGTCTTTAAAATAAACGGTAAATTTCGCCATCTCTGTTGTTCAAGTAATCCCTGCGCCCGGCTAGTAGTATAGCCATTAAAGCCGAGCTTGCAGATTAATCAATAATTATTTTGATATTACATTATTTTATAAACCCAAACCTATGATAGCCAAAGACTATTTGGGGGTGTTTATTGTTCGCAAAATGCCCGGATAGCTAAATATACAGTCGCCAAGCAGCGCGCCATGTGGCAACATCCTGGGCTAGACTTTCCAATTTGTTTATAAGTCATCGATCATGAATCCAACTCAGCCCACCGCAGCAAGCGAACCCTTGATTTCGCAAGACATCTATATTGCCGGCGTCGACGAGGGTAGCGGCAAATCCTTGATCATGTTGGCCATCATCGAAATGTTGTCCGGTTACGCGGACAATATCGGCTTTTTTCGGCCGATTATTCAAGGTAATGCCGACAAGGACGATTTGATTCAATTCATTAGCCACCGCTATCAGCTCGGCACCCCATACGAGGCAATGTATGGCTGTACCAGTGAAGAAGCCCGCCATCTGTTGGCCGACGAACAGTATGACGAACTGTTGAAAATCATTTTGGCCAAATACCGGGCCCTGAAGACTCGTTGCGATCACGTCCTCTGCGTCGGCAGTGACTATCGACACGGCAACGCCATTTTCGAATTCGATTTCAACGCCGATGTCGCCAATAATTTGGGCTGTCTGCTGATGCCGGTTATGCAGGGCGAAAATCGTAGCGACGAACAAATATTAAATGGTTTGGCCAGCCTGAAACATTCCATGCGCGAGCACGATTGCGAATCGCTGGCCACGGTTATCATCGGCGTCGCTCAAAATCAAATTGCCAGCCTGCGCCACAGTTTAAATCATTCCAGCGAATTTCCGGTGTACGTGGTGCCCGCCGAATCATCCTTGGAAAAACCCACCATCGGCAACATCGCCAAGGTGATAGGCGCCAAAGTGTTTTCCGGCGAAAGCGCGACCATGAGCCGAGAGGTGTATCACTACAAAGTCGCGGCGATGCTGGTGCCGGACTTTCTGGATTATGTGGAAACCGGCGACTTGGTTATTACGCCAGGCGACCGCTCGGACATCATCATGGCCAGCCTGATGGCCTACAACTCCAGCAACTATCCGCAGATTGCCGGCCTGATATTGACCGGCCATCAGCAACCCGCCCCGCAAGTGCAAAAATTAATCGATGGCTTGGGAGGTACGCCGTTCGCGGTACTCGGCGTCGATTCCGACACCTTCACCACGGCTTTGCTGGTCAGCCAAGTCACCGCCCGCCTGCACTCCCAAGACGACCGCAAGATTGCCACCGCGCTGGGCTTGATCGAAAGTAACATCAATATGGTGGAACTGCGGCTGCGGCTGTGCAGCAAGGTTTCGCATAAAACCACGCCGCTGATGTTCGAGTACGATTTGCTGCAGCGCGCCAAGGCCAAGAAACAGCATATCGTGCTACCGGAAGGCAATGAAGAACGGATTCTGCGCGCGGCGGAGATTTTATTACTGCGCGATGTCGTGAAAATCACCCTGCTGGGTAACGAAGCCGAGATCCGGCAGAAAATCCAGGCCATGGCCTTGAAGATGGACAATATCAATATCATCGACCCGATTAAATCGGATCTGCGGCCGCTGTTCGCGGAAACCTATTATCAGGCCCGCAAACACCGTTGCATCGTTTACGACACGGCTTTCGATTTGATGGCCGATCCCAGCTATTTCGGCACCTTGATGATACATCTCGCTTATGCCGACGGGATGGTGTCCGGCGCGGTGCATTCCACCCAGCATACCATTCGTCCGGCCTTCGAAATTATCAAAACCAAACCCGGCGCATCGATAGTTTCCAGCGTGTTTTTCATGTGCCTGGAAGATCGCGTATTGGTCTATGGCGATTGCGCGGTGATTCCTAACCCCAACGCCGCGCAATTGGCCGACATCGCCATTAATGCCGCCGAAACCGCGCGCATGTTCAACATCGAGCCGCGCGTTGCCATGCTGTCCTACTCCACCGGCGAATCCGGCAAGGGTGAGGCGGTGGACAAGGTCAGAGACGCAGTCAAAATTGCCCAGACCTTGCGCCCGGACCTGCTGTTGGAAGGCCCGATGCAATACGATGCCGCCGTGGACGCCAGCGTGGCCAAAACCAAACTGCCGGATAGCAAGGTCGCCGGCCAGGCGACCATATTGATTTTCCCCGACCTGAATACCGGCAACAACACCTACAAAGCGGTACAGCGTTCATCCGGCGCAATCGCCATCGGCCCCATCCTGCAGGGTCTGAACAAACCGGTCAACGACCTGAGCCGCGGCTGCACTGTGACGGATATCGTCAACACCGTAGTCATTACCGCGATTCAAGCCCAGGAAGCCGACAAAACATGATAGTCAACACGCTGCTACGCAGCTTGCTGCTTTGCTTACTGAGCTTTGGCTCGCTGGCGGAAACCCGCATCGCCGTTCTGGATTTTGAATTAAAAGACCTGACGCTGGCGCCGGGCGTCCCCGCCGAATTGCAAAGAACCGCGTCGATCAAACCGCTGCTGGAACAGGAATTAACCCGCGCCGGCTACGTTGTCGTCGCGATACCGGACCAAGCACAACAAGCCGCCAACAGCGGCGTGGGCTATTTGTTCGACCATGCCGATGCCGCCGCGCAACTGGGCAAACAATTCCAAGCCGACTACATTTTGGTCGGGCGGCTACATAAACCCAGCTTTTTGTTCGCTTATCTGATGGGGCGTTTGGTCAAGGTAGCCGATGGCAAATTGGTTGGCGACTACATTTCCGAATCCAAGGGCCCCAATGCCAGTCTGACCATCAAAGCCGTGGAAAGCCTGACCGGTAAAATCGACCACGATCTGGATCGCCGTTACAGCCCGCCGCCACCGGCGAAACTTGCATATTAATCGCCCCCTTCGAGATATTCATGAAAATTCTGGTGCTCAACGCCGGCAGTTCATCGGTTAAATACAGCTTATTCGACATGAGCAATCGCTCGGTGTTAATCGCCGGCATTATCGAACGTATCGGTGAAGAAGCTGCCAGCCACAGCTACACGTTACCGGATACCGATCGGGTGCGTGAAGACATAGTCAGCCGCAATCATCAACAAGCCTTACAGGTGTTATTCAAAACGCTGGCCGCCTGCCGCGTGTTGAACGACTGCCGGGAGCTGGCCTGTATCGGCCATCGAGTCGTTCATGGTGGCGAACATTTTCGTGAACCAGCCTTGATTGATACGCAAGTCATGCAGCGCATAGCCGAGGTAATTCCACTGGCACCACTGCATAACCCCGCCAATTTGCTGGGCATTGAGGAAGCCATCCGGCAAATGGGCGACACGCCGCAAGTGGCGGTATTCGACACGGCGTTTCATCAAACCCTGCCGGATTATGCCTACCGCTATCCCCTGCCCAAACATTTTTATGCGGAACATGGTGTAAGACGTTACGGTTTCCACGGCACGTCGCACCGCTATGTCGCGGAGCAGGCCGCGCAATGTCTCGGCAAATCCTTGTCGGAAACCAATCTGATCACGCTGCATCTAGGCAACGGCGCCAGCGTCACGGCCATCCAGAACGGCCGGAGTATCGATACGTCGATGGGCATGACGCCGCTGGAAGGTTTGATGATGGGCAGCCGCTGCGGCGACATAGATCCGGCAATCCATTTTTATCTGAGCCGCACGCTGAATTTGTCCAACGAGGCCATCGAATCCTTGTTGAACAAAGAAAGCGGCTGCAAAGGCATTTGCGGCGAAAACGATATGCGCGCAATCCACCGCATGGCCGAAGCCGGCGACGAACAGGCAAAGCTGGCACTGGCGATGTACGCCTATCGCATTAAAAAATATATCGGCGCTTATTTTGCGGTGCTGGGCCGTGTCGATGCCTTGGTATTTACCGGCGGCATCGGCGAGAACGATGCCTGGCTGCGCGAACAAGTCTGTCTGGATATGACACTCTTCGGGATTGCGATAGACCAGCAAAAAAACCAAAAACCGGTGCGCCCTTGCGGCAACATCAGTCAACCCAACTACGGATTGGCGATATTGGTAATTGCCACGGACGAGGAACTGGAAATTGCGATCCAGGCCATGCAATGTATGGAACAGCCGTCGCTGTAAACTATTAGCGAATTACCTGGATCTATCAACGCCACCGGGAATAAGCATTTATTCCGAGGTTCAAAGAAACATTTCTGTAACATTTCACCCATATGATTTCGAGAGCGATCCGGTTTGCTCTCCTAAATTATTACTGTCAACTTTGTTGTTTTAACAACGAATCAAATTCAAATCACCAAAGAAGCCGTAACGGGAATGTGTAAAAACTGCTGCGATAATATTGCATCCACAATTGTTATAATATAACATCTTTAAGCATCATTCCTGACCGCTCCACTTAACATGAAAAAAACCGCTGCCCTGATTTTAATGCTGCCGTCTCCGGTTCTGATAGCCGAAGAACCACCTATACAAGCACTGGAAGAAATCGTCGTCACCGCACCATTGCAAAATAAGAAAACGGACAGCCCGGTGCCGGTCACCGTATTAAGCGACGACGAATTGCGTATGAAAACCGGCCACAGCATCGGCGATACCTTGAAAAACGAGCTGGGCATCAGCAGCCAGTCCTTCGGCCCCGGTGTCGGCACGCCGGTCATCCGCGGCCAGACCGGCCCCAGGGTACGGGTATTAAGCAACGGTATCGGCAGCAACGATGTCGCGGCGATCAGCCCGGACCATGCCACCAGCGTCGAACCGTTGCTGGCCGAGCGCATCGAAGTGCTGCGCGGCCCGGCGACGCTGCTGTACGGCAGCGGCGCGATGGGCGGTGTCGTTAACGTCATCGACAACCGTATCCCCGGCCGCCAGTTCGACAAACTGATAGATGCCGCGCTTGAGCAACGTTTCGATTCCACTTCCGACGAAACCAGCACTACGATGAAAGTCGAGGGCGGCAAGGACAACATCGCTTATCACCTGGACGGCTTTTACCGGCATCGCAACAATTTGGACATTGGCGGCAGCGGCATAGACACCGCAAAAGTCGCGATTACCGATCCCAGCCTGGAGATTGTCGATAACCCCAAAGGCTATCTGAACAACACCGGCGCCGAAGCGCTCAGCGGTTCGGCCGGCTTGTCCTGGATCGGCGCGCCCGGCTTTGCCGGCGTTTCCATCAATAATCTAAATAACAACTACGCCATCGCGCCGGACGGCACCGGCGACGAAACCGTGCGCATCGCGATGCGGCAAACCAAATACGACTTTAAGAGCGAGCTGAACAACCCATTCCGTTTCGCGAAAAGTCTGCGCACCCGGCTGGGTTACACGGATTATCAACACACCGAAATCGCCAACGGGGAACCTGGTGCGTACTACACCAACCAGTCCTACGAAGGCCGCATGGAACTGGCCCACCAAGATTTGGGACCGCTGCGCGGCGTGCTGGGTTTCCAAACCCAGGCCAGCGATTTTAATGCGATAGAGAAACTCACCGGCGACAGCATCGTGCCGCGCTCGGACATCACCAGTTACGGCGTCTTCGCCGTGGAATCATTCGACATTGGCGCGGTCACGTATCAACTGGGCACCCGCGTCGAACAAACCGATATTCGCCCGGACGGTTTCGCCAATCTCAGCTATACCCCGGTCAGCGCTTCCGCATCGGCCGTATGGAAACTGGATAACCGCAATAGCCTGAATCTGGCGGTCACCCGCTCCTCGCGCGCGCCGCAGGTCCAGGAACTGCTGTCCGACGGCTACCACGACGCCACCCACAGTTACGACAGAGGCGACCTGGGCTTGAAAGAAGAAACCTCCTACAACCTGGACTTGGGCTACCGCTTCAAAACCGACTGGCTGCGCGCCGAATTCGACTTATTCCACAACTGGGCCAGCGATTATATTTTCCAGCAACGTAGCGGTGAATTCGTCGATCAAGACGGCAATCCTTGCGTGGCGGACTGTGTGCCGCTAGTCACCAGTGGACAACACGACGCCATCTTCAAAGGTTACGAAGCCAAACTGATCGTACCGATGATGGAAAACAATCTCGGCTTGCTGGAACTGAGCTTATTCAGCGACTACACCCGCGGCGAATTCGTCAACGGCAGCGACGTACCGCGCATGCCTCCGTTACGCTACGGCCTGCAACTGGATTTCAACCGGGAGAAATTATCGACGTATCTGCGCTTCACCCGCGCCGAATCTCAACCGCATGCCGGCGATTTCGAAACCTCCACCACCGGCTATTTCCTGCTGAATGTTGGCGCCAATTATCAAATCAAGGCCTATAAAGACGCCAAGCTGATGCTGTTTGCCAAAGGTAACAACCTGCTGGATCAAAACATCCGCAACTCGACATCGTACTTGAGAAATTTTGCGCCTGAAGCGGGACGCGGAGCGGAAGTGGGCTTGAGGATTTCATATTAACCTTCCATTCGATGCTAGACATCCATCAAACGATCACCGTTAACAAACCCAATCCGCCAGTACCCTCACGTTTAAACGGGCGGATTTTCAGACTCTGCAATAGGTGGGCCGATATTTAAAGCCATTTGCCATGGCTTACTTGAAAATGTTGCAATAACTGACCGTTAAAGCAAAACTAGAGCCGTGAATTCAAATTCAAAAATCCCCGTCATCATGCTCACCGGCTTCCTCGGCAGCGGTAAGACCACGTTGTTGAACCGGCTACTGGCGGACGGGGTAAATACCGCGGTGGTAATTAACGAGTTCGGCGAAATGCCGATCGATCAGGATCTGTTGGCAAGCCAGGACCTGCCGTTGACGGTGCTGTCCGGTGGTTGTCTTTGCTGCAAGGTGAAAGGCGCTTTGGCGCCCACTTTAAAAAACCTTTGGATGGCTTGGGATCAGGCTAAAGACAAACCTTTCGAACGGATGATTATCGAAACCAGCGGCGTGGCCAGCCCGGAACCGATTTTGGATACTCTGTTGCGCGAGCGCTGGCTGGCTGGCCGTTATCATTTGCAGCATGTAATCACCACCTTGGCGATACCATCGGCTGCGGCACAACTGGATAGTTTTGCCGAAGCTCGCGCGCAGGTGGCGTGGGCCGATACCTTATTGCTAACCCATGCCGACTTGAGCAATGCGGACCAGCACGCTGCGTTGGAAACGCGCTTGCAAGTTCTGGCGCCGGCCACGCCTAGACAGACTGCAACGGCAGGAGACTTCCGCACGGCTAGCCTGCTGACCAAAGAAGGCCCGAGTTTGCGTCGCGTGCCTGCCGGAGACCCGTTACCGGCACATAGCTTCCGCAGCATATCGCTGCATCTGGAACGAGCTCCGCCCTGGCAGCACTTACAAACAATCCTGCACGAACTGCTGGCATGCCATCCGCAAGACTTACTGCGTGTAAAAGGCGTGGTTTATCTTGCCGAACAAGCCGAACCCATGGTCATCCAAGCCGCTGGCGCTCAACTTTACCCGCCTGTCCCATTAGTTTCCAGAGCGGCCGACGACGGTCGAGGCCGACTGGTATTCATCGTCAACGGCGATCCAACGGCACTTGCCAAGGATCTGAGCAGCGCTTTTGGTCTCTTGCTTAACCCTAACGCAATCAAGCTGCACTAATTTAAGGTAGCCTCTAAAAAGCCCTCTTTCGTAGAGAGAAGGAGATTTTTTTATTTTTAGAGGACTCCTTAACTTGGTCAGTTTTTAAGTTCTGAGCCAGTCCGTGCCAAGATGGCAACTTTAGCTAGTCACACATCGAAATTTGCAACACCACCCTGTTAAGCAAATCATTCGCCTGCTTGGTCTATTCTTAAAAACAAAAACAATCCATTCAGCCCGGCACGCCTTAAGCAGATTAAAAATCCCCCATGCGCAAGAATTCAATTTTATCCAAGTTGTTGGTGCAGAACGCCGCCAGTATGGCGATTATCGTGTTGGCGATTGTCGGTTTCGGTTGGTACAGCGCGAGCCAGACTCAGGAAAAAATCGGCGCGGCAATCAAGCCGGCCATCGAATCGGCGGCGCGCTATCGCATGGAATCGGCAGCCTTGCAGGTAGTTCAGCCTTTGCAGGCTATTTTTCAAAGCGCATACACCGTCAATCGTTTTCATGCGCTGGCCACATTGGATGCCCGGCAAAAGGCTTTAGCCGGCACCCCGGCAATGCGCGAGCACGTAAATCAAATCGTGCGGCAATCCACGGAGGCATCGCCCGGCGTGTTATCGACTTATGTGACCGCCGAACTGAATGGCTTCGATAATGCCGATGCCCGTTATGTCGGCGACGAAAAATCGGGTTCCAGCGCCAGCGGCCGGTACTCGCCATATTGGGTGCGCGACGAAAACGGCCAAGTCAGCTCCGTGCAAGAAGGCGAAAACGTGATCACCGACGAAACGCCGCAAGTGGCCCATCCGCTCAACTGGTGGTACACCTGCCCGAAACTGACGCGTAATGCCTGTGTGGTGGACCCTTATCTATACGAGGGTGTGTTGATGGCTTCGGTGGTCAATCCGATTCTGGCCGGCGAAGTCTATGTCGGCGGTGCCGGAACGGACCTGGGCCTAGGTTTTTTAAGCAAAACCATCAGTGCCGCCAACGCAGGCATTTATGGTGGTCAAGGCAGAATTTTATTGATTAGCCAGGACGGCGTGATTGCCGGCGATAGCCGCTTGCAGGAACTGGCGACAGCAGCGCAAACGGCGTTGGGCGATCACTATCGCTTGATCGCGAACAGCATTCGCGATAGTTCCACGCATTTCTCCATCGCCAGCGACGCCGGCAAGGTCTATATCGTATTGCCATTTAAACTAGCGGAAGGCGCCTCGACGTGGGCGGTGTATATGGAGATGCCGATAGCGGCGGTACTGGCGGAACAACAAGCGGTGGAACAGCTACTCGACCATCAGCGCAACGTCACGGTGACCGGCCAGATAGGCGTCGCGGCGGCCATAGTCGCGGTAGCCATGCTGCTGGCCTGGAATGTACTCGGCCGCTTGATAAACCCCTTGAAACAAGTAGCGACTAGTGTGCGGACCATCACGGAAAGCAACGATTTAACCAGAGCATTGCCGGTTGCCTCGCATGACGAAGTCGGCGAATTGGCCGGCGACTTGAATATCCTGTTCGATAAATTGCGCCTGCTGATTAACCAAATAAAAGCCTCCTCGCAAACCGTTAATTTATCGTCCTCCCTATCCTCCAAGATTAATGCCGACAATGCCCAGCGCTTGTCCATGCAAAAACGCGAGGTGCAACAAGTCGTGTCGTCGATGGCGGAAATGGCGGTCAGCGCTCACGACATTGCCGAGCATGCGCAAAGAGCGCAATCGTCAACTGCGAATGCAATGCAATCGGTGCTGAAAGGTTGCGACGTAGTTAAGGCCAGCACCGTGAAAATTGCGTCACTATCGGAGAATATCGGCCAGGCCATTCGGGTAATCGAAGACATGCGGCTGGAAAGTAAAAATATCACCGCTATTGTCGACACCATCAGCGGCATTGCCGATCAGACCAATCTGCTGGCTTTGAACGCATCTATCGAGGCGGCGCGGGCCGGCGATCAAGGCCGGGGGTTTGCGGTGGTGGCCGACGAAGTCAGACATCTGGCGAAATCCGTCCAGGATGCCACCCATGAAATCAACAAAATGGTGAACAGTTTAATCAGCAAAACCGGCAAAGCGGTGGAGGTTATTTCAGTCGGACGGCAACGCATGGACGAAACTGTCGCACTATCCAACGCTGCCGAGGAAGCATTATTTATCATTAACGACTCGGTCAATCGCATCGGCGACATGAACAAACACATCGCCGAGGCCGTCAAGGAACAAAGCCATGTCACCCAAAATCTGGATAAAAACTTAAATACCATAGGCGAAGTGATCGTCGAGCTGGTGGAAAGCGGCACTGCGGCGCATACCGCCAGCAGTGAGTTGAACCAACAGGCGGCTTATTTGCATGGTCAGGTGGAGCAATTTCGGAGTTAAGCCGCATCGCCAGCATAGCGCTATTGCATGGCCGAACGTTTTAATTGCACATAAGTAATCCGCGCAAACCAAGAACCCGGCGGCTATTTGTATTACCATAGCCAAGGGCTTTATCAAATTTATCCGGGAGGCGGCATATGCAAGGCGACAAACAAGTCATAGCACATTTAAACGAATTACTGGCGGGCGAACTGACTGCTATCGACCAGTACTTTATCCATTCCCGGATGTATGAAAACTGGGGATTCGGCAAATTATACGAACGCATCAATCACGAAGTTCAGGACGAAACCAACCATGCCGATGCCTTGATCAAGCGGATTTTATTTCTGGAAGGCACACCGGATTTATCCAAGCGCGAACCGCTGGCGGTCGGCGCCGACGTACCGGAGATGTTGAAAAACGATTTGGCGGTCGAGTATAAGGTGGTCGCGGATTTGCGCAAGGTCATCGCTTATTGCGAAAGCGTGCGCGATTATCAAACCCGGGAAATTCTGGAAGTGATGCTGGACGATACCGAGGAAGATCACGCTCACTGGCTGGAACAACAACTGGGCCTGATCAACATCATCGGTTTGCAAAATTATCTGCAATCGCAAATGTCTTAAACCCGCCTGGTAATATACTTACCAATAGCCGCCGTTTCGTTTGGACGCTGCGGCTTTTTTGTATCCGCGCTATGGGGGGAGGCAAAGCCGAAAGGGGCAATGCTTTGACCAGCCGTTTCCTGGTGGCATTACCGGCTTAATCCGCAGCCTGTAAGGTTAATAAAGCCGCTTGATAGTCGAAGGCATCCATTTGCCGAGCAAACTTCGGATACGAATCCCCCAATTTCGCCCGCAACAACATTGAGGATTCTCGCGCCAGACGACTGGCTTGGGCATCGCCGATCGCCAACAAGCTGGACAGCGCGGCAACGACTTGATGCATATTTTCCGCATCGACAATCTCTTCACCCGCTTCACCGGTTTTAGATGACGACGGCAACGCCAGGATAGCGCGCACCAGATGCACCAATTCGTTATCGCACAAGCCCGCCAACTCCATGCATACATCCATACCGCTATTCTCGGCTATCGCCCTGTCCAACTTGGCGGCCAAATCGGCAACCTGTTTGGCGCCCAGCGTGCCGGCGACGCCTTTTAAGCAATGACTGATGCGTTTTGCCTCCTCGGGTTCGCCGTCGACCAAGTATGCCCGAATTTGTTTTAAGTCTTCACTGTGAGTATCGGCAAACATGCTTAACAACCGTTGATACTTTTCGACATCGCCCTTTACCACGGCCAGACCCTGCCGGGTGTCCAGGCCGTTGATGGCCATTAAGGCCATCGGCACGGTGCCTGCATTTACATGCGTTTTTGGCAAGGGCCGCAGCGCTTGCCCGGTTTTTTCCGACGCAGCAGAGCGCGGAGCGGAACGCGATAACCAACGCAACAAAGCCGCGTAAAGGTCTTCCGGAATCACCGGTTTGGCCACAAAATCGTTCATGCCGGCGGCAAGAGAAATATGCCGGTCTTCCTCAAAAGCGGCGGCGGTCATCGCCAAAATCGGCAATTGGGCAAAATCGGGCTGCGCGCGTATCGCCCGAGTAGCCTCCAAACCATCCATTTCCGGCATCTGCACATCCATCAATACCAGGTCGTAAGAATTATTGCCGACTTTTTCCAATGCGATTCGGCCGTTCTCGGCGGTGTCAACCGCCAAACCGACACCGTGCAACAACTCCAGCGCCACTTCCCGATTGATAGGATTGTCTTCCACCAACAGCAGGCGCGCACCGGCATAATCTCTGCGTAGTATCATTTCCGCGTCGGCGGGTTTTTCATTGGCTTGCAAAGGTATGGCACCATGTCCGCGTTGCACCAGCGCGGTAAACCAAAAGCGGCTGCCATGCCCCGCTACGCTATCGACGCCCGCATCCCCGCCCATCATATTCGCCAGGCGGCGAGTAATCGCCAAGCCCAAACCGGTACCGCCATATTTGCGGGTGGTCGACACGTCGGCCTGCGTGAAGGCCTCAAATAAGCTGGATTGTTGGTCGGCCTCGATACCGATTCCGGAATCGCTCACCTCGAAACGCAACAGCAAGCCCGCGTCGGTTTCCTCCTGCACCATCGCCCGCAAACGAATCGTACCGTACTCGGTAAACTTGACCGCATTGGTAGCGTAGTTGAGCATGGCTTGCCGTAGACGCGTCGGATCGCCGCGCAGCCATTGCGGGACACCCTCCCCTTCCACTTCTATGGTCAGCGCCTTGGCCCGCGCTTGATCGGCAATAATGGAGCGGATGTGGTCCAACACCGTCGCCAGGGAAAAGTCGGTTTGCTCCAGCTCCAGGCGTCCGGCTTCGATCTTCGATAAATCCAGCACATCGTTAATAATAGAAAGGAGATGTTGGGCGGCGCCGTCGATTTTATCCAGACGTTCGCTTTGTTCGGCGCTGGGACTGCCTTGCCGCAACAAATAAGTCAAACCTATGATGGCATTCATAGGCGTGCGAATCTCGTGGCTCATATTGGCCAAAAAGGCGCTCTTGGCCTGGTTGGCAGAATCCGCCAACACTTTGGCCGCTTCCAGTTCCGCCGTGCGGCTGGCAACCAAATCTTCCAGGTGATGCCGATACTGATCCAGTTCTTGCGCTACGCGTTTTTTCTCGGTGATGTCTTCCTGTACCGCTACAAAATGGGTAACGCTGCCGTCCGCCTGGCGAATCGGCACGATGATGGCGAATTCCACATATTCGCTACCGTCCTTGCGTTTATTGATGAATTCGCCTTTCCAGGTCTGGCCTCGACCGAGCGCGGCCCATAGTGCCCGATAGTTTTCCGGCGGGGTTTTTTTCGATTGCAATATCCGCGGATTGCGGCCGATAACCTCGTCTCGCTGGTAGCCGCTGACTTTCAAAAACGCTTCGTTAACGTATTCGATTTCGCCGATCAGGTTGGTGATAATGATGCTGGCCGGACTCTGTTCCACCGCCTGCGCCAACTTGCGCAATTGCTGTTCGGTCTGTTTGCGCTCGCTAACATCCAAATTAACTCCGAACAGCCGTACTGGTTTGCCATCGGCGTCGTATTGCGCACGGCCCTTGCTGCTCAGCCAACGAATTTCGCCGGATTTCAGTTTAAAGCGAAACTCGACCTCGAACGGTTCGCCGCGCAAAATACGGCTTTCCCACTGCTCGTCTATCAAATGCAAATCGTCCGGATGTACATTCACCCGCCAATCGTCGTTGGAACGCAAACCGCCTGGCTCCTCGCCATACAGGCGTTCGCACTCCGGCGACCAATAGCATTGATCGTTGACAATATCCCAATCCCAGATCCCGACGTGCGCGCCTTCCTGTGCCATCAGTAAACGCCGTTCGCTCTCGCGCAAGGCTTCCGCGGCGGCTTCGGCGCGGCGGCGGGCCGCGATGGCATCTTCCATCAAGTTCAAGGCCGCCAGTTGCGCCTGGTGTTGCTCTAACAGCACTTGTTCCTGACTCTTCCGCAACGCCTCTTCCGCCGCACGTCTTATCCGGCGTTGATCGCTTTCCTCCACGGCGCGGCGCATGGATGGCAGCAAGCGAACCAGATTGTCCTTGAACACGAAATCGACCATACCCAGCCGCAACAGCTCCATCGCAACTTCCTCGCCCACACTGCCGGAGACCAAGATAACCGGCAAATCCGCACTGTGGGCTTGAATGAATTGCAAGGTACCGCGAATATCCATCCCCGGCACGTTGTAATCCGACAGCACCAAATCCCAGTCTTCTTGCAAGGCCGCCGCCAACGCCGCGTTGCTATCTATGCGCCGGCATTCCACGGCCATACCGTGCTGGTGCAAGTGACGCACCAGCAACAGATAATCGGCCTGCACATCTTCGATGATCAGTAATTTCAATGCAGCATTCATGCGCGGATAAGCATTATCGCGGCGGCTCGTTGGTGGCTAACCAATATACGCCCAAGCGCGCCACAGTCTCGGCGAATTCACCGAAATCCACCGGTTTGCGCACAAAACTATTGGCACCGATCCGATAGCTTTTTATTCGATCACGCTCTTCATCCGACGAGGTCAAAATCACCACCGGCAATAACTCCGTGCGGCTGTCGGCGCGTATCCGCTCCAGCACTTCAAGACCGGACAGCCTAGGCAAGCCGATATCCAAGAGCATCACGGTCGGCAGATCCGGCCCGTCGCGATCGGCAAACTCGCCGGTTTTGAACAGAAAGTCCAAGGCTTGCTGGCCGTCTCGCACTATATCCACCTGATTGGCCAGATTCGCCTTACGTAGTGCCCGCAAGGTCAGCATTTCGTCTTGAGGATTATCTTCCACCAACAGGATGGTTTTGGCGTTGCTCATGCTATCTCCAGATTATCCGCCGCGGAGCCGGCAATCGGCTCCGGTAAAGTAAAGCAAAAAACCGCACCCCTGCCCGGCTCGCTGCTGGCCTCGATAGTACCGCCGTGGCGAAACACGATACGCTGCACGGTAGCCAGACCAATGCCTATCCCCGGAAACTCTTCCTGACGGTGCAAGCGCTGAAACGGCTGGAATAAGCGGCTGGCATGGGCCATATCAAACCCGGCACCGTTGTCGGCTATGCAAAAACGCTTCGTCCCATCGGCCAGTTCGGTATAAAACCGTATGTTGGCTTGCTCCGTGTTGGCGGTGTATTTCCAGGCGTTTTCCAAGAGATTGTGAATCAGCGCCTCGATCATACGCCTATCGCCGCTAACCACCATCTCGGTTTCGACATAAATATTAAGCCGGCGTTCGGGCTGATCGCGTTGCAAGTCGGCCAAAACTCGTTCCGCCAAGGCGCTGAGGTCAATCCGGTCAAATTTCAACACACCGCGTGTGGTACGCGAAAGTACCAACAGCCCGTCGATCAATTCGCTCATCTTGCTGCTGGCGTGTTCTATCTGTTTCAGAAAAACTTGGGCTTCGCCTGGTAACTGCGCGCCGTAATCCTCTGCAAGCGCCTGGCTAAAGCCGCTCATGGCTCGCAACGGTGCGCGCAAATCGTGCGAAACCGCGTAGGCAAAGCTGTCCAACTCCCGGTTCGCGGCGCTGAGTTCGGCGGTTCTGGCAATGACGCGTTGTTCCAAATCGTTGTTAAGCCGGCGAATTTCTTCCTCGGCCAGTTTTCTGTCGGTTATATCCTCGGTGGAAATAATGATACCGCCTATCGCCGCATTCTGGTCGGTCCAGGGCAAGACAGCCCAACGCAGCCAGCGTTTACTGCCGTCCGCCTGCACCCACAAATCTTCGTCATTCTTGATAGTGGCACCGCTCAAGCCACGTTGATGAATCTCTCGCCATTCGGCGGGCATATCCGGGTTGACCTGGTAATGGTTCAGGCCGATCAAATCCGTATGTCCCCGACCATAATCCGCCAGCCAGCGGCCGCTGACGGACAGATAGTTCATCTCTCTATCGAACATGGCAATGCCGATAGGCGCATGCTGAATAAACGTTTTCAACTGGGCCTGCGATTTATTCAGGCTTTCCTCGATCAGTTTGCGTTCGGTAATGTCTTCGATCACCGCTATAAAATAACTTGGGCTGGCATCCGGATTACGCAACAGGGAGACGGTCAAATTAATCCAAACCAGGGTACCGCCCTTACGGATATAGCGTTTCGCCATCGAATAGGTTTGGATTTTGCCCGCAAGTAATTGCTGTACGTAAGCCAAGTCGGTTTCCAGATCGTCCGGATACGTGATGTCCTGGAAGCTAAGCGCCGATAACTCGTCATGGCTGTAAGCCACGATTTCACAGAGTTTACGGTTAACCCGCAACCAACGACCATCGGGGGCAAGCAGCGCGATGCCTACCGCCGCTTGTTCGAAAGTGGCTTCGAAGCGCGCCTCACTTTCACTCAGGCTGGCCGCATTCCTTTTGCGTACCTGAATCAAACCGTGAATCCGCGCCAGCAATTCATTCACCCTAAAGGGTTTGAGCAGATAATCCTGCACGCCTTCATTTAGCATCCGCACTCGTTGCTCATCGTCGGCTTTAGCGGTCAGCATCACAATAGGTACATCCAGCAGAATCGATTGCCTGCGCAACTCGATAACCATTTGATCGCCGCTCATTAACGGCATCATCAAATCGCATAAGATCAGGTCCGGTTGCAATCTCCTCGCCAACGCCAGGCCTTCACGGCCGTCGTAAGCGCTGGCGACTCGATAATATGGCTTTAAAATATCGACAATAAACGCATTCATATCCGCGTTGTCTTCAACCACCAGCACCAAAGGTGCGTTAGCTTCGGCTATATGCGCGGCGACGCTTAATTGGCGGGAAGGCCAACGATTTTCAGCGGAACTTTGCAAATTGAAATTGGGATCAAGCTGCGTGGACGTGTCTCTAACCAGAGTTCCTTGCGGCGCTCGTAACGGCAAGAGGATGCTGAATAAGGCCCCTCCACCCTCTGACTGGTTTAACGTTACCGTGCCGCGATGCAACTCGGTGAATTCCTTAACGATGGCCAATCCCAAACCCGTACCGCCAAAGCGCCGCTGCGCGCCGCCCTCGACTTGCCGGAAGCGTTCGAACACTACCTCGCGCATCTCCTCGGGTATGCCGGGGCCATTGTCTTGTACGTCAATAACGGCCATGTCCGCATCCTTGCGTAGCGTTAAACGGATGCTTCCGCCATCGGGCGTGAATTTAAAGGCGTTCGCCAGCAGATTTAGTAACACGCGCTGTACTTTTTCGCCGTCCGCTTCGGCTGGCAGGGGTTCCGGCGCGTCTATCAGATAGCTGATATTTTTTTCCTTGGCGAGCGAATCGAACTGCGAGGCTACCGCACGAGTTAACTCGGCAATATCGATGTGCGCATAATCGACCGCCATGTGCCCCGCCTCCAGCTTGGCGACATCCAGCAAGTCGCTGACTTGGCGATATAACAAGCGGGCATTACGCAGGATTAATTCATCTTCGCCGCGCTCCGCCGCAGACAGGCCCAAAGCCAGTCGCCGGGTTAACGGGCTGATAATCAAGGTTAAGGGCGTGCGCAACTCGTGGCTGATATTGGCAAAAAATTCAGTCTTGAGCCGATCCAACTCCAAGGACTTTTGATAAAGCTGGGTAACCTCTTCCTTCGCGGCACTGGTCTGGGCTAAAGCGGATTCGGTATTTTGTTGTGCCCGGCGCAGACGTTCCTGGGTATCGCTGAATAAATAACCCATTATCAGAAACATGCCAACCGAATAAAAGTTGGCCGGCTTGTCCATTTCCCAACTCAACTGCGGCGGAATAAAGAAATACCAGACAAAGCCAGCGCTTAAAAAGGTGCTGGCCAGCCCGCCCTTGAAACCGCCTAGGCGAGCACTGAAAAACACCGTGGGGAAAAATAGAAACCAAACGAACGGACTAATCCAGGGCCACAATAACCATTGCACCGCCAAGGCCAGAAAAGGCAGCAATAAGGACAGAATCAGACAGGCAAGTTTCATGGCAGGGCATCCGGTTGCGGTGCTATTTCGGTCCCGTCTAGAAACGCCAAAGGATAGGGTTGTTCTTGCCCAAGCTGCCGGGACAGCTCGTTGATGCGTTGTTTTAACGCAATCATGTCCATTTCGCGGCCGACCATGGCCCGGTTGAAGCGCTGCAGGGCATCTGTTTGCGCTCGCAGAGCAGCTTCGGCGGCCTTGCGGTCACTAATATCCAAGGCATAAGCGACACGCCGTAAGGATTTTCCATCGCTGGACTTGATGATCGTAACGTCGAGCATCACCGGAAAACGGCTGCCGTCCTTGCGCTGATGCTCGGCCTCAAACACACCATGGCAGGTGGTGTCCAAAACCTCGATCCGCTGTTTGATCTGATCGATTAAATCGGGTGGATAAACCATCATTACCGGTTTACCGATCAATTCTTCGGTGGTGTAACCGCGCTCCGCTGCAAATACCGGATTCACGGCCAAAAACAAATTAGTCTGCGCATCGGCAATCGCCAATCCGAATTCAGCGTTTTCGAAGGCTTGCGCCCAGAGTTTGAGCTCGCTTTCGGTATTTTTACGCTCGGTAATATCGATGCAAATGCCAAACACCCGCGTTGGCTTGCCCATTTCGTCATAATGGGCGCCGCCTTTGGAGTTTAGCCACCTGATATCTCCAGATTCGAGTTGGACCCGATAATCTAAATCAAAAGGCAGATGAGCCGCGACCGCTGAATCTCTCTGTTGTTCCAGCTCCGCCAAATCTTCGGGATGCACGCGCTGGGAAAAAGTTGGATAGTCTCCGGGAAAAGCGCCCGGCGCATAACCAAACATGGCTTCAAGCTCTGAGGTCCATTGCACCTTGCCGCTAGCGATATGCCAATCCCAGATACCGATGTTGGCAGTAGTTTGTGCCAAGCGCAAACGTTGCTCGCTCTCGACCAAGGCCGTTTCCGCCAATTTACGCTCGGTGATATTAGTATGAGAAACCACCGCCCCGCCTCCCGCGACGCCCAGCGGAGTGACGACCATGGCAAACCAGCGCTGCTGTTGTCCGGAGCGGCAGGCGTATTCATACGTAAAACGGGGAAGTCGGCCCTCCAATACAGCCGACAATCCGGTGAATATTTCCAATGTCCCCTGACCCGAAGCCTGCAGGCAAACCTGCAAATAATTAGTGCCTACGCCGCAAAGCTCCGGGGATTGCCCGCAGGCGTCGGCATTGTCGTCGGCAACCTGCTGCCAAGGCCGATTGACGGCAACAATCACGCCGTAACGGTCTAACACGGCAATGTTGGCGCTCACCGAATCCAAAATAGCCCGCTTGAATTCTTCGCTTTCGCGTAGCGATGCGTTAGCGACTTCAACATCTTGACGGGCGGAAATGGCATCCTCCATCAAATTGAGCGCGGCGAGTCCGGCCTCGCGCTGCGTTTCCAGGACTGCCCGCTGCGCATCGAGCAGCGCAAGCTCGGCCTGTTTGCGCTGCGTTATATCCTGTACGGTGCCATGCAAAACCACGATATTACCGTGCTCATCGCGGAGGGACTCGCCACGGGCAACCACCCAACGACACCGCTCGCCATGGCCTTGCAACTCTAGTTCGCATTCATAAGGCACGCCTTCACTACAGGCCAACGCAACGGCAGCATGCAACCGCTGCCTGCTCTCCGGCTTAAAATACCGGATAACCTCGTCATAATCGGCTGGCGGTAAATTAGGATCGCGACCATATAAATAATAAATCTGTTCCGACCAATTGTGCTTGCCTGTGCGCAAATCCCAAGTCCAGCTACCCAAGCCGGCCAAACGCTGCGCAACTTTCAAGGCCGTTTCGCTTGCGTTTAGGGCCAGTGCCGCCTGTTTACGTTGTTCGATATCTTCTATGGCCGAGATAAAATAATCCGGACTGCCATCCGTCTTGCGGACGATGGAAACATTGAGACTGATCCAATCTATGCTGCCATCCTTGCGAATAAAGCGCTTCTCCCTGGAAAAGTGATTCAACTCGCCAGCCAACATTCGTTGCATGAAATCCGCATCGGTACTTTGCTCGTCCGGACAGGTAATATCCGCAAAACGGCGCCCTATCAATTCTTCCCGACTATAACCGACGATATCGCAGAATTTGCGATTCACTTTAAGCCAACTACCGTCGGGCGCTAATATGGAAAGCCCCATCGCCGCATTTTCAAAAGTGGCCTGAAACAAGGTTTCGCTGAAACGCAGCTTGTCCCGCGTTTGCAATAACTGTTGCCAGTGGGCATTTTCACGTTGCCGGGCACGTAGCAAAAATTCGCTAAACAGGCTAACCAAAATTCCATTGGCAATTAACATCGTCCACTGCAGAACATCGTAAATACTGGCAATCGCCACGCTACGATAAGGAGGTATCAACTGGTAATTGGTGACGAAGGCCACCATTGCGGTAGCCCATAATCCAGGCCCCAAGCCGCCAAGCATGGCACTAACGATCACCGGAAACAAAAACAGCAACAACAGCGGGCGTTCGCCGAAGGATGCCGGCAAATACAGACGAATTACCAGCGCGACCAAAGATAGAACCACCGCCGATAGATACGCGAGTCTGTACCTACGCTGATAGCGGAATCGTACTAGGTTGGAAAAAGCACCTGATGACAGCTCGACGCCATTCATAAGTCGCCGGCTTCCGCGGCTTGCCTATCGCCGCTTAGAAACGTCAAGGTATAGGGCGGTTGCCGGCCAAGCTCCTTAGACAGCTCGTTGACCTGTTGTTTCAGTTTAATCATATCCAGCTCTCGGCCAACCATGGCCCGATTAAAGCGCTCCAACTGATCGTTACGCGCCTTGAGTTCCTCGGCCTGATGATTGAGTTTATCTTCGTTGGCTTTGCGGGCGCTGACATCCAGAACGAAACCAATCACCGCCGGCCGGTTTTGATGCACAAAACTGCGCCCGTGTACTTCGACGTCAATGCCGCGCCCGTCGCGGTGTAAGCCTTCAAAGCAGTAATTAATGTCTCCAATCTCGCCATCGATGCGCCGCCGTAAATTCTCGATAACCATCTGCCTATCCTGCGGCGAGACCAGATCCGCCACCAGTTTACCGTCGATAATATCCTCGGCCCGTTCATAGCCGAAGATCGCCGCAAACCCCGGGTTGACGTAAACAAAGCGCCCTTCCTGAATAATATAAATTCCCGCCAGCGACTGTTCCACCAAGCCGCGAAAGCGCGCCTCGCTTTCGCGTAACTCAAGCTCGGCCTGCTTACGTTCGGTAATATCTCTCGAGATACCGAACAGCCCTATCACTTTACCGTTCGCGTCGCACAATGGTCCCTTGGTTGCCAGGAACACTCTGGGACCGTGTTGAGTGTCCAGTGTTTCTTCATTAGTCAAGGTGATATTTTCCACCATCACCCGCCGGCCAAATTCCCGTAATTGCTCGGCTTGCTCGAGCGGAAATATGGTGGTGTCGTCCAGACCTAGCACTTCCTCTACCGGTTTGCCGACAAAATTGGCGGCGGCGGTATTAAACAGAATATAACGGCCCTCAAGATCCTTGGCGAATATCGCGTCAACGGACAAATCGGATATCGCGGCTAACAAATCCAGCGCCCGCAGGCGCTCCGCTTGAGCCTCCTGTACAGCTGTGGCCAACGCCAGGTTCTGATTCTGCCGCATCAGATAAAAACCGGCACAGACTATAAAAATGGTCAAGCTCCCGACGCAAACGATCCAACCCACTTCGCTCCTGGCCTTGGCGTAGACCTCGACCTTATCCAACTTGGTCAATAACAACCAATCCGTGCCGTTTATCGCCTGTACCAGGCCAATAACGGCGACATTTCGGTAATCCTTGGCCTCCAGAATGTTATCGAGGCTAGCTTCGCTTCTCAGCGCCTTGGCCGCCAACAAGTTTGGGGAGTTAAGCGGCAGACGAAACGATGCCGCCGCATCCGGCCGAAAGCGCAAGGGATTCAGATAGAAAATATCATCGCCATCGCGCCGGAACAGCAGGGTTTCGCCGCTGCCGCTGGCCACCGGCCAACTCTCCAGAACAGGAAAAAGCCACTCGCTAAGATCAAGATGCAGAACAATCAACGGCGCAGCTACCGGTAGCGCGGTCAGCGGTGCAACCAAATCCAATAATACGCGGCCGCTATTATCCCGATAAGGATTGACGAATTGGACTTGCCGAGTTTTTGTCGACAACTGCGCCGCCGTCAGAAGCCCGGGCGCGATTGCAGCGGGCGCATACTCGGAGCGCCATAAAGGCTCGCCTTGCGGATTGAGTAGGCTAATAGCCGAAATTCCCCTGCTTTTACGAAATTGTTCCAAACGGCTTTGCAGGCGCTCGGCGCTTTGCACATCGCCATCGACCTGCCAGTGTTGATACTGTTCGATGAAAAATTCGCTGGTTTGGATAAAATCCGCATCCCCGCGCCGTTCATTAAGCCAATCGCTGATTTGCCTGGACTTTAAGCTGGCGACTGCCTGCAGCCGGCCGAATTCTTCTTGGGTGTGTTGTTCGATCGTGAGAAATAGGCTTGTCACCATCAAAGCCAGGATGACGGCTATCAACAACCCTAACGACAACAGCAGGCGCAGGGGCGTGGGAGGAGCCTTTTGCGATTCGGCGCTTCGGCCAAACCAGCGTCGCATCAAGCCATAGAGTAGTAAAGAGGTAATAAGCACATAGACCCAGCCTTTAAGCATACTGGCTAAAGTAAGCTGATCGGGATCTCTGAAAAGCTGGTGTATCACTTGATCCGATACCAAAATCCAGCTGGCCGCGAAGATGGCATATATCAACACGACAGCGACTATGCTTTTACGGCTGACCTGCGCTGGTTTTGAGTGATTGTTATTCGACGGCATGGGCTTGCAAAATCGAATCAATTATCGAAGCCGCACAAGGAAGATACGCCGTTAACCACGGCGGACACCGTATTGCCGTTACCCTGATATTCCAGACGATCGAAACTCATCAGCCTAGCCATCGCAATACCGCGACCATGTAAATCGAACACCCTTTCCGGGGAAAAATCCAGAAAATCCTGCCAATCGAAACCGGCGCCCTGGTCCTGAACGGTAAAAATCACTTTATCCGGTAGACGCTGGAAATGTACCGAAACATAACGCCGGCTAAATTCCGGGAGTTTCAGGCGCTTTTGAACTTCGTCCAGCCAGACTCCCGCCATCATCAGCTCGCCTTTCTCCGCATAGGAAATCCCCAGATTGCCGTGCTCGACCGCATTTATCATCAGCTCTTGCAAGCCTTGGATAACGCGTTCAGGTTCGGGGCAGGATTGGGCTAAAAAATGACTCAACATCTTCGCGTCTTCGAGATCGCAAAAACGAAACACGGCGGAATGCAAGAAAGCCAGCGGCCGTTCGGCGCGATTGACGCTCTCGAGCATTTCCCGCAACTCATGGCGTTGTTGCAGAGCGGCATGGATAACTGCCAGCAAAATTTCCGGCTGGATGGGTTTGGTCAGATAATAGTAAGCGCCCTGGCTGAGGCCATCCTGTATGCTTTGCTTGTCGCTGCGAGCGGTCTGCATAATCACCGGAATGGAGGCCAAGGCCCTATCCCCCTTGATCAATCTCAGCAGTTCCATCCCATCCATCCGTGGCAAGCCCCTGTCAAGCAGCACCAAATCGTAACCGACTTGGTCGTGCTGCAAGGTTTCCCAGGCAGTGAAGCCATTTGCACAAACCGTCACCAGAAAGCCCTCTGCGACCAGCAAATCCTGAACGATGATCGCGATAATTTCCTCGTCCTCAACCAACAAAATGCGAGCGCTTTGATTCATGACTCATTTACTCCACGGTTGAATCGAGATGTTGTTGGGCAATAGCGCAGAAGGCATCGAAATCGGCTAAAAAGGCATCGACCATATCCGGATCGAAGTGTCGGCCACGTCCTTCGGCAATAATAGTCTTAACTTCATCGAAAGCCATGGGCTCTTTATAAACACGCCGGGAAATCAACGCGTCGAATACATCAGCCAAGGCCATAATCCTTGCGGAAACAGGGATCCCATCGCATTCCAAAGCATCCGGATAGCCGCTGCCATCCCACTTTTCGTGGTGCCAATGCGCAATTTCCTTGGCCAGAATCAAAAACTCCACCGAGCGCGTGGCATCGCGTTCGGCCATTTCTATCGCATCGCTGCCTAATTTGGCATGGGTCTTCATCACCGCCCATTCTTCGCGGGTTAGTTTGCCCGGCTTTTGCAGGATCGCGTCCGGTATGCCGACTTTGCCTATATCGTGTAACGGCGCGGAGCGCGTCAGCAATTCGATGTAATGATCAGTCAATGTCGCGGAAAAACGCGGGTGGCCTTGCAAGGCAACGGCTAAATGCTGCACATAGCCTTGGGTGCGCAGGATGTGATTGCCGGTTTCCGGATCGCGGATTTCCGCCAGATGCGCCAAGGCCCGAATACTGACTTTTTGAATCAATTCGTTTTCGCTCATCCTTTTGGCTATTTCGGCTTCCAGGTAGGTATTTTCGTCGCGCAGCCAATCCCGGGCCTGCTTCAGCTCCAACTGGGTGCGGATGCGCGCCAAAATGATAGGCGGCAGGATAGGTTTGGTGATGTAATCGACCGCACCGACGTCCAGCCCGTGCAGTTCGGACTCCATACTGTCCATGGCCGTAACGAATATCACCGGAATGGTGCAAGTAATCGGATCCGCGCGCAGATGCTCGAACACTTGATAACCATCCATGCCCGGCATCATCACGTCGAGTAGAATCAAATCGGGGTAAGGCTGGTTGGCAACCATCTGCAGCGCTCTCTGCCCCGAGGTTGCGACTCGCACACGGTATTGCGGTTGCAGTAATTCGCTGATGACGGTGAGGTTTTCCGGCGAGTCGTCGACGACCAAGATGGTTTTGCTGTTCGTATCAAACATAGCGCCCCCGATACCAGCTGACTATAGCTTTTATGGTCAAAAAAGAATTCATCAATGCTGTTAAGTCACTTAGTGAAATTAAATTACCCGATAATAAACAAAATTACCGAGCGATGGGTATTTCAATACAAAAGCTGCGGTAATCTCGTCAAATTTTAAACGCTCACTGTAACAGTCGAGTATTTACCTGCGCCGAAACCTGCCAAAAGGCGTTTATTCGGCGCCAGACTATAACTCCTCTGGCTTGCGGAACGAAAAGGACCGATAATTCCAGATTTTTTCCTTTGCCGGATTTCCATGGAATTCAAACTCAAAGCCACCGACGGTCACGCCCGCCGCGGTCAACTAACTTTTGCTCGCGGCGTGGTGGAAACGCCGATCTTTATGCCGGTCGGCACCTACGGCACGGTCAAGTCTTTAACTCCGGAAGACTTGACCGAGTTGGGCGCGCAAATCATCCTGGGCAACACCTTTCATTTGTTGCTGCGCCCCGGCATGGACGTGATGAAAGCGCACGGCGACCTGCACGATTTCATGCGTTGGCAAAAACCGATCTTGACCGACTCCGGCGGTTTTCAGGTGTTCAGTCTCGGCGCGCTACGCAAAATCAGCGAACAAGGGGTAACGTTTAAATCGCCGGTCAACGGCAGCAAAATATTCATGGGCCCGGAAGAATCGATGCAGGTGCAACGCGATCTAGGTTCCGATATCGTGATGATATTCGATGAATGTACGCCATACCCGGCCACCTATCAAGAAGCCGCCGACTCCATGCGCTTGTCCTTGCGCTGGGCGGAACGCAGTAAACGCGCCCACGAAGGCAATTCTTCCGCGTTGTTCGGCATCGTGCAAGGCGGCATGTATCCGCAATTGCGCGAAGAATCCATAGCCGGCTTGACCGACATCGGTTTTGACGGCTATGCCATCGGCGGCCTGTCGGTAGGCGAACCCAAGCACGAAATGCTGGCGACGCTGGATGCGATTCATCAGAAAATGCCGGTGGATAAACCCCGCTATCTGATGGGCGTCGGTACCCCGGAAGATCTGGTGGAAGGTGTCAGGCGCGGCATCGATATGTTCGACTGCGTGATGCCGACCCGCAACGCCCGCAACGGCCATTTATTCACCCGTCACGGCGTGATCAAAATCAGAAACCAGCAATACCAATACGATACCCGGCCCTTGGACGAGGATTGTAGTTGCTACACCTGCCGGAACTACTCGCGCTCCTATCTTAAGCACTTGGACAAATGCAAGGAAATGTTGGGTTCCAGGCTGAACACCATCCACAATCTACACTATTACCTGGAATTGATGCAGGGTTTGCGGGACGCAATCGACGAACAGCGTTTCGATACGTTTGTCGCCGAATTTTACGACCTACGTGGCAGTCGCGAACCGATTTAAAAACAGCCGTTACGTTTCAAAGTCCAACGGCGCGCAGGCAAACCGCCGGATATTTTACCAGTCTTGAGCGGCTACTCACCGCTCAACATCTCTAACGCCAATTGCGCCATGTTCCTTGAACCGCCGCCATCGCCGAGTTGGTGTTTGACTGCCTGCAACTCGGTTATACAACGCTGCCGATAATCCCCATCGGCCAACAGTTGCAGAATCTCGGTTGCCAAATTCTCCGGCGTCAGTTGTTCCTGAATCAATTCCTTGACGATAGCCTTGCCGGCGATGATATTCGGCAACCCGATAAACGGGATTTTCACCAAGCGTTTACCCAACCAATAACTGAATGCTGCCAGCCTGTAGACGATCACCATCGGCACACCGAGTAAGGCTATTTCCAGCGAGGCGGTGCCGGAAGTGGTCATCACCGCATCGCAACATTGAATCGCATCGTACGGCTGCTGTTTGACTATATGAATTGCCACAGAACAATTATTCAGATGCGATGCCAATTCCGCATCGCTGATCGAATCGGCTTGCGGCAATACAAATTGCAATTCCGGCCGACGCTCGGCCAATTTTTGTGCAGCAGCCAGCATCACCGGCAATATACTTTTGATTTCGTTACTTCGGCTGCCGGGCAATATGCCGATGACGGGCCGCGCCGAATCCAGGCCGAACAGCGCCAGGTCCTCGGATTTTCTGCGCTGCGGGTGAACTTTGTCCACGGAAGGATGACCGACATATCGTACCGGGACGTTTTCGGCTTCGTAATATTTAGTCTCGAACGGAAAGATGACCGCCATCATGTCGATGGCCTTGCCGTAAGTCACTACCCTGCCCGGCCGCCAAGCCCATACTTGCGGACTGACGTAGAACAATACTTTTACACCCTGGCTTTTCGCAAAGCGCGCCAGTTTCAAGTTGAATTCCTTGTAATCGACACAAACCAGTAAATCCGGTTTTTCATCGGTAACGATTTGTTTCAGCAAATTCAGTGCGCGGCGAATCTCGCCGTAATGCTTCAGAATCTCCACCAAACCGATCACGCCGATACCGGCCGAATCGTATCGCACATCGATACCGGCCTGACGCATTTTTGCACCGCCCATGCCGATAGCGCGCATCGCCGGACAACGCCGCTTCAATTCCAGGAACATATTGGCCGCGTGTTGATCGCCGGAGGATTCACCGGCGCTAAATAGCACCGTGTAGGCTGGTTGATTGGTCATTTGAGAATTGTTGATGGGCTGCGCGATGGCTTAGCCCACCCTACATTTTTAGAATTATGCTTGGAAAACGCCGCGAATCACGCCGACGATTTGCTTAACGGTGTCGTCACTCAGATTGGAGCAAATCGGCAACGAGAAACAACGCGCGGCCACCGATTCGGTAACCGGCAAGGACACGCCAGCGCACTCTTCCTTGAAGACATTTTGTTGATGCAGCGGCACCGGATAATAAACCGCACAGCCGATTTGCTGGTCTTGCAGCGCCTTCATCACCTCGTCACGGCGGTCCGACAACAAGGTATATTGATGATAAACATGCACACCGATGCCGTCTTCATACGGCGTGGTCAGCGGCAAATCGGCCATCAATTCCGAATACAAATGCGCGGCATGGCGGCGAGCGGCGTTGTATTGATCGATGCGTTTTAATTTGGCGCGCAACACCACGGCCTGTAACTCGTCCAAGCGGCTGTTGTAACCCACCACGTCGTGGTAATAGCGCACATCCGAACCGTGATTGCGGTATTGCTTGATCTTGGCGGCGGTCTCGTCGGAATCGGTGGTCACCAAGCCGCCGTCGCCGAAGCAACCCAAATTCTTGCTGGGAAAAAAACTGAAGCCGGCCGCGTTGCCGAAACTGCCGGTTTGCTTGTTGTAAACCGTCGCGCCGAACGATTGCGCGCAGTCTTCTATCAGTTTCAAACCGTGTTTGTCGCAAATAGCCTTGACGGCAGGCAAATCGACTGGTTGGCCGAATAAATGTACCGGCATCACCGCCTTGGTTTTGGCAGTAATCGCTTTTTCGATATTTTCCGGGGTGATATTGAAAGTGCCAGGATCAATATCGACAAATACCGGTGTGGCGCCGACATATTTGATCGCTTCGGCGGTGGCTATAAAGGTAAACGCACTGGTAATCACCTCGTCGCCGGCGCCGATGCCTTCGGCCAATAAGGCCAGATGCAGCGCATCCGTGCCCGACGCGCAACCGATGGCATGTTTGACGCCCAGATAGGCGGCGGCTTCTTTTTCGAAAGCCTGCACATTCGGCCCCAGGATAAAGGCGCAATTGTTCAGGGTTTCGGTGAAACCGCCGACGATTTCATCTTGAATTTCCGCATACTGCGCCTGCAGATTGACCATGGGGATCATAGTGACAGCCCTTTATCGATGGGTTAAAAATTTGGTGATTTCTATCGCGGTAGCCAGGGCTTTGCGGCCCGCTTCGCCGGGGACCAGTGGATTTTCGCCGGTCTTGATGCAATTGACAAAATGTTTGATTTCATCGAGTAAGGCGTCGCCGCTTTCGAATACCGATTCCTCGGTAACAATTTCCGGGATACCGGGGAACATTTCCTTCTCGCCGGTTCTATGTTTAATCAAAACCCGGTTCTGAAAGTCCACGGAAATATAGGAACACGGGCGGAACATGCGCATTTTGCGTTCCATTTTCATACTGATCCGGCTGGCGGTGACGTTTGCCACGCAACCGTTTTTAAACGTGATGCGGGCATTGGCGATGTCAGTACCCTGGGTCAATACCGCCGTGCCGCTGGCATCGATTTTTTCCACTTCCGAATCGACCAGGGCCATGATGATGTCGATGTCGTGAATCATTAAATCCAGCACCACGCTGACATCGTTGGCGCGCGGGTTGAACGGCGACAAGCGGTGCGACTCGATAAACAAGGGCTTGTCTTCCATCTTCTCCAAACCGCGCACAGCAGGATTAAAGCGTTCCAAATGCCCAACCTGCAAAATCACGTTTTTTTCCTTCGCGATGGCTATCAGCTCGTCCGCTTCTTCAACGGTGACGGTGATCGGCTTTTCCACCAACACATGCGCGCCGGCGTTCAAAAAATCCTTGGATACGCTGTGATGGTAGCTGGTAGGAACCACAATACTGACCGCATCGACCTTGCCCAGTAATTCCTGATAATCCGTCAACGCCCGAGTGCCGTGTTTTTCCGCAACTTGCTGGGCAGCCTCGGCATTGATGTCAACCACTGCCACTAATTCGCAATCTTTTAGCGACGCGTATTTTTCCGCATGAAATTTCCCCAAATATCCGGCACCGATCACGGCACATTTCAATTTACTCATAAACGACCTAAGCTTGATTCGCGGTTTCCCAGCCTTTGATAGACGCGCGCCGGGCATAAAACCGTTCATTGTAACATTAGATTCTTTGTTGAATAAGCCGCACCATCATTCACGAACTGTTTCCTGAATTTACCACGGAGTATTCGCCAACTTGTAATGCCAACAAAAGTAACTAGTCTTGGTTTCTTACACAGATTCCGAACCGGACGTAGTCCCAAGCTTACACCACGAGACTG
Source organism: Methylomonas methanica (assembly GCA_001644045.1). Classification (GTDB taxonomy): domain Bacteria; phylum Pseudomonadota; class Gammaproteobacteria; order Methylococcales; family Methylomonadaceae; genus Methylomonas; species Methylomonas methanica. The sequence goes on along the minus strand of LUUF01000079.1, from coordinate 60,666 downwards.
ACATGCAACCTAGAAACCAGCTACTAGCTATCGCCCTGCTTAGCCTGGCAGCCCACACCGACAGCTATGCAACGGCTGCGGAAGACGAGCATATTCGCCAGATTGTGCAAGGCGTACTGAAGGAGAAAGACCAAAAAATTGAACAACTGGAAGCCCGCATCAAACAGCTGGAACAGGAACGAAGCAATGCCGTCGCGGTGGCACCAAACCAAACGGCAGCCCCCACAGGCGCACCAACACCGGCACCGGTAAAAACGGCTGCCGCAGGTAAGCCTGAGCCGACAATGGATACCAAACTGCAAGCTCTGGATAAAAAAATCGCCGCGCTAAAAGAGGCCGCGGAAGCCAACGGCCTGGAAATGAGCGGCTTTTTCGACATCAACGCCAAAACCGGCAACTCCACCGACCAAACGTTCAGCGTCGGCTCGGTTGAGCTGGATCTGGACTACGTGCATGACGATCATTTCGGCGCCAGCTCCGCCTTGGTCTTATGCGGCAATTCATCCAACGCCGATTACGGCGCGCCGGGAGCGGTATTTTGCGGCAACAGCGGCCCCGGTGCGTTGAGCGGCGGCAGCACGATGGCCGGCATCGCCGTCGCACTGGTCGACTACCACTTGTTTAACGACCGCATCCCGCCGCGTGGCCGCATTTTTAATAACAAAGGCCTACATATCCAGGCTGGCCGCTTCGACTTACCTTTCGGTAACGATTACCAAAACTTCGCCAACAAGGACCGGATTACAGTCACCGCACCGTTGACCACATCAAGAATGCAAATGGGCGGCTACAACGCAGACGGTATTCGTTCTTACGGAGCCTGGGATATGTTCAATTACTCGGTATTCTGGACCGACGCGCTCTATGCTAACGATGGCCACACCGTGGGCGGCCGAGTGGGTCTGGCTTTGGGCCAAAACACTTATAAAATCCACAATGCCAATCCGGAAGGCATCGAAATCGGCGTTTCTCATCTTAGCGAATTCGATGGCGAAAACCGGATCCGCAACACTGTCTACGGCGCAGACTTAAGTATTGGCTACGGGATGTGGCGCATACAAAACGAATTTATGCTGCTAAATGCGCATCAACAGGTATTTTTGGAACAAGACGCGGATGGCAACCCATTACCGATCATAATCCCCGATCCAAACAACAGCCCTTTCGGCAAGGGCCATCAGTTAGGCTATCACTCCACCCTGACACTGGATTTGGAAAGCCTGATCAAACAGCCGATAGTAGCGTTCGCTCGCTATAGCCGCTGGGAACCTTCACAAAACTTGGGGCTGGATTTCGACGGCAGCACCGTGGCGATCAACGACATCTCCATGCTTAGCATGGGCTTTAACTACAAATTCAGCGATCATTTACGGGTCAAATTTGAATACAACGATTCGCTGGGCACGGAAACGGCCGAGCGTTATTTCGACAGAAAACTGGGCATAGCCCAAATCGTGATGTCTTTCTAACCATGAACAAGTTCCTATATAAATGCCTACTGGCCGGCGGCACCGGCGTACTTTTGCTGTTGTTCGTCAGCGGCGCGCATACCGCAGACGAAAATCCGCATCTCATTTCCAAACAATCGTCGCAAATCGGGTGTACCAATTGCCACACTGCGACGCCGGAACTAAAAGACGAGGGGATTTTGCACAGCAAAAATATAACAGCCGATCAAACCACGTTCAGCAAGGACGGCGTGGCGATGTGCTCTTCGTGCCATAATCCCAACCAAGGCCATAAAGTTGGCTTGAATATCGACTTCCCCGTGCCGGCCGACCTGCCGTTGAACGAGGAAAACGACATCACCTGTCTGACCTGCCACTACACCCACGGCAAACTGGACAGTGAGCGCCCGCAAGCGAGCCACAGCTTCATGGATAAACTGATGAATGCCGAAAGGCTGAAAAAAAGCTTCTTACTCCGCCGAAACAATAGCGACGGCGAGCTCTGTTTAACTTGTCATAACGTCAACTAAGGTTCCTGCAAATGAACAATACCGTTACCAAACGTCGCCAAATTTTTATCAAAAAGGACTTTCAAGGTCGCTTCATTCTCGGCGCTTTCGCGCTGATATTACTCGCCGGATTATGTTCGGCGGCGCTGATTTATTGGATGACCGGCGGCGATCTGCAAGCGCAGTCGCAATCGGCACATGCCAATATCGTCAACGCCGCGGAACGGCTTGGCATATCGATTTTAATCGGTAACTTGGTGGCCATTTTGGTTGCCGGCGGGATTGCGGTGAGCACCGTTCTCTACGCCTCGCATAAAATTGCCGGCCCTTTATACCGCTTCGAGACCTTATGCCAGGAAGTCGGCGACGGCAAGCTCGATACAGTAACTCACCTACGAGAAAACGATCAGTTGCAAGATTTGGCGCTGTCGTTCTCGAACATGGTTGCCAAGCTGCGCAGCCGCCGGGACCATCGTGCGCGTTTACTTGCCGAACTCAACAGGCAAATCGGCCTCTATGCCTTAAATAGCGGCGACGCGCTATCGGAAGCCCAACACCATGCTGTCGCTTCAATGGCTGCCTTGGTAACTGATTTAGAAAAACTAGAAAAATAATTATTATCAAACCCTATGTTTAAAAACACCTCGATCAAATCGGCGCTGATCTTAATTGCGTCAGCCTTGGCATTCGCCAACCTGCTATTTGTCTTCTCGCTATGGCACGCCTTTCAATCCATAGACGAAAACCTCCAGGAAGCTACTCGGAAACAAAACACCTCCGACTATTTGTCTCATGTGCGTTTTCATGTGGTGCAAATTCAGCAATTTCTTACCGACGTCGGCGCCACTCACGATGATGGGGGATTTGCCGAAGCGAAAGAAAACTTGAACGCCGCATTTTTAAATCTCGACAAAGCAGCACAATCTCACCCGGAACTGCAATCTCAAATCGACGCCATAAAACGGCAAATTCAAGCAATGCACGATGCCGGCGTAAAAATGGGCTGGGATTACATTAAATTGGGCACCGAAGCAGGCACCGTCACCATGAAAGCGCCCGGCTCCGGTCTTGACGATACGGCCGCCAGCCTAACCGGCGAATTAAACAGGATTACCGAGCAACTTGACCGGGAGCTGGCTCTCGCCAAGCAACAATTAACTTCGTCTTTAAACGATTACAGCGCATCTCGAATCGCTTTTTCTATCGTATTATTGCTGTTTGTGATGGCCTGTTTGAGCATGCTCTATTTCAAAATAGAGCCGCCATTGACCGCCTTGAAAAAATCGTTACAGCTGCTAAAACAAGGCGGCGGCGATTTGACCAGGCGTATTCCGCACGAAGGCAACGACGAAATCGGCGTCATCGTCACCAAGTTCAACGATTTTCTCAGCGTGTTACACAGTTTGATGCGAGAAGTGGCGATGGAGTCGCAGCAGTTAAACACCGCCTCGAATCGCCTGAGCCAAATGTCCGAACGAGTGCAGCAGGACATTCTGAAACAACAGATGGGTACCGATCAGGTCGCGGCGACGGTAACGGAACTTTCGGCCACCGTCACCGAAGTATCAAACAACACCGCCAACGCCGCGCAGACCGCGCAGAAGAGCAGCATAGCGGCCAACAACGGCAAGGCGGTGGTGACCAACACGGTGCAATCGATTCATGCGCTATCGAACAATATCGACAGGGCCAGCACGGTAATCGGCAATGTCGAACAAAATTGCGTGAATGTCAGCTCGGTGTTGGATGTGATTCAGAGCATCGCCGATCAAACCAATCTATTGGCGTTAAACGCTGCGATAGAGGCGGCCAGAGCAGGCGAACAAGGCCGCGGCTTTGCGGTAGTGGCGGACGAGGTGCGCACGCTGGCTAGCCGGACCCAGGATTCCACGCATGAAATTCAGGCGATGATTGAGCGCTTGCAACAAGGCTCGCGGGAAGCGGTAAAAGCCATGTCAGTAAGTCAGAATCAAGCTAAGGAGACCGTTGAAGTCATCGAAAGCACCGGCGAGTTGCTGGATAACATCTCGAACATGGTGGCACAAATTTCGGACATGAATACGCATATTTCCAATGCGGTGAAAGAACAAAAAGTCGTGGTCGAGCACATTAATCAGAACATCAACTCGATTAATGAAGTCACCATCAACAATACGATGGACGCCGAACAAACCGCGCAAGAAGCACACCATTTGCAAAAAATCGCCGGTAATTTACACGCCACGATTTCGCAATTCAAACTGTAAACTTCAAGGCCGCTATTCGCGTCGACACCGATGCGAATAGCGTATTGTTACAACTCAAATACCTCTGCCAAAGGCAGAATCAACTCCGGCAAACTCAACAGGGGCAGATCTTCATCGGTACCGAAGACTTCGGCACTGGCATAGCGGCCGTCATCGCCCAGAAAAAAACGTTGCACATAATTTTCCAACGGGTCGATCACCACGTATTCCTGTACCCCGGCCCGTTCGTAGAGCGCTTTCTTTTCGCGCATATCCTTCAGCGCAGTACTTGGAGACAAGACCTCTACCACCAAATCCGGCGCCCCGTGTATGGCTTTTTCGCCGATCTTCTCCGGATTGCAGACCACTAACAAATCCGGTTGCACCACGTCGTGTTCGGAGAGAATTACGTCCACTGGCGCTATGAAAGGTTTGCAAGGCTTGCCTTTCAACGCGGTTTTTAACTTCGCGGCAATAGTTATCACCACATTTTGGTGTTTGATACTCGGCGCCGGGCTCATATTGTAAGGAACGCCGTCGATTAACTCCCAGCGCTCGTCGTCCGGCCATCCCAGATAGTCGGCGACACTGAACGTTTGCGCAGAGGATTTAGGTACGCTATTCATTTCTCGCGCCTATCCGATATCCAGTTTAATCCAGCGCAAACGGTTGGCGTTGCTGACTACCGTTACGGACGACATGGCCATCGCCGCACCCGCAATCATCGGATTCAGCAATAGTCCAAACATCGGATACAGCAAACCGGCCGCAACCGGAATACCGATAGTGTTGTAGAAAAACGCACCCAACAGGTTTTGCTTGATATTGGCGACCGTCAATGTCGAAAGCGCCATCGCCTCGGAGACTTTCAATAACGATCCTTGCAACAATACGATGTCGGCGCTTTCGATGGCCACATCGGTACCGGTGCCTATCGCAAAACCGACATCGGCTTGCGCCAGGGCCGGCGCGTCGTTGATGCCGTCGCCGACCATACCGACAATTTCGCCTTGCTGTTGTAAGGCTTTTACCACGGCGGCTTTATCTTGCGGCAACACTTGCGCACGGACTTCGGATATACCGGCCTGCGCGGCAATGGCTCGGGCCGTAATGTCGTTGTCGCCGGTCACCATCAGCACCCGGATACCGCGCTGCCGTAATTGCTGTACCGCCGCTGCAGAATCGGGTTTAATCGGGTCGGCCACCGAGACAATGCCAACCACCGCGTTTTCCACCGCCAAAAACATCGGCGTTTGGCCTTTTGCCGCCAATTCGGCCATTTTATCGCGATGATTACTATCGTCGATGCCATGTTCCGCCAACAACGCGGCATTGCCGAACAGGCATTGCCGATCCGCAATGCGGCCGACGATACCGTGACCGGCCACCGCCTGGAATTTTCTGACCTTATCCAGCGTTAACTGTTTTTGCTCGGCTGCAGTCAGTATCGCCGCAGCCAAGGGATGTTCGGAACCCGATTCCAGACTGGCGGCATACTGCAACACCCGGGCTTCGTCGTAATCGCCAAAAGCGATCACTTCAGCCAGACTGGGCTTACCGGCGGTTACCGTGCCGGTCTTATCCAAAATCAGACAAGTCAGCTTGCCGGCGCTTTGCAAGGCTTCGCCCTTGCGTATCAATATACCCATTTGCGCGGCGCGGCCGACCGCGACCATCACCGAAATCGGCGTCGCCAAACCCAGTGCGCACGGGCAAGCGATTACCAACACCGTCATCGATGTGACAAACGCATAACCCATGGCCGGGTCGGGGCCGATGCTTAGCCAAATTAAAAAAGTCAGCACCGAGATAATCACCACCGCCGGCACAAATACCGCGGAAATCTTGTCGGCCAGTTTGGCGATGGCCGGCTTGCTGTTCTGCGCTTGCCGCACGCTTTGAATGATTTGCGCCAACGCGGTATCGCGACCGATGCGGGTCGCGCTGAATAAAAAACTGCCTTGCTGATTGATGGTGCCGGCGGCGACGCTGGCGCCTTCCACTTTTTCAACTGGCATCGATTCGCCGGTCAGCATGGATTCGTCGATAGTCGAGTGACCTTCCAACACCACCCCGTCCACGGCGATTTTTTCGCCGGGTCTGACCCGCAAGGTTTCGCCCAGGCCGACTTGCTCGATAGGGATGTCGATCTCCTGACCTTCACGCACCACGCGAGCGGTGCGGGGTTGTAAACCGATCAGCGCGCGTATCGCCGCCGAGGTCTTACCTCGTGCGCGCGTTTCCAGCGCACTACCCAGATTGATGAACGCCAAAATCACCGCCGAGGCCTCGAAGTAAGCATGCGCGGACAGCGAAGGCAGCTGGCTGGAATAATCGATAACGATACAGGAATACAACCACGCCGAGCCGGTACCCAGCGCGATCAGCGTATCCATATTGGCTTGCTTGACCAACAGCAATTTAAGCGCGCTATGAAAAAAATGCCCGCCGGAATAAAACATCACAGCCAGCGTCAGCAAAGCCACCTCGGACCAAAACACCGTGCCGGCGGCACTGCCCATCACCGGAAACAAGTCCAGATGCGCGCCCAGCATCAAGGGCAGACCCAATGCGCCCGCCACGCCCGCCTTGCACAGCAAATCGCGATAGCGCTCTTCTTCCTGTCTTTCCTCTTCGCTCGGGTCTTCCAGACCTTCCATCACCGCCGCATCGTAGCCGGCTGATTTCAACGCCTGCTTCATGGCTTGATGGTCCGGATTGCCGCCGACAGTCGCGGAATGATCGGCAAAATTGACGACTACGGCCTCAACCCCCGGCACCGATTGCAAGGCGGTTTCCACCGCGCTGACACAACCGGCGCAACGCATGCCGAGTATGGAAAGGCGTACTTCCTGTTGCTGATTAGTCGATTGATCTAAAGTCATGATGAGGATTCCCGAGCAATAGCGTTTTGATACGCGGCCAGCCGCCGATGCGGGTTTTATTCGACCTTGAAACCGGCGTCGGTGATGACGTCTTCGATTTCATCCAAGTCGGTTTGCGCCGGATCGAATTCGACATCGACTCGCTTGTCTTTATGCGAGGCCTGCACCGTTACCACGCCGGCGATGGCCGATACTTTGCTGACGATACTGCTTTCGCAGCCGCCACATTTCATACCGCTTACTGTTAATGACGCTGATTCGGACATATTTATCTCCTTATGATTCAAAATTAAGACTGGTCCGCCATTCTCGACTTAAACTGTTTGAACATGGTATAAGGCGCGACCTATTCGCATGATAGTGTAATGATCGGGAGCCCGTAAATAAATGACAGATTTTCTGATTGGCAGACAGCAAATTCTGGACCGCCATCTCGACACGTTCGCCTACGAGATTTTATTCAGGGGACAGGATTTCGACCTGAGTTTGAAAGATGGCGCCGCCAACGCCACAAATCAAGTCATCACCGATACACTGTTGGAAATCGGCTTGAACGAACTGGTCGGCCCCCACAAAGCCTTCATTAACTTCACCACGCAAAACATACTCGACAAAACACCGCTGCATCTGCCCAAAGAGCGCATCGTCATCGAAGTGTTGGAAAGCGTTGTCATCGATGACAACATCGTCGCCAATCTGAAGGAGTTATCGCAACTCGGCTATACCATCGCGCTGGACGATTTCGTGTTATCGCCCGAGTGGATACCTTTGCTGGAGTTTGCCGACATTATCAAACTGGATGTGATGGCCGACGGCCTGGATGGCTCCCGGCAACTGATCGAACAGTTAAAACCCTACAAGCTCAAGTTGCTGGCGGAAAAAGTCGAAACCCATCAGGAATTTGAAACCTTGCGCGACTGGGGTTGCGAGCTGTTTCAAGGGTTTTTCTTCAGCAAGCCCAATATCGTCGAAGGCAAACGGCTGGGCGTCAGCCAAACCGCCGCGATTCAATTGCTGTCGATTGTCAATAAAGCGGATGTCAGCTTTGCCGAAATAGGCAAGGTCGTCTCTCAAGATGTCGGCATGAGTTTTAAACTGCTGCATTATTTAAACTCGGCATTTTTCGGCTTACCGCAAAAAATCGAATCCATTCAGCATGCGATAGCCTGTCTGGGGATGATCGAGATCAAACGCTGGGTCAATATTCTGACCTTATCATCCATGTCCGACAAACCTTCCTCGGTACTGCAAAACGTGCTGATCCGAGCCAAGATGTGCGAACTGATCGCGCGCGAACTTAAGGACGATCAGGAACATTATTTTTTGATTGGCATGCTTTCCGGTTTGGACAGCCTGCTCGACATGCCGGTAACCAAAGTAATGGAACAATTGCCGCTGGCGGAAGATATAGACGATGCGGTTTTGAATTATCGCGGCAACGCCGGGGAAGCGTTACAATTCTGCATCGCCTACGAACGCTGGGAGCCTGGCCTGACTACCTTCCGCGACATCGATCCCGAATGCATTGCCAACATTTATCTGGAGAGCATAGATTGGTGGGCGACCCGCATTTTACCTTTCCTGGCCGCTTAAGCCATTTACCCAACACACCGACATCACGATGAAACTGAGACTGACTTTATTCTGGCTAAGCTGCCTGTTCGCTACGCATCTTTACGCCACCGAGCTTGGCAAGGTGACGGCTGAACAACTGCTAAGCATGCAGCACAACAACAATGCCTTAGTCGTGGACGTACGTACCGCACAGGAATGGCAATCCACCGGTGTCATCGCCAACAGCCAAAAACTGGAATCTTTTGACGGCAACGGCCACTTCGACCAGGAAAAATGGCTAGCCAATCTGGAAAAACTGAAATCGTCGCCCGACCAAACTGTCATTTTGGTCTGCCGTTCCGGCAATCGCAGCGGCAAAATAGGCCAAATCCTGACCGAACAGCTGGGCATGAAGAATGTTTACCATTTGTCCAACGGCATCCAGTCGTGGATCAAAGACGGCCACCCGGTTAAAGCCGATTGTTTGACCACTGCCTGTAAGTAATATGTCCCTAAATACGCTCAGCAACCAAACCATCGCGCTGGCAGGCATCGCCCAGGCTTGCTCGCTGGTACACCAGCTTGCCAGCACCGGCAATTGCCAAAGCGCCGCGCTGGAAGCCAGCATCGCCAGCCTGCTGAAAATAGACGCGGATAGCGTGGTCGATGTCTACGGCGGTTTGATCGGCGTCGAACATGGCTTACAACAACTCACCACTCAACTGGGTAGCCGGGTGCTGGCCAGTCCGGAGCAAGCCCGTTACGCCGCGCAGATCGTCTATTTGCAAAAACAACTGGCCACGAAGCCGGATATGCAAAAAACCATACAGGCCGGCGTCAGCAAGGCCCAGGCTCAAGTGGAACATTTCGGCGTGTTGCATGAAAATGTGCTGGCCAATCTAGCCGATGTATATCACAGTACGATCAGCACCTTACAACCCCGCATCATGGTGCAAGGCGATCAGCAATATCTGGGTAATCAAAGTACAGTGAATAAAATTCGCGCCTTGCTGTTGGCAGGCATTCGCGCGACTTTGTTGTGGCGGCAATGCGGCGGCAGTCGTTGGAAGTTATTGTTCTTCCGCAAAAAAATCCAGGACGAAGCTAAGTTTCTACTCACCCAAATCTGACGCCAACATGCCGGAACTACCCGAGGTTGAAACCAGTCGGCGCGGCATCGCGCCGCATATTACCGGAAAAATCTTCAAACACGTCATTGTGCGTCACCCGCAATTGCGTTGGCCGGTTCCCGAGTCGCTGGCAACCGATTTGCCGGGCCAGCGCCTGGACAGCGTCGAACGGCGCGGCAAATATTTATTGCTCGCCACTGCGCGAGGTACGCTGATCCTGCATTTGGGTATGTCCGGGAATTTGCGCATCACCACGCCCGAGCAAGCCGTTCGCAAGCACGACCACATCGACTTCATTTTTGCCGACGAGACGGTATTGCGATTTAACGATCAGCGCCGCTTCGGAGCGGCGTTATGGACCGCCGAAGATCCGATGTTACACCCCTTGCTGGCAACGCTGGGGCCCGAACCCCTATCGACGGCATTCGATGCCACCTATTTACAACGGCGCGCGGCAAACCGCGCCGTACCGATCAAATCCTTGATTATGGACAGCCATGTCGTGGTGGGCGTGGGGAATATTTATGCCAGCGAGGCTTTATTTTTAGCGGGCGTAAAACCTGTTCGTTCCGCCGGGGAACTGAGCGCGCCGGAGTGCGAAGCGTTGGTGACGGCGATCAAAACCGTATTGCAACAAGCCATAGATAAAGGCGGCACGACCCTGCGCGACTTTAGCAATGCCGAGGGTAAACCGGGATATTTCAAACAATCCTTGCATGTGTACGGTCGAGGCGGACAAGCCTGCCTGCGCTGCGAAGAACCGATTCAGCAACTCAAAATAGGTCAACGCGCCAGTTATTACTGCGGCAATTGCCAACGCTGAGCAATCCCCTCAATGTTGCCAATCGAAAACGGCGGTTACCCGATTGCCGCAACCGTGGTAAACCACGCTGCTACATAAAGTCTCCAGCAAGATAACTCCGCGACCGCAGTAAGCCTCATTACTGGCCTGCGCTCTGCCTCGGCCATGCCAATCGAAGCCGTTTCCGCTATCGAGTACTTTAACGACCAAGCGGCCGCCTTGTTCGGTCGGTTGATGTATAAACAACAAGCGGACTTTGCCCTGCGTAAGTTGTTGCAGGCGCTCGTCTTTCAGCGCGTAAAAACGCATAAAGCCTTCCGGACTGCTCTTCAGACCGGAATCCAAACCCAACACCCCATGATCCAGCGCATTCGCGAACAATTCGCTGACGATCATGAAAATATCCTGACGGTAATTCTGCAAACCCTGTATTTCCATTAAGGTGTTGACCATTACCGGCACCGGATTGATAAGCCGCAGACTATCGATATCAAACTCCATCATCTGCTTCCAAGTTGTTGCGGCGATACGCTGTAGGGGCTGCCGCGCCTCTCTGCGCCCCCAGGGCACGCTATCGACCGCGCAGCTTAATATCACCAAGGTATTGTCATCTTTTTGAACCGCACCGCCGGTATGCGCCTCAAGGCTCGCCTGCAGGTTCTTAATGTCGTCGGTTTTGTTTTGGCGGATAGCATTGAGTATGCGCTCCCCGCCAAAGAGTTCGCCTTCGGCATTTTCTGCCTCAAAAATGCCATCCGTCAGCAGATATAAACGCTCGTCCTCGCTTACCCGATGCAGTTGTTCTTCGATCTCAATTGACGCCTGAATACCCAGCGGAATATTCAAGGAATGTATCGCCAAAAAACTGTTATCGGCATGGTTGACTAAAAAGTGCTCGGGCAGCCCGCAGGTAATGCTTTTCATCGACGAGGACTCGGGGTAAAGCGCTACCACCGTAGCCGCCAGAAAGCGGTTAGCCGGCAACATTCGATATAGTTTGGCGTTAATCTCGGTGACGATTTCGTTAATATCGAAACCTTTGCGCGTCATGCCATAGAAAATATCGGCCAACGGCGTGGCCGCTATCGAAGCCGACAGACCGTGGCCGGTAAAATCGCCTAACAGCACATGCAAATGATTCTCCGGAGTTTTGGCAACCAAAACCAAATCGCCGTTGAACAAGGCCATCGGCGACATCACCACTTCCACGGCCTCGGTTTCCAGAAAGTCGGCTTTTAGAACATCATTGAATAGTTTTGCAGCAACTTCATGTTCGAGATCGGATGTTCGCCAATAGTCGAGCAATTGGGTTTTTTGCTCACACTCTTGCTGATATAACTGCCGCAATTTTAGGGACGAACGAATTTTTAGCAGCAATAAACGGTCATTGACCGGCCGACAAATCACGGCGTCGATCTCGACGGCTGCGCAATAATCCAATAGCAAGTCGGTCAAATCGTCGGCAATCAATATGATAGGTAAATAGGAATCGGCCGCCTCGCGCATCTCGACTATCCGTTGCCAGGGCAACTCACTGCAGGCAATGATCAATAAATCGACCGCAGCAGTTGTCAGCCGTGCTATCACGTCGTCGGTGCTCGACACCAGCGCACAACGAAAATCCTGCGCGCGCAATACGCCCTGCAAACTATCTGCGTTTGAATTAACGCCCTCGTCCTCAAGTAAAACGATCGAGGTTTGAGCTGGCTTAGGCAATGGGTTCGACTGATTCATCCGATAGATAATGCTTAGCTCTCGATGAAAGCTTATTGATTTATAATCGCCGCTCCCAACACCATACGACCGGCAATGACAATTTTATTTTTCTCGCTAAGAGGCGTACCCGAAGACGAAGCAGACGATGTCCGCCAGTTATTGGCCGGCAACGACATTGAATTTTACGAAACGTCACCGGGCAATTGGGGCATTTCCATGCCGGCTATCTGGCTTTATCAACGCGAAGACCTCGATAAAGCCAGATTATTATTCGACGAATATCAACAACAACGCGCCCAAGCTCAACGGGCGCTGTATCGGCAATTAAAGGCCCAAGGCGAGTACCATGGCTTTTTGCGCCACAACCTGAACAAACCCATCCGATTTCTCGGCTACAGTCTGGTCATAGTCCTGATTTTTTACGTGTCCTTGAAATGGTTGTTCGAGCTAGGCCTTTGAATCGAATTTAATTCGACTGCAATATCGTCAACATCCGTTGGGCGTGTTCCGCCACTTCTATACCCAGGTCGGTCAAATATCCGCCGTCATGCTGGGTAACCAAACCTTTGTCGAACAGGCGTTGCGCCGCGGCAATCAATACCGGATCGGCATTTCCATGCACCTTGACGCCTTCTTGTACGGACTCCAGATTGAACAAGGATAAAAATTTAATTTCCGCGACCAATTCGTCGGTTAAAACCATGTGTTACACCCTTTGTAATAATTATTAATCTTCGCTGACCGTCGTGGTCAGCCAACTGTATACGCGCTTTACAAGCAAATCGTAATCTTGTTGATAGCCGTGATCCTCGCCATCCATTCTTATCTGCCGATATACCGGGTTATCCTTGCCGGCCATACGCCGTTGCCGGGCGCTATCGAGCACTGCCGGTAAATCAAACTCGGCATACACATCCAAAAAAGGCAATTGCACTTTTTTAATCAAATCCAGGCTTTGCGCCTGCGTTGCGGTCGTTTGCGGCACCGGCAAACTAATCGATACCAACGCCATTACATCATTGGGTTTATCGCCGAGCCGATACGCGGCCATCAACGCCCCCATGCCGTAGCCGACGATTGCGATATGTTTCGCACCGTTTTTCAGCAGATGCTCGACAGCCGCATCGATGCGCTCACGCGCTTCGTCGAACAGCGGATAATAGTCGTCGGACTGCGCGCCGCTTTCCCTGATCGGCATTTGTACCGCAAGCGTAGCCCAATTATGCACGGGCAACGTGGTTCTCAAGCGATGAATCAAGGGCTTGGCATCGGGATGCTCGCCCATCTCGTGCAGTATGATTGCAACTTGACTATTGTCGGTCTTTTCCGCGTCGGTGTAGAGCGCCAGATAGGTTTTGCCGGCGGATTTTAACCAGATCACCTGCCCCATGGACAGCTGTTGCTGAATGTCCGCCGCGTAATCCTGTTCCCGGCGGCCGTCCGTCGCGAACACCGAAGTCGAAACTGTCAACAATAGCGCTAATACCGCCGTTCCGCGCATGGCAAACGCTAACCGTTGCTGTAAAAACCGCTGAAGGTATAGCGCTCGTGGATATGCCGCAGCAGCACCATAATTACCGACGCCACCGGTAAAGCCAACAATACACCTAAAAATCCAAATAGCCGACCACCCGCCAGCACCGCAAACATCACCGCTACCGGATGCAAACCGATTTTGTTCCCCACCAGCCAGGGCGTCAAAAGCATGCCTTCCATACTCTGCCCTACCCCAAAAACAATCAAAACCGGCAACAAATGCATCGCATCCTGAAATTGCAGCAGCGCCGCGATGCAAGCAAAGACGATACCGGTGATGGCGCCCATATAAGGCACGAAGCTAACCAAACCGGCCATCATGCCTATCACCAAGGCCAACTCCAGATCGACCAACCACAAGCCGACGCTGTAAATCACACCCAGCGCCAGCATCACGTAAAACTGGCCGCGCATGAACGCACCCAACACGACGTCGGCCTCGCTGGCCAGTTTGGCGACGGTGCCGGCAAAGCGGCGTGGAAACAAATCGTGGATCCGCACCACTAAATCGTCCCAATCGCGCAACAAATAGAAGGTAATCACCGGTATCAATACCAGATTCATCACCCAGCCGACGATCACCGCACCGGAATGGGAGACCGATTCGATCAGGTTTTCGGCGACACCGTCGCCGTTTTGCCAGTGGCTTTTGATCAGATTGATCAACTGATCTTCGCGCAACGGTCTAATAGTGCGGCCCAGATATTTTTGTAAAACCGGCACGACCGATTTGTTTATCCAGTTTAAATAAGACGGCAGTTTATCGATGAATTCGCTGATCTGGTATTCCAGGGCCGGAATGATGACGATCAACAGCGCCGCTATCGAGAAAATGATGCCGGAAAACACCACCATGACCGCCAGCGTCCGATTTAAACGCCAACCGCGAAATTGCAGGGTTTCCAACCTATCCACCAAAGGGTCGCCGAGGTAAGCGAGAATGGCCGCAAACGCAAAAGGCATCAGCACCGGCGCCAACAGATACAGCAGGCCGCCGAACGCCAATATAAAGACCAGTACAAACCATTTTTGCGAATCGTTCATCTCTACCATATTGCGCCCCTATTGCTTGGCTTGTTTACGGGCTTTCCAAACTTCCAGTACGATAGGCAAGATCGAAATCAACACGATCCCTAAAACCACCAACTCGAAATTTTTCTTGACCAGCGGAATGTTACCGAAGAAATAGCCGGCAAACACGCAGATCAATACCCAAGCGACCCCACCGACGATGTTATACAGAATGAAAGTGCTGTAAGGCATTTTTCCTATCCCGGCCACGAACGGCGCAAAGGTGCGCACGATTGGCACAAACCGGGCCAGCACGATGGTTTTGCCGCCGTAGGTATCGTAAAACGCTTGGGCACGATCAAGATGTTCGCGGTTTACCCAGCTCAGCGAATAAGCGCGCTGACCAATGCTGCGCCCTATCCAATAGTTGACGGTATCGCCCAACACCGCCGCAAACCCCAGCACCCCAAGCAACACCGGCAGATTAAACGCATCCATCGCCACGAACGCACCTGCGGTAAACAACAGCGAATCGCCGGGTAAAAACGGCATCACCACGAAACCGGTTTCCACAAATATCACCAAAAACAAGATGGCGTAAGTCAACGTACCGTACTCGCTGATGATATTGGCCAAATGTTTATCGATGTGCAGCAGAATGTCGATCAGATAGTGTAGCCAGTCCATGTATCACTCTTTGTGTTAAAAATATGGGTAAAAACTGCCTTCGGTGGCGAAATTTTCTCGCCTTATAAAAAATAGGCCGCTACGGCCGCGCTGATCAATCCCAGCACCGCCGCCAATACCCATAGCCACACTTTGCCTGGTCTGGCGGTTTTTTCTTGATATTCAACGCCGTCAATTCTGGCATTGACAGCCTTGAGCTTGCCCCCAGTGTCGCGGGCAACTTCGTAAAACATTACATCGCCGCGCACGGGACGGCGGGCCATGCCTTTTAGCGAGGATATGTGTACAAAAATATCTTTATCGCCATTATCCGGCTGGATAAAGCCAAAGCCTCTATCGTCTTTCCAGGTTTTTAAAACACCTTTTTGGATGGTCGTATCCGCCATCTTTTCACCTCTAGTTAATTATTATTCTTGGCTGTATTTAGTCCGAGACATCGGGGACATTGGTGCAAATCCTCGTCCAGCAAATTTCCCACCCCGAAAATATATATAGTCCGGCATTGCCCTGCTTACAATCGCTCAAAACATGCTTGATTCTACGAGCACTGGCAAACCGACACCACAACGCGCTGGTTGTTCAATCACCCTTAAACACGGTTGCCAAAATGGCGACCACGCTGCCAGATCTCTTACGGTTATTAATTTGCAAATGTCGACGGCAACACCTGCGCCGATGTTTAGAAAGATACTGACAAATCGGCTAACGGCACTGTTCACCGATAACCGATCCGATTGGAGACAAGCGACGTTTCCAGCTATCGCGCAAAACGCCGCCTTTGATTAAAATTTCTTGTCAATCAAAACCTTATCATCGATAACCAGCTTAGACACGCCTCCCAACGCCAAATGCAGGGTGCAGGACGCGGTTTTGAAGTTAGAGTCTTTCTCGCCTACCCACTCCATTGTTACATAGGTGGTTTTATCGGTATCGGTTTTGGACGGGAAATACACTTGGGTACCGGTTTTGTTCTCGATCAATTTCGGACATTTTTGGTTAGCCATTTCCTGCATGGCTACCAGCGTGCGGATTTGCGCAGCGGCTTCTTTTTCCTCGTTGGATTGATCCTTGCTGACACCCACCAAGATAAAACCGGCTACAAACACCCCCACGACAGCGATCATCAATTTCTGTGTTTCACCCATTGTTGCTCTCCTCTGTTTTGTAGTTATTTTTTCGGCGAATCCGAATTGTTACCCTTCGGATTCTATGCCAATTGGCCGGTATCGGCAATGCGCCAGACAAAAGCCTTACTGCGGATCGACCTGCGCGATCCAATCGCCCAAGTTGTAATAGTTGGTGATGCGCGCCACTTTGCCGTCGCGGATGTCGAAAAACGCACCGGCCGGCAAACGATAGGTTTGACCATTGGCTTCCGGCAGACCTTCGTCGGTGTTCAGGTATTCACCTAATACCACAAACTCGGCCGCGCCGCGCGTGCCGTCTTCGTTGGCCATAATCACCATATCCACCAACTGTTCTTTATAATGGTGATTCATTTTTTTCATGAATTCAGCGAAAGCGGCCTTGCCTTGCTCACGGTCGCCCTGGTTAATGTCATGTACCACGTCGTCGGTCAACAAGCTCAGAAAGGTATCCATGTCGCCGCTGTTGAATGCTTGATAGTACTGTTCGATAAGTTTTTTTGCTTGTTGCATAGTGGTCTTGATGCCTAGATTAAAAACCGGCAATTCTGCCAGAAGCCCGGTTTTTTTTCAGCTTAAAATTCCACGCCCTGCTCAGCCTTAATACCGGCGGCGTAAGCATGCTTGATTCTGGTCATCTCGGTGACCGTATCGGCTGCTTCGATGACTTCCGGCGCGGCATTGCGGCCAGTCATCACCAGATGCAGCCAGGCCGGTTTGTCATTTTTGATGAAATCGGCGATTTCCTGGCCGCTGATCCAGCCATAGCCACAGCAGTAATTGATTTCGTCCAGGATCACCAGGTCGAATTCTTCGGAGAGGATTTTTTGCTTGCTAAACTCCCAAATTTCCCGGCTGGTTTTAATATCCTGTTCAGGGTTCTTGGTGTCCCAGGTAAACCCGTCGCCGAGGGCATGCCATTCTATTTCCTCGAAACGCGTCGCCGCCCGTTGCTCGCCGGTTTGCCATTGACCTTTGATGAATTGAATCACACAGACTTTCATGCCCCAACCCGCGGCGCGGAATACCATGCCAAACGCACTTGAGGACTTGCCTTTACCTTCACCCGTGTGCACTAGCACGACACCGTGTCTTCTATCTCTGGTTTTCATTAATGATGCTTCTCTGGCCCGTGTATCAGCAGTGTGTTTAAGTTGGTCGAGCATTGTAACAACTTAACAGCGGCATAGAGACAGAAGCAGAACTGCGACACAGCAGTCGATCAGATAGAGAGCCGGAGCGGCAAAAATTCGGTTTTGAATACTTTTGCCGTGCCTTTGTAGCAGCAATGGAATGTTGAACTAGCCTGTTACCTACTTGCGCCGTGCGGAAAAGCCAAATGTGCATACGGCAGAAGCAAATAGCCAAAACGCGGCAGGCAATAGCACGGGAGCGTAATTAAACCCGCTGCCGGACACCAATTGATAGCAGCTATCGGCAATACCCAGATACACCAAGCCGGTATTCCCAAAATTGGCTGATGACTCGATTAGCGTAGGCTTGAAATAACCGCTGGCGCCCGCCCCGACTTCCACGAAGGCGTCCAATGAAATCAAGGTATTCACCGGCACCGAAAATGTCGCCAGGCCGGTACACGACGGCATCCAAGAACAGCTGAAACTACGCGACGTATAACCGCTTTCCGTGAAAGAGATCCTATCACCCGTGCTTAGTTGGACCGTACCGCTAGCGGCCGCTGTTCCGGACAGTGCTCCTGAAACCAAATAAGTCAACGTCAGATCGATATTCAGGCCGCTGGGCCCCACTAAACTGAAATTATCGGCAAATGATACTTTGCTGCTAGCATTGGCGACGTTGCCGGCATAGGCAGACGCGCTGGCACTGGCGCTGGCTTTCAATACGCCGGGACTGACAAACCACCTGCGGATGAACGGTAGGTTTCAACGTAACTGCCTGGTCCACTCGTACTGGGTACTTGATATAGCGCATTGACCGAAAACGATGAAGGGCTGTTGATATTGTCTATCAGCTTGGAATCCGCATCGTAGGACTGACTGCCATAGGCGGCATTGGCGCTGGCGACCACGTTCAAGGATGTGGTGTACGCGCTGGCCGTCGGCACGTAAGCCAATAAGGCAAACAAGAGCAGCAAAATCGGAAGGCGATTCATAAAAATCCTCTGATTGCTTAATTTGTTAAGAAAATGGTCGCCGCCGTTGCTGCCCGCCCGGCTCAAAACCCGTTCCGGGACCATTAATCGCTACTTGCGAAAACCGGGTGCGCTTCAGATACCGGCCGCCGCTGAAACTTGCCGGCGACGCGCTCCAACCATCGCTAACAACGCCGATCCGAACAGCCATGCCGTGGCTGGCAACGGCACTTGAGAAACTCCTGAGACGTTCGCGTAAGCGTGGGTGGTAACCTTAAAGAATATCCGCCCGATACTCGTGGTGGGCAAGGTGACCGATAAAGTACCCGAGGCCTGGTTCGGGAAACTACCGACGAAATTGGCATTAAGGAACAGATCCTTACGACTGGACAAAGACCGGTTGGGATCGCCGAAATCGTTTACCACCAGCAACACCCAGGCCGCCGCCACGTCATTGGTCCCGCTGCCAGGTAGCAAACCGACATTCATGCTGTAGTCGACCGAGAAGGTGGTCGCCCCACTCCCGGATCCGGTAAAGCTGCCGGTGCGGTAGCTCTCGGTGGTCACCGCATCGCCGAACGCCGGATCTATATCCTGGGAATAGCTATGTAGGATATTAGGATCAACATCGGCTTTCGAGGTAATGGAACGAATCCCGCTCCCCGTTTGTAAGCTGGTCAATGGCGTTACCCAGTCGGATGAATAGGTACCTTCGCCGTAAGGCGTGTCCAGACGAGTATCCACGCGCGAAGATTTATCGTACCAAGCGATTCCGGCATTGACTTCGGTTCCCGAAGTCACTCTAAAGCTACTCCAATCAACGGTAACCTCGGCGGTAGCGCTCGCGTTCGCGGCGGCACCTGTATTGAAGGCCATCAGACTAAGAATGGACATAGTGAGCAACGCAGTTTTGATTTTCATAGTATTTCCCTTGGAAAGGCCGCGTTTAAGTTTCCGGCCAGATTTTAATATTGCCAAACGAACTGAGGCTGCTAGAAGTAATAGCGGCTACTCACTCGGACCAATAGCCAGATAACTGCAGACCACATCCACATCGGTCTCCAAACCGGTTTCGGTATTGGCTGCCGAGATGGCGATCAGATCTCGGCCACCGGCAGCACCACCTGGAACATACTCGATAGACCAAGGAGCGAACGTGGTACCCGCGTTAGCCATACCTTCCGCCGAATAGATGCTGACGGTTACATCAGGCCTGGCCGAGAAAGGCGGCACGCCGGCCCAGAGTAAGCGGGTATGCGCACCTCCCTCGCCTGGTGTCATGTTTTCCGTGCCGCTGACGATTTGGGTGTTATTGATATTCAGAACTTGTTGAGTCATGGCTAATACTCCATCTTTTTGGTATTTATTTAAGATACCATACAAATACCATTTAGAATTTTTTGCGTCAATCGTAAATTATTGGATTTAATTCGGTACTATTTCACAGATTTTTCTCGCGAATTGGAGTTTGCGTGCCCATTCTAGTTTTAGCCAGTTATGTCCATGCCCATTGCCTGAATGTTGAGCGCCTGCCCACTTCCGGTGAATCCCTGCAAGCTAATGGCTTACTTGAGGAACACGGCGGCAAGGGCTTGAATGTCGGTGTAGCCGCGCATAGGCTTGGCGCTGAGGTAGCGTTGCTATTACCGCTAGGACATGACGTTGTTGCGGACGAAGTTTCGGAGTTACTGGAGCATGAAGGACTAGACAGCCGTTGGTTTCTGAAAACGGGACCGCAATCCGGTTTCGGTGTCGGCTTTATCGGTCCGAATGGCGAGAATTTTTTGGCCGTCTATCCAGGCGCCAACGCCCTGTTGAATAAGGAACATGTCGAAATAGCCTTGGCTGCCCTTCCCGATCTAAACTTGATTTACGCCCAATTCGAGATCCCGGAAGTGCCAATCCGCGCAGCATTCGAGATTGCTCGTCAGCGCGGCATCCGCACCATGTTAAATCCGTCGCCTTGGCGGCAACCCGATTCCGACTTGTTGAAATTAACCGATATTCTGGTGCTAAACGAAACCGAAGCCGCCTTACTGTTCGGCTTAAGCACTAACGAGATTAGCTTGGAGCAGTGCTTGCACAGCTTGCCCAACTGGGCGGAGCAAATTGCCTGGCCTGGAGAACTGTTGCTGGTAACGCAGGGTGAAGAGGGCTGCGTGGCCTTAACGAAAGATAAGGTTATACATCAACCGGCCTGGCCTGTTGCGGCATTTGACGCCACCGGCGCTGGTGACGCATTCAGTGCGGGCCTGGCAACTGCTTTGCTAAACAACTTGAGTTTAGTGAATGCTTTAAGCAGAGCCTGCGCCTGCGGCGCCTGGGTTGCCGCGCATCAAGGCGTATTGAAGTGTTTGCCAACCCAAATAGAGATCGACAGTTTTATTGAGACCAAGCCAAAACCAACGGCAGTTTAGCTCGGCCGGATTTTCAGATTAACTCTATAGGTGTAAGCATCGCCGCGAAACGTACCTTCAACATATTCCACGATCTGCCCGTTGTCTGCGTAAGTCTTGCGCTTCAACAATAAGCATGGCCCCGGCTGATCGAAACCGAAAACGGCCGCTTCCAGTTCATCGCTGAGCACCGCTTCGATGGATTGCTCGGCATGCACCAAGCCCAACTCGCAATGTTTTTCCAGATATTGATAGGCGGATCCTTCGCCATCCCACTCGGCCAAAGCCGGCGCCACGGTTAGATCGTACCAAGCCACTTCCCGCGATAGCGGCATACCGTCTCCCAAGCGCACCCGTACCAAACGCAAAAAACGTGTAGAGGCCGGGCGATTAAAAATAGAGGCGATAGTTCTGTCGACGACAATCCGGTGTTCGAGAATTTGCGTGGACGGCGTGATGCCCAACTCGCGCATTTCTTCGGTAAAGCCTTTCAGCTTGCCCATCTCCGGATTGATTCGCGAGGGCGGCGCCTTTACCGTGACGCCGGCGCGGCCGTGGGTAGCAATACAATCCTGAGCCCGCAATTCTTCGTAACAACGCCGCACCGTGGTGCGGCTGAGATCCAGCGCTTCCGCCAAAGCCCTCTCGGACGGCAGGCTGAAGCCGTCACCGAGTTCCCCGGACTGGATCATGTCGGTAATGCGTCTTTGCAGCTGCTTGTAAACCGGCTCGGAAACCGCTGTATTCGGCCGAATTTTCTCAATGAAAGCATGGCTGTCATTGGCGGCGGAACTGTCGGTTTTTATGCGCAACTGCTCGGGCGTGTTTGCAGACATTTTGGCGAATATGGCATTTTTATTTACGCCGCAAATTGTGAATCTTAAAGTACAAAATGGCGGCCGCCAGCAAAAAGGTAATCGCGTTGGCGACTATGATGGCTATGTTCACCAGATAGATACCATAAATCAACCACAGCAACACACCCAACGTAAACATGCTGTACATGCCTAGCGATAAGGAATCCGTATCGCGGGTTCTAAAGGTCTTAATCGCTTGCGGCAAAAAAGAGGCGGTCGTCAAGCTTGCCGCCAGATAACCGATCAGCTCGGGGATCATGTCCATGATAGAAAAATCAACCGGAGAAATGTTGCCAGCCAAAGTAGCCCAGGGCGACCAGCAAGAATTGCGCAAAAGCCAGCAGCCAGAAATAACCAACGAACATCATGATTTTAACCGGCGTTTCCTGGCTTTGTTTGGAACTGAGCAACCAGCCGCCTATGCCGGACACGGCAGCAACGGCCAGTAAGCCAATGATGACGACATTCATCGCAATCAGCGCGGTGGCGGTGCCAGCACCTCGCGGGAGCCGTTGGTTTCCGGCATGCTGACCACGCCGGCGTTTTCCATGTCTTCGATGATGCGCGCCGCGCGGTTGTAACCGATTTTGAAACGGCGCTGCACGCTGGAAATAGAGGCCTTGCGCGACTCGGTCACGAACGCTACCGCTTCGTCGTACAGCGCATCGGATTCGCTGTCTTCGCTATCCAAGCCGGCGACTTCACCGCTATCGGTACGTTCCTGAGTGATTTCGTCCAGGTAATTGGTCGGGCCGGTTTTTTTCAAGAATTCCACCACCCGATGCACTTCATGATCGTCCACAAAAGCGCCATGGGCACGCAACGGGATGCTGGTGCCGGACGGCAGGAACAACATATCACCGTTACCCAGCAAGGCTTCTGCACCGCCTTGGTCGATAATGGTCCGGGAATCGATGCGCGACGATACCTGGAAGGAAATCCGGGTCGGCACGTTGGCTTTAATCAAACCGGTCAATACATCCACGGACGGACGCTGGGTTGCTAACACCAAATGAATACCAGCTGCCCGGGCTTTTTGCGCCAAACGGGCGATCAATTCTTCGACTTTTTTACCGACCACCATCATCATGTCGGCCAGTTCATCGATCACGATGACGATGCTGGGCAGCGTGTCCAGCAGCGGATAATCTTCCAAAGCCACCGGCGTTTCCGGACGGAATAAAGGATCGCGGATCGGCTGACCAGTTGCCTCGGCTTCTCTGACCGCCTGGTTATAGCCGGCCAGATTCCGCACCCCAACTTTGGACATCAATTTGTAGCGACGCTCCATTTCCGCCACGGCCCAACGCAAGGCGTTTTGCGCGTCTTTCATATCGGTAACGACCGGCGTCAGCAAATGCGGAATGCCTTCGTACACCGATAATTCCAGCATTTTCGGGTCGATCATGATCATCCGCACGTCTTCCGGCTTGGATTTATATAACAAGCTGAGAATCATCGTGTTGATCGCCACCGATTTACCGGAACCCGTGGTACCGGCCACCAGCGCATGCGGCATTTTGCCCAAGTCCGCTACCACCGGCGTACCGGAAATATCCTTGCCCATCGCGATGCTGAGTTTGGATTTGGCGCGTTCGAATTC
The DNA here is from genome assembly GCA_001644045.1 of Methylomonas methanica. GTDB lineage: Bacteria > Pseudomonadota > Gammaproteobacteria > Methylococcales > Methylomonadaceae > Methylomonas > Methylomonas methanica. The sequence goes on along the minus strand of LUUF01000079.1, from coordinate 37,052 downwards.
GTCGGATACCAGCAAATCGCGCAGCGAAACCATTTCCCGCTCTTGATTGGGAATCTCCAGACCGATCACCGATTTGCCTTCGATAATCTCGACAATCCGCACGCTGGTTACCGACAGGCCGCGAGCCAAGTCCTTAGCCAGGCTGCTAATGCGGCTGACTTTCACGCCCGCCGCCAAACGCAATTCAAAACGCGTGATAACGGGACCCGGCAATACCGCTTCCACTTCGGCGGCGATACCGTAATCCTGCAGCACGTCTTCCACCTGACGGGAAATTTCTTCCAATTCTAATTTGGAGTAACGTTTAACCTTGATTTCGCGCTTGTCCAGCAAGGACAAGGTAGGCAAGGCGTTGATATAGGCGCCGGGCTCCATGTCGTCCACGGGTTTGCTGTCTTTTCTACGCAAGGGTCTAACCGCGGCGGCAGTTGAAGGTTGCGCGGTTTCCAGCACTTGAATCTGCGACTTTTTAGCGCGTTCTTCGGTTTTAACTTCCGGTTGCTGATTACGCGGTTTTTTGGCTTCTTTTGTGGATTCAGGTCGCGCCGGTCTATCCGCGCGATAACGCTCTGGTACCTCAACCGCCTGCCGGCCCACGACCGAACAGGCCGTCATCGCGCATTTACCGATAAAGGCCATCATCGTCAGCCAGGACAACCCGGTAAACAAGGTTACACCGGTCATAAAAATGGCCAGCAATAATAAGGTAGAACCGGAGTTGCCTAATAGATGCACCAGGGCGTCGCCGATTTCCCGCCCCAGAATGCCGCCCGGACTTTCCGGCAGATCGACCTTGGTGCGTAGAAAATGCAGATGCAAAAACAGAATCGCCGAGCCGGAAACTGTTGTCGCCAGGAAACCTGCCGAGCGCGATGCCAGCGCCCACTGCCCACCCGTCTGGCGGGAGCCTTGAAACAAGATGTAGCCATACCAAAAAATCATCACTGGAATCAGGTAGGCCATCAACCCCAGAAAACTCAATACAAAATCCGCCAGCCAGGCACCAAACAAACCGCAGGCGTTACTGATGGATTGATACGATGTGCTATGACTCCAACCAGGATCGTTGGAATTAAAAGTGACCAGGGCAATTAAAAAAAACAAGGCACAACTTGAAAAACCCAGTAATGCGATTTCGCGATAGCCTCGCGCGGCTCTCTCTTCCACAACAGCAACCATAGTTGTCGGCTCACAATAAAAGCGTCACAAAACATGATTATAGATGATGTAAATCGATTTAACATTAGCTTTACCGGCCACGCCATTAAAAACCTGTCGGTAAATCGGTTTTATCCCGGGGGGGAATGCCCTTATAATTTTGCTACCCTAACCCGCATGGAGACTCGAAATAATGGCTGCCGCAAAACATTGCAAACTTTTGATCCTAGGTTCCGGCCCGGCCGGTTATACCGCAGCCGTTTACGCCGCGCGCGCCAACTTGAATCCGGTGATGATTACCGGCATGCAACAAGGCGGACAATTGACCACGACCACCGAAGTGGACAACTGGCCCGGCGACGTGGAAGGCCTGCAAGGTCCGGATTTGATGGAACGGATGCGCTTGCATGCCGAGCGCTTCAATACCGAAATCATTTTCGACCATATCCACACGGCCGATCTGTCGCAAAAACCGTTTACCTTGACCGGCGATGCCGGCATCTACACCTGCGATGCGTTGATCATCGCCACCGGCGCTTCGGCTAAATATCTGGGTCTGCCGTCCGAGGAAGCCTTCAAAGGCAAAGGCGTTTCCGCCTGCGCCACTTGCGACGGTTTCTTCTACCGCAACAAACCGGTTGCGGTAATCGGCGGCGGCAATACCGCAGTCGAAGAAGCCTTGTATTTATCCAACATCGCCTCCGAGGTGATCGTGGTGCACAGACGCGATAAATTCCGTTCCGAGAAAATCCTGTCGGACAAACTGATCGAAAAATCAAAATCCGGCAATGTTCGCATCGAGTGGAATCACCAACTGGACGAAGTATTGGGCGATGAGATGGGCGTGACCGGTCTGCGCATCAAAAATAGCCAGGACGGCTCGACTAGAGACCTGGATGTACACGGTGTGTTTATCGCCATCGGCCACACCCCCAATACCGATATTTTTACCGGTCAATTGCAGATGGAACACGGTTATATCGTGGTTAATAGCGGTATCCACGGCAACGCTACCGCTACCAGCGTGCCTGGCGTGTTCGCGGCCGGCGACGTGATGGATTCGCATTACAAACAAGCCATCACCTCGGCCGGCGCCGGCTGTATGGCGGCGTTGGATGTGGAAAAATATCTGGATGAATTGGTCGGCTAACGCTTTGCTTTTGTAACGGTAGGTCACGGCCGCGATAGCGATTACGTGACTTATCGAAGGCCCAGCGGCTCCGAATTAGGTCAGGGAACGCTATCGCGCACCCTGACCTACCGGCTTTTTTAATATACCCAGGGTATCAACCGCCAGGTAGACCCGCAAAAGTCGGCATAAACGCCGCCGAACTCAGCCAACAGCATCCGCTCTTCAATCTCGATGCGTAGGGCAAACGCCCAAACTGTCGGTATAAGCAACAATGCCAGCGCAATGAAATCGCCCATCGCCACACCAGCCGCAAATAAGGCTATCAACAAACCGGTGTAGGCTGGATGCCGCAACCAGCGGTAAGGCCCGTCCTTAATCAAACGATGTTCCTGCTGTATCGCCACGTTAGTCGTGAAAAACCGGCCCAATGTCGTCACCGCCGCGTAACGCAGATAAAGCCCTGAGGCAAACAACAGCATTGCCAATGCTTGTCTAGGCAGATAATCAAGCTTGATTGGTGCCCAGGCCAGATTTTTAAACCACAATGCCAGAGCCAGACTTGCCAAGATACTGGTCCATAAGACGCGCTGCGAACCCCGCTCGGCATTCAAAGCCGACCCGGTTTGCAGCGCAGCCCGGCGAGCCAAACTAATTTCCGCCGCTATCCAAACCAGGCAAAGCACTAGCCACAAAATGCGTACCGATGTCATTGATCGCCCTCCGGCGAAGTGTCCGTGAGATGACGGGTATGCCAGGATGCCCGCGCCTCGTGTAACATACCGCAATTTGCCGGCTGTTATGAAAAAGATCATAGAACTGAAACAGGTTTATAAGGATTACCCGCAAGCCGGCACGCTGCAAACCGTATTGCACGACATCAATCTGGATATTTACTCCGGCGAATTTGTAGCCATCGTCGGCCCGTCCGGCAATGGTAAATCCACCCTATTGAATCTGCTGACCGGCATCGATCACCCCAGCCAAGGCCAAGTCATCGTCAATGGTGCCGAGCTGCAAAAACTCAGTAACGAAAAGCTTACCAGTTGGCGCGGCGCCAATATCGGCATCGTGTTTCAGTTTTTTCAGTTATTACCAGCCCTGAATCTGCTACAAAACATCGTGCTGCCGATGGACTTTCTCGGCAGGTTAAACAAGGGCCAGCGCCGCGAGCGGGCCATGCATTTACTGGAACTGGTCGGCCTGGCTGATGCGGCGGAGCGCTTGCCCAGCCAGGTTTCCGGCGGCCAGCAGCAACGGGCGGCGATTGCCCGCGCACTGGCTAACGACCCGCCGCTGATCGTCGCCGACGAGCCCACCGGCAATCTGGATGCGGCCACCGCCGATTCGGTGTTCGATTTGTTCGCGCACCTGCGCGATCAAGGCAAAACCTTGGTGATGGTCACCCACAACGAAACCCTGGCCGACGCCGCCAGCCGCAAACTGGAAATCCGTTCCGGGCGGATCCATGCGGACAGCAAACCGGTAAACCTGGTTTGAATACGCTCTGGTATAAAGTCTGGGCCGACTTGTGGCTGACTAAAAGCCGCACCGCGCTGGCTATTATCAGTATCGCGGCTGGCGTCTGCTGCGTCGGCACCCTGTTCGGCATGATCGATTTGCTGCTGGGCAAAATGGATGCCGCGCATCGGCAATCGCAACCCTCGCATATCAATCTGATATTGCGGAGCGATGCCGACATCGGTTTGCTGGAACAAGTCAAAGCCATACCCGGCGTGGCCGGCGTCGATACGATGACGCCGCTGAGCGTACACTTCCGGCAACCCGGCGAAACCGACTGGCGCTTGGGTACGCTGATTATCCGACCCGACTATGGCAATCAACATTTCGACAAAACCGCGCTGCAATCCGGTAATTGGCCAAACGCGAACCAGATTGCGATAGAAAACCTCTCCGCCGCCCTGTCCAGCGGCTTGCAAAGCGGTGACATAGAATTCGAAACCCTCCAAGGCCCGCAAACCTTGCCTATCGGCGGCATCGTCCGCCATCCCTTCGTTAAACCGCCCAAATTCGGCGGTCAGGTACACTTTTTTGCCAGCACAGCCCAAGCCGCCCAATTTGGCATTGCGGCACATAGTTTCCGGCAATTATTGGTGCAAATCGCCGAACCTTACAGCAGCGAAACCGCCCGCAGCGTCGCCGGCCAGATTCGCAGCCTGCTTACCGCTAAGCATATCGGCGTCAACGTCACCTTGCTGCAAGACCCGGAACAGCATTGGGGCCGACCGTTTTTGGCCGGCATCAACGGCGTCCTGCAAATCATGGCCTTGGTCTCGTTAGCCCTGGCTAGCGTATTGATTTTAAACACCGTATCGGCCCATATTACCCAACAAACCGATCAAATCGGCGTGATGAAAGCGCTGGGCGCCGGAACTAAAACCATCGCCAAATTGTATCTGCTGGAAATCCTGCTGCTGGCTTTGCTGGCGATAGTCCTGGCCATGCCGCCGGCGCTGGCCGCCGCTTATTTCAGCTCTTGCCGGCTGTTGGCGTTATTCAATATCGACTGCGGCGCATTTGCGGTTTCCCTACCTGCCGTTGCCTACATGCTGCTGGGCGGCCTGTTGGCGCCATTGCTGGCGGCCTTGGCTCCAATTTTGCGCGGCGCAGCGCTGACGGTGCGCGTGGCAATCGCCAGTTATGGCGTGGGTGCGGATTTTGGCTACAACCGCTTCGATCTTTACCTAGAAAAATTCAGCGCGCGTTTTCTGCCGACTTTATCTGCAGCGGCGCTGGGGAATTTGTTCCGCCGCAAAGCCAGGCTGGTGCTGACGCAAAGCGTGCTGATCGTTGCCGGCGTGATGTTTTTAGTATTGACCAGCTTAATCGCCTCGCTGAATTTAACGCTGGACCTGGAAATGGCCCGCAGCCGTTATGCCGTGCGACTGGGTTTTACCCTCGACCAGTCCGAGCAAAAGATACGCGACATCGCCGCAGCGGTAAGCGGCACGGAACAAATTGAATTCTGGCAACGATCCAGCTTGCAAATTGCCAAGGAAGGCCAAGCTTTACAGCAAAAAGGCAGCCTGGGCCTGCAAATGTTGGCCTTGCCAAAAAACTCAAGCATGTATCAACCGCTGATCGAATCCGGGCGCTGGTTGCAAGCCAGCGACGCCGGCGAGCGGGTACTGGTGCTGAGCGCGGATACCGCCGCGCTGAACGGTGTCCAAGCGGGCGATATGCTGGACGTAGCGCTAGGTACCATCCACGAAAAATGGCAAGTAATAGGCATCTATCGCTGGTTGGCTGGCAGCAGCTATGCGGTAGAACCGGTGTACGCGCCACTGGAAACCTTACGGCGGATTACCCAAAACAAGGATCTGGCGTCGTTCGCGTTGCTCGATGCACCGGTCGCCGACCTCAATCAGGAAGCCGACTATCTGCGCCGCTTGCAAAAGCATTTTCAAGATCAAGGCGTGCAACTGGATGTTTACACCACACTCGCCAAACTGGAACAACGCCAATTTGCCCGCAATCAATTCAAACCGGTGCTGAACACATTGCTGGGCTTGGCCTGCATGATTGCGGCAGTCGGCGGCATCGGCCTGTCCGGCACCTTGGCAATTAGTGTATTGCAGCGCATTCGCGAAATAGGCGTTTTGCGCGCCATCGGCGCACCCTCCAAAGTGGTGTTCCGCATGTTTTTATTGGAAGGCCTGCTGCATGGCGGCATCGCCTGGCTACTGAGTATTCCGCTCGCCTATCTGGCCGCCGAACCTCTAGCCAAACAACTGGGCCGGACTATGCTTGGCATACAACTGGATTTCAGCTTCGACTTCTGGGCTATCCTGTATTGGCTGATTATCGTGTTAACAGTAGCCTGGATAGCCGCATTTTGGCCGGCGCGCAGGGCGACCCAGCTAAGCATCAGGGAGTGTTTGGGACACTGATAGGCTCAGTATCGGATTTTATGACTATGCGCGTTAACAACTTTTCAATGACTAAAAACGATTTGCTTAGCCTAAGTAAATTTCTGCTGCTCAGCTGTTGGCTGCTGACCAGCATTAAAGTTCTGGCCGATGCGCCGGTACGCATCGGTGTGCTGGCCTATCGGCCCAAACCGCAAACCCTGGAACAATGGCAAGCACTGACCAAAGTTTTGCACCGGGCCATTCCCGAACGCGAGTTCATCGTCGAAGCGTTGAACTACAAAGAGTTGGAAGCCGGCATAGAGCGCAAACAACTGGACTTTGTGCTGACCAACCCCGGCCACTATGTCCACATCAGCTACCAACATGGCTTTTCGGCACCGCTGGCAACCTTACTCAGGCGCGAGGACGACCGCAGCCACGACATGTTCGGTGGCGTGATCTTCGCACTTGCCGAACGCGGCGATCTAAACACCCTCACCGACCTGCGCGGCAAAAAAATCGCCGTTACCGGGCTAGACTCCCTGGGCGGCTTCCAGATGCAAGCTTACGAAACCGCGCAAGCCGGAATAGATATTGTCAAGGCATCCCAATTAGTGCTCACCGGTATGCCGCACGATGCGGTACTGGATACGGTATTGTCCGGGCAAGCCGACATAGGTTTCGTGCGCAGCGGCGTTCTGGAGGATTTGGCTAAAAGCGGCAAGTTCGATCTGCGGCAAATCAAAATCCTGAATGCGCAAACCTCGGCGGACTTCAAGCTGCTATCGACGCACCTGTATCCGGAATGGCCGTTTGTGGCCTTGCCGAGCGTAGACCGCGAGTTGGCCAAAAAAGTCGCCGGCGCTTTGTTACTGATGGGCTTCGACCGTATTCCGGGGATAGACGGCTTTACCATACCCGCCGATTACAACTCGGTGGAACAATTGCTGCGCAGTCTGCGCGCAAAACCGTTCGACACCACACCGCAATTTACCCTGCCCGATATTTGGCAACGTTATCCCACGGCGGTGCTGGCCCTCAGCGCCGGCGTATTCTTGGTGGTTTTGCTCAGCTTGAGTTTATTTTCGGCAAACCGCTACCTGGCAGCGGAACGGCGACGAGTGCGCGAACAAAACATTCGTTTGGTGGACAGCGAATATCGCTGGAAATTTGCGCTGGAAGGCGCCGACGAAGGTGTCTGGGATTGGAACATCGTCAGCGGCGAGGTGTTTTTCTCGCCGCGCTGGAAATCGATGATAGGTTATCAACCGGAAGAATTCGCCAACACCTTCGAAGCCTGGCGCGACAGCCTGCATGCGGAAGATACTGATCGGGTACTCAAAACCCTAAACGACTACTTCGACGGTACGGAAGCGCTGTATTGGGTGGAGTTTCGCATGCGCTGCAAGGATGGACATTATAAGTGGATACTCGCCAAGGGCATGGTGGTGGCGAAAACACCGGACGGCAATCCGCAACGGATGCTGGGTACGCATGTCGATATCGACAAGCATAAACAGATCGAGCAGGAATTGCTGCAAAGCCACGACGCCTTGTTGCGCTCCAATGTCGATCTGGAACAGTTCGCTTACAGCGTATCCCACGACATGCGTCAGCCGTTGCGCATGGTATCCGGCCATTTGCAATTTTTGGAACGCAATCTCGGGGAATCGCTGAATGAAGACGCCAGGCAAAATCTGAATTTTGCGCTGGAGGGCGCCAAACGCATGGATGCGATGATAGTCTCGCTGCTGGAGTATTCGCGAGTCGGCCGCAAGACCCAACAAAAATCCTGGATTGCCAGCGATGCGGTCCGCGATGAAGTGTTGCAGTTCGTCGAACCCTTGGCGGAACAATGCCAAGCCAAGATTCATTGTCGTGGCCACTGGCCCATCCTGTATGCCAGCCGCGACGAACTGAGCCGCTTGCTGCAAAACCTGTTGGTCAATGCCCTGCACTATCGCCAGGAAAATCAAGCACCCGTTATCGAAGTGAGTTCCGAGGTCAGCGGTAGCCTATGGCGGCTCAGCGTGCGCGACAACGGTATCGGCATAAACCCCGAGCAATTTGATCGGCTGTTTCAATTCTTCAGCCGCCTGCAAGCACGTAAACGTTTCGATGGCACCGGCATGGGCCTGGCCTTATGCCGGCGCATAGTCGAACATCACGACGGCAAAATTTGGGTGGATTCGGTCGGCGAAGGCCAGGGATCCTGCTTTACTTTTGAAATCCCCTTGGGCTATACCCCCGAAACCGACACACAGCCGATATGAACAACAAGAACGAAAATTCGGTTGGTAACCCGCCTCGCCCAAGCCTGGCCAAGTTGAAAAAACCCCGGTATTACAGCCACTGGCTCACTGCTACGGTACTTTCCATTACCTTGTTAAGCAGCTATCAGGCTTGGCAGCTTGCAGTTCAGGATTTGGAAAACGAACGTCGGCTGTATTTCGATTTCCGCGTCCGGCAACTGGTGCAAAGTATTGAGCAACGGCTACAAACTTACGAGCAAATGTTATATGGCGCCAGGGGCTTGTTTGCGGCATCAGGGCTGGTAGAACGCAACGAATATCGGGAATATGTATCCGCACTCAATCTCGACCAACGCTTCCCTGGCATCCAAGGAGTGGGCTTTTCCTTGTGGATCCCTAAAACCGAGAAAGACCGGCATGTTGCGCAGATGCGCAAACAAGGCTTCGCCGATTACGACATCCATCCTGTCGGCGAGCGGGATTTTTATTCATCGATTATCTATTTGGAACCATTTTCCGGCCGCAATCTACGCGCCTTCAGTTACGACATGTTCTCCGAACCCACCCGCAACCTGGCATTAAGCTATGCCCGCGATAACAATAGCCTCGGTGTTACCGGAAAAGTTAAGTTACTGCAGGAAACCGACAAGGACGTGCAAGCCGGCTTTTTAATGTATCTGCCGGTGTATAAAAAAGACGTGCCGCACGACACGCTGGAGCAGCGTAGCGCCAATTTATTGGGCTGGGTTTACGCGCCATTCCGTAGCAAAGACTTAATGGCCGGCATAGGCGGTGAACAGGAAAGCGATTTGGGATTGGAAATATTCAACGGCGACGAGATAAACGAAGAAAACCGCATGTACGGCTCGCCGCCGCCGGTAAGCCCCCCCCCAATATTGACCTCAAAACAACATATCGTGCTGGCCTGCCACCCGTGGACCTTATTGATTCACGCCGAACCGAATTTTCAAGCGCGCGTCGATCAAGACAAGCCGTTGCTTATCGCCGGCAGCTGCGTGAGCCTCAGCCTGTTGTTAAGTTTGCTAACCTGGCAGTTGGTGAACAGCCGCAGCCGGGCAATGGCCCTGGCGCAAACCATGACCTCCGAATTGCGCGAGAGTGAAAATCGCTTTCGCACGATGGCCGATTCCGCACCGGTGTTGATCTGGCTGTCCGGGCCCAATAAGCTTTGTTACTGGTTCAATAAGGTCTGGCTGGATTTTACCGGGCGCAGTATCGAACAAGAAACAGGTAATGGCTGGGTAGAAGCGGTACATCCGGACGATCTGGATTTTTATCTAGCTCAATACATCCAGCATTTTGAAAAGCGTTGGCCATTTAGTGTGGAATTTCGCCTGAGACGCCACGATGGCGAATATCGCTGGTTGCTCGACACCGGTATTCCCCGTTACGACGACAACGGCGAATTCGTCGGCTATATCGGCTCGTGCATCGATATTACCGAACGCAGGCAAGTCCGTATCGACCTGCAAAGCAGTAATGCCGACCTGAGCCGGTTCGCAGAAATTTCCGCACATCATCTGATGGAACCGACTCGCCGCTTCAGCAGCTTTACCCAACGTTTGCGTCATTCGTTGCGGGCTTATCCGGATGCATCGCACAACGAAGAGATCAATACCAGCCTTGATTATCTGGAGCAGGACGCCCAGCGTTTACTCAGCCTGGTTCGCGATATTCAACTTTACGTAACCGCCGATCAAGCTCGCGACAAAATTGACCATGTGAACGCGGAAGCAGCGGTGGAAGCGGCATTACATGCTTTAGCAGACCAAATTGCCGCCGCCGGCGCCATTGTTAGCGTCGGTCATTTACCGAATGCCTATATCGATCTCCCTCGCTTGATCGAGCTATTTAGCCTGTTTCTGGACAACGCGCTCAGGCATGGCCGTCCGGCCAATCCGGAACTGAACTTACAAATCGAGATTGGCGGCGTATCGGAACTGGACGTAAATCGTTATTATGTGCGCGATAACGGCGCGGGAATCGACGCGGAGTATCGGCAACGCGTCTTCGAAATTTTCGAGCGCCTGAACTATCGCGACCACGAGGCCGGCACCGGTATCGGCCTGTCGATTGCCCGCCGCATCGTGACCAGCTGCCGCGGCAAGATTTGGATTGACAGTACCGGGCAGAACGGCACTGCCGTGGTCTTCGAGCTACCCAATATCGAAGGAAACAAGCATGACGGATAAATCGACTCCACTGTTCGATGTGCTGTTGGTGGAAGACGAACCCGCCGACGCCCATCTGGTAAAAATGAGTTTCAAGGAAAATCGGCTGCGCTGCAATCTGCATCATGTTTGTGACGGCGTCGAGGCGATGGCGTTTTTGCGGCGGCAAGGCGCCGACTATGCCGATGTGCCGCGCCCGGATTTGATCTTGCTGGATCTGAATATGCCGCGTATGAACGGCCGCGAGTTTCTCATCAAAATCAAGTCGGAACCGGACTTTTCCAGTATCCCGGTGATAGTGCTCACCACCTCCGATATCGAGCGTGATGTGGTTGCTACTTATCAACTGGGCGCCAGCAGTTACATCACCAAACCCGTGGATATCGAACAATTTATCACGGTGGTTAGGCATATCGAAGGGTATTGGTTTAACGTGGTGCGCTTACCGAGCAAGCAACAAACATGACCGAAGCGACAAACTGCTGCGTTTTATTGATAGAAGACGAGCCAGGCGACGCCAGTCTGGTTCGGCAATATCTGCGCGCGTCACCCAACCTGCGTTTCGAGCTGATTTGGCGGGAAAATTTGGCGGACGGCGAACAAACCATCGCCCAGCAAAAGATCGACGTGGTGCTGGTGGATTTAAGCCTACCAGATTCGCGCGGCCTGGATACGGTCAGACGTATCCGTAAAGCGACCAGAGTACTGCCGATTATCGTGCTGACCGGGCACGACGATACCGAGTTTTCTCTGAAGGCTCTGGACTGCGGCGCGCAGGATTATCTGATCAAAACCAGTATCGACACCGACAGTCTGGTGCGGGCAATACGCTACGCGATGAGCCGGATCAGCTTGGAAAAACGGCTTTACGAGTCCGAACAGCGGATGGGCATGGCCTTGCAGAGCGCCAATCTGGGTTTATGGGATTGGCATATTCCCAGCGGGAAGGTGATATTCAACGACTTATGGGCGTCGATGCTCGGGTATACGCTCGACGAAGTCGGGGCCGATATCGATATCTGGAAACGCTTGGTGCATCCGGACGATTGGCATGTGATCAATGCCTCCCTGGATCCGCATTTGCGCGGCGAAACCGAACTTTACTCCGCGGAACATCGCCTATTGCACAAGCAAGGCCATTGGGTTTGGGTGCATGATACCGGCCGCGTGCTGGAATGGGATCTTCATGACCAACCGATCAGAGCAGTCGGCATCCACCAAGATATTAGTCTGCGTAAGGCCTCGGAATTGCGCGATCACTTGTTGGTGTCGGCCCTGGAGTCGGTAGAGCATGGGGTGGTGATCACCGACATCAATGCCGGCATCGAGTGGGCCAATAAAGCCTTTGAAACGTTGACCGGCTTTAGCCGCGATGAGGCTATCGGTATGCGACCCAACGAATTGGTCAAATCCGGCAAGCAAGACCCGGCGTTTTATCAGGCTTTGTGGGACACCATACTAGCCGGAAACACCTGGCGCGGCGAAATCGTCAACCGGCGCAAAAATGGCGAGCTCTATGACGAAGAGCTGGTGATTACGCCGGTTAAGGATCAACAAGGTTGCATACGCCATTTCGTCGGCATTAAGCAGGATGTCAGCGCACGCAAACGGATGCAAGCGGAACTCTGGGAATTGGCGACAACCGACGGCTTGACCGGCTTTTTAAATCGCCGGCACTTTATGGCCCGCCTGGAAAACGAATTCGCTAGGGTACGGCGAAATAACCATCGGGTAGCAGTACTAATGCTGGATCTGGATCATTTCAAGCAGATCAACGACAGTTACGGCCACCCGACCGGTGACGCAATGTTGCAACACTTTGCCGGCATTATTCGCGAAGAATTGCGTAATATCGATGTGGTGGGCCGTATAGGCGGGGAGGAGTTCGCGATTTTCATGCCCGATACCGAAGCGGAACCGGCCATGTTAATTGCCGAGCGCTTGCGTAATGTGCTGGCCGATACGCCTCTGATTTTAGATAAGCATACGATCTCAATAACCGTCAGCATCGGGATTGCGTCGATGCACGCCGATAGCGGCACGGCGGATTGCGTTTTGACCAAGGCCGACAAAGCTCTGTACACCGCCAAGACACATGGCCGCAACAGCGTGCGCGTCTGGCTTTAAGAGGCTAAACCAGAAATTGGGCGACGCGTCTAAATATTGATCGGATAGAACACATTGGAAAAATCGACATAGATTTCCACTCTATTGCCGCGCCGCCGGTCCTGAATGCGTTTTTCAATAAACTCCTGCGGCACCGGCAAGCCATTGCGGCGGCGATCATTTTTGAAGTCACGCTGCTTGTAACATCTGACCAAAACCTCGCCGCCATTGAACAATAAGCCGTTCAGATTCTTGATAGCGCGGATACCGGCCTCCTCGGAACTCACCGATACCAAGCCGTGATGCTCCAGCCGATTGCTGCGCTTATCCCGAATCACCATCACATCCGCCTTTATCACCTGCCTGGCTTGTTCTATTAAGTCTTCGCTAACCGCCATCGCTACGAGACTGTAAAGCTCGTTGGGCCGGGTCGGCGCAGGGATATTCCGAAAAAAAAGCAGCATAAAAAATCTAGCGGATAATAAGCATGATCATAGAAATAAACCGGAAGCCACTTATATAGGATTTCCGGCGCGGATGCGTTTATACCGAGCTATGAAAATTCATGCCTGACATAACGCCCGTTAAGTGTAGGCTTAAATTTAATGTGCTTATTCGAATCCAGGCGTTTTTGTCTGCCGCAGCATTAGGCCTGGCCCAAATCCGCCAAAATCTTATCCCGCACCAATTGGCCGGACAACGTCACCATAGGCATGCCGCCGCCGGGATTGACGCTACCGCCGACGAAGTATAGGTTTGATAACTGATGGCTACGTTGCGGCGCCTTGAAGCCCAAGTTTTTCCAGCGATCCGCGACCACGCCGTAAATGGAGCCCAAGTTGGAATAATACTTGGCCTGAATATCCAGCGGCGTCCAGTATTCCTCGGTGACGATATGCTGGCGCAAATCGGTCAAGCCCATCCGCTCCAGTTTGGCCAACACCCGCTCGCGCAGCGCCCAATAATCGTCCGCCGTCAGCGGTTTATCCGGGTTGATATGCGGGATGTGCGGCAGAATTTTGATGATCTCGCAGCCGTCCGGCGCCTGGCTCGGGTCGGTCTTGCACGGCGCAACCAGGTAAATGGTCGGATCGTCGGACAATTTGCCGCGATGGAACACCGCATCGAAATGCTCGCGCGGGTGATCGGAATAAAAGAAATTGTGATGCGCCAATTGCGGATACAACCGATTCACGCCCAAATGCAACACCAAACCGGAACAGGTCGGCTCGAAGCGCTGCATTTTTTTAAGTTCCGTAGGCGAGCTGTGCAGCAGCTTATCCATGGCCGGAATCACTTCCATATTCGACACCACGATGTCCGCCGCCAGCACTTCGCCGCCTTGCAGTTTAATGCCGGTAGCCTTACCGGCTTGATATTGGATTTCCTCGACTTCGCTGTTCAGGCGTATCGTCACGCCCAACTCGATAGCCAGCTTTTCCATCGCTTGCGCCAAACCATACATGCCGCCTTTCACATACCACAGGCCGTATTCATATTGAATATAGGGCATCAGATTCATCAAGGCCGGCGAGTCGTAGGGCGACGAACCGACGTATTTGATGAAGTAATTGAGGATGTCGACCAATTTGGGATGGGAAATAAAGCGTTTGACGCCCTGATCCATCGAGCGGAACACGTCGAAATTCAAGGCGCGAATAGGACCATAAAACTTCAGCAGCTCCCAGAATGTATCCAGCCCCTTGGTGAAGTAGCCAGCTTCGGTTTCGGTACCCAACTTTTTGGAATAGGCCATGAAGCGGGCGAACTCCTCGGCCGTATTCGGACCCAGCTTGTCCAACTCGCGGCGCTGATTTTCCTCGTCTTCGCATAAATCAATGGTGGTGCCGTCTTCGAAGAAATTGCGCCAATGCGGTTCGACTTTTTCGATGCCGACATAATCGGCCATGTTTTTGCCGACTTTGGTAAATAGTGCTTTGAAAATATGCGGCATGGTCAGGATCGACGGCCCCAAATCAAAGGTAAAGCCGTCTTTGGTCATGATGTTCAGCTTGCCGCCGACCTTGTCGTTCTTCTCGACCAGTTCTACCTGAAAACCTTCAGATGCCAGCGAAATCGCCGCCGACAAACCGCCCAGACCGGCGCCGATCACTACGACGCGTTTATTATTGTTTTGCTTCATCAGTAGTCCCGTTTCCATGACAACAGTAATTTAAGATTTTGCCAGCGTTGCGTTAAATCGAAGGCTGAATATTCGCGAAACGCTTGCAGTGCCGGCCAGTTGCGTTTGATGCGTTGCAGTAAATATCCGGAGCCGTAGACAAAGTCCATATAACCCTTGAAGTCTTGGTAGCGTTGTTCGGAGTAAGGAAACCAGTTGGGTTCCTTGGGCAAATGACTGCGGCTGGTCATGCCTGACACCGGATACGTGAAACTGCGCAAACCTTCCGCGCCGTGATAACGACCGAAACCGCTTTTTTTCACGCCGCCAAACGGCAAACCGGGATGGCCGATATTTTTGATGACGTCGTTGATCGCCCAGTTACCCACTTCCAATTGACCGGCAACCCGCTCGGCTTTAGTAATATCCCGGCTCCAGATGCTGGCGTTCAAACCAAACTCGCTATCGTTAGCCAAATGGATTGCCTGCGCTTCATCGGCAAAGGCCATCACCGGCAGCAGCGGCCCGAAGCTTTCCTCGCGCATTACGCGCATGCCGTGATGTACATTCCACAGCACCACCGGCTTGAGGTAATTGCCCTGCTTTTCCAGCGGGCCGGAGGCTTGTGCGCCTTGGGCGATGGCATCCTGAAAATGCGCTTCGACAATCGCCAACTGCCGTTCGGTGGTCATCGCCCCTAGATCGCCTTGCGGGTCGTGCCCGACTTGCAGTTGCGCGACGCCCTGCTGCAACAAGCTTAAAAATTCATCGTGACAGTCCTGCTGCACATACAAGCGCTCCACCGACACACAAACTTGGCCGCTATTGCAAAACGCGCCGTACAAGGCGGCATCAGCGGCGCGTGGCAATTGGGCGTCGTTGAATACCAGCATCGGGTCCTTGCCGCCCAATTCCAGCATTACCGGAATCGGGTGTTGCGCGGCCCGTTGCATCACCGCCTTGCCGCTATTCAGACCGCCGGTAAAAAATACTAAATCCGGGCTGGCGTCGATCAGCTGCGCGCCGGTTTCGCCGTCACCGACCAGCCATTGCACCAAGCCTTCCGGCAAATCCAGTTGTTTAAACAAGTCGACAATCAGCTGCCCAATCGGCAAGCTTAATTCGGAGGGTTTCAGGATCGCTGCATTGCCGGCAAACAAGGCCGTCAGCATCGGCCCGACCGACAGTTGAAACGGATAATTCCACGGCGAAATCACCGCCACTACGCCGTAAGGCCGGCGCTCGATGCCTGCGGTGGCGCCGGGGAAAGCGAATGGTGACGTGGGAATTCCGCGATAACTCAAGATATTGGCGGCGTGCTTTTGGTAGTAACGCGCCAAATCCAAAACAGGATATATCTCGCCCAGCAAGGCTTCGGTGCGCACTTTGCCGGTGGTCAGGCTGATTAACTCGCAAATCGAGTCCAGTTCGGCCATCAATAAGGGCACCAGCTTGGCTAAAATTTTTGCCCGCTCGGCGACCGGCCGCTTGGCCCAAATGTGCGCGGCGGCTCGGGCAGCAAGCATCTGCTGTTGAATAACCGCCTGATCGCTGACCGGAAAATCGCCCAGCACCCGGCCATCGACCGGCGAAACGGCCTGTATGGTCGTCATTGATTAAGCCTTGGCTTTTTTCAGCCAGGCGCTTTGTTGAATTTCCTTGAAATGCACCCGGTGTTTGCGGGAAATCAGATTCGAGGAAATCCGCGCCGACTCGTAAATGGTCGGCAAACCGCTGCCGGGATGGGTGCCGCCGCCGACCAGGTAACAGTTATCCAACTCTTCGAAACGGTTATGCGGCCGCCAGTACAACATCTGGCTGAACTTGTGCGACAGGCTGAACGTCGCTCCCTTGTAAACGTGTTCGTCACTCTCCCAGGTACCGGGGGTAATAATTTTTTCGCATTCGATATGCTCACGAATATCGCTTAAACCCAGGCGCGCACCCAGCGTATCCAGCACTTGTTCGCGAACCTGCTGGCAATGAGCCTGCCAATCGACGCCGCTGTCGTTGTTGGGCATCGGCACCAGCACGTATAAGGCTGACTTGCCGGCCGGCGCCAGGCTGGCATCGGTGACAGAGGCGTTTTGCACGTAAAACGAGAAATCCTCGGTCAAGGTTTTATTGCTGAAGATATTGCTAATATTGGTACGGTAATCCTTGGCAAACACGATAGTGTGATGCGGCAGATCGTATTGCTTGTCCAGGCCCAGATACAGCATGAAGGTGGAGCAGGAATACTCGCGCTTTTCCAGCTCCTGATGATCGTATTTACGCAAGGTACCGGGTTCCAGCAGATGGGTCATCGCATGGGCAAAGTCGGCGTTGACGATGACTTCGTCGCCACGCACTTCTTCGCCGTTTTGTAACCTGACGCCTTTTACGCCGCCGTCCTCGACGATCAGTGATTGAATTTCAGCATTCAGATGGATCTCGCCGCCGGATTCGGTCACCACTTGCGCCATTGCCGAAGCTATCCGATTCAAGCCGCCCGCGACATGGTAAATGCCGTATTCGTGCTCCAGGTAAGGCAACATCGTGAACAAAGCCGGACATTCCCAGGGCGACATGCCCAGATACTTGGATTGAAAACAAAACGCCAGGCGCATTTTTTCCTTGTCGAAATACTGGCCCAGGTTGTTGAACACGCTTTTCGGAAATGCCAGCCATGGCAAGGCCTTGATCAAATCCAGCGAAAAAAACGACGCCAGCGTCGAATAATCGCGGGTAATGCAAGGGTACAAACGGTTGAAACGGCTGCGCTCGTTATCCATGAAGCGCTCGTAGCCGGCACTGCCTTCGTCGAATACCCGCTCCAGTTCCGCGCGCATGTTTTCCCGATCCGAGAACACGTTAATCTCGCGGTCGTCGTATAACAAACGATACATAGGACTGAGCGGCATGAACTGCATATAGTCTTCGCTGCGCCGGCCGCACAATTCAAACATCTCATCCAGCACGCCCTTCATCAGCAAAAAGGTTGGGCCGGTATCGAAGGTAAAACCATCCATTTTGATGGCCCGATTCCGGCCGCCGACTTCGGCGTGCTTATCGAAAATGGAAACTTTAAAACCGCGATGGCTCAATAGCATGCCGGCGCATAAGCCGCCCGGGCCGGCGCCGACGATGATGATGTGTTTGGAATTGGGCATGTCTGATTATGAATCGGTTGTGGCCGAAGCGTTTTATTTAAAACCGGGTAATGTACCAGCAAAACGGCAAAAGTGAGCTACTCCACAGTTTCGAACTGAAATTAGGCCAGTTAGACCGGATTAAATTTGCGTCGATATGCTGACCGTAAAAACGTGAACCGCATCCGACTGAACCCATTTCCCGCCTCCAGACGGCTATCTATTTCCACCGTTTTAAGCTGGAAAACCTGTTTCCCGTCGCTCAGCGCCATCAATTTGTAGAAGTATTGAACTAAACTCAGGCCAGCACGGCATAATAACTCTCATGAAAACACCGAAAAGACTCGAACCCTTAATCGATAGCGGCCTGGTCGACGAAGTCGTTGGCTCATTGAAAAGCGGCAAGGAAGCAGCCGTTTATGTAGTGCGTTGCGGCTCGGAAATCTGCTGCGCCAAGGTTTACAAAGATGCCGAACAGCGTAGCTTCAAGCAAAGTGTGCTGTACCAGGAAGGCCGCAAAGTTCGGAATAGCCGCCGCGCCCGCGCAATGGAGAAAGGCAGCAGCTATGGTCGGAAGGAGCAGGAATCGGCTTGGCAAAACGCCGAAGTGACGGCTTTATATCGCCTGGCGGATGCCGGCGTCCGAGTACCGAAACCCTACAACTTTATCGACGGCGTGCTGCTGATGGAACTGGTCGCCGATAGCGACGGCCACCCGGCGCCTAGACTCAACGATCTGGAAATGCCGGCGGAGCTGGCCCGCGAATATCATGCATTTCTGATCGGCCAGATCGTGCGCATGCTTTGCGACGGTCTGGTGCACGGCGATTTGTCCGAATACAACGTGCTGGTCGGCAGTGACGGGCCGGTCATCATCGATTTACCGCAAGCCGTCGATGCCGCCGGCAATAACAACGCCCGAGCGATGTTGGAGCGGGACGTTGCCAATATGGCCGCCTATTTCGGCCAGTTCGCACCGGAATTGTTGAAGACTAACTTTGGCAAGGAAATGTGGAAGCTATATCAAAGCGGCGATTTGCATCCGGAAATCAACCTGACCGGACATTTCGAAGATAACGCTAAACCGGCCGATTTGCGTAGCGTCATCCGCGAGATAGACGCAGCCCGCGAAGAAAATGAGGCCAAGCAGCGTTTTTTACAGACGCCGTAATCCAACGCCGCAACCAACCTAAAAAAGAAAAAGCCGGTGTTACCCGGCTTTTTCTTACTGCGCGGAACCGCTGGCGCTATCAGGCATAAGTGTCGATCTTGCTGCCTTTTCTAGCGTCATTGCCGCCATCGGCATCTTTCACAACCGCTTGTACGGGCGGCGTTGCTACCTGCTGATTGGCTGCGGGCTGTTTCGGTTGATTGGTGATGGGGAAATACGGCGTTGAACCCACTCCCGATACGGATGACATGGTTTATCTCCTCTGGATTGAATAGTGCCCGCCATGTTTCGACTGGCATCCGGTTATCGGCCGGTTTTGCCTAAGCTTTAAACGTCAGTTGAGCCTTCGCGATTCGGAAAAACCCGGGGCGACAAGCCAAATTAGCCGGCCGCCATCCAAAATTCTCAATCTTTCAACAGCTGATCCCGGATCGGTAATTGCCGTATGCGCTGACCGGTGGCGGCAAAAATGGCATTGCACAGCGCCGGCGCAATCGGCGGCACACCGGGTTCGCCAACACCGCCCAAGGGCGTATCGAATTCCGCTGACGGTAACAAATGCACTTTGATTTCGCGCGGCGCATCGTCGATGCGGGTGAGTTGGTAAGCATGAAAATTGTCCTGCTCGACCGCGCCGTTTTTAAAGCTGATCTCGCCCAGCGTCGCCAAACTAACCCCCATGATGCAAGCGCCCTCGATCTGCGCACGAATCCGTTCCGGATTGACCTGCGGACCGCAATCCACGGCCACATCGACTCTGGGGATGCTCAACTTGCCGGCATCGTCCACCAGCACTTCCACTACGACAGCCACATAGGTTACGAAGCTGTAATGCGCGGCCAGCCCCAAGCCCTGGCCCTTGGCCAGCTGGCGGCCCCAACCGGCTTCGCGAGTCACCGTTTCGATCACGCCGCGCAGGCGGCCGGTATCGACCGGGTAAAGCGCGGGCGATTCGCCGTGATTCCAGACATCGCCCAAACTGGTCGGATCGATACGTCGCGCCGGGCCGATTAAGTCCAGCAGAAAATCCCGATGATCGTGTTCCGCCGCCACAGCCATTTCAGCGACGAAAGATTGCACGGCAAACGCATGCGGAATATTGGACACCGAGCGAAACCAGCCAATACGGGTATGCGCCGCCGCCGGCGGGTTTTCGATGCGTAGATTGTCGATCGCAAACGGCACATTGATCACGCCCATCCCCAATTCCACCGGCATCTGTTGCTTGCTGTCCGGTCCGAAAGTGGAGGAAATGCTGGGCGCCGCGGTTCTATGCAGCCAGGCGACCGGCTTGCCCTGTGCATCCAAGCCCGCTTCCAGCCGCTCCAGGGATACGGTATGGAAATAGGAATGATGCAGATCGTCCTCGCGGGTCCAGGTCAGTTTGACGGGTTTGCCTTGCATCGCCTGCGATAACAAAGCCGCTTCAATGACATAGTCGGGTTTGGATTTGCGACCGAAACCACCGCCCAGCAGGGTGACATTAACCGTCACTTTGTCTTCCGGCAATTTCAGCCATTTGGCGACTTTATCCCGCGTCAACTGCGGCGCCTGGGTACACGTCCAGATTTCGCAATGTCCCTTGACGATACGCGCCGTCGCCGCCGGCGGTTCCATCGGCGCTTGCGCCAGATGCGGCAAATAATATTCCGCTTCCAGGCGTTTCGCCGCGCCTTGTAAAGCAGCATCGACGTCACCTTGCTGACGCACCACTTTACCTTGCTGGCGCGCCGCTGCTTCCAGTTCGGCTTTATAGGCTGTCGAATCGTAGCTGGCGTGAATCCCGTTGTCCCATTCGATTTTTAAGGCGTTGCGACCCTGGATAGCCGCCCAGGTGTTGCGGGCAATCACCGCGACGCCGCCGAGCGGATTAAATTCGGCGGGTAGCGGGCTGCTGGGCAATTCCACGACCTTTACCACGCCCGGCAGTTTGAGCGCGGCGCTAGCGTCATACTTTAAAACCTTGCCGCCCAATACCGGCGGCCGCGCCACGACGGCGTAAAGCAAGCCCTTCAGCTGGGTATCGATGCCGTACATCGCGCGTCCGGACACGATATCCCGACCATCGTAAACGCCTTGCCGGCCTTTGCCGATGTAACGAAATTCCGTCGAATTCTTTAAGCGTAAGCTGTCGCGGGCCGGCACCGGCAGTTTTGCCGCCGCTTTGGCCAATTCGCCGTAGCTCAAGGTTTTGCCGCTGGGCACGTGCAGTACTTGGTGTTGTTCGGCACGCACTTCCGCTACCGGCACGCGCCAGCGTGCGGCTGCCGCTGCTTCCAGCATTTGTCTGGCGGCGGCGCCGACCCGGCGCATCGGCATAAAAAAGTGGCGCAGGCTGCGCGAGCCGTCGGTGTCTTGATTGCCGAAGCGCTTTTCGTCGCCGGGCGCCTGTACGACATGTACCCTGGACCAGTCGGCTTCCAGTTCATCGGCCACCACCATCGGCAGGCTGGTGCGTACGCCCTGCCCCATCTCGGAACGGTGGCAGATAATGCTTACCGCGCCGTCGGCGGCGATGGCGACAAAGACCAAGGGATTATCCACCCAGCCGTGCGGCATCGCGTCCGCACCGAACTTGCCGGCAGTTGCCGGCGCGGCGGTTTCGTCCGCTCGGAGCAACGTAGGCAGGCCAACGGCCAAGACAAAGCCGCTCAACGCGAACTGTTTGATAAAAGTCCGGCGGCTGACATTGTCGATCACATAACCGTCGTTGACAGCGCTCTGATCGGTATTGGCTTGCAGAAATTCGGTTGAGTTTTTCATGATTGCATCTCCGGCAAACCGGCGGCCTGCTTGATCGCGGCGCGAATGCGCGGATAGGTGCCGCAACGGCACAGATTACCGCTCATGGCTTTATCAATATCGGCATCGCTGGGTTGCGGGTGATTTTTGAGTAGCGCGGTCGCGGCCATGACTTGACCGGCCTGGCAATAACCGCATTGCGGCACGCCCAAATTCAGCCAGGCCTCCTGAACTTTTTTACCGGTCTCGTCCTGTTCGATGGCTTCGATCGTGACAATTTTTTTGCCAACCGCGACCGAAATGGGGGTGACACAAGCGCGAGTCGGCTCGCCGTCGATATGCACCGTGCAGGCGCCGCACAATGCCATGCCGCAACCGTACTTGGTACCGGTCAAACCTAATTGGTCGCGCAGCGCCCAAAGCAGTGGCGTGTCGGCCGGCAGATCTATCTTGCGGTTTTTACCGTTGATATTGAGCGTGGTCATAAGTTTTCTCGCTTCGGTCGGCGGTTGATAACGGCGCCGGCACATCCATCAACAACATCGGCGCGATAGTTCGCAGCATGTTACACGGGCGAGATTGGGCAGTAAAGGCGCTTGGCTTTGAAACAATCCAAGGATTATTGCGGGATATTGAAAAGACCAGGAATGATGCTGATGACGGGCCTCTAGCTATCTCCCGACCTAGAAGCTTGCGTCACCAGCACCACCCATGATTTGCGCTAATCACTCGCTAGTTGAAATACAACAAAGCAAAGCAATTAGTTTTTACAGCATATGGATAATATGAGGCTGCCGACTAACTTGTCTGATTGCTCTCATGGAAAAATTGAATTTTCACCACCGGCAACCTCATGTAGAGCAGGTTACCGCGACGAATTCGATAGTCAAGGGTGCTTGGAAACAGAATTTTAGCGATACTGGAAAATATTTACTGCCACTACAAAAATCCCGGTTTTTCCGTTCCCGCACATGGCGTTTATAGACTCAAAAGACATCGATCAGACTACTTTGGATTTGGCGTATAAAGCCGCGCCGACGATACCGGCCTGGTTCAAAAAAGCCGCAGATTTTACAGTGGTTTTTATGGCGATCTGTTCTTTAAATTTATCGAATTTTTTACTCGCACCGCCGCCCAAAATGATTAGATCGGGCCAGAACAGTTTTTCCATCGCGCTAAGGTAAATGTTGAAACGGCTGCCCCAAGATTTCCAACCCAGGTCTTGCAGCTTTCGGGCGGCATCGGATGCGTAGCGCTCGGCCTCCAGCCCGTTTTCCAAATACAAATGACCCAGTTCGGTATTGGGCAGCAGGTTGCCGTCGGTAAACAGCGCGGTCCCCAGGCCGGTGCCGATGGTAATTAACAACACCACACCGACTTGGCCGGCACCCTCGCCAAAATGCATTTCCGCGATACCTGCCGCGTCCGCATCGTTTAAGTTGTGACACTCGCAGTTGGTGGCTTCGGAAAATAATTTATCGATATTGGTGCCGATAAAGGCCTTGGATATATTCGCTGCGGTACGCACCATGCCATGTTGAATCGCCGCGGGAAAACCGCAGCCGATGGGCCCGGTCCAATTGAAGTGCAATACCAATTGCGCCAGCACCCCCGCAACTGCCTCCGGCGTCGCCGGTTGCGGGGTCTCGATTCTATGCCGTTCCGAAACCAGTTGGCCGGTTAAGGTATCGACAATCGCACCCTTGATACCGGAACCGCCAATATCCACACCGAGAATTTGCATAACATGTCCTGAAAATTTGCTAGGTAGATTAAGCATTCTAGGCGAAGCGAGGCTAATGGCTTAGAAAATTTTCCGTTATAGCTAACGACAGGCTTGTATTGCAGCTATCGATTTCCCGGTACTGAGGATGGTCAATATTTAGCCAATTTGAAAGCGCCTGCGCAAATACAGCCACTTGTGCTTAGTTTTATCAGCATACCAACAAGCTTATCCACAGCTTTTGTGGAAAACCGCGACCACCCGCAAAACCACTAACATGTAGGAGCTGGCGCCAACGCAAATCCCATCTTGTACATCCGGATTTCTGTTATAAATAATTTACAACAATAACGATAACCAGGAGTACACAATGATTTCAGTGACAATTTACGTCTTAACCATGTTTTTTGCCGGCTACGTCATCTACCGCGTGCGCAGCAAATAATTTTTAGATAGGCACAAAAAAAGCCTCTATCGAATGCGACGATAGAGGCTATAGAGTGTGCAGTGCCGGAGCCACTGCTTAACAACGAGGGAGGTCACACATAAAACTTAAAGCACTAGCGGGTCTAACAAAATCAAACTACATGAAATGGACGCAGTGCCGAACAAAAGCGTGGATAACACTAACTCTCCCACCGAAAAGCTCAAGATACCGTTAGCAAAGTAGATGCCGCCAATAGTGCTTTTCTGCAAAGTACTCGGACCGTTCATCTTTCCCGCCTTGACCGCTTGCAGTCGATTTAAAGTACGGCTTCACTATAAGCCCCTGCCGAAAATTTACAATCAGCCATTTATGTTATGGATAATTTCTTTTAGACAAACAATAAGCCGGGAACTTTCGCTGGAATAAGTTGCTGGCAGCAACATTAAACAAAAACTCCCGTTCATAACTGGGAGCACAAAAATAGTACCGCGCCTATCCCGCGCCACCTTTTTTTAGCATGAGCACCCTTGCTTACGCCGCATCTGCTGGTAGATTGGGAACTGCTAAGTTTGTTGATTACTGACACACGTTCCGTCCTCAGAGGGGTGCTCCATAGCCCGCAATCCCCTTCGATGCGAGCACTTCGCCGACTGCGCGAGCCCCGCATCGTAAGGGGACTTTTTTTCAAGACTAGAAATCAGGATATTTGAGACTATCTCACGCAACGGTGAAAGCGAAAACCGCCCCCATGAATACCAAACACGAATTCATTCTGCTTTACGATGGCCGCTGCCCCATTTGCCGGAAGGAAGTGGCTTGGTTGCGCTCGCGAAACAAGTACAACAAACTGGGCTTGCAGGACATTCATGCCGAGGAATTCATTCCGAAGCACTACGGCAAATCGCTAGACGAGTTGATGGCGGAAATCCATGGCTTATTTCCCGACGGCCGCCTGATCAAAGGCATGCCGGTGTTTTACGCAGCCTACAGCGCCGTCGGTTTGGGGTGGCTGATCGCGCCCGCACGCTGGCCGCTGCTGAGACCGCTATTCGATAGTCTGTACGCCTGGTTTGCTCGGCACCGTTTGGGACTCGGCGCTTTGTTCGGCGCCAAAACCTGCCAGGTTGGGAGTTGCAGCATTCGCTCCGAACATGGAAAAACATGAAAAACCCTTTTGCACCGTTGATCAGCGTAATTTTGACTGGATGCACGGTAATGGGTATTAGAAGCAGCGCAGAACCTGAATATCAGTTGCTCTCCGAATCCGGAGAAATACAAATAAGGCAATATCCGCCCTTGTTGATAGCGGAAACCGTCATCGACGCCGATTACGCGCAAGCCGGCAATATCGGTTTCAATCGCTTGGTGGGCTATATTTTTGGTGGCAATCAGCAAAAACAACAGATGGCCATGACTACCCCGGTATTTCGCGAAAGTGCCGGCGAACAAATTGCGATGACCACGCCTGTGTCGCAGCAAGCCGTCGACAATAAATGGACTATGGCTTTCGTGATGCCGTCGGGCTACAGCCTAGATACGCTGCCGACTCCAATCGACTCTCAAGTTACCATCAAAGCCTTACCCGCGAAAAAAGTCGCGGTGCTGCGCTACTCGGGCAGTCTGACTCTGGAAAAAATTAACGAAAATAGCCGGCAATTGCAGGCCTGGATCGAACAACAGCATCTGACTCCCCTGTCTGCTCCGCGTTCGGCGGCATACGATCCGCCCTGGACGCTGCCCGCCCTACGCCGCAACGAAATCCATATCGACATCGAATAAGGCAAAGCCGGTGATGCATTTATTAGTGGTGGCGCACGGCAGCCGTCGGGAGGACTCCAACCTCGAAATTCACCAGTTGATAGAACAACTGCGGCTTACGACTACCCGCTTCGCGGCAATAGATTGCGCTTTTCTGGAAATCGCCGAACCGAATATTGCTCAAGGTTTGCGGCAACAAATAGCCCAGGGTGCGCGGCAGATTGTCGTGATGCCTTATTTCCTGTCGGCGGGACGCCATGTCAGCATCGACATTCCCGAACAGGTGCAAAACATTCGCGATGCACATCCGCAAATCGACATACACATTGCCGGTCATTTGGGCGTTGCGGAAAAAATCCGCCGGATAGTGATCGAGCAGGCTCTTTTAGCCATTTGAACGCGAATTTTGCGAATCAATTCCCCGGCCGCAACCAAACGGCTGATAGAGCCGCTATTGCTTTCCAAACGTAAAGTCAATAACCATGATAGACTGATGCCTGGAAATTCATCTTCAAGTTGTAATCCCTAAGTCCCCGGGTGGACATCGCGACCGCACTGCCGATCACAGATTTCTCCCATCATTTTCCCCATCGAGACCCTTAATGCCATTTTCCAATCTCGGTTTATCCGAGGCTTTAATAAAAGCTATTGCCGATTCCGGCTACACGACCCCTACCCCTATTCAAAGTAAAGCCATACCCGCCGTGTTAACCGGCCGCGATTTACTGGCCGCCGCGCAAACCGGCACCGGCAAAACCGCCGGCTTTACCTTGCCGATCTTGCATCGCTTGGCGCAAACCGACCATGGCCGCAATCGCCCGGTGCGCGCACTGATCCTGACCCCTACCCGCGAACTGGCCGCGCAAGTTGCGGAATCCGTCGCTAAATACGGCGCGCATCAGCAACCGCGCCTAAAGTCAGAAGTCGTGTTCGGCGGCGTAAAGATCAATCCGCAAATGATGCGTTTGCGCGGCGGCGTGGACATTCTGACCGCAACGCCGGGGCGTCTGCTGGATTTGGTCAGCCAAAACGCCGTGAAGCTGGATAAGGTGGAAATGTTGGTGCTGGACGAAGCCGACCGCATGCTAGACATGGGCTTTATCAAAGACATTCGCAAAATCCTGGCGATGCTGCCGAAAAAGCGCCAAAACCTGTTGTTTTCCGCGACGTTTTCCGCCGACATCCGCAAGTTGACCGGCGATTTGCTAGTCAACCCGGTCAAAATCGAAGTGGCCGTCGAAAACGCCGCCGCCGACACGATAGACCAACGGGTGTATACGGTCAGTAAAACCGCGAAAACCGCCTTGTTGACCCATCTGGTGAAAACTAAAGACTGGCAGCAAGTATTGGTGTTTACCAGTACCAAGCACGGCGCGAACAAACTCACCGAAAAACTGAACATCGCCAATATTAAGGCTGCCGCGATTCACGGTAATAAAAGCCAGGGCGCCAGAACCAGTGCCTTGGCCGGTTTCAAAGCCGGCGACATTCGCGTGTTGGTCGCAACCGACGTCGCAGCGCGCGGCATCGATATTGCCCAATTGCCGCATGTGGTTAATTTCGAATTACCGCGCTCGTCCGCCGATTATGTACACCGCATCGGTAGAACCGGTCGGGCCGGACAAAACGGCCAAGCGGTTTCGCTGGTATCGCAAGACGAATATCAGGCCTTGCGCCTAGTTGAAAAACTGATAGGCCTGCAAATACCCCGCGAACAGGTAGACGGCTTCGCGGCCGCTTAAGTTATGTCAACCCACGCTCACCGCAGTCAGATTGGTGGGTGTGCAAACCTAGGATGCCTCGCCGTTCCGTTAGTCGCTTTATTGACAGAACGGCGAGGCACAGTTGGACTATTTCATCGCAGTAAAATTTTACCCGCTCTTGCGTGTCGGCTATTCGCTGGTAGATTCTCCCTCGCAGTGTATTAGTTTCAATATTTCCTAGTTAATGCTCCCGCAAACTCGATTAAAGCAATAGAGCGCATCGTTGCTGAGTCTGCGGGAGCATCTTTTATCCCTAATCAATGCACCACTGAGGTTTATTATGCCCTTCGCTCACCAACCGCCACCGCCTCGTCCAGGCTGGAACTACCAAAACTATTTTTTAACGCAGTTAAACAAACAAAAACAGGCCAAGCAAGCTACACCTTCTTGATTGAGCTAAAGCATGCGAGTAACTAGCGCTTGCGCGTCACTGCCATTTGGCCGCTGGCAAACTTGCCGCGAAAACTCAATGGAAAGTTGGCAACGCCGTTACTCCCCAACAAATCGCCGACAAAGCTATTTCTGGCGGTAAAGAAAGACACAGTGGAACCAAAATCAAAATAAATCTGCTCTATGTTGGTCGCCATTTTGACTTCGCCTTTCTTGGAGTAAGACCACCAATTTGCCAGAAACGGGCTGGCAATGACGGGCTCGGTAACGGCCCCATGTAAAAACCAAGTGACTGCATCCTGACCATCGGGAGAAACCGCCGCGTAAAACTCGTTTGTTGCGCTTGTCGGCGTCACTTCATAGGTCAAATTGCCGTCCCATTGTGCGGGCACGCCTTGTTTACGCAAACCGTTAACCAAAACAGGCACATTGCTGGCATAAGTAAGCGTGTAATTGTTGATGGCCGTATTGGGATCGGTGCCGGTACCGTCAGGCGAGTACAGCATGATGCCGAGGTGGGCCACCGTGCCGGCTTGGGCCGGACGATTATTCACCGCCACGCCTTCACAGTGGGCGATACGCACCACCAGTTTTGCTCCGGCGTCATCCACAACGAGTTGGTATTGGCTAGGCACCAAAGCCCGAGCTTTACTCTCCGGGACCGGCTCAACCCCGACAAACTCGGTGCAATCGGTAAAAGC
The DNA here is from genome assembly GCA_001644045.1 of Methylomonas methanica. GTDB lineage: Bacteria > Pseudomonadota > Gammaproteobacteria > Methylococcales > Methylomonadaceae > Methylomonas > Methylomonas methanica. The sequence continues at coordinate 8,415 of LUUF01000079.1, read as the reverse complement.
GACGTTAAGCCCGCCACCCTCCCGCTCGTCAGCCTGCACTTGCAAAGCCGCTGTTGCCAGCAAAGTAGGAATAATCCAGCCGATAGTGCGTTTCATACTGACCTCCAGAAGGAATAATTGATGGCTATGGCATCTGCAAGCTATTGCATTCCGGTTTAAAAGTAAAGAGTTAGCCGGACACGGTTTTTAGCTCTTTATAGATATTTGAGCCAGCGCCAATGCGATTTACGCGCTTTTAACATTTCAAAGCCGTGACAGATGGGATACAGCATTAGCACCACTAACAAGCAAATCCCATAAACCACCGGCAAGCCATAACCGTAGTCCTGCGGCAGCTCCGGCACCCAAATTCCGCCGCGAATTATTGCCGCGACCGGTCCATCGGTAATAACAGCAAGCAGCACCGCCAGCCCATGAATCAGATACAAGTGCAGCAGATAAAAGAACAACGGCGTCCTGCCGAATAGCTGCAAAAAGCCTAAGCGCTCTGCCGCCTTGCCCTCGGTCAACGCTAATACCAATAGCGCCGGCCCCAAGGTCATTAACAGGTACAACAAGGACGGCGGATATTTATGGCAGTTGATAAACGATAACAGCGTAAACACCGGGTCCGGATAGCTTTGCCATAGTTTGGGGTCGCCGTAGAGGTTGCTGAGACGCAGCACTACAAATGCGCCTATCAACGTCAAACCCAGGATCAAAAGCCGTCGCCGCGTGCGCCAGACATTGTTAGTCAATAACCTTCCAAATCCAAAGCCCACGGCCATCACCCCTACCCACGGAATCAACGGATAGTAAGGATTTAATAACCAGCCGTCACCGAATGGCACATCGTCACCGGTATGCAGCAACCCCCACCAGGGACCGAAACCGCCCAAATCGACGGGCTTAAGTTTATCGAAGGCGTTATGCCCTAATATCATGGTTACGCCCAGCGACACACACCAACCTAGAGGCAACTTGACCAGCCCGGCCAGCGCTATCATCGACCAGGCAATCGCCCACAACACACCGCCATCAATGTGCCGCAGATCGGCGCGAAAATTCCACGAGTAGGCTTCCACGGTGCACGTTAAAACCAACAGCAATAAGCCACGCTCCAACAAAAACCGGCTCAACGGCGCATCCGCTCCGCGTCGATCCTGCCACAAATACGCGCTGGTACCGGCTAAAAACACGAACACCGGGGCGCAGAAATGCGTAATCCAGCGCGTCAGAAACAAGGCTAGCGAAGTTTTATCCAGATCGGTGGGGCTAAAATGGCTGGCGCTGAAAAAATCGCGGGTATGATCCAGCGTCATTAACACCATGACCAAACCGCGCAATGTATCGATAGACGCCAAGCGTCTCGGAGATGAATCGGTTTCCAAGGTAATTTGCCCCGCATGATTGGCAATCAGAGGCACGGAGGGTAAGATCGATCAGCAAAAAACTCAAGGGGAGACTGCCATGAGCGAATGCCGGATCGCTTGCGACTTGCACGACTATATCGAAATTGCCTGCCTGTACGGCTATCTACTTAGATTGACGCTAAAAGACACACGAACCGTCGAAGGCCGAGCATTAAATATCGTGACCGAAGAAAAGCGCGAATTTCTATTGCTGGACAACTCCGAAATCGAAAAAATCGCGTTGGATCAGTTGGCAAAACTACAGGTAATCACGCCCAACGCCCGTTTTACCGACGTAATTTTTTAAAGCAATCTGACAGCGCTGGTTATACTGGCAGCCTTTACCTGCATACCCATCATTACTGTGCCATGTTGGAAATATATTTAGACAGCGCCGATGTAGCCGGCATCAAAAACCTTTGTCCTGCCTTGCCGTTGGCGGGTGTCACCACCAATCCATCGATTCTGGCGGCCAGCGGTATCGGTCTGCATGAACTGCTAACAGTGCTAACAAACGTCATCGGCCCGCAAGCCCGCTATCACGTGCAAGTAGTCAGTAACACGCTTGAGGGAATCGTTTCCGAAGCGCACAAACTCCATGCATTGCCGTTCGACATTATCGTCAAAATACCCGCGCACACCGCCGGTTTAAGCGCCATTAAACTGCTGAAAATAGACAATATCCCGCTATTGGCCACGGCGATTTACAATGTCCAGCAAGGTATGCTTGCCGCGCTGCATGGCGCGGATTACCTGGCGCCTTATCTGAACCGGATCGACAATCAAGGCTTCGACGGCGTTGGCGTGGTCGGCGACTTGCAAACCTTGATTGATCGCTACCAATTGCCCAGTAAACTTTTGGTTGCCAGCTTCAAAAATGTTAACCAGGTTTTGCAAGTGTTAAAACTCGGCGTCGGCGCAGTAACGCTGCCGCTGGATATTGCCCAGCAAATCTTGACCACTCCAGCAACCGATACGGCAATCGAAAAATTCAGCCAGGACTGGCAGGCAACATTTGCCGATAAATTGTCTTTTGAAAGTTAACATTGTGATGAGAAAGCGCGCATTTGGAAGTGCGTAAACTGGCGTTATACGCCTCGAATTATCATTCATTACATTCGTTTTGTCGGCTGCTTAATGTTGCATACTTGCGGCCGATTGGAGAATAACAAACTACTTTAATTAGCTTCACCCTACTCCCATACATCATCAGATATAGTCCCGACAAGCTTTCCGCGTCAATTGTTGTCATAACAGGGTACAATTAGACTAATATTAAATCGATTAGCTTGGCGGTATTAACCGTTGGGCATACGATAAACTTCAAATTCGAACTCTATTCGTGTAACCATGATAACAAAATCGCACGCCCTAAAAGATTCGCGCCCCAGGTACACCTGGCTTGCGTTGGTGGCTTGTATTTATTGTGCCGGAACAGAGCGCGCATTGAGCGCGGAGATGCCAGTTGCAACGCCCGAACCAGCCCTACCGGTCATCAACAGCGTTTCAGAGATAGTTAATCCCATTCCAGCCGACAATCCGATTGGTGCCATTCTGCTTAGCAAACAACATCCGCTGCTGATGCGTGCCGATTTCAGTCGCGTTAGCGAGCTTGTTAGCCAAATCTATTTAAGCTCCCAATTTCAACCGATCTGGTTTACAGCCAATCGTGCGGAAAAAAACCTAAACGACTTGTTAAGCATTTTAAACAATGCGCCTAACGATGCATTAAATCCGGCCAATTACGATGTTGAGCGCCTTAAACAATTAATTAGCGGCCAAAATCCGGATAGCACTACCGTTGCGAGTTACGACGTGGCGTTGACCGTGTCGTTGGTGCGTTATCTGCATGATTTGCGGCAAGGCCAAGTGGATCCGCGCGATGTTGAGTATCCGGTACATATTGCCCCAAAACCCGCTTTAGACTTAGCCGGTTTATTGAAACAGCACATGGCATCGCAAACATTGACGGAGGTGGTGGGTCAGTTTGAGCCTAAAACCAAGCAATACCAGCAACTCAAACAAATTTTGACCCGCTTACAACAATTGGGAAATCAAGCGAGCTCGGACGAATTTAAACCGGGCAAAATGCTGCGTCCGGGCGATAAGCATCCGCATATCGTTTATTTACGTCAACGGCTAAGGGGCATGGACCTACTGGATAATAGTGCCGCCACCGATAGTAAAATCTACGACAACGACTTGGTCACCGCCGTCAAAAAAGTTCAGCAACAACAGGGCTTAACAGCCGATGGCGTGATCGGCGCGACCACTGCCGCATTATTCAACCAGTCTTCGAGCGAAAAAATTGCCCAGATCGCGCTGGCCATGGAGCGCGCGCGCTGGATTCCGGACACCACCGACGGCCCAATGATTGTGGTTAACATCCCGGCATTTGAATTATGGGCGTTCAATTCAATCGACGATCCCAACCCGCTAAACATGAAAGTGGTAGTGGGTAAATCCCCGAGCAACCAAACACCGGTACTGTGGGAGGAAATGAAATATTTGGAATTTATGCCGTACTGGAATATTCCAAAAACCATTTATGAAAAGGAAATCCTGCCAAAAGCGGCAAACAACGAAGGCTATTTAGCCAGTCAGGACATAGAACTGGTACGACACCAAAACAGCGAAGAGAAAGGCGGCGGCAGTTATCTACGAGCTCGGCAACGCCCGGGTAAGAAAAACCCGCTGGGCCGGGTTAAATTCGTATTTCCCAATACCGCGGACGTGTATTTACACGACACACCGGGCCACGCCGCCTTTAACCGCCCGCGTCGCGACTTAAGCCATGGTTGCGTTCGGGTATCGGCACCGGAACAACTAGCCCAATTCGTGTTGGGCGATCAGGCCGGCTGGGACAAAGAATCCATCAAGCAAGCGATGTCGGCCCCAAAAACCCGCCATGTCACGCTAAAACGCGCGGTACCGGTGCTGTTTTATTACGGCACCACATTCGTCGACCACCAAAACCAGTTACGTTTCTACCCTGATGTATACGGACAGGACGAGCAACTGAAAAAGGCTTTGAACAAAATACATGCGCCCAAGACCGCTAATTCGAGCCCGAATAATCAATTAGTGATGAATAAAAGCACCGACGTAGCGCCAAATCCATAAGCCACAAAATCGAGCAGGCATAAAAAAAGCGCCGCAAATGGCGCTTTTTTTATGAGTGGACAACTCTACAATTTCCAGGTTCTGAAGGTTCCGGTATCCAGGTGGATAAAGTTCGACTCAGGGTAATAACCGACTCCGCCACGGTGCATAGCTAGCGCCGCACTGTGAATACGCCGAAGATCAAAACGCTCGATGCGAATATCCACGGCCCTGCCGTGCATGTGAAAGCTGTTATTGGCAACGCCGGAATTCTCGGCATGCAGCTTAGCGTTGGTCAATGGCGAACGATAACCGCAGATCACATCAAACGGTTGATTTAGACCCAACATCTGTTTCAAATCGTGCAATTGATCCAACAATTCCGGATCGATAGGATGCACATCGTCGGTACGATAGTCGCGCAGCAAAAAGCTGATTTCATTCAACGCGTCGCTCAAATAGCGGCCTTTTTCAAAATACGTCAGGCTCAATTTATCGCCAGTGTGCGGATTTTGAAACGCCAACGCACGATGAGTCGCAAAACGGCCGTGATCGGCCAAGAACAACGAGTCTTGCCCTGGCTCCATGAAAGGTTCTCTTGGAGCAGGTTGAATAATCGAATGCGCTCTACCGCCTTGATTAGTATGACGGTTAGGATGATAGGACGCAGTATTTAGGTGCTGTTTTTTGCCCGTATAAACATCCCGCACGCGAGAGTCGTGTTGAATATGGTGATCCGCACGAGCTGTATGTAAATGCCCATGTTCGCCAGCAACTGGCTTGAGGTTGTTGCCGCCAGCACTTTTATTTAACTTGGCCGTTTGACGAACAGTTTTTGTCGACTGAATGGCCCCATGTTTTGGTAAACGCACTGCGCTCCTTGCCGACTGCGCCAAGCGATGATTTTTATCCGCTTTTACCGCCACGCTTTTTGCAGCATGAACTACGCCGGGCATTGCAATAGATAACACAGCGCCAACAGCCAGACGCCCGAAAAAGCTGCGTCGAGACAGCTCTACCTCGTCTTGCTCATTGTTATGATTTTCTAAATTATGTCTCAGCATCCATAATCTCCTGATTCAACATCATTCGGATAGTGATGATTCCGAAGGCTAAAACCCAAACGGGTTCTCGTGATTATAGCACTCCGTCACAGTTCTAATTTGCTTTTACCGACATTTTGCCACAACGATTGCGAATATGGGGAACGCTTGTAAACAACCAAGTAGTCTCAGTTAGTTGTTCAAAGCAGGTTGAAACCAAACTTGATCTGCTTATTTTTGGTGCTTTAGAAGCTTTCCAGCGGCAATAAAAAAGTGCTAAATATCGACTGATAACCGTGAGATGAGCGCACGCAATCCGCCTACTTTAAAATTTAAGTTACTAAAACTCTGCGTGGATGAAGATTATCTGTAACAAAAAAACTTAGGCTTGATTGCTATGCCTGCTTACCCCGCATTTTTCTCGCGACAACACAAAATATTTTTAACTACGAATCGTGCTTCACAGAAGCTTTTTGCTGGAAAGCGTATGGTAGCTCCACTGCAAATCACCGGAGAACGACATGGAAAAGCCAATTAAACCCCAAAATCGACTGACATTGTCTCAGCAGATCTGTCATTCCTTTTTTTCTCAAAAAGGCTACGACCCTTTCGTAAACTTACATTCGCATGATGGTGGTGCAATGTACGATTCTTATCTGCGCTACCAAAGAAGCTTTGCGTCCGGGATAACAGGCCAAAACTGCCAAATCAGCTTTGTGAGTAAATTTACAAAACTAGAGTAATTCGTATCGGGTACCAAGTGCCCCGCAACGATATGAGTGGTAGCAAGCTATGCGTCTCTAAGTTATATTCATCACCAAAAGCTGTAGACGCTTGCCTCCAAGACTACCCAAAATACTCGTGACGACCTTATTTCAAATTCCTCAAAATCATCCGCAACGGTTTGTCTTGCACAACGAAGTCCATGCTAGGGCCTCGTCTATTCTTAGTTTGCCGGTTAGAGCCAGTTATCTGGCGTTGTCGCTTTCAAGCGACGAAAAAATGCAGGAGCGTCGGCATCTGAAAGCGCTCTGCGAACGCTTCGGCGCTACTCCGCCAGACCATGATGCCGATCACTTTAGCGCCAACTTCGATGCATTTCAAATGAGCTGGGAGCAACACGGCGAATTCAGCACCTATACATTTTATGCCTACGACACGGATGGAGAACCCTTTACAGACCCTGCCTTAAAAAAAGTTCCGGTGGATTGGCTATCGCGGATCGGCGGACAAGTAATCGTTGCCACCCACGCCAGCGTCGTATCCGCCAGTGAGGTGAATTACCAGGACGAAATGGACTTATCGCCGCTAACCGCTTACTTTGCCGGCAATCCTATCGTCGGCTCCAAAGTGACCGGCGGCGCCGCTGCCGTGTTTACCGACTTTCGTATCCATGTGGACGGCTTCAGCCGTTTTCTGGTTGTGAATCAAAACTTGAGAACTGCCCAGGCCGGCCGCTTATTGCATCGCTTGTTCGATATTGAAGTTTACCGGGTCATGGCGCTGCTGGCCTTCCCGATTGCGCGCAAGCTGTATCCGGAATTGAAGAAGGCCGATAGACAGCTGTATACCATCACCAACTCCATGACGCAGCCAACTAACGACGACGCCAAACTATTGGACGAACTGACGGCATTAGCGGCGGAAGTCGAGAACCATATTTCCACGCATCAATTCCGTTTTGCCGCCGCCAGCGCTTACTATCAACTAGTCGGTCAGCGTCTGGAAGATTTGCGCGAAGTGCGCATACAGGGCATTCAAACCTTGGGCGAATTCATGAAACGTCGCCTGGAGCCGGCGATGCATACCTGTAACTCCGTATCACACCGTTTCACGCTGGTTTCCGAACGCGTCAGTAATGCCAGCCAGTTGTTACGCACCAAGGTCGACATTATTATCGAGCGGCAAAATCAGGGCTTGCTATCGTCCATGGCCCTGCGAGCAAAAATGCAGTTGCGCATGCAACAAATGGTTGAAGGCATTTCGATGGTAGCCATTACCTATTACGCAGCTAGCCTGATCGGTAAAATTGCCGAAGCGTTGCACAGCTTAGGTTGGCATGTTAATGCCGAGTTAGTGGAAGGCGTATCGATCCCATTTATTTTGGTGATCATTGGCATCAGCACCAAGCGAATTCATAAGATCATTGCAAATACAACGGAATGAATGCCATCCCTATTCTGGAAGCGAAATGATCTTTTAATTTCGCCCCGATAAAACTTGAGCGCTGATATTCTTAGGCTACCCGAAAAACGAAGATGGCAGAAACTTACTCCACTCCGCTAAAGCGCCGGGCTTGGAAAAAAATCTAGTTTGAACTGCGGTAATTTCAGGCTTAAACAGCTCATCCCTTGGACAGCCATTCATGGCGCATTGCATCCAGACTCTGCATCAGATCCTCTAATGCTTTAACCGATTCTTTATGTAAAGGGTGAGCATGGTTGTGAACCGGATGCTTGGTATCATTCATTAGTTCATCAATGAAGCGCTCTGCCTCCATAATCTCTTGTGGAAGCGAATCTGATTTTTCGGCCATCTGAATAGCAAACAGGTTTATGGTGATGCGCACATAAAAAAGCCCACAATTAAGTGGGCTTCGTCCGGTGTTATTTTTTTATGTTTTTTTGGACGCCTGTTATCAGTGATAGCAGGTTAATAGCTTGCGCTCTTATTATTGTTGTACCGTTACACGGTCGCTTTTTCCTCCCCCCAATAGATACGAACTTTTTAGCTCGTATTGACCTAAGTCAAGGTGGGCGCATTCTAGTGCACTAAAAACTCTTTGTCCAGAAAAAGTGCGGCAAATTGACGCAATTTTAAATTGATCTTACTCGCTCTCTAAAGACAATAGATCCGTTGTCAGAGCCGGCCCCGAAAAA
>LUUF01000078.1 GCA_001644045.1 Methylomonas methanica | reverse complement strand
TTTTGGTGGTGGGGATCAGGGATTGTTTTGAGTATGACGCAGCTTTCCATTTGGAGTGGGGTTTAGTCCCGTATTTCGACTCCGAGCATCACAGTTTTTTGCAGGAATAGCCCGGAGGGGAGCGGCAGGGATGCCGCTCGATGGCGAAGGGGCAGGAAGCCCCTTTCGCCAACCCCTGCAAAAAACGAGAAGCGCAGGATCAGGGCGAAATCCGGGTGTCTTTTCTTTTGGATACTTTTCTTTGGACAAGCAAAGAAAAGTATCTCGGCTGTCGGGCCGAGACCCGACTTCAAAACAGTCCGTCGCGGTAGCGGCATCAAATTATGACTATCATCAACCTCTCCCAAGAACCCCACCAAATCCCAACCCTAGCCAAATGGCACCAAGCCGAATGGATCGATCTCAATCCCGGCCAAACCCTGGAACACCGCATCGAAAGAATGCAAGCCTATCTAGGTAACAAACTAATCCCGAGTACCTTCATATACAAACATGAAAGCCAGCTAGCCGGCTCGGCAGCCATCATAGAAAACGACATGGATACCCGCCCCGAACTCACGCCATGGCTGGCTAGCGTTTACGTGGCGCCCGAATTCCGTCGGCAAGGCATAGGCGCAAAATTGGTAAAGCATGTCATGTTGCAAGCCAAGACAGCCGGCGTTGTCAAGCTCTATCTGTTCACGCCGGATCAAGCTGATTTCTACGCAAAACTTGGCTGGACGGCGATAGCCGAGGAATATTATCGCGATCACCGCGTGACGATTATGAGCGTGTCCCTAAACGATCCAAAAGTTTAGTCTTACTCCAAACTCAGAATAAATGCCCATTGCTCGGCATTCATCGGCATGATGGACAGGCGGTTCCCGCGGCGCAGTAAAGCCAAGTCGGTTAGTTCGGTTTTTAGTTTCAGTTCGCGCAGACTGATATTACGCGATAGCTTTCTGACGAACTTTACATCGACCATGTACCAGGTGGGTTTGTCAGGGTTGCTTTTCGGATCGAAGTGCTTGTCGTCCGGGTCGAAAGCAGTAAAGTCGGGATAGGATTCGCGCGCCACTTGCATGATGCCGACGATACCCGGTTCCTCGCAGTTGGAATGGTAAAAAAACACTTGGTCGCCGATTTTCATGTCATCGCGCATCATGTTCCGCGCCTGGTAGTTGCGCACACCGTCCCAATGCTCGGTTTGTTCGGGTCGTTTAAACAAGTCGTCGATGCCGAAGGTATCGGGCTCTGATTTCATCAGCCAGTAGTTCATAGATTTTCAGTTTAGGTTTTGTTGTATTGTTTCATTTATCCCAAACTCAGGCTCAATCGGCAAGCAAAATCGCTCACGAACCGCGCGGAACATCGCGGTAATCGCAAGTCTTTGAACATGCCGAATAGGCGTAGCGCTATGAATTTTGTCTATCAGCGAATAGCTATTGATACGAAACGGTGCACATCGCGCTATCGCGACCAAAATATTCGCCGGAAGTGGTCTAAACTGGACCGGTAGAGAGGGTGCACTAAGGTCTGACGTGGTATAGTGTCGGCGTCAGTATTGTCGTTAGATGGACGGTGCTCGAATAAATACTTTTCCGCCCCTATTAATTAATCTATTTGCATTGGCTTTGTTCAAATAACTAGGTCGGTGTCTATTATTACGGTAGTTTGTTACTATTTAATCTGATTTATGTCTGCTAGTATTAAAAAAAGCAAACGACGTCGCTATATTAGGTACGCGATAGATCTACAGGCTTTGTTGATAATCGGAGAAAAAAATGCACTAGAGTGCCGTATTCTGGATTTTTGTAGTGGTGGGTTTTATCTGGTTTTTGATAAAAAGCATCCGGCAATTGAGTTAAATAAAAATATAAAAATCCGCTTTTCTATTCGCCTAGAGTTTGAGCTGAAAACTTTTGAAGTAGATGCGCAAATAACGCATATCGGCTCTACAGGGGTAGGGGTTGTAACTGAACAGATACCCGCCACCACTTTTAATGCACTAAAAAAAATAGCGAGTCCGGGGTCATTAGCGCCTGTACATGATAGTTCGGGTACCTCGCCAGAAAATTTAAATCAGGAAAATTACAAAAATTCATTTAAGCAATTTCTAATAGAAAGTTTGCCGACACTAATAGATGGTTTTTTCGTATCTCTCGGCGATTGCCTGGATGCCGCTAATACACATTCCGAGTTTTTTCCCACCTCCTCGGCTTTCGATGATTTAATTACCACGCTAAAACTGAATAGAGAAATCATTAATAGCGAGTTTTGCTGTTCTGTAATATATCAAGTCGATTTCATCTCTAGCAACACAGAAAAAACATCAGAAGCCTTATATCACGAGTCGCTTTCGTTAATCGAAAAAGAAGATTTCGAAGACTGGTTGAATATGTCAGCCTCTATTAGAAAACTAAAAAATTATTTCGATGACGAACTCAGTCATTTAGTTCGTGAACTATGCAGGGTGTTTGGTGTATTTGATAACACTGTGAATAATCCAATCGGCCCCGCTGTGTTATGCGATAGTTTTAGGGAAATATTCTTGCAGCTGGAGCTAGGGTGCAATGTTAAAAAAGCAATTTATAATTGTTTCGAAAAAACCTTAATTATCGAGTTGCCTAATCTTTACAAGCAGGCAATAGCAACTCTAACGAAATTTGAATCAGCACGGATTGTAGCGTCGGGTTATAGTGGTCAGGGTAGCCGTTCTTTTGATAATCAAAAAATCGAAAAAAATCAAGTTTATTTCAACGATTTTTTGGATGCGGAGCCGCTTTCCGGACGCAAAGTTGTACAACCTATTACCCAGGTCACAGGAAAATTACTGAATCTATTAAGTGAAACAGTGGGAATATCCGCAGATAACGGGTATGAGGAAAGTAGTTTACCACTTGGTCATACCCAAGCCGTTTTTAACCCGGCTGAAGTGTTGTCCGCGATTGCAAAAATTCAAAATGATATAGCTGCTAAGTCAAATACCCATTTAGATTCTGCAACGTTACAAAAAAGCCTTACTGATAAATTACGGGCAAATAGTCCCGAAGCGAAATCATTGTCGGTAGACGATGTTCAACGTCTTGAGTTATATGGCAAGTTTTTTGATGCGCTAGTTGGCGAGTTGGAGTTTTCCACTGACATAAAAAATTATTTGGAAAGCATTTACCTGCCTTTATTGTCCTTGCCGCTGCAGGGTAATGATTTTCTGGATTCCGAATCGCATCCCGCGCGTAAAATACTCAATCAGTTGGCGGTCTTGGATCCCGCGATAAAAAGCAATAGAGTAATAAAAAACACTAATATAAAAAATACAGTAGAAAAAGCGATTGCACGAATTTCTGCGGAGTCTATTAGTAACCCAAAAGTGTTCGCGGAAGTCGAACACGAATTGGATAGCGTCACGAAGAAATTGGCTCAATCCAATGATGCCAATATTAAACGCATCATCGAGCCGTATGAAGGCCAACAAAAGCTGGAAATGGCCAGGCTTGCAATTCAGCAAGAAGTCGATAAGCGCATAGCCGGTCGCTCCGTGCCTTCTATAATTCCCACGTTACTTGATGCTGGATGGCAAGACCTGTTGGTGATTGCCGAACTAAATAAGGATGCTAATCCCGACGAAAAACTCTCTTATCTTAAAGTCATTGACGATTTGCTGTTCTGGCTTTACGAGCAAGAATCTTTTCTTAATATGCAAGCAGTCAGCATTCACACGACGCTTAAATTTATTGAAGAAAACCTGGGTGCGGTTTGTCCTAATTTATTTAAACGCGATAGTGTTATCGAGGAGTTGTTTTCTTTGCTGATCGGTAGCGGCGTTCCAAAAGTCAGGAAGCCGATGGATTCTGTCAGAATCCCCACGCCTAAATCCAATCCAAACATAATCGAATCTGAGAGGGCGGCACAAGTTGCGCAGTTGCAGGTGGGGGAATGGCTAATAATTTATAAGGGTTCAGAAGGTTTTGAACCCATGAAATTAGTATGGATAGGAGATATTTTACCGATTTGCGTATTTGTTAATCGCGATGGACTGACTAAGTTAGAGCTTAGTAAGACCGAATTAGCGCAACTTTTGGAAAATGGTGGCGCTAATAGAATAGAAAGTCTGGATGTGCCCTTAATGGATCGCGCTACCAACCAAATGCTGCAAAACATGCATAGTAAGCTGATTTACAATGCGACCCACGACGCGGAAACCGACTTATTTACCAAGGACGAGTTTATCAAGCAGCTTAAAGTCGAGCTAATTAAACTCGACAGTACCTGCCATTTACTATGCCATATAGAAGTATTGGATTTTCGAGTAATTACCAATGTCTGCGGTGTAGCCGGTGGCAAACAATTCCTAAAAACCCTCACTCAATTAATTCGCGAACAACTACCCGATTGCGATTTATTTGCGCGCATCGGGGATAAGTCGTTTGCATTGCTGCTCAAGGATTGTTCTACGGAATCAGGTTATGACTTATTCAAGAAACTATTAAAAACTATCGGCGAATCGCGATTTCAATGGCAAGATAAAAGCTACACTATTGGCGTTAGTATCGGCTTGGTGCCATTTGAGCAAAGAAATTTTGACATTAACGAGCTGCTGCAAAACGCTGATGCCGCCAGCATGTCTGCGGAACGCTCCGGACCCAATAATGTATTGATTTTTACGAACGACGACGAAAATCTAAAACGTCAAAATAAAATATACGAATGGATAGGCAATATTGACAAGGTATTTTCCGAAAACAGATTGTTTTTACGTTGCCAAATGATTACGGCGGTAGACGAAACCAGCGCTAGCCATCAACATTACGAAATTCTGCTCGGTATTAAAGACGAAAACGATAATATTATTCCACCCGATCATTTTATACCAGCGGTGGAACGCGCTAAACGCATGCCGGAAATTGACCAATGGGTTATTACGAATGTACTCATGTGGATTGAGAACAATAGAAATTATTTCGATAATATCGACGGATTTGCCATTAATCTATCCGGGCAATCCATCAACAGTGAAGAGTTTTTGGGATTTCTTAAAGGCATTTTAGAATCGACCAGTGTGCCGACTAATAAGCTGGTTTTTGAAGTGACGGAAACGGTTGCAGCGGAAAGCTTCTATTTAACAAATAGTTTTATCAAGGCAATTAAGCAGTTCGATTGTAAATTTTCCCTGGATGATTTTGGGTCCGGTTATTCTTCCTACTCGTATCTGAAAAATTTAAATATCGATTATCTGAAAATAGATGGGGCTTTTGTCAAAGATATTCTAAATAGTAAGGCCGATATCGCGATAGTGAAATCCATGAACGAAATCGCCCATTCCCTGGGTTTGGCAACCATTGCCGAATACGTTGAAAATGCCGAGATCAGAGAAGTTCTAAAAACCATAGGCGTCGATTTTGCGCAAGGCTACGGCGTACACAAGCCTATGCCGCTCAGCGAGTTGGTCGTCGACCTGCCCAGTGCGCCGTTTTTTTCGTTTGAAGATACCGAGTTCTGGGGATTTTGAATACAGGTTTTCTAAAACGCCCAAGCTATTGTTGCCACAGGCAATTCCCGCTGATTTTGGCGATTTTCGCCAAGCGCTGCTGGTGAGCCTGCTCTTCCTCGCTACTACAAGCAATTATTTTTAGCTGCGGCCTGTCGGCTGATAGTCGCACGATAGGCTGTTCGTTGCCATTGCCGGTGTGATCGCCTTCATCCAGCAGCGAAGCCTGTCCGCCGGTCATTAATAAATAGACGTCGGCCAGGATTTCGGCATCGAGCAACGCGCCATGTAACTCGCGGTGACTGTTGTCTATGCCGTAGCGCTTACATAAAGCATCCAGACTGTTCCTGGCGCCTGGGTGTTTTTTCCGGGCGTAAGCCAAGGTGTCGAACACGGTGCTATTCGTTTCGACGCGGCGGGGTTCGCCGGTTAACAGAGCCAATTCGTGATTCAGGAAGCCGACGTCAAACGGTGCGTTATGAATGATCAGCTCCGCGCCTTGGGTGAAGCGCATAAAGTCTTCGACGACATTGGCGAAGCGGGGCTTATCCTTTAAAAATTCGTTGGTGATGCCATGCACTTCGATAGCGCCGGCATCGATTTCCCGGTCCGGATTCAGGTACACATGAAAATGGTTACGGGTCAAACGCCGGTTAATCAGCTCCACGCAGCCGATTTCGATAATCTTATGGCCTTCCTTGGGATTGATGCCGGTGGTTTCGGTATCCAGCACCACTTGCCGGATTTGGCGGGGTTTTTGACTCATGGCTTGATCCTATCCGCAAAAAGCTTTGAGCAGTTCGCTTTGTACCTGATAAACGGGCAGACCTTCGGCACGCAAGTGCCGGTATTGGCCGTCGCTTTGCAATTGCCAAGCTTGGGCGTTATCTCTGAGATACGCATCCAGGTCGTTAAGAATCCGTTCGGCAATCCGCTTGTCGGCGATAGGGAAACAGACTTCCACACGGCGGAACATATTGCGGTTCATCAAATCGGCACTCGAGGCATAAACAGCCCAGTCTCCACCGTTACAAAACGCATAGATACGGGTATGTTCCAGAAAGCGGCCGACGATGGAGCGCACTTCGATATTCTCGGAAACACCGGGTACGCCCGGACGCAAGCAGCAGACGCCACGCACGATCATTTTGATTTCCACGCCGGCTTGCGACGCCCGATATAGCGCTTGAATCGCCTGTTCCTCGACCACGGCATTGACCTTGATAATAATCTTGGCCGGTTTGCCTTTTTTCGCGTGCTCGATTTCCCTGTCTATCATCTTCATGATGCCATGATGTAGGGTAAACGGCGATTGCAGCAGTTTATTGAGCTTGCTCACCTTGCCTAGGCTGGTCAACTGCATGAATACCCGGCGTACGTCTTCGCCCAATTCTTTTTCGCAGGTGAACAAACCGTAGTCGGTATAGAGTCGAGCGGTTTTCGGGTGATAGTTGCCGGTGCCCAAATGCACGTAATTGCGTAGCGTGGTGCCTTCCTTGCGCAAGACCATGCACATTTTGGCGTGGGTTTTATACCCCACCACGCCGTACACCACATGGGCCGCGGCTTCCTGCAATTTGGCTGCCAAGCCGATATTGTCTTTTTCGTCGAAGCGCGCCCGTAGTTCGATGACCACGGTCACTTCCTTGCCGGCGCGGGCGGCCTTGATCAGCGCGGCGACGATGGGCGAGTCCACGCCGGTGCGATACAGGGTTTGTTTGATAGCCAGCACATCCGGGTCGGCAGCCGCCTGGCGAATAAAATCCACCACCGGCGAGAACGACTCGTACGGGTGGTGCAATAAAATGTCCTGCTTACGAATGCTGGCAAAGATGTCCTTATTGCGGCCTAGTGCCGACGGCACGCTGGATTTGAACGGCGTAAATTTAAGATCGGGTCTTTCGACCATATTTAATATGGTTTGGATGCGGCTCAAGTTGACCGGGCCGTTGGCTAAAAATAAACGGTCCGGTTTTAAATCAAAACGCGCCAACAAGAAATTAACGGTTTCTTCCGGGCAATTGCCGTCGATTTCCAGACGCACTTCGTCGCCGTAATTGCGCATTGCCAATTCGCCTTCCACGGCCAGCATCAAGTCGTCGATCGCGTCGTCGTCGACGAAAAAATCACTGTTGCGGGTGACCCGGAACTGATAACAGCCCTTCACCATCATGCCGTTGAACAACTCATTGACGAAGGCGTGAATGATGGAAGATAGAAAGACAAAATCGTAAGGGCCGCTGTCTGTCTCCGTAACAGGCAATTGCACGATGCGCGGTAAAGCGCGCGGCGCCTGCAAAATCGCCCGGCCGCTGTTACGCCCGAATGCATCTTTGCCGGTCAGGGAGATAATGAAATTTAAACTTTTGTTCAGAATGCGCGGAAACGGATGTGCAGAATCCAGTCCTACCGGGGTCAGAATCGGCAACAGCTCTTCGTTGAAATATTTTTCCAACCAGGCCTTTTGCGCGGGGCTCCAGCGATCGCGGCGCAGGAAACGGATATTTTCGGCTTCCAGGCAGGGAATCAGAACTTCGTTGAGCACTCTGTATTGCTCGGCAACCAGTTCGTGGGCCTTGATCGAGATTTTTTCGAATTGCTCGTTAATGGTCAAACCGTCGGAACTGACCAGGTTAGGGTCCATTTCCGCCATTTGTATCAAGCTGGCGACACGTACTTCGTAGAACTCATCCAGATTGGAACAAGAAATGCATAAGTAATTCAGCCGTTCCAATAGGGGCAGCGTTTCGTCCAGGGCTTGAGCGAGCACCCGAAAGTTGAACTCCAGCAAACTGTGTTCGCGGTTTATATAAAGCTCGGGACTAGTTAGATCGATTGATTCCATGTCAGCTGCTGGTTGGATTGCGGTCAGTCGATTATAAATGAAATTTTTTAGCCTTGGGTTACAGCGGCGCTTGAGGTGTGGAACTTGCTATAATCGTCGCCGTAACCTTAACCGGATGTTAAAGTCATGAATTTCCCAACCATCGAATTTTTTGTCGGAAATACGCCATTGGTGCGTTTGCAACGCCTGCCGGTAGGTGGCGGCAATACTATTTTGGTCAAGCTGGAAGGCAACAATCCGGCCGGTTCGGTTAAAGATCGGCCAGCGTTAAGCATGATTCAACACGCCGAAGCTCGGGGCGAGATTAAGCCCGGTGACCGCCTGATCGAAGCCACCAGCGGCAATACCGGGATTGCCCTGGCGATGGCGGCGGCAATTAAAGGTTACAAAATGACCTTGATCATGCCGGACAATATGAGCGCCGAGCGTATCGCTTCGATGAAGGCCTATGGTGCTGAAATCATCCTAACGCCGGCCAAGGGCAGCATGGAAGGCGCTATCGATTTAGCTCGGGCCATGGAAGCGCGCGGTGAGGGACGGATTCTCGATCAATTCGCCAACCCCGATAATCCTCTGGCGCATTACGAAGGCACGGGGCCGGAAATCTGGCGCGACACTCACGGCAAAATTACGCATTTCGTCAGCTCGATGGGCACCACCGGTACCATCATGGGTACATCGCGGTATTTGAAAGAGCAAAATCCCGCCATTCAAATCATCGGCGTACAACCGGAAGGCGACTCGAAAATTCCCGGCATCCGCCGTTGGCCGAAAGAATATTTACCCAAGATATATGACTCGGTGCGCGTGGATAGCATCATCGAAGTGGATCAACTGAATGCGGAAAACACCACGCGCGCCTTGGCGGCGGAAGAGGGCATCTTCGCCGGTGTATCGTCCGGCGGCGCCGTATACGCCGCCCTGCAATTGTCCCAACAGGTGGAAAACGCCTTGATCGTGGCGATTGTCTGCGATCGCGGCGACCGCTATTTATCCACCGGTATTTTTCCAACATAATCAACGCAGGTTGGGTTGTCTCGACAGATTACAAACCAACTTGACGGCTTCATGTTGGGTTACGTTACGCTAACCCAACCTACCCAATTGAGCATAATGGCCCACAAGAAAAAACTCCCGTTAGACCCTGTCACCGTTACCATAGAATCCCTGTCCCACGATGGCCGCGGCGTCAGCCATGTCAATGGCAAAGTCGTATTTATCGACGAAGCCTTGCCCGGCGAAACGCTGGAATTTGTTTACACCGACAGCCGCAAGGACTATGCGGAGGGCAGGGTGGTTAATTTGCTGAGCCGCTCCGAACATCGGGTCGAACCGGCTTGTCCGCATTTCGGCAGTTGCGGCGGCTGCAGTTTTCAACACGTCGACGATGCCGAGCAGATCAACTTTAAAGAAGATTTGCTTCGCGATCAGTTCCGCCGGATCGGCAAACTAGAGATTCCGCAAATATGGGAAGCCTTGACCGGCCCGCATTGGGGTTATCGCAGCAAAGCCCGGATGGGTGTGAAATGGGTGGCGAAAAAGAATAGAGTGTTGGTAGGCTTTCGGGAGCGGCGTAATCCGTTTCTGGCGGAAATCGATAGCTGCAAGGTGATGAACCCCATCGTCGGCGAAAAATTGATCGCACTGGGCGAGATGATCGCCGGTCTGACCGTTAAAGACAAAATTCCGCAAATCGAAGTGGCGATAGGCGATAAGGAATGCGTACTGGCATTTCGGGTCCTGGAACCGCCGACCGACGCGGATAAACAACAGCTGCGCGAATTCGCTCATCAGCATCAGTTGAGCATTTGTCTGCAACCGAAAGGCCCGGATACCATCATGCCTTTGGACGGCGAACCTGAGGTGATTCCGAGTTATGCACTGGCCGAGCAGGGGGTTAAATTCAATTTCCGCCCGGCGATGTTCACCCAGGTTAATTACCAGATCAATCAAAAAATGGTAACAAGGGCGCTGGAGGCACTGGAATTGACCAAGGACGACAGGGTGCTGGATTTATTCTGCGGTTTGGGTAATTTCACGCTGCCGCTGGCGACGCAGGCGGGCCAGGTGGTAGGGGTGGAAGGCGACTTGCCATTGGTCAAGCACGCCCGAGAAAATGCCAAGTTGAATAACCTGGATAACGTCGAATTTCATGTCGCCGATTTGACCAAGGATTTGAAAGACCAGCCCTGGTCTAAGCAAAAGTTTACCAAGGTGTTGCTGGACCCGTCACGGGCCGGTGCCTCGGAAGTGCTGCACAATTTGAAACATTGGCGGCCGGAACGCATCGTTTACGTATCCTGTAATCCGTCTACCTTGGCCCGCGATGCCGGGATTTTGGTGAACGAGCTGGGTTACAAGCTGGTCAAGGCGGGCGTGATGGACATGTTCCCGCAAACCGCGCATGTCGAATCGATAGCCTTGTTTGTGAAATGATTTCGGGTTCTGCGGCAACGAACGTCTTTGCCGATACAGCACGCTATCTGGATGTTTCCATTTCCGAGCAACGCTTACGGCTCCTGGATGAGGGCGCTGTGGTAGCAGAGTTTCCGGTCTCTACAGCCAAAAACGGCCCCGGCGAAAAAAAGGGCAGTTATTGCACGCCAACCGGCTGGCATAAGATTCGTGCCAAAATCGGTGCCGGCTTGCCCATCAACAGCGTACTGGCCGGCCGCCGACCCACCGGCGAAATCTACACACCGGAATTAGCCTTGCAGCATCCGCAACGCGACTGGATCCTCAGCCGCATTCTCTGGCTGGGTGGACTGGAGCCCGGCAAAAATCGCTACGGCAATGTGGATACCACCTGGCGCTACATCTACATCCATGGCTCCCCGGATGAATTGATGCAAGGCCAGCCGGAATCGCACGGCTGTATCCGCATGCTCAACGCCGATCTGATCGTGTTATTCGAGCAGGTTGCAGTGGGCTGCGGGGTATGGATCCATGAATAGCTGTCGATTCGTATGCCGCGCATTGTTCTAGGTATCGAATACGACGGCAGCGCTTACGCCGGCTGGCAATGGCAAAACGGTAAAGCGACGGTGCAGGGCCAGCTGGAAAAAGCCTTGACTAGAATCGCCAATCAACCGATTACCGTGCTTTGCGCCGGTCGTACCGATGCCGGCGTGCATGCGCTGGAACAAGTGGTGCATTTCGATTGCGAGGTCGAGCGCGATATGCACGCCTGGCTGATGGGCGGCAACAGTCAATTACCGGACGATATTCGTATCACTTGGGCGCAAGCGGCGCAGGGCGATTTTCATGCGCGTTACAGCGCCATCGCCCGCGCTTATCGATATGTGATTTTGAATCGGCTGATGAAGTCTGCACTATTGCGCAGCCAAGCCACCTGGTGTTACCAAAAACTGGATGCCGACGCTATGCACCGGGCGGCGCAAGCCCTGCTTGGTGAACACGACTTTTCCTCATTTCGCGCGCAAAGCTGTCAATCGGTCAGCCCTAATCGCTTGATGCATTTTATCGATGTATATCGAGACGAGCAGCGGGTGATCATAGATCTATGTGCCAATGCGTTTCTGCACCATATGGTCAGAAATATCGCCGGGGTGTTGATGGAAATTGGCATGGGCCGGCGCTCGGTGGAGTGGACATCCGAATTGCTAACCATTAAAGACCGCTCGCAAGCGGCGATGACCGCGCCACCGCATGGTTTGCACCTGGCGGCCGTGTATTACCCGGAGCATTACGGCGTCGCCAAAAATGCGCTATTCGACAAACTACCGGCCGATGCAAGGCGCTACGATTGACTGATGTTGCCCACTTTTCGGGGACGCTACGCTTTAGTACCCCACGTTGAAATCAAGCCTTTTCCGATTGCAACCCGCGCAATCGCTGGAGTTCAGCTTAATGCTGCTTATCGAAGTTCTTGGGGTGCTGTAGTTGATATTTGGAAAAATAAGACAACTCTGTGTCGTCGATTGTTTCTGGAGCAAGATGAGAATACAACTTGTCGACCACGTTTTTGAACCAGAGCGGTCTGTAAAATAGTACGAAGATCAGAATTGAATCGGTGACCGGGATGGGTAATATTTCCATGCAACCTATGGCCGCTAAAATCAGAAACCACTTAATGCGCCATAGCAGCGGCGGATTTCTGCGTTTAAAGTGAAATATTTTCTTCATGCTGGTCCCGCTCAACAATTTTTCAGCCAAGTGCGAAAGCAGCAGGCATAAAAAAAGGACTTAAGGTTTGACCCAAGCCCTTGCTTTTTGTGGTGCCTCAGACCGGAATCGAACCGGTACGACCTTTCGGTCGCGAGATTTTAAGTCTCGTGCGTCTACCTATTTCGCCACCGAGGCCTTCTTACTGATGAAGTGCGAAGGCCGCGAATTCTATAGCATTGAGTAAATTTGTCAATTGAAAAATGGCAAATTAATGTCTGCTTATCCGTTAGCGATGGAAAAATAAGCCGCCAGGACTTAAACCGCTTGCTTGATTCTAACCAAGGCGTTTTCCAGATTAGCCATGCTGGTGGCTATGGAGATTCTGATGTGTCCCGGGCAACCGAATGCGGAACCTGGCACTAAGGCCACGCCGGCTTTTTCGATTAAATACTCGGCAAATTCCAGGTCGTCGTTGATACCGTCCAGTCTGCTCAACAGTTTTTCCACGTTAGGGAATACATAGAAAGTGCCGTCGGTAGGCAAGCATTCGATACCGGCTATGCCGTTCAATTCGGCAACTACATAGTCGTGACGTTTTTTAAATTCCACCATCATCGTGTCGATGCAACCTTGGTCGCCGTTCAGCGCTTCTTCGGCCGCTACTTGCGAGATCGATGTGGGGTTGGAGGTGCTTTGCGACTGAATGATGCACATCGCTTCGATCAAGGGTGCCGGCCCCGCCGCATAGCCGATTCGCCAGCCAGTCATCGAATAGGCTTTGGATACGCCGTTCAGCACGATGGTGCGGTCGTAAAAATCCGGATGCGCGTTGAGAATGTTGACGAATTCGCCTTTGTTCCAGAGGATCAGTTCGTACATGTCGTCGGTGGCGATCAGCACGTCAGGAAAATCGCGCAACACGTCGCCCAAGGCTTTTAATTCTTCCAGGCTATAAGCTGCGCCGGTCGGGTTGGACGGGCTGTTGATCACCAGCAAGCGGGTTTTCGGCGTGATGGCGGCGCGCAATTGTGCCGGGGTAATTTTGAAGTTTTGCGCCTGACCGGTTTCGATAATCACCGGTACGCCATCGGCCAGCAACACCATATCCGGGTAGGATACCCAGTATGGGGCAGGGATGATAACTTCGTCGCCAGGGTTCAGCAGTGCTTGGGCCAGATTGAAAAAGCTTTGTTTACCGCCGCAGGACACTAGGATTTGATTGGCTTGGTAATCCAGGCCGTTGTCGCGTTTGAACTTGGCGATGATGGCTTTTTTTAAGCCGGCTGTACCGTCAACCGCGGTGTACTTGGTAAACCCGGAGTTAATGGCTTTGATCGCAGCCGCTTTAATATGCTCCGGTGTATCGAAATCCGGTTCGCCGGCACCCAGGCCGATAATGTCTTTTCCGGCGGCGCGCATCGCGGCGGCGCGGGCGGTGATGGCCAGGGTAGGGGACGGTTTGACCGCTTTCACACGGTTAGACAGGGTAATACTCATGATGCCTCGGTCGAAATTCACTCAAATGGTTTGTATTATACGGCATAACGCCAAAATCGCCCTACTCGTGTAACGAACTGCCGATTATTCAATCAGCAAAAATCGTCAATCCGGAAATTTTAAGCGTCGATCTTCCGCATAAGCCGCAAGCTCGTTCAATATCGCAAGATTTGCATCCGGCTCCTCCCGCAGCAGCGCAATTTTGGCGGTAAACTGCTCCAACGTCAGTGAGTCATTTGCCAGATTACCGTTTAGTTTATCTCGACAATATTGTCGCCATTGCTGGGCGTCGTCCGGGGATAGAGTATGCGGATAATTTCGGGCGCGATAGCGAAACAGCATTTCCGGTAGGCGGGCGTCGTCGAAATCGACGGCAATCTCCGTTAATTTCACCGGCTTAGTTTGTCTGATCCGCGTCATCAGTGCTTTATCGTTGCTGCTGAAAAATCCGCCGCTGTAAATCATCAAATCGGGATCGGTAGGTGAATCTTGATATTGACGGGTAAACACTTCCGACAGTTTTCCAGCTAAAGGTGGAGCAGCCTGAATCCGCTGCAAGTTTGCTTGGCATAAGCTCAAATCCAGCTGCAGGCGTTCGGCATCGACAGGTCTTATCACGGACAACGGCGCCAATACCGGGGCTTTATTGATATGTACGGTTTTTAACGGGATTCTGGCAATGCCTTCCGGTAGCGCATCCGTGGCGACAAAGAGCCGTTGTTGAATGTCTTCCGCGCTCAAATCAAGCAAGGGTGTCGGATCGACCGAAAGGTCGTAAACGATGATTTCGTTGCTATTGCTTGGGTGCTGCGCCAGAGGCAGAATCACGGCCAAGCTATTATTCCGGGCCGAAAAACGGCCGGAGATGTGAATTAACGGGTTAAAGCTACCGAGTTGTAACAGGTTTAACGCGGTGTTTTTATATCGATTGTTCAATAAATAGTTGAACAATTTCGGTTGGCGCTGTTTGATTAACTTGGCCATTGCAATGGTTGCGTACACATCCGATAACGCGTCGTGCGCGGCTTCATGGGCGATGCCGTTGGCTTTGGTGAGTTCTTCCAATTTAAAACTGGCGAAGCCGTCGGCATTCAGCGGCCACTCGATGCCTTCCGGTCGCAAGGCCTTGGCGGCACGCACTACATCGATAATATCCCAGCGGGAGTTGCCGTTCTGCCATTCGCGCGCATACGGATCGTAAAAATTGCGGTAGAGCAGATTGCGGGTAACTTCGTCGTCGAAGCGGATGCTGTTGTAACCCACGCCGCAGGTGCCGGGTTCCGCGAGTTGCTGATTAATCAAGGCGGCAAACGCCGCTTCGCAAACGCCTCTTTCGGCGGCCAATTGCGGGGTAATGCCGGTAATCAAGCAGGCCTCGGGGTGTGGCAAATAATCGTCGGTGGATTGACAGTAGGCCATGACTGGCTGGCCGACGATATTGAATTCGTCATCGGTACGGATGCCGGCAAATTGACAAGGCCGGTCGCGTTGCGGGTCGATGCCGAAGGTTTCGTAATCGTGCCAAAAAAAAGTCGCTGTAGTCATTAAACACTCGAGAGCGGGCGGGTAAAGCCGGGAAAATTTCCGCAAACATGCTTTTGCGAATACTTGCGGAGAGATTTTATTTTATAATCGCCCGCTCCATTTTATGTGACCATCATAGGAAAGTGTTATGAAAAAAACCTCGCTACTCGTTTCAACCGTTTTATTTTTGTTCGCCGGCCTAGCCAATGCTCATGGTCCGGTTAGAGCGAAATTAACCGCAACTGTGACTATTGATGCGCCGGCGGCAAAAGTTTGGGATTTGATTAAAAACTATGACGACATGTCGTGGTTGCCGGCCGTGAGAAGCGTAACAGGTGAAGGTACTAACAATAAAGGGGCTGTTCGCACGCTGCACCTGACCAGCGGCGGCACCATCACCGAAGAGTTGAAAGCCTATGATGCGGCCAAATTTGCCTATAAATACAAAATTACCGAAATGAGCTCATCCGGCACCATTAAACACGCCGGTCAAGATGAGCATATCCCCGTATTACCCGTAGGCAACTATGCAGCGGAAATATCCGTTACAGATAAAGGCGGTAAAGCCGAAGTAGAATGGGTTGCCACTTATTACCGCGCCTATGTCAACAACAATCCACCTGCTGAACTCAACGAAGAAGCAGCCGACAAAGCCGTTACCAATGTACTGAAGTCCGGTTTGGAGTCTATCGCAAAGAAAGTAGGCGCTGGTTCTGCCGAGGTTCATATCGATATTAAACGCTAAACCATTGTTTATTCCGGTTCTCGGCAATTCGCGCCGAGAACCCTCGCTCCCCATTCCTGTCATTCTCATCATGCGCATCAAATATTGGTTTTTGGTTTTTTCACTGATAATTGCCTTTGAATCTAGTGTAAGGGCCGACCCGCGTGCTTTTATCACGAACCAGTTGGACAATTCGGTATCGGTAATCGACACCCAAAGCCAGCAAGTGATAGAGACAATCAAAGTGGAGGGTAAGCCGGCTGGGGTTGCGCTAAATCAACTCAAGAAGCAGGTGTACATAAGTACCCCGGAAGGTGGCGGTTTTGCGGTGTTGGATAGCGAGAAACTAACCAAGCTAAACAAGATTAAAGTTGGTGGCGCATCACTTGGAATTACTGCTGACGGGAAAGGTGAGTTGGTGTTTGTTGCCGATTGGTATGAAAACTCGGTGACGGTATTCGATACCAAAAACTTTGCCAAAATTAAAACGATTACAGTAGGCAAGTCGCCGTCCGGCATGGCGGTTAGTCCGGACAATCGCTGGCTATACGTTGCCAACCGCATCGATGATTCAATCTCGCAAGTTGACATTAAAAAGCTGACGATCCGTAACACCACCAAGGTAGGCGCGCATCCGTTTGGCATCGCGGTGGACAGTCAGGGTAAACGGCTGTATTCCGCTAACGTGGAAAGCGACAATGTGACCGTTTTGGACGCCCGCAGCATGAAGCGTTTGGCAACCATCAAGGTAGGCGCCAGGCCGTACGCAGTTTCGTTGGCATTGAACGACAATCTGTTATTCGTTACGAACCAGGACGATAGCACGGTATCGGTAGTCGATACCGCGACATTGAAACAGATTGAGGTAATCGCCGTGGGCGATAAGCCGGAAGGTATCAGCACACATCCTGACGATCAAAAAGTATACGTTGCCAACTGGTTTGACAACAATGTGTCCGTGATCGATGCTAAAACCCTGAAAGTGGTGAACACCATTAAAACAGGGGAGGGCAGTCGCGCTTTTGGCGAGTTCATCGCGCGCTAGACGATTCGGCATTTTGATGGCCGCGCTTGTATGGTAGACTGCGCGCCGTTGCTAACCTCATTGAGAAATATATGGCTGAAACCGTTGAAGATTTAACCATTAGTTACGAAGACGGCGGCGTTGAAACTGTCAAGGAACTGGACAAAAAAGTCCTGAGCAAGGGTGCTTGGGCTACGGTGATTTACCGTTATCAGGATTGGGAGCCGGCTAAGAATCAATATAGCCAGGATAGATTTAGTATTCGCCGCTATCAAAAGCGCAACGGCGAATATCAGCAAAAATCTAAATTCAATATTTCCAGCGAAAAACAAGCGCAAGAGTTAATCGACGCGCTACAAGGTTGGTTGGCTGAAGGCCAATAAACAACCTTAGTTTAGCGAGGCGTTACGGCTTCGCTAAACTAATCCACCCATTCGTAGATCTCAGTCAGGGTCGGATCGCATTTACAACAACTGGTACCACAGGTGGCACCAACAGGGCTTAGTCTCACTTTGCCTTTATTGATCCATTTGCCCAGCATGCCGCGCAAGGCATCAGCATCCATATGAAAATGCAAAACAAGATCACTCAAGGTTACCCGGCGTTTTTCCTGCAAATAGCTGCGTAAGTCGGACAATATCATTGCGTGACTCCGCTGGTTTGGCGCACGCCATAAAAACGCAGTACGAACAGAACGCCGGCAAAGATCAGGGTTAGAGCCAATATCCAGCCGATAGCGGAATTGGGGTGTTGCGCGTAGGTCATGCCTTGGTAGAAGAGGGTGGCGGTCAAGTACGCGACAAAGGTAGTCCAACACACCACGAATAAAGCCCAACTGCCGTTGGTTTCTTTGTATATCGCTGCGGTGGCGGCTACACAGGGCGCATACAGCAAAATAAACAATAGATAGGCAAACGCGCCGATTTGGCCGTCGAAATGCGCTTGCATGACGCCGAAGGTATCGAGTTTGACTTGCTGCTGTTCCGCCGCCGCAGCCTGATCGGATATGTTGGCTATGCCCAACCCCAATGGGTCCAGCAGCTTGTCGGCAATTGCCGTCAGGTTGTCCGGTACCGTTTGACAAGCGTCTAGCAACGCTTGCTGTAAATCAAAGCTTTTCTCGTCTTCTGAATGATCGGATACGGCCATTTGACTGTACAACGCGTCCAGTGTACCCACTACCGCTTCCTTGGCCAGTACACCGGTAAAGATACCGACAGTCGCAGGCCAGTTATCGTGAGCAATACCCATGGGCTGAAATACCGGCGTCAAAGCGCGGCCGATTTCGCTTAGTACTGATTTATCGCTATTTTCCTGACCGAAACTGCCGTCGGTACCCAAAGAATTTAAGACATTCAACACCAGCACCATCGGTACGATGACTTTGCCGGCGTTGAAGATAAAGGTTTTCAAGCGTTCCCAGGTTTTGGTGTACACGCCTTGCAAAGTGGGTAAATGGTAAGCGGGTAGTTCCATCAAAAAAGGCGTAGGGTTGCCGCGCAACAAGGTGTGGCGCATGATTAAACCGGTCAACACCGCCACTACAATGCCGAATAAGTACAAACCAAACACCAGATTCTGGCCGCCGACCGGGAAAAAGGCGGCGGCAAACAAGGCGTAAACGGGCAGACGGGCACCGCAAGACATGAAGGGATTCATCAGATTGGTCAATACCCGGTCACGCTGATTATCCAGCGTGCGGGTCGCGATAATGGCCGGCACATTGCAGCCAAAACCGACAATCATTGGTACAAACGACTTGCCGGGCAGGCCGATAATGCACATGAATCTATCCATCACGAATGCGGCTCTGGACATGTAGCCGGAGTCTTCCAGCATCGATAAAAATATGAATAAAAAGCCGACAATGGGAATAAAGGTGGACACCACTTGAATGCCGCCGCCGATACCGCTGCTGATCAACACCACCAACCAAGCAGGCCAATTCATACCAGTCAATAATCCGCTTAAACCATCCACCAGTAACGCGCCGACGGCTTTATCGAAAAAGTCGACGAAAGCGCTGCCTATGTTGATGGTAAACATGAACATCGCGTACATGACCAGTAAGAAAATCGGAATACCCAAAAATCGATTTAACACCACGCTGTCGATTTTATCGGTGGTGCTGCGGGAGACCTCGTTGAGTTTACAGACGCTGGCCTGTACCAGTTGATTAACCAGACCGTAGCGCGCGTCGGCGGCGAGTATGTCTATTTCGTCTTGGGTTTGCGCTTCGATGTCCACACGCAATTGTTTCGCAACTTTTTGCAACTCAGGGCCGGCAAGTTGTTTTGCCAAGGTATCGTTTTCAAGCAAACGCAATGCAAGCCAGCGACTGTCGCAAATTAAATCGACAGATTGCTGGGCTAATTGTGGCTGTAATTGGCTGACAGCTGTTTCTATGGCCGGATCGTAATCAACTTGTAATGCAGGAATCGGCTTGCTGAGGCAGGCTTTGTTAATAACGTCGCGTAATTCCTTAATACCGGAACCCGTAGCGGCAGTAACTGGTACTACCGGGCAAGCCATTTGTTTGGCGAGCAGTTCGATGTCGATCTTGATGCCGCGTTTTTTTACCGCATCCATCATGTTCAACACCAATATCATCGGTACCCGCATTTCTATCAATTGCGAGGTTAGATAAAGATTTCGTTCTATATTGGAGGCATCTACAATATTGATGATTAAATCGGCCTGGCGAGAAGCGACATAATCGCGAGCGACTTTTTCGTCCAGGGAGATACTGTCGTCATCGGCTTCTAATGAATAGGTGCCAGGCAAATCGACCAGACTGATCTGTTTGCCTTGATGTGTGTATTCGCCGGTTTTTTGTTCAACAGTCACGCCAGGCCAATTGCCGACATGTTGTTTGGAGCCGGTCAACGCATTGAACAGCGTGGTTTTTCCGCAATTTGGGTTGCCAACCACACCGACGGTGAAGTCACCGCTCATACTTTTTCTATGAGTAAGACCGACGCCTCGTTTTTGCGTAGCGACAGTGAAAAACCGCGGATTTTGATTTCAACCGGATCGCCCATTGGCGCGAAACGCGTAATGGTGAATTCAGTACCTGGTGTTAAACCCATAGCCAGTAACTTCTTGCGATAGACGCCACCAGATTGATCGAACCCAACTATACGGCCTGTATCGCCAGTCGCCAGCGTTTTAAGATATGTCGACATGCAAGCTAATTAATAATTGTTCTCATTAAGCCGCAATATAGCACATTGATACGAAGGTGTTACAGAATTAGTTTTTGCCATATATGTCCGAGGGGCATTGCGTAAAAATATGGATCGGATAAGCAGATACCGCGCATAATGTATATTATGTTAAATTAAAGGGATTGCGAAAACGTGCCTCTTGTCGCCGGCAAATATTAGCTATGGTGCAAAGTTTTAACGGTAAAGCGCTATTCTTGAGTTGAGTTAGCTTACGCTACACTAATCTTGTTCATGCCACGCTATTCTGATAGCACGGAAACATTTTCTGGTCAAAAAAGGAGTTAGCACATGACAACACCGGAAACAGCTATACCGGCAGTTATCTCACCACTTAGTGATGAAGAACTGACGAACATCAATGCCTACTGGCGAGCCTGCACTTATTTAGCTGCCGGCATGATTTATCTCCGCGATAACCCCTTACTAAAGGAACCGCTGAAACCGGACCATATCAAAAACCGGCTGCTCGGCCACTGGGGTTCCAGTCCCGGTTTGAGCTTTATCTACATCCATCTCAACAGGTTGATCAAACAATACGATCTGAACGCGATATTTCTGGCTGGCCCCGGTCACGGCGCACCCGGAATATTGGCGCCGGTGTATCTGGAAGGTACTTATGCGGAGATTTACCCAAACAAGGGCGAAGACGAAGAAGGTCTGTTGCAGTTTTTTAAAGAATTCTCCTTTCCCGGCGGTATCGGCAGTCATTGCACGCCGGAGACGCCGGGCTCGATACACGAAGGCGGCGAGCTGGGTTACAGCATTTCCCACGCTTACGGCGCAGCCTACGACAATCCGGATTTGCTGGTGGCCGTGGTGGTCGGCGACGGCGAAGCCGAAACCGGGCCACTGGCGACCTCCTGGCATTCGAATAAATTCCTGAATCCGATCCGCGATGGCGCGGTGTTGCCCATCCTGCATCTGAACGGTTACAAGATCAACAACCCGACTTTACTGGCGCGGATTTCCCATGACGAGCTGGAACAATTGTTTTGCGGCTACGGCTACACCCCGTATTTCGTGGAAGGCAGCGATCCAGAAACCATGCATCAACTAATGGCCGGCGTGCTGGAAACTTGCGTGTTGGAGCTTCGACGTATACAGCAGGAAGCTCGCAGCAGCGGCATCCCTACCCGCCCATATTGGCCGATGATTATCCTGCGCAGCCCGAAAGGCTGGACCGGCCCGAAAGACGTGGACGGCCATAAAGTCGAAGCGTTCTGGCGTTCCCATCAAGTACCGCTGGCCGGCGTGAAAGACAATCCGGCGCATATGCAATTATTGTCAGACTGGCTGCACAGCTATAAACCGGAAGAATTGTTCGATAGCAAGGGCAAATTGATTCCGGAACTTAAAGCTCTGGCGCCAACGGGCAATCGGCGGATGAGTGCCAATCCGCACGCCAACGGCGGTCTACTGCGCAAAGCATTACGGATGCCGGATTTTAGCGATTACGCATTGGCCTTGGACGGCCCCGGCAAAGTGTCGGCGGAAAATACCCGGCCGCTGGGCAAGTTTTTGCGCGACATCATGAGCGCCAATATGCACAACTTTCGGGTGTTCGGCCCCGACGAAAACAGCTCCAACAAACTGGATGATGTTTACAAAGCCAGTAAGAAAACCTGGCTGGCCGATTACTTGCCGGAAGATGCCGACTGCGGTGAACTGGCGACGGATGGCCGGGTGATGGAAATGCTCTCGGAACATACCCTGGAAGGCTGGCTGGAAGGCTATTTACTGACCGGCCGCCACGGCTTTTTTTCGTCCTACGAAGCCTTCGTGCATGTGATCGATTCGATGTTCAACCAGCATGCCAAATGGTTGGCGATGTCTAAAGCGGTGTCTTGGCGGGCGCCGGTATCGTCGCTGAATTTGCTGATTACTTCCACGGTTTGGCGGCAGGATCACAACGGCTTCACCCATCAAGATCCCGGCTTTCTGGATTTGGTGGTCAACAAAAGTCCGTCGGTGACGCGCATCTATTTGCCGCCCGATGTGAACTGCCTGCTGTCGGTTGCCAACCATTGCCTGCAAAGCACTGACTACATCAACGTCATCGTTTGCGACAAACAAAAGCATCTGCAGTATCTGGATATGGACGCGGCGATCAAACACTGCACCAAGGGCATAGGCATTTGGGAATGGGCCAGCAACGACGATGGCGCCGAACCGGATCTGGTGATGGCCAGCGCCGGGGATATTCCGACCAAAGAAGCCTTGGCGGCGGTGGTATTGCTGCGCGAGCACTTCCCGCAACTGAAGATTCGCTTCATCAACGTGGTCGATCTATACAAACTGGTACCCGCCAGCGAGCATCCGCACGGCCTATCGGATCGGGATTTCGACAGTCTGTTTACCGTCGATAAACCGGTGATCTTCAACTTCCACGGTTATCCGTGGCTGATTCACAGGCTGGCCTATCGGCGCCACAACCACGCCAATCTGCACGTGCGAGGTTACAAGGAAAAAGGCAGCATCAACACGCCGCTGGAACTGGCGATTCAAAACGAAACTGACCGTTTCAGCCTGGCGATCGATGCGATAGACCGCATCCCGGCATTGCAAGTATCCGGTGCGCACGTCAAGGAAAAGCTGCGCGACCGGCAAATCGACTGCCGCAACTACGCTTACGAGCAAGGTATAGACCGCCCGGAAGACGATCAATGGCACTGGCCGTATTAAAGCTGCCGATAAATACCAAGATACAACTGCCGCATACGCCGAACGTGCACATCCGCTAACGGTTTATCGCCGTAACGGGCTGCTTCAAATAAACCGGTGATTTCCGCGGCGCTGCGCCGCGCATCGCGATGCCGGCGGCTGATTTGCGCCAGATATTCGCGGGTATTAGCGGTATCGGCGCGTGGCACGTCATGCAAAGCAAACAAGCGGGACATCGCCCGGTAATATTGGCGAGCGGCGGTTTCGCCGCTGGCATGACGGCCGATCACACCCAAACGCAGATAATCCCATTGGGTTATTAGCCAAATTACCCAAGGGATTTCCCAAAACAAAGCCCCGAAAGCCAGCAAAATCGCTAGTAGAATTAAAGCCAGCAAACCCAATATTGCCGCCAGCCAGTGCTCGCGCAGCCATTGTTTCAACCACTCCCACCAATCGAAAAACACCGCAACGGCCGGTGTCAAAGCCTGTTGCGCCGATTCGCTAAGGTCGGCAATGCCATTGATCGCCGCCGCTTGCCAGGCCGGCATATTGACTCGCTTAGCGGCGGCACGCATTTCCGCCGGACTCGGCCATCGGCTGCCGGCCTGTAATTGTTGGCCCGTGCCCTCTCCTCCACCCGCACCTTGCTGCTGCTCGCCACCGGCTTTTTCGGTTGGCTGCCCGGAACCGGTTTGGCCGCCGCTGCCGGATTGTTCGATATCGCCGCCGGGGTTGTCCAAGCTGACCTCGGGTACAGCCGACATACGTGTAAAAATAGGACATAGCGACCAATCTCTGCCGCTTTATCCGTTATTGTTTCTTTTTAAAACCTTCACACTTTGCGTGGCCCACGCACTAAGAGCGTTTTCGACTTCATGCTCTGGCAGATACTCTTGCTCTAAACGCCCTCGTTCTTGATTTAAGAGGTATTGATAAAAATACGCTTCGCAGTCTGTCAACCCCTCTGGGGAAGCTGATTGCGCTACCACTGGTTCATGTACAGCGCTATCGGACGCGTATGTATCAAATAACGCCTGGGTCATCAATAAAGGGCTAATGGTTGGTCTGTACCGTCTGGCCCTAGAAAGCATAAGCAAACCCCAACTATCCATATCGCCCCAATAAGCAATTGATTTGTTGTCTAACTGACCGGATTGCAACCATTGCAAATCCATCCCTGCGCCCAAGATGGCTACGGTATTGGGTAATTCCGGCAAGAGATGAATGCACTGCTCGTTTTCAACAACGAGAATACGCGAGCATGGCAGCGCAGTTTCTGTTAGTTCCGACGTAGTAATTCTTAAACGCTTAAATGGCAGTAATCCTTTTTCCAGCGGGGCTAACATCACCCAATGATTATTCTCTTCAAGCGCGTCAAGGAAATTAACCAGACCTTGCTCAGTGACTGCCCCGTCAAAACGCTCATCAAGCAGCCTAGTTAATAATGTACCGTTCCGTTCAAAAAACTTAGTATCAACCCCATGCTCCGCGAGCAAACGTAGCGGTCTCCCACGAGCGCTTCCAGGGGAAAGAGTTGCCGCAAGGCGGGCGGTAGCGATGATCTCGTTAGGGTCTTTTTTAAGCCAAAGTGCGCGCTGACGAACCAAAATCGGACGAAAGATCTCTTCAACGCTTGCCACCAATCCCTCGAGCTGCGCATATTCATCGGCGACTGTGACATCGGCCGTAGCGGTCACCCATTCCGACGGATTTCGCAAGTTCCAACGCACCGGTATGAGAACAGGTTCGGTCCCTGCTCGATAATTGACAGGCTCCCATTCCACTTTGCCAACGACAACACCCTGCCAAGATTGCACATGGTACTGAACGGCTCGTATATTTTCCGAAAATTCACGAGCCGAAGGTTTGCCTATAGGTATGACCAGAGGCCAGGCCTCGGAAGATAGCAAACGCTCCGCGCGCATTTGAGCTTGATGCCATTGCCTAGCTAAACGCTCACTGATTTCAGCCGACGACTTCATGCTGAACTTTGATGCGTTGTTGGTGAAATTCGTCCAAGGCTTCCCAACTTAATGATGTAAGCGTGGATTCCAGCCCCCGCCGGTGCACGACAATCGCCGAACGGGTGTGGTTACGCAACAAGCGCATTTCCTTGTTGGGCGTGATAAATACCGCGTGAAGTCCAAATTCCCGCAGAGCGGCAATAATACGTCCAGCAACAGCATGAGAGCTGCGTGAAAACGCTTCATCTAGGATAATGGTGCCAAACAAAGGTCGATTGCTACCGTCCGGACAAAGCGCGTAACTCAGCGAAGCGGTGAGCACGTATGATGCGATAATTTCCTTTTCTCCGCCACTGCCGCCTTGCGAGCCGGTCCTGGTCTCGATGATATTTCCGGTCTCCCGGTCGATCACCGAAACCTTAAACTCCAACCGGAACCGGGGATCGAGCAAAGCCCTTGCACCTTGTGTGCGGTTACGTTCACAGGCATCTCTTAACAGGGCCACCAAAGTTTGTAATGCTTTATACTGGCTTTCGCCGGCATCATCGCTAAAACGAGCCGAATTAAGCTGCCGTTGCGCTCGTTGCAATGTACGCAAGCTTTCGTGAACTACTTTATTGGACACCAAGCGCAAGTAACGCCCCGCCTGAAAATCCACCCTGCGCATGGTATTATTAAGGTCTTGAATGCGTTCCTCAATCATCGACACTTCGTTGTCGATATGACTGAGTAGTTGAGTAACCCCTTCGTCGGAAGAGCGGTTCAAATACGAGAGAAAGCGATTGAGTTTTTCCGGTAACGCCTCTTCGGTCAATACCTGCAAACGTTCCAGATATTTGGGAATGTCCTCAATTTCTCTACCCACTTCGGATAATGCCCCCCTGTCTTCTTTTTGGGCATCGGACATTCGTCTCGCAAGGTCCTGAGCCAGCTTGCTTAGTTTTTCGTGTAAATCATTTATCTGCTGTTGTAATGCGACATCTTCGTTACGCTCGAGGTCCTGAATATCATCTAATTGTTCGCCAGAAATCTCAGAAAAATTTTTTGTTCCGAGTTCCCGTTGGGTATCCGTCAGTCCGGCCTCAGCGCGCCGAAACGCTTTGCGTTTTTGTTCAATGGCTCGGTCAAAATCACCTTGCAACCGAGCACAGTCTCCTACTGCCTTCTCGTGTTTCTTCTCAATTGCTTTCAACTGGTTCTCAGCATCCAACATCGCCGCCTTTGCAGCAGCAGCATCGGAATCAGGACTGGTTAATGCTTCAAGCCTATTATTTAGCTCGGTAAGCTTTTGTTCAGCCCCCGGAAGATCGATTTGTTCAAATTCTAAGCTTTGCACTTGCTCCAAGATTAACGACTGCGCTGATAAGCGGCCTACTATCGCTCTGGCAGCCTCAAGCTGCGCCTTCGTCTCTTTCACTAGTCGTTTGGCATTAGCGATTTCCTGCTGCAAGTATGCAATACGATCCCGATTGTCGAAGCCGGTTAACCAATCTTCATCGAGACGTTTTTGATCTTGTTTGTCGAAGAAACGGGATTGTCCCGACATTAACCCTTGAACTGTCATCGCGTGGGGGGTGTGACGTAACCGTTCAGAACTATCGACACAGTGCCGATCAATACCGGCCAACAAATCCTTTACGACTTCACGATAGAGATGCGGCTTATAGCTGAGTTTTCGTGTGAAACCATCATCGTAGAAATTCGCCTGGGATTCTGGCTGCTTCACTTCTAACAAGCGGACATGCAAACGATTATGTCGTTGATTCACCCAGCTCAAAGCCGATTCCGCTACTTCCGGCGGCACCAGAACCCGCAACCGATGGCTGCCTATTGCCCTTTCAATCGCACCACGCCAAATTTGCTCATCTTCCTTGACCTGAACCATCTCCGCCACAAATGGCAACGAATCATCCGACAATCCGAGGAACTGGGCCAGTGCTTTTCGGAACTCATGGTAAAGAGATGGCAGGTTGGAATCTGGGCGATTCAACACCTCACAATATTCTTTCTCCAATTTTTCCAGCTGGTCGCTAGCATTACGCGTCTCCACACCGCGATTAAATGCTTCATCCTGCGCTGATTTTATTTCTACTTCTAACTGCGATAAACGCAACTGAGTTTCCTGCTGGTTAGCTGCAAGTATTTCGGCATTGATTTGATGCGGTAAACCCAGATTCTGTACCAATTGTTGATATTGCCGCGCATGGGCAGCACGTTTCTCCCGTGTTTTTCGCCATTCTCCGATCAATTCCTCCAGATCCTCAATGCTGGAACCACCCGCGCTTAAATATGCTTGCCTTCGCGTGTCGACTGCCTTCTTTTGGACTTCTACCTGCGTCGTCAGATTTGACTTTACGTCTTCCGCCAGTTGCCAGGCGGTTTCCAGCCGTTCGGCCTCCAATTTCCATAACCGATGAGCTTGCTCGGCAAACCAAACGGGCAAAATTTGTTTGAGGGTTTCCTTTTCGAGCAATTCCTTTTCGAGCAGCTGGTGTTTTTCCCAGCCATCGGCAATCGGCAGTAAAGAACGCTGTTGCCTACGAGCGATCTCCAATTCCGTGTGAATTTCGGTAAGATCATCAAAGCTATTGGCAACCTCGGCCGCTCGGTCGAAGGCCGAATGATCATCTAAAACCAACTCCCGAAAAATTTCATCGATACTATTCAGCTGCTTTAGACCTGCCGCACGATTGAGTAAGGTGAACGCGTTTTCACCGACATCAAAATAATCTCTCAGCCTCGCCAGAAAAGCTTTTTTACTTGAGTATGTCCATATAGCTGTGCTGTCTTTTTCCATTTGGCGCAACGCGCGCATACCACCTTCATGGTGAATAGTTAACCAATATTCCAAAGTATGTTCAGGTGACTCAGTAAACAACCATAGCTTCTTCAAATCTGAAGCCGTCGAACTAGTGTCTTCGAACCATAACATAGCTCCCAAGCGAGTCAGCTTGTCTTCGTTTCTAAATGTGGCCGCAATAGCGGTTACAGTTTTACCGGGACGAGCAATGTGTGACTGATCAGCCCCGCCATCACCAGGACCGGAAACGCCACGAACATACGACACTAAATCTCGATCACTTTCGTGACCACCGGTTGATGCCAAGTTGTAGCGAGGATTTGCGCAAAGTAACGTCATTAAGGCATCGACTAAGGTCGTTTTGCCGCTGCCGGTTGGACCGATCACTGCTGTGCCGGCTGGGTCAATGGCTGCCAGGTGCCTGCCATTGAATCCACCCCAATTAAAAAGCTCCAACTGGCTAAGAATTAGAGTTCCACTATTCCCAAAAAGATCGACTTGGTTCATTCCAACTCATCCTTGTCATCATTTGCTTCCCCTGCGACAGAAGTTTGTTCACGAAGCCAATTCAATAGTGATTGTAGATTCTCAGGATTCGCTAAATGGGCAATAATTGGCCGGATCGTCACACGGTCATGAGAGTCGATGGTGGATACTAGGCCATGCCCTTTAAGCTGATCCAGCAAGTTAATGACTCGAGTACGCTCTTTGGCATCGCTGCCGAGATCTCCAAGATAAATCTGCAACTGGGGTATCAGTTCGTCTATAGCAACGACAGCATCACTAGCACCCGTTCCGGACTCTTGCTCATAGACAATAAACTGTTGTCTCAGTATGGCGACCAACAACGACTGTTCCAAGTTAAATCGCTGCCTTCGCACCAAAGGATGTGCCCAATCATCCTGCTCCGTCACTTCTCTCTGCCGCACAATCACAAAGACCAACCCCCGCACCTCGTCTACACCCATAGCCAGATCTAAGGGTTCAAGAATATCCGAGAGTTCTTGAACATGACTTATCGCGATTCGGTAAAGATTAGGTTTGTGAATCTCCTCCAGTAAACCGTATTTGAGCAGTTCCTGTACGGCTTCACGCAGTCGGCGGTTGGTGCGTTGCTCATCATTCGAGTCAACAGTCGAATTTCCCAATGCGTCACCATCAGACACCTCGCTAGTCCCTTCGAGCTGTGAATCATCTACGCCAGAACCACCAGTTATCCGATCAAAAATCCCTGCCACAATCACAACTCCCAATCAATGCTATCCAGTGCCTTGCTATCGAGACTGGCGTATGGCAATCGAAACAGCCAG
This sequence comes from Methylomonas methanica, assembly GCA_001644045.1. GTDB lineage: Bacteria > Pseudomonadota > Gammaproteobacteria > Methylococcales > Methylomonadaceae > Methylomonas > Methylomonas methanica. The sequence continues at coordinate 68,166 of LUUF01000078.1, read as the reverse complement.
CGGCGCTGCTCGTCATCAATCAACTCGATCTCTTCGGGTTTATCTTGTACCACCGGAATACCAGCCTCGCGTGCCATACCCAACCACAGTGCAAACGTTTCTAAATCATGAATCGGTGGTAAAAAACGTGTCAGCTCCGCGATACTCAGCGGTCTATCTTCCGCAGCTAGAATCGCCAGAGTGTCCTTAATCAGGGCTTCCCGATCCAGACCATCTAGGGCCGCCCAGAAATCATCATCAATCTGGCCTAAATCCGCTGAGTCTGTGGTTAAGTTGAGGTCCACACTTACATCATCATCCAGGGATTTAAAACGCAAACGCTCAACCAGAGGCAGACCAGAAACAGGCAAACCCACGGGTGGCAGAGGAGTTGGTTTACGCCGTACAGCCTGTCGGTGCCAATCCAAATTCAATGCAACATTCATAATTTCGGAAAGCAGATTTCCAACCCGATGATGCTCCGCCGCCAAGCCGTTTTTCAAAAAACCTTTAACGTCCCTTTCGCTACGTGCCCGTGCTTGAAATACCGCCTCCGATTCCTTAACCAGCCTCATTACCAACCAACGCAATTCGCGCTGTTGAATTCTTGACAATGCTTTGGGTACAGTCGGATGACTTAAAATTGTTTTCAGGCGTTCCTTCATTTGGTCCAATTCAACTGATTGACGAAGCTGCTCCTGAAAGCTTTCAAAAACACGCCCCTCCGGTGTACCTAACAGCGTTTCGTGACCTTCCAGCAGCCGATCGACAATCTCTCCCCGGTTATATTGTTCACTGATGATCGATTGCCTGAGCTCCCGATCCGCTTCGCGCCATGAATCTTCCACTCGGCGAAAATCTGCACGAAGACTGGTAGACAGGCTAAATACTTCTCTAATACCTTCAACCGCTTGAGCCTCGTTCAGTACCGTGAATTTCCCGGCCTCCGCTTCCGCCAACTCAGTTTCCAAATCTTTAATTTTGCGTCGCAAACTGGAAATGCGACTGGCCGCATTGGGATTAAGCCCCATTTCCAGACTTTCGATCTCGCGCTGTACAACGGATAATCGAGATGCCGTAGAGGTCATAATGCGATTGTCCAATGACTCGACAAAATGTATCGCCGTTTCCAGGGCATCCGTCGCATATAGCCTGCCTTCCCTCTCCACGATCAAGTGCTTAATCCAAGCTCGAAGCTCGCGCCCAGCCTGCAAATGTATGTTTTCTGGTTCAATCTCATAAATCTCTTGGCTCGCATAAGATGCAAGCATTTCAGAGAGCGCCTGTAAGGCGTCATCCATCGGAATACCGTCATGTGCCTGTTCAAACAGCGTTTGTAAGCAGCCAAGGACCAAAGGCGCACGACGAGACGCCAACAATTTCCAAGCAGGGTGCTGAGATCGCGCCGAAATGTACCGGTGTGTACGTTGTTGCGCTGTTTCTTCCATACGAAAGCGATTTGCTTTAAGGTAGTTTGAAGAACCCACGCAGCTTATCCTTGCCTTCTACCAAAGCATTAGCGCGCCGAACTAGCTGTGAACATGCCCAATTAATGTCCCAAGGTACTTCATCAAGTTTTTCTGCAATTTGCGTATAGTGCAGCCAGTCTTTGGTGCAAACTGACAGCACTTTTCTTCGTAATTCGATCTCATCTTCTACGATGACGTCACTATCATCCCAATACTTGTCACACCAGACAATAACATGATTCCATATGATGAAATGGCTGCAGCAGCCGGTGTCACGCCATACTGAGGGAAACACCGAAATCTGGTTGCGTTTCCGATAAAAGCGCCAAGCTTTATCTGTGCGCGCATCCAGATTGATCGTGAGCGTCTCTCCACAGCCATCAGGACAACGCATAACAAATGACCGGAGCACACCTCGATTTACTAGAACGAAATCGCCAGGCTGTTCCATTAAGATATCGGCATCACGGCGGTGAGATACAGCGCCTCTGTCCCGAATTCTTATAGCTCTTTTTTTCATGGGGACTTTTTCCTTTGGGCCTCGATTTGGCTGATTATATGTGCGCCAATCTCTAATGCGACGACGCGGCGTCCTTTATCAGTGACTGACTTTGGTGAAAATTTGCACCAACGCCACAGCGCAATCACTAAAGCTATAGCATATTCATGCGGGTCACTTTGTTCATAAATACTGAATGCGCGAACCCGTTGTAAGCAACCGAAAAGCCAAAAGTCAGGCCTGGGGGCCGAGTCTCGATCAGGTGTGCACAAGATTGCGTCGAGATCGTAAAATGGACGGATATTTTGTTCCCATTCTGGCTGTTTAAACTGTTGACTCGCATTTTCTTCGTCCGTGCAGGTAAAAACTAACGCCACCTCTAGCATCGCTACGTCGAAACAAATTGGTGCTCCCTTTCCAAACTCATTAGTTCCCTTTACTTCACCAAGATCAATTAAGATTGCGTCATCACCACGCACTCGAATATTGTCACCATGTAGGTCGCCATGAATAATGGCAGATCGATGTTCGAATGAAATATTTTTAAGAATCTCCCATAGCGTATTGACATCAATTCCTGCATTTTGAATTGGCTCAGAATCCAAATAATCCCGATGAATTTTATCTGGGGAAATAATTCCAAGGCGTTCGGCGGCCAGTGCGAGTGATTCATTAGGCTTAGTTTTCTGCCAAGCAATATCACGCCAACGTAGTAGTGTGCGATTAAATAAATTGGAAATCGCATTTTCCGCTCGACCAGCTCTTGCAGCCACTAACATCGATTCTGATTTTTCAACGAAGTCTGCGATATAAACCGACTTTGAAAATCCTTCTACATACACTTCAAGATTTGGCCTTAGCTCAAACGGTATGAATGGTGAAGCATCTTTCATGGCGCCGACTTCATGTGCTAGCACTTTACGATTCCCTATTTTAACCAAACGCGGCAGAGTCCAGTGAGCAGTCGAACTCAATCTCCGTTTCTCGTAAGCCATGAAAACTCGGGACGTAGTGAATCCGGATTGAAGTTCATGAATGTGTAATTCTTCAGCATTCTGAAATGCTCGGCAAATCAAAAGACGCTCATCCGATTTAAGCTTTTCGGAATGGTCAAGTTCCACAATTCTAATGTGGCTCCATTTTTGGGTAGGTTGATACTCGACAATGTTGTCGAAATTTTGCTGCCTTAAATCGTTTAGAAAGGCTACTTCTTCGGTCCAAGGAAAGTTAGCGTCAATTAGTTTTAAATATTCTTCATGAATTCGCGATCTATCTTTGCGATTAGCCAAAATAAGGACAAGGATTCCATGATTAATAAAGCGTGGCAGTTGTTTATAAGTCGCCTGATTGAATTTCGCATCATTCGTTTCATGGCCGAATACCACGATCGAGGTTATGCCTAGCAATGAATCATTGAGATCAGTTTCATCTGGATTCTCCAGTACCGTGAAACCCCGCTTATTAAGCTTGTAAAGGATTCCAGGTAATGGAGATGGGCCATACCACAGAAGTTTTCCAGGCATACTCATACGTCTCTTCATTCTAAAAAGCTCAAATGCCGTGAATCCCCAGCAGCTATAACCCCATTCGCCCCGCAGATAGGGCAATCAGGATCAGGTTTAGTAGCAAACACGCGCACATTACCCGTTAATGCATCGTAGGATTGCCATCTGGCGCGCACGGGAGTTCCTGTGAATGCAGCTAGAAACATTGTCACCGCCAAAGATACCATCGTGCTATTAAGTGAAATAACTGCAGGTTGGTTAACACCGCTTCCACCATTAAAGTAAGGATCAGATTCACGTTGTTCTGGAGTCATTAATTCTTCACGGATGACTCGCGCATCGAGTACATTACTGCATAGAAGGCACGGTAAACCGGGAGCTAGCATTTGGGTGCGTCCTGTTACAGCCTGAACGTGATTATCTTTCAAGGTAATTGATACGCCGATATCGAACGCGGGAATGAGATATTGGAAAGAAAATTCGGATAAAAAGGCTCTGCTCACGTGAGAATCGGTACACATAAAAATGCAGTCCGCCGAGCACATTAACCGCCTAGCGCTTTCAGTAATGACGGAATCCGCGTAAATATGAACATGAGCGGATGGGTTTATTGTGCGAATAAGGTTGGCCGCGACATCAATCTTTGATTTTCCAACAGATTCAGGCTGTGTACCAACCACACGATTCAAATTGGTTTCTTCTAGGGTGTCAGGGTCAATGAGAATAAACGTCCCAACACCAAGATGCGCCAATTGTTGCACGGCGACCGATCCAGTTCCTCCCAAGCCAACGATTACAACCGATAAATTGCGTAATACCCTTTGACCGTGCTCGCCAAATGCTCGAACTTGTCGGTCATAGCGTTCGTTATTTTCGTCCTCTGAATTTCTCGTGGCTGGAAAAGTAATTATTGAGCCAATTTGCCGCACAGAAATAGATTCTTGAGTTCCAAACCACCGAGCTTTTAGTTTTCCATCGCAGAGTATCATTGAGAACGCGTTTCCATCAGGAATACGCTTTTTTATAAATTCGACAAGCCCAAATTCGGTTGCATCATCTAATAAAGAAAACTCTGGAGCTCCCTTGGGATGCGTATGCAGTAGCGCCAAATGTTGTTTTTGTTCGCGAGCACGCCTAGTTATGCGAGTTAGAAACTGCGGCGCAAAGGTAATTTCGATTTCTGACGCAGAAAGTACATCTGCTTCATTTGCAATTTCTATGTCGTGGACCAGATATCGATTGCTAACCGCGTCATAATGCAAATATAACGCTGCCCCTCTCTCGGTGTCCGCTTGAAGTGAGGTTATTAAGGCGGTAATTGTCGGTACTCCGACAACAATCTCAGTCATTTCAGCTCCACGAATCGGCTTCTAATAATTTTCACATACGTCAACAAGTCGCAGGTTGCTGCATTCCATGCTCCATTAGCCACATGCCAGGAAAACCATAATGTCTGCGCGTCAGGTTGCCCGGGTACGACTTGGCCGATCTGTGCATTTTGTGGCATTTGTCCATTTTCCAGTCGCAGTGACTGATCTGCCCAGAAACAGTCAGGAGAGGCATATGGGTAACCATTCGGAACAACGAAACGAATATGGGTCTCTGGGGCTGACCACCCTTGTGGTAACGTTACGGAAGGAATAACTACGAGATGACATCCGTTCTCACTGGTCATTTTGGAATCAGGAAAAACCTCAATCAGTGCAGTAAACTGGTTCTGAACAGATTTCATAGCATTCCAAATGTTGCGGGTGGGACAATAGCGAAATGTGCAGGTGTTTCGCGCCCTTTAAACTCTACTATTGTGGATGGGCGAATTACCTCATCTGGCTCAGTTCCTTCCCCTTCCAATACCAAAGAATTGGCTGCATCCCAGTCGGGAATTTTCGCCATAATTTGAGCTCCAGTTAGCTCTGGTTGATCGGTGCGATATTCGACGCCGTCTACGAAATAGTGGTACTCGACTTCTGGTTTATGTCGCTTGTGTGTTTTGAGGTGTTCGATACCTCTTTCATTTAGATCAAAATAACCTTGCAACGTAAGCGTCTGGTCTTCTTCATCAAGACGCTCCCAGATGAGATCTTCATCCTCCTTCACATTTGCAAGTGAGCGTATTGTCGCGATCTCAATTTTTGGGCTTCCCCACCAGATTGAATGCCCATTGACTGTTAATTCAAATACAGTGCCCGTTTCGAAGGCAAAAAATTCTTTGATTGATCCCGTCAATTCAAGAATTTCATCCGACGAGACCACGCGGGTCCCATGTGCAGTGCGCATGATCAGTACAAAATCTTCCGCTGGTTCAAAGCCGGCATCGGCTAACACCTGACCTGCAGTAGGAGTTTTATCAAGGGTGTTAGCCGGTTGACCATTAATTTTGTAAGGATAGCTATGTTCTGTAGTCATTTTCGGTCCTCTAGTGAGAAATCTGACGGTAATTGGGGGATTTCACATCAATGATCAAACTACTGTGATTATTGATGCGATTGTTAACCTTGCCGTGGCACACAAGTGGTTGAACACTTAGGTATCACATCAGTACGGTTTTAATATACAATAAAGAAAGCTTATGCGTAAAGTTTTTTTACTGATAATGAGATGCCAATGAAGCAATCAACACAAAAAAAGCGGTGGGGGGTGGAGCGACGCCTTGAATTTATTGAGTTTGTATCTTATTGGGAAGGTACAATTAATCGATCTCATATAATGGAACATTTCGGGGTATCGGCGCCGCAGGCGTCTAGTGACTTAACCACTTATCAAAAACTTGCCCCTCAAAATCTCCGATATGACTTAAGTTCCAAACGATATGTTGCGACGGATCAATTCGAATTTAAACTCATCGAGCCGGACGCGGATCGTTATCTCAAGCAACTGACTGCACTATCCACCCAATCGGTGGAATTAGAAGATACTTGGCTAAATACCACCCCAGCGGCTGAAGTTATTCCAATTCCAACCCGTAAAGTCGAACCAACTATCCTTTTCGGAATTCTTAAAGCTATCAGGTCAAAAAGATCCATTGAAATTGAATATCAATCGTTAAATCCAACGACAACTGAGACTGCGTGGCGCCGTGTTACACCGCATGCCTTTGCCTCAGACGGATTTCGTTGGCATATGAGAGCGTATTGCCATCGAGACAATAGGTTTAAGGATTTTCTCCTTTCCCGTTGCAGCAATACAAGAGCGGAGGGAGCTCCTGGGCCTGGTGTAGAAAGCGATGATAAATGGCTCACCTATTTCGAGGTTAAACTTGCACCTAATCCGCGACTCTCGACGTCTCAAAAAAAAGCAATTGAGCAGGATTATGCAATGCAAGATGGCTATGTTGTTTTGCCGGTTCGATATGCGCTACTGTATTATTTTGATAAGCGCCTTAGGTACGATCTATTGCCGCAACGTTCAACGAATTCGCTAGGAGACCCGAGAGAAATACCTATCGTTGTAGCAAATCAAACTGAATACGAAACGGCGTTGGAGGCAGTAGGCGTTAAATTACACAAACAAGCTCGTTGATAATCAGTAGAGAAAGCCGTCTAGCATCTCTAAAGCTGCAATATAGAGGTGCCGGACCTGTGTGGCTTACCGAAGAAGCAAGTTGGTTTTAGATTTCGGTTTGGTGTTCCATTAAATAGTGCTTTCATGCTTTCACCATGATCTAAAATTTGTAATTTTAGTCTTCTTCAGAGGAATATATCGTTTAGATTGGCAATGTCGGGTCTATCGGCTCTGGGACAGCGTTTGAATCGATTATGTAATCACCAAAACGCTTGATATGACCCGTAACATACGGACTGAGTGTTGCCACATCCTCCCGATTTACCGGGAATCCTTCTTCCTTTAGTAGCCGCAGAATACGTGTCTGATCAACGACATTCTGAAATATCACGGCATTCGCAACCAGATCATTATATTTGATGACCTTTTCCTGTTCTTCTGGATCGTTATCAGCAATAACACCTTCGCCACCGAAAAACAACCATTTGGAAAATCCATTATATGCTTCCACTTTATTCGTGGTTGCCGTAATCTGTTCTCGTAATTCCATGTCGGATATATAGCCCAGGAGGAATATGGTACGCACGACTCTGCCTAACTCCCTGAAAGCTTGGTAAAGCCTGTTTTTACGGCTGTAGTTGCCCAATTTGCGTAACAAAGTCGATGATGAAATCTTACCTGCCTTAATCGATAATACTACTCGCAGCAGATCTTTCCAGTGGGTTTCGATCAGTTCCCAATCGATGACATCCTTGAATAGCACGTCAATATGTTTATAGGTAGTTTCCCTATCAGGGCGGAAAAATACGAGATCATGCCAATTGCGAATACGCGGCATCAGCTTGATGCCCAATAAATACGACAAGGCAAAGACAGGAGCAGATTGGCCTTGGGTGTCGGCATGAATTGTATCCGGCTGTATGTCTGAGCTGTTTTGAAGCAAGCCTTCAATGATGTAAATGGCTTCCCATACACCGCAAGGAATAAAATGGCTGAATAGCGCCACATAGGTATCAGCGATATGATGATAAGCGATGCCGCCATAGCCACCGTAGCGTATATGGTACTCTGCCAGCAGATTTTGATCGTAAATGTCGAATTTTGTACCGTCTGCAGCGGCCGATTTACCGCTGCCCCAAAGTTTTGGTAATTCAAATGCATGATAATGGTTGATGATGTCTTTGAGCGCCGCATTTAATTTATTCGTGTTGGCGTGGCGGCGATTGATAAAAGACAGCATGTGAGGAGTGACCGCTCCACGTAGATGGCGGGAGGCTTGCGCCGGCCCTAAATTGCATCCATAGGTGAAAGTGGTGAGGATATACCGTTCGCCAGGATTCTCGATTTTCGGATCGGAACCTGATAGAGGGCCGAAGTGACGATTCCAACGCGTCCAATGAGCGACATTACAAAGCACATCGATTACGTTGCGTTCATCCATCCGCTGAAGTAATGCCGCTTCTAGCGCTCGAGCCGAGGCTTTCGATTCACGTGGCGTACTCCTTTTCAAAATTGGCATCCCGCTTTGATTGAGTCCAAGCGCCTTGTTGTCTGGAAATCCGGCATCGACCTCGGCGGCCACATTCGCTAACAAGTCGCGTAGGCTAATAACAAAAGCCTGAGCGTTTTTTGAAAAACCCAATTGGTTGCAGTAATCCTCGACCAAAGGCTCACATTCGTCCCAAGTCAAAAGCTGTTCACGATAATCGGCGTAAGCTTCCGAACCGCGGATAGACACATCCCCCGACTTTATTTCACCAGCCAATGCAGAAAATACACATACTTCAAAGTGTTGCCGGTTAATTAGCTCCCCGTCTTCGGTCTTCTCCAAAACGGTGCGTTTCCAGCGTTCGTTAGTGAAAGAAAAATCTACGGTCTCTTCGATCAAGACGCTTTTTCGGTGCTCGTGCTTCAGTAAAATTTCCAAGGCAAGCATTAGGGACTTGTCTTCAGTTGTCGAAGTCATGGTCAACAAACGCATCATGCGGAATAATGTTGGCCGATGGCTACGGTAAAAACGCCAGAGTAGCGGAAAATAATTGTCGCCACTAAATGCATTAATGGCAGCGCAATCATCTTGCAAGGCCGAAGTGCCGCCACGTTTCGTTAATAAAGTGCGAATGGTTCGCCCGGCTGCCTCATCTTCAGGTTGGGTTTCCAACACGTCAATAACATCGGCCAGGGTCGCCACCAAGTGTTCGGTTTTCTGACGATATTTGATTCGTAGCCGTTCCAGTTCATCTTTACCGCGCCGATGGATTTGGTTGATTCGCTTGATGAACATGTCGGCAAGATCGTCTCGAGCCTGGATACGAGCACGATGAATCATGCTAAGGATCAATACATAACGCTTTGGTGGCGCAAATTTCTTTAATTCGGCGGCGTCCAAGGCCTTGGCTTCAGCTGCAAAGTGTTTGATTTTGGCGTACGGAATACTCGCCAGATGCTGATCACTACCCACCATATCGGCAAGTTTGACAATGTGATCCAGCAACTCTTGTAAATGCTCAAGGGAGGAGCGTTTAGGTAATTGCTTGATGGTAAAGAATAGGGATTTCTTTTGGGGATTAGGAACGATTTCCAGCAAGGAATCTAGTTCTTTACGTTCCGATGGCGATAAGCGTGTCAATACTGTCTCAAATATACGGTTATTGACTAGAGTACGAATTCGCCGCGAATGGCGATCAAGTGTGCTGAAGGCCGGTAGTTCAATGCGCTGCCTTACCAATTCTTCAATGGCGACATTGATAAGATCAGCCGGGTTGTCCATCACTTCAGCCGCAGCCGCCATTGCATCTCCCGCCACTCGCAATCCATTGTCGTTCCAGGCCGCTACATTTAAATGCTGTCGAATGATCTGATGATGCCGGTATAGTGTTTTTAACTCGGCATAAACCGGTGAAACTTCATGACTGATGCCACTAGCAGTTCGAATATGTTGCACTATGGCATGTGGAATATTTTCCACGCTCGGAAAGTAGCCAAGCCGCTGGAATGCCTTTAGCAACAATAAGATACTAAAGCGTGACGATTCTTTCCGCGATACAGCATAGGCAAATTTCAGTTCGTCTTCTGTCGGGGTGTAAAGCGTATCCAATTCTTTTGCAAGCGGATTTCGTTTGAAGCGTGGGTACGCAGTTCGTTCGATCGATGCCATAATTCCACCGTGGCTATGATGATTCTAGGAAAATTTTGACATTTGTTCGCTACTCGTCGCCCTTATTAGCATCAGCGTTAGATGGAATACTTCAACTCGGCATCCATGAGGCTGAGGCCGCGCAATAAGCTAAGGCACGATTTTTTCCGTTTCCCAGCCGCCTCCAAGGGCTTTATAGAGGGCAACCAGATTCAAGGTGACTATACGTTCGCTGCGTACCCATTCATCTTGGGACAGATACAACGCGCGTTGTGCATCGAGTAAGTCCAGATAACCAGCCCAGCCCTTGGCGTAACGTTGGTTGGCGAGCTCAACAGCTTTTTGGTTTGCACTAACTTCTTGCTCCAGCAGCCGGTAGTGTTCTTGCTCTTTCGCATAGCTTACTAATGCGGTCTCAACCTCTTCGAACGAAGTAAGGATGATTTTTTGGTAATTCAGTAAAGCTTGATTTTGTGCCTCAGTCTGGGCGCTGAGGTTGGCAAGCACCCGGCCGGCATCAAAAATCCGCCATTGCACGGTTGGACCGATAGACCATGTGCGGCTACCGGGAAGAAAAAAATCACTGGCGCTGATGCTAGTGGCACCTACCGATCCGGTAAGTGAAAACTTCGGGAACAGCTCGGCTTTTACTTGCCCGATACGGGCAGTCTCGACGGCGAGCAATCGCTCGGCCCGCAACACATCGGGTCGGCGAAGCAGCAGGTCCGACGGCAATCCGACCGGGACATGCGGTGGTGGTGCAGGAATAGCCGCTGTTGCGGACAGTTCCGCATTCAAGGCATCGGGGTTTTTCGCAAGCAGTACACTCAGGTGGTAAATCAACGAATGAATCGAGGTTTCGATCGTCGGTACTTGCGACCGAATGCTCGCCAGCAGTGCAAGTGCTCTTTGCAATTCCAATTCTGCCGCTGATCCATGATCAACGCGGCTCCGAGTAATTTTGACCGTTTCTTCTTGAGCTTTAATCTGGTTTTGGAGAATGGATAATTGTCGCTGAGCGCCTCGGGTTTGCAGGTAATATCGTGCCACCTCAGATAGTAAGGTGACCATAACGTCACGCCGGCCGTATTCCGTCGCAGTCAACTCGGCTGTTGCCGCTTCCATTGCCCGGCGTTTGCCGCCAAAGATGTCGATTTCCCACGAAGCGTCGAATCCGGCTTTGTAAACATCGTTTTCGAACGGGATGTTGGATGATTTAGGCAATGATCCTAGGATGGGCTGATTTTCACTTTGTTTTTGACGGGCATACGAGCCGGAGGCATTCAGCGTCGGCCAGAAGTCCGCTTCAGCAAATCCCTGTTGTGCACGAGCTTGACGCACGCGGGACTCGGCGATGCGTAGGTCAAGATTGGCCTTGACCGCTCGCTCGATCAGGGAGTCCAATTCGGCATCGTGAAACAGCCTCCACCATTCGTCGATCTGATCATTTTGGCTGGCAATGCTGTCGGAAAGGTTGCCGCTCCATTGTGCGGGGGCATCGGAAATGGGGAGCTGATAGTCCGGGCCAACGGTACAGCCGACTGCCAGGAGCATAATTAATGCGGAGATCGCTGATTTTGTTTTCATAGGAAATTCCGTCGATGAGTCGTCATAAGGCAGATTTTGGAATTCGAGATTCAGGCTAAGCGATGGCGGAATAACCAATTGGCCGAACTCAATGTCACGATGGCGATGATGATGAGTGGATATACGTTAGGCAGCAATGCGATAGGGTCGATGTCCTTGAGGAATAGACCCTTTACGATGACGATGAAATGACGTAGTGGATTGATCCAATCCAGGTATTGCAGCCAGACAGGCATATTGTCGACCGGCGAGGCATAGCCGGATAGCATGATGGTCGGCATCACAAAGCAGAAAACTCCAAGAAACGCTTGTTGTTGCGTGGCACAAACCGATGAAATTAACAGTCCGAATCCGGCCAACGCTAAACAGTAAAACATCATGCTGCTGTAAAGGAGCAACAGCGAGCCCGCAAACGGAACACGATAAATAAAAATGGCGCCCAGCAAAATGATCGTTCCCTGCACGACGGCCACCAGAATGGCCGGAATAATTTTTCCGATCATAATCATCCCGGGCGTCAGCGGCGAGATTAGCAGTTGATCGAGCGTACCTTGTTCGCGTTCTCGCGCTACCGAAAGAGCCGTGACGATCAGCGCGTTGATCGACGTGATGATGGCGATAAGGCTGGGCAGTATATGCCAGACATAGTTCAGATTGGGATTGAACCAATGGCGGACAACCAGGGACGACGGTACGTTCTTTTGCTGCAATCGAAACCGCTCGTTGCTGTAGTCGTTGACGATTTGTTGCACGTAACCGAGGGCGATTTGACCGCTGTTGGAGCGGCGACCGTCGAGTATGGCTTGAATCTTCGACGGAAGGCCCGCCGCAATATCGCGCGAAAAATCCGCCGGAAAACGGATCACGATCAGTGCTTCCTGGTTATCAATGGCATAACGCACCTCGGCTTCGCTGTACAGCGCAAGCAGTTGGCTGAAGGCCTGGGCTTGTGAGAAACGCTGCATCAATTCCACGGATTCGCGACCGGAATCTTCGTTGTAAATTGCCAGCGTGTTGTTCTTGACTTCCAGCGTCGCCGCAAAGGGGAACAAGGCCAGTTGCAGGATGACCGGCACGATCAAAACCATGCGGCTTTGCCGGTCTTGCAGCAGCATCTCAAGTTCCTTGATGATGAGCGTCAGGATGCGTGAAAACATGATTACTCCAATCGGCGGCGGGTTTTCAGCGCCGTCAGGCCAATGAAGAAGCTGCCGGCAAACACCAGAAACATGCCGCTGTGCAACAAAATCGGCGCAACATTGCCGGCTTGAAAAAGCGTCTGGAGGGCAGTCACAAAATAGCGGGCCGGTATAAGATAGGTGGCGCCTTGAATCACGGCGGGCATGCTGCGGATTTCGAACAGAAAACCCGAGAGCATCATAGCGGGCAGAAAGGCGGCGTTGAGGGCTGCTTGGGCGGCGACAAACTGGTTGCGCAGCACGGTGGAAAGCAGTAAGCCTAAGCCAAGACTGCTCGCCAGAAACAGCGAGCCTATCCCCCATAAAATTAGCAGCGAACCGCGAAACGGCACATGCATCATCAAGGCCGCGACACCAACGCACAAGAACAGCGAGACAATGCCCAGCACGTAATAAGGTAACAGCTTACTTAACAGCAGTTCGGTCCGGGTCACCGGCGAGGACAGCAGCGCTTCCATCGTGCCGCGCTCCCATTCACGTGCCACCACGAGTGAAGTCAGCAGCGCGCCGATCACCGTCATGATGATGGTAATCGATCCCGGAATCAGGAAGTTCCGGCTTTCAGCAGAGGGGTTAAACCAAAAGCGCGGTTCGATGCTAATGCCGGGAGGCGGCAGTTCGCCCCGTTCGCTCGCACGTTGCTGCATCCAGCCAGTCCAGGCAGCGATCACATAATTTTGCACGAAGTTGGCGGTGTTGGGTTCCGAGCCGTCCGTCACCACCAGCAGCGGTGCGGTGCCGGTCGGCTGTTTAAGTTTTTCGGCAAAATCCACCGGCACCACCACAAAGCCACGTACCCGGCCTTCGGTCAGCGCCCGCCCGACTTCGGCCTGCGTTTCGGCGGCATGAACGATAAAATAGGGCGAGCCGTAAAGATTATCCGCGAAATGTCTTGCCTCCGGGCTGGTGTCTTCAAGTACCAAGCCAATATGTACGGCGGTAGAATCAAGGTTGATGCCGTAACCGAAAATGAACATCATCACCACCGGTAAAACGAAGGCAATGAGATTACTGCTGGGATCGCGCAAGATTTGCCAGGTTTCCTTTCGGCATAGCGCCGACAGACGACGGAAGGAAATAGATTTCATATCGAGACATCCGAAGCATGCTGTTGAACCAGAGAGATAAACGCATCTTCCATCGATGGATCGGGATTTTGCGGGGACGCGATTTGTTCCTTGAGTTGGTCGGGAGAACCTGCCGCGATAATTTTGCCGCGAAACACCAAGGCGATGCGGTCGCAATATTCGGCTTCGTCCATGAAATGCGTCGTGACCATGACGGTGACACCCTTTTCGACGATGCCGTTGATATGGGTCCAAAACTCACGGCGCGTCACTGGGTCAACACCAGAAGTGGGTTCGTCCAGAAACAGAATCGCCGGCTGATGCATGACGGCGCAGGCCAACGCTAAGCGCTGCTTGAATCCGAGCGGCAAGGTATCGGGCGTCGTGCCAAGGTACGGTTGTAGTCTGAATACCTCGATCATTTCCGCCATAACAGTTTTTTGCCATGCACCGCGTAAACCATAAACGCCGGAGAAGAACTTCAGATTCTGTTCAATCGTAAGATTGCTGTACAGCGAAAACTTCTGCGCCATGTAACCCAGGCGTTGGCGTGCTTCGCTGCCGCTGGTTTTTAGATCAATGCCCATGACACGCGCCGTACCCGAGGTAGGCGTCAGCAGTCCGCACATCATTCGAAAGGTCGTCGATTTGCCGGCACCGTTAGGGCCGAGCAGACCGAAGATTTCACCGCGTTTGACCTCGAAATTTACTTGGTCGGTCGCCGTGAAGTCGCCGAAACGTTTGGTTAGCGCTACCGCTTCCACAACAATATCTTCATCGCCGAGAACCGGACTCAGGCTTTGCGCCAGAACTGAATCGCCACCAGGGCCACCACCTAAGGCCTCGATAAATGCATCCTCGAAGCGGGGCGCGACGGGCACGAGTTCCGCCTCATCGCCGGCATCGAGTTCATTGAGGTTGGGACGGTCGACACCTTCGCGGAGCACTAGCCGAACTGCGTGGCCTTGAATGACACCGTCCGAGACTTCAGGCCGGCGCAAAGCTCTAGCGAGCAATTGCCGACGGTTGCCGGTTATCTGCCTGATTTGCAGGCTGCGATCATGAATACGCTGAGTGAGATCCGCTGGCTTGCCGGAGAAGATCAATTGTCCGTCATTCATCAATATCACTTCCGCGCATAATTCGGCTTCGTCCAGATACGCCGTGCTCCACACAACCGTCATGCCCTTAGCGATGAGTTCATGGACCATCTTCCACAATTCGCGGCGCGAAATAGGATCGACGCCAACGCTGGGTTCGTCCAGCAATAGCAGCCTGGGTCGGCCTAACAGTGCGCAGGCCAAGCCGAGCTTTTGTTTCATGCCGCCCGACAGTTTCCCGGCTAATCGGCTGGTGAATCGGGTAAGGTCGGTAAATGCCAGTAGGCGATTGAATGTAGTGACGCGTTCTTCACCCATTAGCGCCCGCAAATCAGCATGGAGTTCGAGATTTTCGATCACCGACAAATCTTCGTAGAGGCCAAATTTTTGCGGCATGTAGCCGATGAAAGCACGTAACTGATCTGCATCGCGAATCGGGTCGCAATGGTCTACGGAAATGCTGCCGGAAGTCGGTGCCAGCAATCCGGCCATCAGACGAATAAGTGTCGTCTTGCCGGCCCCGTCCGGCCCTACTAAACCGGTAATTTGACCCGGCTTTAACACAGCCGAGACGCCTTCTAATGCGGGCTTGACCGAGTGCGAAAATGTCTTCCGCACTGAGTCGAGTATGACCAATGAATCGCTCATAATGGGGTAGAATTGCTCAACGTGCTTTCATCAAGGGTAACCGTTACCGGCATGCCCTGGCGTAACCTATCATCGGGATTTTCGACGACAATCCGTAATCGATAGACTAGCGAAGAGCGCAGTTCCGTCGTCTCTACGGTTTTTGGGGTAAATTCGGCGCGAGGGGAAATGTAACCTATCTGACCCTTATAGCGCTTGCCGCCGGCGGAATCGGTACGAATTTCGACCTGCATGCCCGGATGTATGCGGCCCAGGTCGGGTTCATGGACATAGGCGCGTACCCAAACTGGATTCACAAGGGAAAGCGTGAAAACCGGTGTGCCGGCCTGCAAAATGGCGCCTGCCTCTTGTGCTCGGGTGAGAATGACGCCATCGGACGGTGCGGTTAACACCGTATCATTCAATTGCAAACTGGCAGTAGCCAGTGCCGCTTCGGTTTGTGCAAGGTCGGCTTTGGCTTGGGTAATGTCCTCGCTTCGAAACCCGGCTTCCAGGAGCGCCAGATTATCGCGCGCAGATTTGAGTCTTGCCTGGGCCTCTTGGTGGTTGGCCTCGGCGGTGTCGCGTTCTTGGGTCGAGACACCTTTGTCAGCCAACAATTCTTCGGCCCGCTTGAACAAGCGTTCGGCATTGACGGCAGCGGCTTCACGTTCGCGGACCAGCGACCGGGCTTGTGCAATCTCTTGCGGACGATTGCCGGTTTCCCGTAACTTCAAACGCGCCCGCAACGAGTCAACCTGAGCCTGAGCGCTGGCGAGCTGATTGCGATAAGGCTCGTCGTCCAGCCTAGCCATCACTTCGCCTGCTTTGACCTTGTCGCCTTCGTCATAAAGAAGTTTAGCCAGCTTGCCGGGAACGCGAAAACCAAGAGTAACTTCGCGTATGTCCACATTGCCGTAAAGTGTCAGCGTGGCGTTATTTTCGCCGCGATACGCTTGATAAATCCAGCTTGCGCTACCCACGACAATTAACAAAACGATGACAATCGGAATGATTTTTTTCACAATGATGCCCTATTAATGATCCGTGTTAGCAACTGTCTGATCCTCGCCAAGTTATACTCAGGGGGGATGCAGGATACCGAAAATTTTCCAATATTTGAGTCCGTACAGGACGGTCTCCGCCTAGCAGTCGACATCCTGCATTGTTGATAAACACCCGGAACAATTTCTGTATCGGTTCCACTACATTTTCGCAACGCCGGATATTGCGTCCACCTTTGCTAAGGGGTGCCTCATCCGGCTTTCGCCTTTACAATCAACCCTGCAATACTGGCATGATTACCTGCTGAACAATTTGAGTCCCTTCTGGTGTGCTCCAATTTCCAGCCAGTTCAGCGATTACCTGATTGGTGCTAGTCAACGTGACTCCGTTCTTTTCCATGCGGCGAAGGGCCATGTCATCACCCATCTTGCTTGGCGAGCCTCCCGCATCGGCGACAACCTGCACCTCGTAACCCAAGCCAATTAGGCTAAGGGCCGGATAGACGGTGCACACGTCGTTAGTGACCCCAGCAATGATGATTTTTTTGCGACCAGTCGCCTTGATGGCTGCTGCAAAGTGTTCGTCGTCCATGGCGTTGACTACACCTAGACGCTTGATGCGTGCGGCGAATTCCGTCGGCAGAATATCTTCCAACTCACTCATTAGAGGACCTTGTGCATACTCTTCCATGCTGGACGTGAGTACGATGGGCATGTTTAGAATCTTTGCCGTCTTGGCCAACATCACGGCGTTGCGCTTCATTTCGTCCAGCGGAATGGAATTCACCCATCCCATAGTTCCATTTTGATGATCGATTAGCGCTATAGCAGCGTTGTTACCTGTGAATCGTTCGAAAGTCATGGTTATTCTCCTTGTTACGTTTAAAGTGGAACGCCGCCAAAAAACATTACCTTGGCGGCACCTGTCGGGGCTCGAAGGGTACTCGTGTGCATTGTCTTCTGCGCTTTGAATACCGGGATCTTAAGACCATCGTGGTCGAAGCGTAGGCCGTCTACATCCACCGTGCCGAAAATCGGCATGACGAAGACGCAATTGCCTGCCGCGACAGGAATGATCAATTCAGCACCGTCTTCCAGCGAGATGTCTAGCAAATCAACGTTCGTCGGAGGGCTCAATGGGGAACTTACTCCGCCATAGCTTCCCAGAGGAACGCGCACCTTGACACCAGCTGACAAGATGACCGGCACATTCTGCGGTTCCAGTGTCAAGGCAAAGGGGGCGTTCCCCTGCAGGTCGCGTGACAGATTGACGAAAATTTGCAGCGAATGAACGGTCTTTCCCGCCTCGTCTGGAAATTCTTCGTGGACGATGCCACTTCCAGCCATCGCCCAATGTAATCCGCCGGGACGAATCAGGTTGTTAGAGCCGAGCGAATCGCGGTTCCTGATGCCCGTTTCTGAATCTAGAAACAGATAGGACACCGCCGAGAAACCGGCATGCGAATGTGGTGGAAAGGTTGGCGCACTCATCCAGGCGTGATCGACCCCGATGAATGGATTGATCAAATCGCCGACACCTCGCAAGCCATAGGCCCGGAAATGACTACCGTGATTTGCGCGTTGTAAGTGAACGATGGATGTCATGACGGAATTCCTTATACATTTGCGGTGTTACTTAGGGCAGGGTAATCGGTGTATCCTTGTGTGCCAGGGGTGTAGAAGGTCGCTCTATCCGGGACATTAAGCGGCGCTCCTTGGTGAAATCGTTCAGGCAGGTCCGGGTTGGCGAGGAAGGCGCTGCCGAATACCGTGGCATCGGCACGGCCATCAGCCAGTAAGGCTTCGGCGGATGATTGATCTAGCCCGCCACCGATCAGATAAGCACCGTCAAACAATGGCCGCAGCAGGCTATGGTAATCAACATTGGTGCCAAACAGAGCGACATGCAGATAAGCAAGGCCAAGTCCGCCCAGTTGTTTAACCAGGTAGGTGTAAGTCTCCTGCGGCGCGGCGTCGACGATGCTGTTGAAGTTCATCTCCGGTGAAATCTTGATGCCGACACGATCGCCTCCTGCTTCTGCCGCCATTGCCGACAGGACTTCCAGTATGAAGCGGGCGCGTCCCTCGACCGGACCGCCATACTCATCTTTACGCTGGTTGCTGCTGGTGGAGAGAAACTGTTCGGGCAGATAACCCGATGCCGCATGCAGTTCCACGCCGTCAAAACCCGCCTCCAGCGCACGACGCGTTGCCAGACGGTAGTCCTCGACCACCCCGGCAATCTCGGCCACGCTCAATGGATGAGGGGTGACAAAGTCCTGTTGGCCGCTGTTGGTCCAGATTTGACCGTCCGGTTTGATCGCCGATGGCGCAACAGGCAATGCGCCATCCGGCAGCAGTGAGGGGTGCGAGACACGTCCGCAGTGCATCAGTTGCATGAAGAGGCGGCCACCACGCAGATGAACGGCTTCTGTGACTTGCTTCCATGCTGCTGCCTGGGCGCCAGTCTCGATACCCGGCGTGCGTACATAGCCCTTACCCATGGCAGAAGGGAAAACGCCTTCGGTAATGATGAGTCCGGCGCTGGCACGCTGTGCGTAGTAGGTTGCAACCAAGTCGGTCGGCACCCCAGCATCGTCGGCCCGCGAACGCGTCATCGGCGCCATGATGAGACGGTTGGGCAGTGTTAAGCGTCCTACACGGACGGAGGTGAATAACTGGTTCATGTGAGCTCTCCTGTTTGTGGTGGATAACATTAGGAAAAATTAAGACGCCAAACGAACTGTTGTGTTCGATAGCAATAACGCTGAGGCGGCTATAAACTTCTTTATATGGCTATCGGTTAGTCCTTCTGAAGGCAGGATCGCTTGGCCTTTGCTGTCGAACATGGCGCCGCTGTGCTTTTCAATATCCGACGTAACCAACAGTGGCGCAATTTGTTCGGCATAGACTTCGGCACTCTTGGTCATAAGGCCGATAATCCGCTCCAATAGGCGAAATCGAAGCGAATCCTGTCCCAGAAGGTTGCTGCGGATGTTGGTTTTGATTAGACCGGGATTGAGGCCAAAGACGTTTATCTGCGGATAACGCTTGGCTGCGTCAAGTACAAGGATTTCGTTGCCAGCGACGGTGTTCATGTGTTGCGGCATGCTTTTGTAGGACTTTTCTGCATTCAAATCGCCGGGGGTGCCGATCTGGCCTGCGCCAGGATAGGCCATCACGATAACGCGCGGTTTTATCCGGCCCTTGGGCCGCTTCTCTCCCAAACGAGGAGCCATCTCGCGCAACATGACAAGTCTGTTCAAATAGCTGACGGCCAAGTCGCGTTCTATACCCTCCGGCGTTTCTTCGCGCTTCGGTCCGGCGAAGATTCCAGCGGTGAAGATCAAAAGGTCAAGCATCTCCGCCGGCAGTAATCTTGCGACGCGTTGAGCCTCGCTCATAAGGCTTAGATCCGCCTTGATAAATTGGATTCCAGGTACATCGGAATCGCGAAAAGTTTGCCCGACCACCGTCACGGTTGCGCCTCGACTGGACATAAAGCGACTTAGCGCTCTTCCGATCCCGCCAGTTCCTCCGACTATGGCAACCTGCATGCCTTTGAGATTGAGGCTTGAAGAGCTGATACGGCTCCAAGCTATTTTTTTGTCTCGCTTCATATGGGGACACCCCTACGGATTGAAATGTGATGGATGCATCATCCATCAATTCATCTTCGGGATAAATATGGTTAAATGGAAATAATTAATCCATAAATGGCATAATTAAAATGGAACACTTACTGAACGATATGGCGTTATTTGTTGAGGTCGTTAAGGCGATGAGCTTTCGCCGAGCGGCCAATGCAACCGGCGTCCCAAATTCGACGTTATCGCGCCGGATCAGTGCCTTGGAAAAAGGCATTGGCTTGCGGCTGTTGCACCGAACAACGCGTAAAATAGAGTTGACCGAGGCGGGGCAACTCTATTACGAACGTTGCAAACGGATTGTCGAGGAGGCGAGGCTTGCTCACGAGCAACTTGGGGAAATGCTGGCACAGCCTAGTGGGGTGCTGCGCGCTTCACTACCGGTAGATTTTGCTGTCACGTTCCTTGCCCCATTGATGCCGGAGTTTTCCAGCCGTTATCCCGGTATCACTTTCGATTTTGATCTCACCCCTCGACGGGTCGATATGGTGTCTGAACCATTTGATGTAGCTATCCGGATGGGAGAATCGCAAGATTCTAACCTGATCGCTCGTCAGCTTGCTCGTCTGCCCACTTATCTCTATGCTTCTCCGCGCTATCTCGAACTTTCAGGCGAGCCAAGCGAGCCAACCGATTTAGAGCAACATGAATGTTTGAACATTTTAAAGTCTGGCGAATGGACCTTGCACAAAGAAACGCAAATGACTAAGGTTTCAGTAGGCAGCAAATTCGTTATTAACAGCGTTGCTATGATTCGACGATTGGCGACGCTCGACATGGGCATCATTTTAATGCCGAAAGAAATTGTCGCTGATGACCTGGACAATAGACGCTTGCGCCGCGTGCTGCCAGAGTGGCAGGGCTCCCCAGCCTCTGTTTATGCCATCACCGAGACTCGTCTACTGCCAGCTAAGACACGATGCTTTATTGAGTTCTTGAGTGAGCACTTGGATAAGCTTTGCATAAGCACTCAGTACTAATTCACTATTCGTGCCTACATTTTGCAATGGTTGCTGCATGCCGCCTATCATCTTCTGCATGAAGATAGATCGCAGTTGTCTCGATGGACGCATGCCTTAGGTTTTTTTGTATGTATCGAATATCGTTACCGGCGTCGGCCTGATGCGTTGCCGATGTATGTCGTAACCAATGCGTTGAGGCTTGAAGCAGGGTGGCCGCTCCTGCTGGATCAGTTTCTTCAATTGCCTTGGCAGCACGTCGAAACACTTCCTTGACGATCAGATAAATCGCGGTAGATGTCAGAGACCGATCTTTTCGCCCCCCGACCGATAAAACTAGCGGCGTATTTTCTTCAACCGAAGGCATTGCCGAGAGTCCGTTGAATAATCTGTAGCGTGCCAAGTCCGCCATTAATTCATCGCTAATAGGAACACTTCCTTCTGCATCGCCTTTGCCAATGACCTTAAGCCACCAATTGCCGCGCCGTAATAACAAATCGCCGCTTTTCGCTTGGGCTGCTTCGGAAACCCGTAGGGAAGCGCCATAAAGTAAACGAAAAAGCCAGCGTGCCCGTTCGTAATGTTGTATTTCCCGACGAATTTGCTTGGGCATTGTTTCAATAAATTCGAGAACAGACTGCCAAAGTGCTTGATCCAAGTAGCGCTCAACGGTTACCAGGCGACCAACCTTCGATTTGCTTCGCCGCCGCCTTAAAACCAATGGATTACCGGCTAAATAGCCTGCTGCAACCAAATAACCAAACAGACCCGATAGGATTCCCATAGTTTGCCGGATGCTTTGCGGCGATAAGGGGCCATCGAAAAGCCTACGATCTGAACCGCGTCGTGGTCGCCTAGGGTCATTCCAATCGGATGTAGGAGACGCTAAAAATGCTTCGTAAGTCAGGAAATCTTCACGCGTCATACTCGACATGGGTTTTCCCAGATATTCGGTTGCCCAGATCAGTAATCGTACTGCCTCTTTTCGATAACTCCGTAAGGTATGGGGAGAGTCGTGATATTCAGCCAGCCACAACCGTACAGCTTCAATATCGGTATCAGCAGCGATCTGTCTATGACCTTGCGCGCGGTTGCTGCCGTCACGTCCATCCAGCAGAGACAGGTTTTGATAGGCTAAATCGTCATCGGATAGCGTTAAATTGGACATATGCGCGATCTCAGGAGTTTTGAAAGGGACGACTAGCAGCGTACAGCAATAATAATTTTGATTATAGGTATTATCATAAATTTCTTTGATTAATCGTTATATATATAACGTTATACTGTAGTATATTGTTAACCATGGAGTAAAAGTTTACCTGCTGACCAGTTTTTTAGAAGGAGATCGTCATGAGTCGTGTAAGTGATACTCGATTACGCACCCGCGAAGCCGCAATCAATCTTGTTGCCGCCGGTCGACGACCACACGAATTAACCGTTGATTTGATTTATGCGGAAATCAAGCAAGGTAGCCGTACCACAATTAATGACGAGCTGAAGCTTTGGAAAGACGAACAAGCTAAAGCCGATGCTTTAAACTCGATACTGCCACCAGCAGTCGCTAACGCCATGATGAATACCTGGACAATAGCCATTGAGCATGGAGAAAAGGTCTTTGAGCAACGCCGGGAAGAGCTGGAAAACGAGCTGGCGACAGCCTTGCAAAGCGCTCAGGAACTGGAAGATAGCTTGACCAATAAACAAGAAGAAATAACCTCGCTACAGGCACAATCTATGGCGTATCGAGTTGAAATCGAGACGTTACGAAACGAGGTGGCTAATAGCCGCTCGGCGGCTGATAAAGCACAAGCACAGGTCACAGCCTTGGCTCAACAACTCGAATCATCCAGAAACGAAGAGGAGCAAAGATTAGCACTAGCAAAAGCAGAATATCAGCAGCGTATAGCAGAACTCCAATCCACTATAACAACACAGGAGCAAGCATTTCGGACTGAAATCGACAAGGTCACCATGCGGCTTGAAGGCGTGCAGAAACACATCATGTTGCAATTGACTGAGGCGCGAGATTCCACAAAACGCGTTGAAGCTACATTGGCAAAGGCAAATTTGAAAAACGAAGAGTTATCAGTTAGATCGGAACAACTCGCAGCAAAATTGACGGTACAAACTGAAGAAAGTCGCGGAATACGAGCCGAGCTTGAACAAGCATGTCAGGAAAACCGGCAGTTGCGGGGTGAATACGATCTACTAATACAGCAACATGCTATTCAGACTGGAAAGAGCGCAGCTCAAATTGAGCAGATCGAAGCGATGGAGCGGAGAGCGATCGGCGCTGAAACACGACTTGAGGATGTGTTAAAAAGAACGACGAGACCATCAAAAAGAGAGAAAAAAGGAAAAAGCAGCGGAGATTAGTCGCTATGTCCTATTTTTACACGTATGTCGGCTGTACCCGGACCTGACCGAAACGCCACTCCAGATAAGGCCAGTTGAGTTGCGGCGTTATTAGGTAAAGCCCGCCACCGATCAGCACGATGGCGGCGGTAGCCGCCAAAATAGCAGCACCCTGCCCTTGGCTGCTGGGCCGGCCCAAACTCAAACGCCGCAAGTCTGCGCCGCGTCGCTGGATTTGCTCGGCAACCAGACAAAACACTACCGTCACGATATAAGGCGCCAGATAAAACAGCATGGTCCAATCGGCGCGGTAATGCGAGGCGGCGAACAATACTATCGCCAGCGACACCAACAGCCCCAGATTCATTTCGCGCCGGCTGGCGGTAATGCAATTGTAGGACGCCTGCAACATGGCCAACAGATACAAGCCGGCGCGCGGCATACCCCAAATCGGCATAAATACGAGCACGAACAATAACAAACCGATAAACAACACCGCTTTTTGCCAAATCTTGCCGGCCGCCGTAGCCCGCTGGCTTTGCCGCCAACCGATGATCGAAGTGCCGCCGAATACCACCGCCCAAAACAGCATTTCCCGCGCAAAGCTGCCGTATTGGATATCCAAAAACGCATTGCAGGCAACGGCCAGCCATTGTGCTAAAAACAACCCTAAATAGACTGGAAAATTCAGCGGCGATACGGTCATCGGTTAAACAGCTCCGTTAAGTCGTCGCCTCGCCTTACCGTTACACAATGCGCGCCCAATTCCAATAATCCGGCGTTCAATGTCCGGTCGCCGGCATGGTTTTTTGCCCAACTTGCATTACTGAAAAAACTGTCGCGCTCGAACAATACCGCGAACAAATACACGCCCTTGGCCCGCAGTAAGGCCAGCGCCTGCAGGGTTTCGGCATTGCGGTGCGGCGGCTCGGCCAATAGCAACAATACCGTTTCGCCACGCACGCAATTCAACGCAATTTCTGTCAGCAATTTGGCATACGGCGTCACTCCGTCGGCCTCCGCGACCGCCAGTGCATCCAGAATCGCTTGATAATGAAAATCGCCCTTGCCGGACAGAATCCGCAACGGCTGCGCGGCAGCGGCCAACACGCGGCTGTGCATATTCTGGCTACAGGCATAAGCCGCCACGGAGGCGGCGATACGTATCGCGTATTCCAAGGTACTGTGTTTGCCGCGGCCGATATTGGCGTCCTTGGCTAAATCCAAGGCGATGCAGATGGAAGCCGACGCCAGAGGCTCGAATTCCTTGACCATCAATTCATTCAAGCGCGCAGTGGTCGGCCAATGGATATGGCGCGGGTTGTCGCCGCGCCGGTATTCGCGCAGGCCGGAGAATTCCGCAGCACCGGCGCCTTCCGGCAGACAATAACCGCCCCGGTGAATCTGACTGGGCGCGCCGAACAGTGGCAGCGACAGGATAGGAAATACTTTCGGGTAAATGGTCAGGGTTTGCAAAGAACGGTCGGCGCGGCTGCGCGCTTCCGCCAAGCCCAACGGAAAGCTGGACGCCAAGCCCATCGGCCCCAGTTTATAAAAGCCGCGCTTTTCGCACAGCAAAGGTACGTCGAAACTACGGGCGCCGCGGCCCGGTACGTAAGCGACACTGCCCAGCAATTTATCACCATCATTGGCGCCCCGTTCGGCGGCATCGACGAAAGGAAGCCGGTCTACCAACTCCACCATGAAGCGCGGCAGCCAGCCGCGATTTTGTACGTCGATCCGAAACACGATGGTTTCGCCTTCCAGCGCCCGTTGCGGCCCGACCCGGCGCACCGACAAACGTTGCAGCAACCAACGCGGCCAAAGCACGCCGGTCAACAAGGCGGCGCTGAGCAATGCGGCAAGCAACCAAGGCAGGCTCTGTTCGCGGCTGATCGCCGCCAAATACGCAGCCAGCGTAAAGCCGCACAAGATTAAAAACTTCAGCTTCAGCGCCATTGCGGTCTAACGATCAAACCACCGGCGGCGGCAGCCGATCGAGAATTTCCGCGAGTATGTCGCCGGCATTGCGTCCCAGCACCGCCGCTTGCGGCTTGACGATCAAGCGATGTTCCAGAATCGCCGGGGCGATGCTTTTCACCAGGTCGGGCGACACGAAATCCCGGCCGCGCAAATAGGCCAGGCCTTGTGCACCACGCGCCAAGGCCAAGGTGCCGCGCGGGCTGATACCCAAGCGTAAATCGCTGTGCTGGCGGCTGGCGGCGCTGATACCGACCATATATTTAGCCACGTCCATACTGATATGCACCGCTTTGACCTGAGCCCGCGCCGCCAGAATATCGGCTTCGGACGTGACGGCCGGCAGGCTGTCGATAGGGTGAGTCTGGGCTTGCGCCGCCAGTATCCGCATTTCCTGTTCGATACTGGGGTACTCCATCCGCAAGCGCATGAAAAACCGGTCCAGTTGCGCTTCCGGCAAGGCGTGGGTGCCGGCCATATCGATCGGGTTCTGGGTAGCCAACACCATGAACAGCTTGGGAAGTTCATGAGTATGACCATCCACGCTGACATGAAACTCTTCCATGCATTCCAGCAAAGCCGATTGTGCGCGCGGCGTGGCACGGTTGATTTCGTCGGCCAGCAGCAAATGGGTAAACACCGGTCCCGGCCTGAATTCGAAATCGGCGGTCTTTTGATTGTAGATGGCGACGCCGGTGATGTCCGACGGTAATAAATCCGAGGTGCATTGCAGGCGTTTCATGTCCACCGCCACGGAACGGGCCAATGCCCTGGCCAACATGGTCTTACCGGTGCCGGGTACATCCTCCAGCAACACATGGCCGCGGCACAGCATCGCGACCACGGCCAGTTCGATAACCGGCCGTTTGCCGATGATGACTTTTTCGACGTTTTCGATTAAAGAAAGCATGGCATCCATAAGCTTTGGATAGTCCTATTAACGAGGCGGGTGGGTGACTAGAGAGCCAAGCTTAGCAGAGCCTGTCCGTTTGTCATTCCAGGCTACGAGTTGAGGCGCTTAGTCGCGAATTCGGTATCGGAAAATAGCGCCAACACCGCGAATATCACAATCGCTACCAGTGTCGTGCCCGCTGCGGCGATAGATAAACCAAAAAACGTCAACCAGGAGACAAACGCATAGTAAATAGCTGGTATAGCGGCTTTATACCCAAACGATATGCCTAAGATCCCGAGTAACAACCAGATGGCAAAATTCAAACCAACACTGATCCGCGCTAGGTAATAAACCAGTTTAAAAATACGGTCCTTACGCTTGCCGAGTCCGAAAAATACCAGGCCATAGAGCAGGATCAATGCCGAACCGTAAACGAATAGTTCCGGATGCTCTGCCGCCGACGTCGCCTGATCGAATACATAAAGCACAGTTGCACTTATGCTGCTCTGGGCCAATAGATGGTTCGCCAATGTTCCGGGATTCGCAGACTCCGCAGCGTTGGGAATGAAGTCCGGAAAATAAAAAACGGCCTGTTGCGGCACGATCAACGTCGAATTTGGCAATGTATTCTGTGGGTATTCGGCGGCCGGTTTACCGTTAACCGACAATACGCCCGCCACAAAACCGATTTCATCGCCCGACATGCCGACTATTCTGCTGATCTGTAGCTTACCCGTCGCATCGCTAAAGCGGATCAAGCGCCCGGCTGCCAAATCAACTTTGCTGGACATCACCATGAATGCGTCCTTGGACAATTCCTTGTACAAGGGATTGGCCGATGCCATGCGGCTGATCGGGTGGTACAAAACGGTATAAATAATCGGAAAGCCAAAAATAACCATCGCCAGCAGGCTGAGCAGCGTTTTGGCCCCAACGAAGATTGATTAACGCGCATAGTGATTCGTCCGAGTCGAAAAAACTAAAGACTAGCACAGCCTAAAAACCGCGAGTGTCACTAACGTAAAAAACGAGACGGCCTGATTTGGATATACCCATTTCTCGACAATGTTTGCCGGCGTATCGACAGCGCTGAGTTAAATTCGATGTCGTGGCTGCTGGCTGAGAAGGTTTGGGAAAGTAAAAACGCTGGAAATTTCTGGAAAAAACTAACTCACACCGCGGCGACCGGCCAGCAGGCTTTGTTGCAGTTTGTTGTCGTCTACCCATAAGTCGCCCGCTAAGAGCTGGGCTATTTGAGCTTTCAAATCAGGGTCTCGGTCGGCTTCGAAAAACAGGTTATGGACGATGTTGGATTGGTAAAAACGTTCGACGAATAGTCGCATCGTGTTGAAACCCAGCAAGTACTTTTCATCATCTTCGGCATGAAGCGCGGGATCGGCTTCCCGCCCGTCGGTTAGCCCCAGGTGGGCGCGGTCGGCAATCCGGGCGGCGCTGGTGAACGCCAGAAACACGCCGGAGGAAAATACCGGATCGAGGAAGCCTGCCGCATCGCCGCAGCAGGCATAGCGGGCGCCGTAGCGGCTTTGGTTGGTGTAACTGAAATCCGCTTCAACCCGTACCGGCGCGAATTGCTCCGCCCCTTTTAACAAACGGCTCAAAATTGGTGAAGCCTCTAAATAACGGCGCAACAATTCTTCCGCATCGCAGTCCTTGGGACGCTCTTTCTGTACCACCAATCCCACGCTCAGGCGCCGTCCGGCCAGCGGAATGATCCAGATCCAGCCTATGTCCACGACCGGCACATAAATATTGCCGGAACTGAACAGTTCATCGGCCTCCTCGCCCGGCTGAATGTTCTGAAAATGGGTATACACCGCAAACTTGCCCAAGTTTTCGATACGCTTGATGGCTTTGTCTTTCCTGCCCATCAACGCGCTGCGGCCGGTGGCATCGATCAGATAGCGGCAGCGGTATTGGCCTTTGTCGGAGACGATGTCCACCCCTGCCGGTTGGCAGGAAACTTCCAGTACTTTTTCGTCCTGATGCGTTTCGACACCGTGTTTACCGGCGTTTTCAAACAGCATTTGATCAAACGGGCCGCGTTCGATCTGGTAGGTCTTGCGATTGATTGCCAACGGAAAAAACATGCGTTGCTCGGTGGCTTCGTCAATGAATACCGCTCCGCTTTTCGATAGATTGCCGGCGCTCCAATCTATCCCCAAGCGTTGAATCACCGGCTCGCTAAACGGCAGCATGGATTCGCCGATGTGAAAGCGCGGATGCCTGCCGCTCTCCAACAGCAAAACCTGGTGACCATATTGCGCCAGCAACGTCGCGGCCGTCGAGCCGGCCGGGCCGCCACCGACGACCGCAACATCATAGTCAAAACCGTTTTGCTTATTGTCGAGCATCATTCGGAGATATATTGGTTAATCGTTCGGATAACCGTCTTCGGCTGCGTTGTAAATGGCCCTGAACACGGTCCAATGCACGCCACCTATGCCGGCACCGGTGTAGGTGATGATGCCCACGCCCTTGTAAAACTCATCGGTCCGCATCACATCCGGACCGAAATAAAACGGGATCCAGGCTTTGCCGGTTTGGTAAGACTTGGTGTCGGTGGGTTGACCCAAAATCTCGTGGACCTGACCTTGGGTCATGCCCAGCTTGAGTTTGGCGAATGGGCTATTGGCCGGGAAATTACCGTCGATCCGGGATTCCGGCGCGGTACTTGATTGAGCCGCCGGTGCGCCTGCTTGGGCGGGTGCTTTATTGCTTGATGCACAGCCTGCGCCCAGCGCCAATGCCGCGAAGAATGCCAAAGTTTTATAGTGTTTCACGGAGATACCTTTTGCTTAGTTTTGGTAGCGGTCAATAGTAGTTCAGTTACCGCAGTTTTTCACCGTTGTCTGTTTTTTTGGATAATAACAAGCCATTATTTCCAACCACCTAAATCAACTTGCCAACTCGGTGTATGCGGCGTTAGCGCTATAGCTTGCGCCCCTGCCCTAACTGAAGCCGCCTCGAGCAAGGGAATGGCGGCCAAAATCGGCATACTATCCGCCGATTTTGTCCAGGCAGGCGGAAAAATGGCCGCACCAGTTTTCGGCCTGGCTATTTGCACGAGACCGCCCTCCACGGCGCCAGCCGCCAATACCATTGCGCAGGCAAAAGCCGGACTGCCGCAATCGGGAGCCAGATATGCAGGCCAGATTTCATCGTAACAAACTAACAGCAGCTCGCCGCCCTGGCAAGACAACTGGCACCAGGCTTCCAGCAAGGCCATAGCAAAGGTGTCCGTACCTGCCGCTATGGCGCTGGCGGGTTGGGTGCATTGCTGGGCGATACTCCAATAACCGGCCGCGGTGTTCTGCACGGAATTATGAAAAGCGGCGGGAGAAATCACGCCATCCGCCTTGACTAATTCGCTGCAAAGCTGGTCGGTGGTGTTTATCTCGCCGGCCACGCTGGCAAATATCGAGGGCAGCGTTGCCGGCGAACGCCCGGCATGCCCGCAAGCCGCCGCCGCAGCGCTGAACGCCATTTGCATCGCTTGGCTGCTGCGACGGCGTAACAGCGGCGGAATGGTGTCGCGATTGATATCAAAGGCCGGAAACGGCAGACTGCCGCGAAATTCCGCATCCGGCGCACAGACACAAAACCCCAGCAGACTCATGCAGTCCATCACGCAGCCTCCAGTAAGACACTCGCGTTGTTGCCACCAAAGCCAAAGGCATTGCTTAAGATCAGTCGCGGGCTAATTTCTAGATTCGGCGCCGCGACCACCGGGAACAGGCATTCCGGGTCCGGCTGTTGCAAGCCGCAGGTACCGGGCAGGAACCCACGCTCCAACGCTAATAAACTGACGATAGTCTCAACCGCGCCAGCCGCACCCAGGGTATGACCGAGCAAACCTTTTACGCCGCTGCACGGCGGTGGATTGGGAAATAAACTGACCACGGCCCTGGCTTCGGATAGATCGTTAAGCGAGCTGGCGGTAGCGTGCAGGTTGATGTAATCGACTTCGCTAACATCGCGTCCCGCCAGGCGCAAGGCCTGCGCCATGGCCGTAGCGGCGCCGACGCCGTCCGGGTGCGGGGCACTCATGTGATGGGCGTCGGAAGATTCGCCCACTGCCAACAATCGCGGCCGGCCGGCGTTTTCTTCGCTTGGCATTTCCAGCAGCAATAAAGCAGCGCCCTCCCCTATGTTGATGCCTTGGCGCTGGGCATCCATCGGTCGGCAGGCTTCCGACGAGGTTAGCTGTAAACTGTTGAAACCGCGCAGCGTCAGACGGCACAAACTGTCCACGCCGGCTACCAACACCGCATCGCAGCAGTCTGTCGCGAGCAAGCGTTGCGCGGCCGCCAAGGCTTTCGCGCTGGACGAACAGGCCGTGGAAATAGCATAGCAAGGGCCTTTTAAACCCAATTCCAGCCGCAAAAATTCGGCAGTCGCTTGGGCTGTTTGCACCTTGGTGAAATAAAAATCGCCGGGCATGACGCCGTTTTGTAGCAGATGGGTATAAGCATTCTCGGAGTCGTAGATGCCGGAGGTGCTGGTGCCCAGGATCAAACCGACTCTTGCCGCGCCATAGCTTGCGATTGCCCTCTCGACATCGGCGCGAAAATTTCCTTGCGCCAGTGCTTTTAAAGTCAGTCTGGCATTGCGGCAGTCGTAGGCCTTCAAGCTGGAGCGAATTTCCGGCAGCGGTGAAGTCACCTCGCCCACTAACGTATCGAAAGGAATATCAAATAGCGTTAGCGGTTTCAGGCGAGTACGGTTGGCGATCAGGCTGGCATACAAGGCTTCTAAATCATCACCGCCAGCACTGACGCACTGGTAGGCCGTGACGGCAACTGGAGAAATCAGCGGGGAGATACTCATTAATTCTTCGGTTTTTGGATCAGTAAAGGGCAGAGAAGAAAACCCAAGGTCACGCCCAAGCTTACCGAGAGTGCCAGAATTGGCAAGGTCGGCGTCTTGCCCAAGCCCAGCGCGCCGAACGAAGCGATTGTTGTTAATGTCGATGAGGCGATCGCATGATAGGTAACATCGGCATCCTTGCCACGATTGTCGATAAAGAATATGCCGTAATCCACGCACAACGATACCGACAACAATAGACCGATCACGTGCAGAAAACTGACTTCCTCGCCCATCAGCGCCCAGGTTGCGAAAATAAATAGAACAGAGGCCACGGATGGCAGCAAGGTCAGAAACACCTTGCGCAGGTCGCGTTGTTGCAGCCAGATGAACAATGCCATCACGCCGATACCTATGGCCAGCATTACTAAAGATCGGTCCCGGTATTTGCCGGCCAACTGATCCAGTTGATCTTTTTGACTAAAATAACGCGTGCCTTCCAAGCCAGCCAAGCCCGCTATCAGTTTTTCCGGATCGTGCTCGCCCAGCCACAGCGACAACATCACGCCAGTTTGCCCGGTCACTATTTGTCCGGACAGAATATGCCTAACAGGCGTATCCATAACCTTAGCGGGCTGCAATGGTTCAGGCGCCACAGGTAGTAATGTCCCAAGTTTATCGACCGACAGGCCAGACTTGGCTAAGCCCGCTTGCCAGGCCTGTTGGAATGCCGGCGTTAACTCGCGTTGGTAAACTTCGGCGTTTTCCGTTTGCAGTTGTTCTGATACCAGCCATGGAAACAGGCCGTGGTATTCGCTAATCACACCGGCCTGCTTTAAAGACTTCAGCCGGCGCTCGGCGGCTTCGGATCGTTGCAGTGCGGTTTCCCAATCGTCGGCTTGTATCAATACGAAGCGGCCCGGCTCGATGCTGGAAAAATGCGAACGCACCGCAGCATCCTGCTGCTTTAACAAATCCATGTCCACCGCCAGCTTCTGCATGTCATCCATCCAGCGGATTTGCGGCAGACAAAGCCCGGCTAAAACCACGCTAACAGCAAACAAACCCAGCAGGATTTTCCGGTGACGGCCGCAGAAATCCACCCAGGCAGCGATGCCGGGCAAATGTGCGGAGTGCAGCTGGGAATTGGCCAGCAAGGCCGGCAATACCCAACGGGTCAATCCTAAAGACGCGGCGACGCTGGCAAAAGCAAACACGGCGATTTGCTCGAAGCCGGGAAACCCGGTTAAGCCCAGTGCGCCGTAGCCAATCGCAGTGGTCAAACCGCCCACTAACAAACTCGGCCACAGCAATCGAGCCGCCGACAAAGGCGTGTTACGGTGTTTGGCGCAATGCACCATCACGTGCATCGGATAATCGGAGGAGATGCCGATCAAGCTGGCGCCCAAAGCCAGCGTCAGACTATGGACCTGCGGGAAGGCCAAGGCGGTGGCCAAGGTACCGATCACAAACGAAGCGCCCTGCACCATCATTACCCAGTGCAACGCAGAAAAGGAATGAAATAAAAATAGAAAGACCAAGACCACTGCCAGGCTGGACACCACCGAAACCAGCGTCACGTCCTGGCTGATCTCGCTTTGCGCGGCGACGCTGAACACCGGTACCCCGGCCATCGATAACTTAAAAGCGCCGCCGGCTTCCGCGTTCAAGCTGTCGAAGCTGGCCCGAATTGCCGCTTGCAATCGGGTCTGAGCCTCGGAATCCAATGCCGCCGGCCGGCTTTGTAAGATCAACGCGCCGCCGCTGCCAAGCTTGGCTTGCTGCTGGAATTGGCCCTGTAAATCCTTAAAGCCATTTAGAGACAGCAGCAAGGGGTCTTGCTTGGCGATGGCTTTAACGAAGCCGCCTTGTGGGGAAAGCAAGGCTTGTTTCAGCCCTTCGGCTTTGGCAGCCAACTGGGCAGTATCAAACAATTCCTGCGCATCCTGTTCGGGATTCAGGCTGAATAGTCGGGCGTGGTAAGGCGCGTAAGAGGCGACGGCATCGACCCAGTCGCGGGGCGGCTGGTCTGCCGGCCACGCCTGTTCCACGTCATCGAGTTTGGCAAGCTGATTAACTAGCCGAGCGCCAAACCCCGCGACGGAAATCTGATTTTCCGGACTACTGCTTACACCAGCCGCTGGCTCAACCTTTTCGACGACTAACAAGTAGCGCCGCGATAATTCGCCGGACTTCAACAAGCCGGACAACAGCCGAGAATCCTCGTCATCGGTCGCGGTAAAAAAAGCGTTCAGGTCGGTTTCCACGCGGATTTGCCAAAAGGTAATCGCCGCCAATAGCGGAAGCAGCAGCACGAACCAGCGCTTTCTCCAGACGAAAGACACGCCTTATTCTCCGCTGGCTTCCAGCAGCAAGCGCTGGAGGGAATATTCCTGTTGCTGGGCTTCGGTGGCTTTTTGCATCCGGTACTCGGTGGATTCGCCGTCGGCTTGTTTGATTATTATGCGCCGCTGCTTGTCCTCGTCGTCGCCGGAAATTTCGATAGCCGGGATCTCATCGGCCTTCAATTCCGGCTTCGGTGTCATTCGCAAGGTCCATTGTTTACCTTGTTTTTCGGCGGCAATGTCATAGCTTGTTTGCAGTTCGTCGGTTCGCCCCTGCAGGATGGTACGAAACACCTTGATTTGCTCGCCGGCGGCACCTGCCGAATCCAGAGCCGCGCTGTGGCGTTGGTTTTGTTGCGGGTCCCAATAGAGCATGCGCTGATCGGCGATGGCCATGATCAACCGCGTGGGTTTCAGTTGTAACTTGACCAGGCTACCGTCGGCCCCGGACAGCATGTAACCCTGACCGTGCCATGGCGACGTCGCCAGTTCCAGTGTGCGGGTTTCTTCATAACGAAATTGCGACTGGCTAGTTTGGCGAATGCGGGCCAGCAATTCGGTCAGCAAGGCTTCATCGGCTAATCCGGAAATTGGCAACAAGGCCAGGAGGAAAAACAGCATGCGTCTAATGTTCATCCTTTGAATACCTTATGGCCGTTCATCGCAATGCATTTAAAAGTCTCCAAGGCCGGCGGAATTTCCAGATCGGGAAAGCGCCAATGCCGGTAAAACCATTCGCCGGTTCCAAGCAGGCCCATCAATAGATACACCACCGCACCGGTATAAATTGCCCAAGCAGTCTGCCCGGCGATCAGCGGCAGGGCGGCGCAGATCAGGATATTGATGGCAAAGAACAAGGTCCAAACCCAGGTCAAATTCCGGCAATATTCGGCAATGCCGGGCACTAGCTCCGGAAACTGCAAACGCACCAAGCGTTCGATAAAAGAAGGCGGCGACCACAGGGTATGTCCGAACAAAAATGTCAGCCACA
Organism: Methylomonas methanica; assembly: GCA_001644045.1. Lineage (GTDB taxonomy): Bacteria > Pseudomonadota > Gammaproteobacteria > Methylococcales > Methylomonadaceae > Methylomonas > Methylomonas methanica. The sequence continues at coordinate 33,494 of LUUF01000078.1, read as the reverse complement.
AATAAGCGAACGACGGGACCAGCCAGACGAAATAGGTGGTGGCGAAATAGGCGCCAGCCAACAATACCGCTGCCAGTAAAAAACTAGTCACGCGTGCGACCAGACCCGCCGCCGTAAAGCCGCGCCACAGCGTCAGCGCAGCGAATACGATTAGCTCCAAGCTGGCAAAACCGAGACTGGTCAGATAGGCACTAAGAAAGGGATAAGCAACAACCAGACAGGCAATGATGACCGGCTTGATGACATGACCCATGCTTAACGGGTGCGATTAGCGGCGACGAATTCTGCGAGCGAGCGGAGTGAGAGAAAAATTTGATTATTGCGTTCGTCCCCGGAGGTGATCTTGATACCGTATTGGCGATCCAGCATCACGCCGATTTCCAGGGCATCGATGGAGTCTAAGCCCAGTCCGCCGCCAAACAAAGCGTCGTCCGGTGACAGGTCATCCGGGACGATGTCTTCCAAGAGCAAGCCCTCGATAAGCATGGTTTTCAATTGGCTGATCAAGTCGTCTGACATGGCTGTTTAAATTCCATTAATAAACGCCGGATTCTACACAAAATCCCGGAACGGTTCAAAATCACTTGGATTGCGGCGCGGGGAATGCCAAAATTGCCGCAAACCCAGCCCACCTAAACTTCCAATTCCGACAGACTGATACGTGCGTCCTTTCCTGACCTTCAAGATCCTGTTATTCACCCTGCTTGTTCCCGGCGCGGTGCTGATTTACCTACCTTATTGGTTAGTCTCCGATCAAAACGGTAACTTGCAGCCGGCCAACTTGACCTGGGTTCTGCCTGCCGGTTTTTGTATCATCCTGGGCTTGGCTACTTATCTGCGTTGCGCCTGGGATTTTGCTATCGCGGGCCTGGGCACCCCTGCCCCGATCGATCCGCCAAAGAATCTGGTCGTTACCGGACTGTATCGCCGCACCCGCAACCCGATGTTTCAAGGCGTTCTGCTGCTGTTACTGGCGGAATGTTTGCTGTTTACCGATCCGGTCCTGTTGGTTTATGCCGGCTCGATTGCGCTGTTTTTCCATATTACCGTGGTATTTCGCGAAGAACCAGACCTAACCAGCCGGTTTGGCGTTTCTTATAGCCACTATTGCCGCCAGGTGCCACGTTGGGGTTTTGCGTTAAAAGCCTTTACGCCGGAGCCAGTTTGATACGCGTGATAGCGCTTTGTATATAATTTTTATCTAACTCACAAACTATTCCATGCCATGAAGGAAAAACTGAAGAATTTCATCTTTGCCGAACTGATTTACCACGAAGACCCGGCCGCTTTCGGCGATGACGACAACCTGTTGGACGCGGGCCTCGATAGCATGGGCATCATGCGCCTGATCATGTTCGCCGAGAAGGAATTCGACGTGACGCTGCCCGACACCGAAATCGAACCGGATAATGTCGGCAGCCTGAATTCTCTGGAAAACTGGATCAGACGTAGCGGCCACGCCTGATGACGGACTCTACGGACAAACTGTTCAACCCTGGCGATTATTTTACTTACGTACTCGATCAGGAAATTCGTAACGCCGGCATGCCCGGCGGCTATTGCGGATTTGCGCTGCAATTGGCTGAAGCACCCGATTTGTCCGGCCTGCAACGGCGCTTGGATCTGCTGGTGGAACGCTTTCCGCAAGCGTCCGCTGTAATCCAGCCGCGCGGCAAGCGTTTTGCGTGGGTTGCCACCGGTAATCCAATACCGCTGGAACTCCATCAATGCCAGTCGAGTGCCGACGAGGCCGATGAAACCCAACGCTTACTGCTGGAAATTTTCAATCGCCCGGAATCGCGGCCGCTGACCGTGCACTGGATCGCCGGCGCAGACGGTGGCACTTTGCTGCTGATCTGGTTACATCCCTTGCTGGACGCACGCGGTTGCAAGATATTACTGGATTTCCTGTCTGCCGAGCGTCCGGAAAGCTTTAAGGAATCGCCGTCGTTGATCGAAGCCAAGCTGGCGCAATGGAGCTTCTGGAAAAAACTCCAATTGTTCTTCAAAGCCAAGCGCCACAACACCGCAGCCAATAGTCTGGATAGTTGCCTGCCAACCCAAGTGGAGCAAGGCCCGCAAGTCTTGCGTTTGAAAGTGCAGCGTTTCGATGCCGACCAATCGCAGCGCATCGCCAAGCTGGCGCAACAATACACCGGCCTGACTGGCCGCACTTTGTATTATCTAGGCTGCTTCATGCGGGCGATGGAACTGGTCGGCCCGCCAGCCGCGAAAGACGGTTATTGCATCCCTTACGCCTTCAACCTGCGCCGCCAGAATGCCCCAACACCGGTATTTGGCAACCATATCGGCTGCCTGTTCGCCCGCGCCACCCGTCAGCAAGTCCGCGACCGAAACGGCTTGTTCACCCATCTGCTCAGCGAGCACAAGCAAGTGGTGCGCGATGAGCTGGACCTGGCCTATTTGCCGTTGATGTGGCTGGGCCAATGGCTGGCGCCGGACAAATATGCCAAAGTCCTGCGCAAACAACACAGCGGCGGAGAATTGAGTTCGCTGTGGTTTTCCGACATCGGCGAGCTGTCCTGGAACAAGAAAGGCTTTCTCGGCGTCCCGGTTACCAATTTATCCCTGATGTGTTGGATGACCTTGCCGCCAGGTTTGGCGCTACTGGCCAGCCAGCTCGACGGCAAGCTGGTCTTGTCTTACAGCTACTTATCGCCGGCGATAGACGAAGCCTGGCTGGATGCGGTGATTGCGAAGATGAACTCGGAGTTGTTGGAAACCCCTGAAAACTGAGCGACGAACATCGCCGCTGCGCCGTTAAGCTAAAACTGTAGGTGCGAATTTATTCGCACTGTTGGCTACATCGAATAAATTCGATCCTACTGGTTATGCCGATTTTAAGGGGATCGCTAAAAATTAAAAAATCTCCTTCTCCCACCGGGAGAAGGTTGGGATGAGGGGATTAAAATAAAGCTTTTTCCTTATTTATCTCCCTCCCTCACCCCAATCCTCTCCTTTATGCCCCATGGGTACAGGGGGAGAGGGAATCTCCAGTTGGACAATTATTTTTAGCTCATGCTACTGACACCTTTTCTACACCAATGCCAACAGCAACCTGACGCCCTGGCCCTGCAAGAGCAAGACAGGCAAATCAGCTATCGACAATTACTGCAACGCGCCCAATTCATCGCCGCCGCGTTGCAAGCCAAAGGCATCCAATCCGGCCAGCCGGTGGCGATTCATCTGGATCGTGGCATAGACGCCGCTAGCGCATTATTCGGCGTCCTGCTGAGCGGGGCTTGCTATGTGCCGCTCGACCTAAAAAACCCAGTCGCCAGACTGAGCTTTATCGTCGCCGATGCTCGGGTTCGTGTAGTAATTGGATCGGGGGGGGGCGCGCCGGCTTGGCTGGATGACAGCCTGTGGCTCGACATCGCCAGCTGTAGCGAGGCCATTCCAGCACCGGTCGAAATCTCCGCCGAATCGCTGGCAGCGATTTTGTATACCTCCGGCTCCACCGGCCAACCGCGCGGCGTGGCATTGAGCCATCGTGCGATTTCGGCATTTGCCTTATGGGCCGCCGACTTGCTGGCTTTAACGCCGGCCGACCGCATCGCTAGCAGTGCGCCGTTTTTCTTCGACCTATCTACCTTCGACCTTTACGCAGTGCTAGGCACCGGCGCCAGCCTGCATTTCGTCCCAAGCGGCTTGACCATGGCCCCAGCCCGCTTAAGCGCGTGGCTGAGCGAGCAGGCTATCAGCGGCTGGTACACCGTGCCCTCGCTATTGGCCTTCCTAACCTACAAAGGCAACCTGGCGCAAACACGGCTAGCTGCCCTGCGCTTTTTAATCTTTGCCGGCGAAGTGTTTCCCACCCCTGCCCTAATCGACCTAGCCGCCAGCTTGCCGCAGACGGCCTTGTACAATTTCTTCGGCCCCACCGAAACCAATGTCTGCTGTTATTGGCCTGTGATGCGCGAACGCTTAATCGCCGAGCAAACCATCCCCATCGGCCTGCCCGCCGCTGGTTGCGAACTGCAAATCGACGCCGAATCCGGCGAACTCTGGGTACGCGGCCCGACGCTAGCCAGCGGCTACTGGAGCGACGGTCGCGTGCAGCCTTTCTTCAACGCTGACGGCTGGTACGCTACCGGCGACCGTGCCAGCCTGGAACAAGGCGAATTCCGCTTTCATGGCCGCTTGGGACGGATGCTGAAATGCTCCGGCTACCGCGTCGAACCTGCGGAAATCGAGGCGGTCGTCAACACCATCCCCGGTGTCAAAGGCTGCGCCGTGATCGGCATGGATGACCCCACCGCTGGTCAGCGTCCCGCCTTGGCGGTGGTTTTAGAACCGGACATGACCATCGGAGAGATTCGCAAGACGCTTAGCCGGCAACTACCGGCCTACATGCAGCCGAGTCGTTATTTGGATTTAGAGGATTTACCGCGATTGGCTAATGGGAAGTTGGATTACAATCAAATTAGAGTTTTATTGGAATCTTAACCATACCACTGCTCGTGTTTATTGCTAGAGTTGCGGTAACGAACGATGATATTCGGAAGACCTCAAATTATTTGTTAGAAGGCTGAACGTATGGAACTATTCTCGACTTATCCAGCGGCTTACTTGATGACCGTGGTATTGCCGCTCGTTACAGGTATCGTGGTTGCGATTGGCGGTTACGAAACCCTAAAGGCCAGATCGGAGTCGGATGCTCAACTGAACAGAATTGAACAAAACACCGAGAACGCGCTTAAGCAACTGCCGGACGTTACAGCAACTCTCGCAACGTTGCGCCGCTACGAACAGTCGCTTGCGGCATCAGGTGCTCGAGACGAAGTACTCTCCGCTGTATTGGCGCAATATCAGGGGATGAAACACGCGTCAGAAGCTTGGGAACGATTTCGCTCATCCAAGGACAACGAGGAAAAATATCAACTGGCATCTGAGGTATTGGAAATCCTCAGCACCAACCTGATGCCCGTTTCAACACCAACTAATCTTCCGAGCAATCCGTTGATTCTTGGTCTTGGTGCAAATACTTTCAGGGTGCTTTTTTCGGTCCCCATGCGTATTACTCCTCACTTGGAATTCCAAGTTCTTCCTGCTGGGGCCAATGCGCACGTTATTGAGAAATCTAAATTCGGATTCACAGTCGTATTTGAGCCAATTTCAGTACTCGTGACGCAGTTTGGGTTTACAGCAAGTGCTGAGCTATAGCCTTACATCGTTCCCACGCGAAGCGTGGGAACGACACAAAAAACCGGCTGTCACGGATTCGCCATGTAGTCAAAAAATTCCCGTAGCCAATCCTGACCGCGCTTTTTCGGAAATTGGTTGGGGTGTTTCTTGACCCATTGCAATGCATAAATCATCGGCACCGAATCCAGGTCTTTGATGTGGCTGGTCCGCCAAAGTTTGCGGACAATTTTGGACACCTGAAATTTTAACTCGATGTGCCTGACGTGCTCCGGTGTCGGGTTTTGGCAATGTTCGGCTGGTGATGTCACCAGGTATTCTCGGCAAGCCAGTGGCCGGACCGGATGGATAGAGCAGCTTTCCGCTTCCAAAAACGGACAGGGCACCCCTTGCTGAAAATAGCTCAGCGCGTGTGCCTCAACGACTTCGTGGTTGGTACCTTGTTCCAGCATCCGTTCGAGCCGGCTCAGCCACTGGATAGCGTCCAGTTTTTCGCAAGCGTCGGCAAAGCGTTGCTTGACCGCCGACCGTCTGGGCTCGGGCAATTGTTCGACCACACTTGCAATTTGATAGGCCTCGAATTCTGCCAACGGCACGACTTGTCGGCAGCAGGCGCCGCAGCCGGCTTGGCAGGAGATGGTTTCGTGGTCCGCAACAAACACAGCAACCGCGGTTTCGACAAACGTGTTGTTGATGCGATGCAGTGTCGGCAGCATCGCCACCGGCGTCACCTTTTCCGTTGGCGTGCTGAATTCCAGTTCGATAGGCTTACCGTAAAGCGTTAGTTTGACGTTGGCCGGTGTTGTTTTGCTCATGCGCGCTTTTCAATAGTTTCGATAATCGTCTAGACAGGCTTACCCGTGTTGGTAAATGGCAAGTGGCGGGACCTGGCGTTACGCTCGGCGTCCGCCAAGCCTAACCAGCATAGTAGCTTTTGCGATAAACCGAAACTTTGCCTTTGCAAGGTTGCCTCGGCGCTTCATTCCTTCGTTCCCACGTTGGAGCGTGGGAACGATACAATTACACTTTATTACGTTTGCCAATAGCTCAATCATGACTAAAATCCCTGATTTTTCCAGCATACCTGCTTATACAGGCCCACCGAATGAAGCCCAAATCGAAGCCTGTTTGCGTGCCGTTGCCGAGTTGGGTGCATTTCGACATGCCCTTCCCAAGCAAGTTGGAGGCTTCGGCGACGACTTTGTCGCGTTGGTCAAATCCCATCGGCGCCTCGGTGAGGCCAGCCGTGACCCTGGATTGATGCTGGCAATCAACGCGCATCTGTGGGGTTCGGTTTTTCCTATTTTGTTGTACGGCAGCGAGGGGCAAAAAGAAAAATTTCTGCCGCCTTTGTTAAGCGGGGACTGGTTGGCTGGCCATGCGATTACCGAGCCGTCCTGCGGCTCCGACGTGCAAGCGATGGCTACCACCGCCGAGCAAACTGGCGATGGTTATGTACTAAACGGCGAAAAGCGTTATATCACTAACGTGCCATTGGCCGACTGGCTGGTGATTTACGCCAAGCTGGACGGCAAGATTTCCGCTTTCCTGGTTTCCCGCGAGGATGAAGGTTGCCATTTCAGCAATGACGGCAGCTTGGATGCTTGCCGGGGCAGCGCCACCGGCAGCGTGAGTTTGAAAAACTGCCGGCTCGGTGCCGATCGCCTGTTGGGAAAAATCGGCACCGGCACGCAGATGATCCAAAAGGCGTTGGAATACGAGCGGGCTTTCGTGTTTGCAGGTATCGCCGGGATCATGGACTGGCAGTTGGCGGAAGTGGTTCGTTACAGCCGGGAACGGCGCTCCGGCGGTGTGCATTTGGGTAAGCATCAGGCCATCAGTCATAGACTCGCCGACATGAAATTAAGGTTGGACACCATCAATTTATGGCTGGGCGAATGTGCGCGGCTGTGCGACGCCGGCCAACGGCTGACGCTGGCGTCGGCGCAAACCAAGCTCTATGCGGCCGAGGCCTTTTTGCAATCCAGTCTGGATGCGGTGCAGATCATGGGCGCGGCCGGCTTGGAATCAGGGAGCGCGATGGCGGAATTGGTGCAGGATGCAATGGCCGGCCGGTTGTTTTCCGGCAGTTCGGAAGTGCAGAAAAACCTGATCGCCGCCCTGCTCGGCACCGGCGACGCTTACCGGCTTAACCCTCAATCCCATTCATGATGAATTTTTCCGCTTACCGCAACTGGCAGCCGACACCGTTGATGAAGGTTTCATTGGCAATGACAATGGCTACTCCGCTGGCGATAGCCATCCAACCAAGCATCTGGCCTTGGGCCTTGGCACTCTTGATTGCCGATCAGTTGGTTTTAACCTTTGCCGGACTTTGGCCGCGCTGCTCTTGGGTCGGTTCGAACTGGACTTCGCTACCGCCCGCTTCCGCAGAACGTGGGGAAATAGCCATCACCATCGACGATGGCCCCGATCCCGACATCACACCCGCCGTACTCAACATACTGGATCATTACCAAACCAAGGCCACGTTTTTCTGCATCGCCGATAAAGCTCAGCGCTACCCGGATTTGTGTCGGGACATCGTCAGACGCGGGCACGCGGTGGAAAATCACAGCATGCACCATAAATACCATTTGCCGTTTCTTCTGCTAAATGGCTGGATGGCCGAACTAAACGTGGCCCAGGATGCTCTGACTAAGGTTACCGGCATCCGCCCCCGGTTTTTTCGGCCACCGGTCGGTTTGCGCAATCCTTTGCTTGACCCGGTGCTTAGCCGCTTGGGTTTGCAATTGGCGAGCTGGACCCGGCGTGGCTTCGACACTATTGAAGGCAATCCGCAAGTCGTCTTGGCGAAACTGTTGAAGAACCTAAGTGCGGGAGATATTTTGTTGTTGCATGACAGTAACGTTGCTCGTACACACAGCGGCCAGCCGGTAATATTAGAAGTGCTGCCACCCTTGCTGGACGCCATCGCCGCTGCGAATTTACGCTCGGTAACGCTGGGTGAAAGCTTGGATGGTTCCTGGCAACGCTAGGAAAAGTCCTGTTAATTTAACGCATCTGTTTGCGGAGATTTAAGCCATGAAAAAATACTATCCCATTACAGCTTTGCTGTTCTTTCTGAGCGGTTGTGCATATCAAGCGCCAGACTATTTGCAAGTTATAGCTGCACCCGAATTAAACCAACTGATGCAAAACCAGGATATTTTTCTGGTGGATGTGCATACGCCGGAACAGCGGCATATCAAAGGCACCGACGTTTTTATTCCTTACAACAATGTCGAGCAACATCTGGACAAACTGCCCAAGGATAAAAACACCCCGATTTATCTGTATTGCGAAGGCGGGCCGATGGGGAATGCCGCCGCCAAAACGCTGCACGCTTTGGGTTATACCCACTTAAGCAATCTCGACGGAGGAACCAAAGCCTGGAAGCAGGCAGGTTTTGGGCTTGAATAGACTTGAAAAGAATTGCTTTTGTGATTTTTGGAACCGTGACAACTGTCAACGGTTCCAGTGATGTAAAGTGATCGGTGCTTATTCGACAATACTATCGACCTTGCCGTTTTTAAACTTCACCACAAAGCGGTTGAACAGGTTGGACCAATAAGTCCAGTCGTCTCCGTCCAGCGAGGGCGTGACATGTTGCGGCGGGTAGCCGATGGCCGCCAGCACGGCTTTTTTACTCATATCTTTCTTGACCTGCCCCGCCAGGATGCTTTCGCGTTCGGCGGCGGTAAACTGATTCAGGTCGATCTTGCTGGTGCCGGCGATTTTACTGAAAGCAATCGGCATATCGTCCTTGGTAAATTTCTGCACGTTTTCGATGGTGATCAGTTGGCCGCTGGATTCCACCCTGAGCACCGCCTCGTCGGAATTCAGCGACAGCAATGCGACTGGCGTATTGATCGGAATCAATTGGCCTTTGCGATAATTGGTGGTGCGAAACTTATTTTGCTCCTGAAACAGGCTGAACTGTGTGTAGTAAACCTGAGCGGGCTGGACTGCCGCAGCCGCGCCTTCGCCGGGTTTAAGCTCTTTTTTACAGCCTACCGCCAACACAGCCAGGCACAGCAGCATCAAAATGTAATTTTTTCTAAACATAGTCAAAATCCCTCGAGCAAAAGGTTAAGAACATGCTGGCGCCAGGCAAAACGTAGCGCCGCGACGGTACACAACAGATAGTACAACCAGGAAAGGCCTATAAACAAACGTTATGGTTAGCACCCGCGTTAAGCTATGGTGAATCGATTTTAATCCCAAGTTTTTCCAGAAACACCGCCGGCGAGGCGAAACACATTTCGCGGCTAACCGCATCAACGGCGGCCTGGATGGTATGCCCCTTGGCTAATACTTCGCCGGTTTCGGCATCCGCGACCAGGTATTTAATCTTCATCCGGTATTCCCACTCAACCAACTCCGCCGACACCCGAATGCGTTGTTCAAACTGGGCAGGGCGCACATAACGCAACTGTAGATCCACAATCGGCCAGACGTAACCGGTTTCTTTCATGGTCATATAACCGTAGCCGATTTTGTCCAGCATCGCGCACCGGGCAATCTCGATATATTTGCAATAGTGGCCGTGCCAGGCGATGTTCAATAGATCGATGTCATGAAAAGGCACGGTCAACTCGACTTCGGCGCGCAGCATATTAATTGTCCTCAGCAGCTATCCGGTCCGCATCGCCCGCAGCCGTCTTGCTCCAATACGGGTAAAAATTAAACCATTGTAGCGGCGCTATTCGGCAATACGCTTCCAGTCGTTCGGTATATTGTCGCGCCAGGGTTTTCAGCATGTCTTGCCTTTTGGGTTCACCGCGTGGGATGCGGATAGATTCCGCGAAGTGTTCCAAATGGATTTTGAACCGCCCGTTCACCGGAAAGCAAAACAAGGTATATACCGGACAACGCAGCAGCGAAGCCAGCAGGTACGGGCCTTGCGGAAATTCGGCGTCCTCTCCCAGAAAGCTGGCCGATACCGTGCGGCCGCCTTGCACCGGCACCCGGTCGCCGACCATCACCAGAAATTCGCCGCGCTCGATCTTTTCCTGCAAGGTAATCGCAATGGCTGGGCTTAACTCCGTCACTTGAATCAGTTGAATAGTGGCGCTGCCGCGACTGCCGAGCAGGCGGTTGAACTTCTCGGCATGCTTGGTGTGCACCAAGATATTCAGATGGATGTGGCCGCGCATCGTGGCGATGGCCTGACAAATTTCCAGGTTGCCGATGTGGCCGGAGAGCAGCATGGCGCCGCGTTTTTGTTCGATCAAATCCAGCAGCAGTTGGCGATTGGGAAAATCCACTTGTTCCGGTGTGATATTGCCGGTCCACACCACAATTTTATCCAGCAAGGTTTCGCCGAAGCTCAAGAAATGCCGGTAACTTTGCCAGAGCCCGCTGCCTATGCCCAATTCCGGGTAAAACCGGACCAGATGGCGTAAATAGTCGCGTGAAGCCTCGCGGGCAAGCCGGCTGGCCAGAAAGTAGTAACTCACCACCGGCCGTAATACTAAGCGGAATACCCAGCGGCCGAACAGCCGATACACCCATACCAAAGCCTGTATGCCCCAGAGCAGGCTATTTTCTTCCACTGCCGCCCAATGCCGGGCGGCGGTGTTCGCGGGTTTCATTGAAAATGCCTCAGCAACAGGCTTGGCCAACGCAACAACATGCCGAAAAACAAGCGCGCATGGGTCCGACTAAGGAGCAGGTTATCTTCCCAGGCCCGGAAATGCGACAGGCCGTCGAGCGGATAGCGAACCTGGGTGGGAATGGAGATGACTGCCACGCCTTGCCAATAAAGCCGCACCAAAATCTCGGTGTCGAAGCCCATGCGATTTTCCATGGCAAGGCTTTGAATCAACTTTGCACAAGACGCCAGCGGGTAAACCCGGTAGCCGCACATCGAGTCGGGAATGGCCCAAGACAAGGTGTTGATATGCACCCAGACATGGGTCAGGTAGCGGGCGTAGTAGCGCAGTTTAGGAATCGATGCGTCGAATAGCGCGCGGCCGATGACAACCGCTTCCGGCGTTTGTCTGGCTGCGCTTAGAAACTTATCCAGATCGTTTAAATCGTGCTGGCCGTCGGCATCGATTTGCAGCGCGTGGGAATAACCTTGGGCCTGAGCAGCCAGAATACCGGCCTTGACCGCCGCTCCCTTGCCCTGGTTGATATTCAGCCTGATGCTTTGTATCCAGGCATATTGCTCGGCCAGGCTGCGAATAACCTCGGCGCAGGACGCATCGCTACCGTCATCCACCAACAGACAAGGCAGTTGATGCGCAGCCAAACGCTCAACAATGCCGGGGAGCGGCTTTTCGTGGTTGTAGACTGGAATCAGGATGCAGGGCTTAAACAAGGTCGTCATGAAAGTAGATTCTACCCGAGCTATATTCGCAGGCCGCCGAACGGTAACAAAAAGTGAATTTGCCGGCTTGCTGCGGATAGTGCATTTCCAATTCTAACTCTTGCCCAGGTAACAACAATTCCTTGAATTTCACCGATTCCATATGGCTAAAGACGCGGGTTAAACCCAGGTATTGTCGGGCATAATGCACCGCCCATTGGATTTGCACCACGCCGGGCACCACCGCAATTTCGTCGAAATGACCGTTGAAATAAGCCAGATCGGTGGGTATGCGTAAGCTCAGCACCACGCCGTCGGCCTGAATTTGTTCAACTAACGTTTCCGGAAACAAAACAGCTGGCTCGCTTCCCTGCCTTACCGTATTCAAAAGCTGGCCTTCACTTTGCGGCGCACCGCCATTTCTGCTGCCATCAACAAACCCATCAATACATAGGATATGCAACCGTTGTAAAGACCCCACAACCAGCGATCGCCATACCAAATAGTCAGTAAGGAAATTACCGCGTTGCCGAGAAAAAAAACGCTCCACACCAAGGTCACTTTCCGGGTATACAGCACGCCATGGGCGGGCAGATCCGGAAACTCCAGCCTGGCCAGCCGTTCCACCACCGTCGGAGGATGGATCAAACTAAAGGAAAACACCGCAAAAAACAGCAGGCTGACGAACACCGGATAAGCCAGCAGCCAGCCGGCATCGTTAACCAACGCGCCCACCAACAGAAATAGCGCGCAGGCCAATATCAACCGAGACTCGGCTGCGCCACCTGATTTGCCATGCTTTTGCAGCCAGTAACGCAGCAAAAACAATCCGGCTAGCCCCAAGGCCATGGAGCGGGGCTGAAAATAATCGGCGGAAAACCAAATCAGAAAGGGATAGCTGACAGTCGCTGCCCCGATAATCACATTGAGGATGATTTGCCGAGGCTCTGCTTTGGGTGTTGGGCAAACGCTTGCGTCGGGATTAGCCTGAAATTTGGCCGGAACCAGATGGTTGAGAAAATCCTTAAACATCCAGGCCTATTCAGCGCTGATCCGGTAAACAGTATCGACCACGTCCTGGATGGTACGGGCGTTTTTGAAATCTTCGGGATTGATGCGCTTGCCGGTAATCTCGCGTAGCCTGACCATCAAATCCACCGCGTCTATGCTGTCGATATCCAAATCCTGCCGCAAGTTAGCCTCCAAAGTGATGTCCTCGGGCGCTAACTCGAACATTTCCGACATCAATTGTCTTAAGGTGGCGAATACGTCTTCTTGGGTCTTCATACGGGTTTTGTTTCCTATTGCGATACGCTAAAACCGAACAGGGTTTGTTCTGTAGCAAATGCTTAACATGCACGATTGAACGCGTATCGGTCGATATTGTATTTTCTGCGGAGCCACGCCAAAATCAAAAGCGTCTCCGCCAACTGTGCGAATAAATTACTACGCCAAGTATGGATTATACCCTGGGTTACGGCAGATCGCTTACGCCGAAATCATGAAGCATCGTCCAAACGCCAATGCCAGATAGCTCTATCCTGCCGACAAGATCCGCTTCGCTGGCCGGCTATGACCGCTTGAACTAGCTTCGGCAGCCCATTTTCCGGCAACGCCGGGCCGTTTGCCGGCTCGCGTGTCAGTCGCAATTGCCGCCCCGCTCCGCCGGCCCTCGTTAGCGTCATCGCCAAAGCCCAGGTGGTTTGGCTGCCGGGCAAATACGCTTGATAAACTTCCGGCAAAGGCTGTTCATAGCAGACGACTAAAACCCGAGACACATCCAACAGCATGCCGCCAGCTTCCAGAAAGACTGAAAACAGCCCTTCCGTGCCGCCGGCCAAGGCCACATAAGGCAAATAACTTGAACTATGGAAACTGGACAAGCCGGCGATGGCATTATGCACGCACTGGCTAAAGCGGCTAGGCGAAACATGCTCGCCCTCAGCCAAGGCTTCCAACATCTCGAAATAATACTGGCTTTCGCCGTGGTTCGAAAAAAACACCGAGGGCATGTCGCCGTTTTCGCTGCGACAGCGCCAGGCTACTGCGCAGGCCGCTCTGGCTAAAGGCGACAGTCTGCGCCGTTGCATCGCCGGCAAAAACCCCACGTCGGCATTGCCCTGGTTATACGGCAAGATTTCTCCATCAGGCCAGCCACTGGTTTCGGGAAGTTGCGCCGCTTGCCAAAAACACCAGTGCTTCAGCGTAAAAGCCAGGCTGCGTTCCAAACCTGTCGCGTCCGTGCTGTTGGTCAACTCAGGTCTCCCAGAGCTTGAAAACCAGGGAGGTGTTGATACCGCCGAATGCAAAATTATTGCTGACTATATATTTAGCATCGATGCTACGGCCGTCGCCGGTCAGATAATCCAGCTCCGCGCAACGCGGATCAAGATTGTCCAGATTCAGGTTAGGATGAAACCAGCCGTCCCGCATCATCTGAATCGCCACCATCGCCTCCAGGGCTCCGCAAGCGCCCAAGGTATGGCCGGTGAAGCTTTTCAAACTGCTAATCGGCGTGTTGCCGCCAAACACGGCGGCAGTAGCCTGACTTTCGGCAATATCGCCTTGCTCGGTGGCGGTACCGTGGGCGCTGATATAAGCAATTTGTTCCGGTTCAAGCTTTGCATCCTGCAAAGCCAGGCGCATCACCACTTGCATGGTGTCGGCATTGGGTTGCGTGGCGTGGGCACCGTCGGCATTAGTGGCAAAACCGCCTACCTCGGCGTAAATCCGTGCGCCGCGCGCCAAAGCCCGTTCCCGCTCTTCCAATACCAAGGTACAAGCACCCTCGCCTATCACCAAACCGTCGCGGTCGCGGTCGAATGGCCGGGGAGTTAGTTCAGGCTCAGTGTTGCGGGTACTGGTGGCATACAGCGCATCGAACAACGCGGCTTCGGTGGGACAAAGCTCCTCCGCGCCGCCGGCCAGCATCACATCCTGCAAACCGTATTTGATCGCCTCATAGGCGTAACCGATGCCTTGGCTACCCGAGGTACAAGCGCTGACAGAAGGAATCACCCGGCCGCGCACCTGAAAAAACAAAGCCACGTTGGCGCAGGTGGTATGGCCCATCATCTTCAAATAGGTGGTGGCATTCAGATTGCCGATGTCGTGATTAATCAGCATTCTGCCGAAGTCGGCGATTGCCGGCGTCGATCCCACCGACGAACCGTAAGCCACACCGGTGCGGCCGCTACTGATCACCGGATCGCCCAGCAATCCGGCATCGATCATGGCAAGTTCGGTGGCGCGGGTCGCCAATAGCGAGACCCGGCCCATGCTGCGGGTATTTTTACGGGTGTAATGCGCCGGCAGAGTGAAGTTTGCCACCGGCCCGGCCAAGCGGGTCAGCAGGCCGTTATAAATTTCCCACTCCGGGATATAACGGATACCGGATTGCTTGGCCGAAAGTCTGCCGCGTATTTCCTCCCAATCGTTGCCGATGGGCGAAAAGCCGGCCATACCGGTGACAACGACGCGCCGAGTCAACACAAACCTCCATTCACGGAAATCACTTGGCGGGTAATGTAACCGGCGTCTTCGGACATTAAAAATGCCACCAACGCGGCGACTTCTTCCGGCGTACCCAAACGTTTGGCAGGCACAGCGGCAAGGGCTTCTTCCAAAGGCAAGCCTTCCAGCATCTCGGTCTCGATTAAACCTGGGGCCACGCAGTTGACGGTAATTTTGCGTTTCGCCAACTCGACCGCCAGGGCTTTGGTCGCGCCGATGATACCGGCCTTGGCCGCGCTGTAATTGACCTGTCCACGGTTACCAACCAAGCCCGACACTGAAGACAATGTCACAATCCGCCCCGGTTTGCGCCGCTGTATCATCGGCATGACTAGCGGATAGAGCACGTTGTAAAAACCATCCAGATTACTGCGCAACACCTGGTCCCAATCATCTCCGCTGAGCGCCGGAAAGGCATTGTCCCGCGACAGCCCGGCATTGCACACCACGCCGTAATAGGCGCCGTGGGCTTGAATATCGTTTTCCAAACTGTCCTTGGCGGCGCTGCGGTCGGCTAAATCAAAACTCAGCACGCGAGCTTGGCGGCCCATCTCGATAATCTGGTCTTGTACTTGCTTAGCCTCGTCCAGTCGGCTACGGCAATGAATGACAATATCGTAGCCCTCGCGAGCAAGGCGTAAGGCGATGGCTTTGCCAATGCCTCGGCTGGATCCCGTTACCAGGATGGTTTGTTGGCTCATATTCCTTTTCCGGCGAGAAATTTTTGCGAATCCTGCGGCAGCAACACATTTAACTTCGAGCTGGCCTTGATATTTTGCCCTGCTATCGTGCAGTCGAACACCGACATATCGTTGGCGGCCTCGATAATTTTTTCCGCTCTGACGGTCAATTTTGCACCGCAAGGGAAGCTACCGACCGAGCATTCGAAGTAACGGGTACCCAATAAAAAGCCCAAACCAATCGCTTCGCCCCGGCGCCTGCGCTGATACCCTGAATAGGCGGCAATAGCCTGCGCCATGTATTCCAAGCCCACCCAGGCGGGTACCTGTTGGTCAACACTGGAAAACAGGCCATCGGCGCGGACATTGAGTTCGACCACGATATGGTCATCACCTACTTCCAGCACCCGGTCCAAAAGCACCATACGCCCGGACTGAGGTACTAGCGTTTCGATGGCGTATGGAAAAGCCGCATGACTGTCAGGGATGTCCAATGAGCAAGGACACATTGTTTCCGCCGAATGAAAAAGAGTTGCTGAGGCAGTATTGTAGCGGCTTTAGCGCCTGGTTTTCCAGCCCGACCAGACGCAGTCGCTGCATGTCGGGATCAGGCTCGCCATCCCACAGATGCGGGGGCAAGCGACTTTCTTGAGGTAAATCAGACAGTAGCAACCAGCACAAACCCGCTTCGAGCGCGCCGGCCGCGCCCAAGCAATGACCGGTGGACGGTTTACTGGAACTGCAAAATGTATCGCTTCCGAACAACTGCCCGACCGCCCGATTTTCCATCGCATCGTTTTGCCAAGTTGCCGTACCGTGCAGGTTGATATAATCGATTTGCTCAGACGTTAGCCGCGCATCCTCCAGCGCGGCCTGCATCGCCATTAACGCGCAACTGCCGTCGGGGCGAGGCGCGGAAATATGATAAGCATCGGCGCTGGCGCCGACGCCCAGCAAGGCGATGTCGACAGGCTCGCGCGTCATCAGAAATAAAGCCGCACCTTCGCCTATCATGGTGCCGTCGCGATTCTTACTGAACGGATTGCAAGTGGTTTTGCTAAGAGCACCCAACGCAGAAAATCCCTCTAATGTAGTACGGCATAAACTGTCGGCGCCACCTACCACGACGGCATCGCAGACACCCAAGCGTATCAGGCGGCGCGCCGAGGCCAAGGCATTGGCGCTGGATGAACAGGTCGTGGAGACGGTATAGGCCGGGCCGCGAATATCCAGGTAAGCCGCTAAAAATTCCGCCGTACCGCCCAGTTCCTGCTGCTTGTAGTGATAGTTGCTTGGCATGTTCCCGGTTTCCCGCAATACCTGCACCGCAGCTTCACCCTCGGCTATCCCGGAGGTGCTGGTGCCGACCAGTACCCCGACCCGTTCCGCGCCGTAACGGGCTATGGCTGTGCCGACCGAGGCCTCAATCTGGCCGAGCGCCGACAGCAGCAAACGGTTGTTGCGGCAATCGTATTGTTTAAGGCTAGTCGGAATGGCTGGTAATTGGGTCAATACGCCGAATGCGGGAATTGCCGAGTCCAGCCAATCTGGCGGGACCGGTCGCGCTGCTCGACCGGCAAGCCATCCGGCTAAAATAGCGGCCTTGCTGTCGCCCAGGGCGCAGACCATGCCTAAATCATGTAAATACAAAAACTACACCGCTCAGGCAGTTTGATACGTTGCCAAGATGGCCTCGATTTTGTTGGCGGAGCGCTGCGTCATCGGGTTTGCTTCATCCCAGGCATAGCCCGCCAGAATTGAACAGATCATGGCCTTGACGCTGGCCAACTGCTTTTCTTCGAAGATGATTTGTTGGAAACGGCCATCGTACCAAGCCTCCACATAGGCCCGAAACACTTCTATACCCTTGCGCAAGGCCTGCTCGTATTCGACAGACCAGTTTACCGGCTCGCCGCGTAATTGCCGATCGACCAAGGGCACGGCCAGAGAAGCGGATTTCATCGCGATTGTCACACCAGACGAAAACACCGGATCGAGGAACTCGCCGGCATTACCGAGCAAGGCAAAATCCTGTCCATACAGTTGCTTGACGTTGGCTGAATAGCCGCCGATGGTATTGGCCGGCGTATCGAAACGGGCGTCCACCAACAGTTCGGCTAGCCGTGGCTCCTCAAACGCAATTGCCTTTAATACCTCCAGCGCCTCGCCACTGCGGTCGTCCAAAAAGCCGGCGGGAGTTACCACGCCCAGCGAACATCTGCCGTTGCTGAACGGAATCAACCAATACCAAATCTCGTGAAATTTCGGATGAATCGCGATCAGAATCTTATTGCGGTCGTAATCTGCGATCGTAATCCTATCCTCAATGTGAGTGAATAGCGCCCGGCGCGGCGATAAGGAAGAAGGCGTTTCCAGATCCAATAAGCGCGGCAGCACCCGGCCAAAGCCACTGGCATCCAATACCATCTTAGCGCTCCATTCCTTATGGATACCGTCGGCATCGACGCTGGTCAGGCGAGCTTGCCCAGGGTTACTAAAATCGGCTGCCAGGATGGTTTGTTGATAATGAATAGGCACGCCAGCTGCTTCGGCGCTGTCGGCCAATACCTTATCAAAATGGGCTCGCGGCACTTGGAAGGTGGTGCCCCAGCCGGCGCTAAATTTCTGGGTAAAATCGAATTCGGTCAATTTGCCGGCCCTGGAAAACGCCGCGCCGTTTTTGAACTGAAAGCCTTCCGCAACCACCGCCGGCAACATATCGGCGTCTTCCATAAACGCCATGCACTGCGGCAGCAGGCTTTCACCAATCGAAAAACGCGGGAACTGTTCCTTTTCCAGGATCACCACTTGATGACCAAGTTGTTTCAGCATTTTCGCAGCTACGCTGCCGGAGGGGCCGGCCCCGATAATCAATACATCCGCATCCATTTACTGTCCCGCCCTTTTTATCCGGTTAAAATATGTTCCAGCACAAATACTCATAGCCCGTTGGCTGGGTCGGTGAGTTAACCCCTTGCTTGAGGCCAAAGCAAAAACTCTCTCTCCTCGCGGAGGCTGTCGTAAAAGCCAAAATGTAGGTTGAGTTAGCATAGCGTAACCCAACAAAATCAAAATGTCGGGCTTCGCCCAACCTGCCTTTTACGATAGCCTTCAAAGGGGTAAGAAATACGCCAACTTAAATTATCGATATTGAAATCAGCGGCCGACCCTTATAAAACTTACGCAATGCAGGAAACCCAAAAATCGCCCTCACAGATACGAATGGATTCGAATTCCGCAACGCCTTTTGCAATCTATAACGGCAAGATAGTGAGCCGAGGGAATTTATGGTCCGACGTTCTGGCACTGGCCGCACAACTGCCGGACCGGCCATATATATTTAATTTATGCGAAAACCGCTATCTGTTTTGCATCTGCCTGTTAGCGGCGGCTGCGCGCGGCCAGATTTGCCTGCTACCGCCCGCCGGGCAGATGGCGGTAATCCTGGAAATGCTCCGCGATTATCCCGGTGCGTATATCGCCAGAGAACACGCCCCGCAGCAAGCTGGCTTGGATTGGTTCGAAGTAGCCGCGCCAAATGCTAACACCACGGCATCGCCACCCCATTTCGACTGGCAGCGCATCGCGGTGATCGCGTTCACGTCCGGCAGCACCGGCAAACCCAAGCCCTGCCCGCATAGCCTTAATACCTTTAAAACGTCCGCCGAGATGGCGGTAAGCAGTTTGGGATTAGCCGAGCAGCAACTACTGATGCTGTCCACCACCCCGCCGCAACACATGTACGGCCTGGAAACCTCAGTGTTTTGGCCGTTGTTTTCCCAGCTGGTGCTACACGACGGTCGGCCGTTCTTTGCCGAAGACATTCGCCAAACCATTAAAACCGCGCCGTGGCCTACGCTACTGGCTTCCACGCCCACCCATTTGCGTTCCTTGATCAAGACCGACGCCCCTAGGGACAATCTGGCCGGCATCATTTCCGCCACCGATACTTTATCCGAAAAGCTGGCCGGCGAAACCGCGGCAATTTTAGGGCAATCGCCTCGCGAAATCTATGGCAGCACCGAAACACTGTCGTTTGCCAGCCGCGAGACCTTACGGAAAAACTTATGGCGACCTTACTCGGGTTGCCGCTTGATTCAAGATAAGAGCGGACAGACCCGCCTGGAATCCAAACATTTGCCGAAAGCGGTGCTGCTGCAAGACAGCGTCCAAATCGAAGCCGACGGCCGCTTCGCCGTATTGGGCCGCGATCAGGATATGGTGAAGATCGGCGGCAAGCGCGCCTCCCTAACCGAACTGAACCGCCGCTTGAAAGACATCGACGGCGTGGAGGACGGCTTTTGTTTTATCCAGGAAAACGGGCGATTGGCAGCTGTAGTGGTCAGCCAACTAAGCAGTCAGGCTATTCGGCTGGGCTTACAGCCTTATGTGGACGAGGTGTTTTTGCCACGGAAAATTCACTCCGTTGCGGTGATTCCGCGTAACGAGACAGGTAAGCTTGCGAAAACCGAGCTGGAAAAGTTGCTGGCTGAATTGGTTTAATGATTTTGGGAGACTTATTCTTTCAACGAAATAGGCCGATTGTGTTGAAAAACTCCCCTGATAACCGGTTTCAAGAGGCGTAAAATAAGGCACAACCCCGATCAGTTCGAGAGGTGCCGTCATGATGGGACAACAATCCGGGATACAGGAACAACTGTTATTCTGTTTCAGTCTGGAAAATCATGTACCGAAAGATCATCTGCTGAGAGGCATTCACCGCCTTCTCGATTTAGGCGACCTCCGTCAGCAATTATTTGGTTTTTACAGCCCGATGGGCCGGCCATCGATCGACCCCGAGTTGATGATTCGGATGCTGATTTGCGGCCTGGATTTAGACGATCCCGTGCCGGATCACTCGACCTTTTCCAAAAACCGCCATGGTCGTTTCCGGGAAAGTCAGGCCTTCCGCTTGCTGTTTGAAACCGTCTTGCAGCGGTGTATGGCCGAGGGTTTGGTGAAGGGCGAAGGCTTTGCGACCGATGCCAGCATCATCAAAGCCGATGCGCAACGGCAACACCGGGTTGAAGGTAGTGAGACGGTCGATTGGGGCGATCCCGAACAAGCGTCTCGACCGGTACGCGAATATCTGACTGCGTTAGAAGAGGCCAACGATCCCCAAGAATCCGCACGTACCTTGTCATTGACCGATCCTGCGGCAACCTGGACGGCAGCGCCTGGCGGTCCTGCTTTCTTTGCTTATTGCACGAATTATCTGATTGATCTGGAAGCCGGCATCATCCTCGACGTGGAAGCCTCTACCGTCAACAAAGCCGCCGAAGCGAAAGCCACTCGAACGATGATCGACCGGGTTGAAGACAAGTTTGATCTCAAGCCCGAGCACCTGGTGGGTGACACTAACTACGGCACCGCCACAATGTTCGGTTGGCTCGTCGATGAAAAAGACATTGAGCCGCATGTCCCCGTGTTTGAGAAGTCAGAACGCACCGACGGCACCTTCGGCCGATCCGACTTTACCTTCGATGCTGAAAACAACCGCTATATCTGTCCCGCCGGTAAGTTTCTGAAAACCGCTTGGCGCAGCAAAAAGAAGAATCCCTATCGCTACCGCGCTAGCCTGCTGGATTGCCAATCCTGCCCACTGAAATCTCAATGTTGTCCGAATATGAATCATCGCCAGATCGACCGCAGTCCGCACGAATCAGCTCGGGATGTGGCACGGGCCATTACTAAAACCGATGCCTACAAACAGTCTCGCAAGGAACGCAAGAAGGTGGAAATGCTGTTTGCCCACCTTAAGCGCATCTTGCGTGTGGATAAGTTGCGGCTAAGGGGATTCAGTGGTGCTCACGACGAATTCCTGTTGGCGGCCACTGCCCAAAATTTGAGGCGAATGGCGAAAAGGTTGGCAATCAATGGACCAGCACCCCAATTAATACCCGCATAACGGTGTAATAGGCCGGTTTTACCCATCAAATTTAAAAAATTGCCTGTCTACTTCTGAAAAAACTCAATGCCCGTTCAAAACGTCATTACCAGCCTCCCCAAAAATACCGACTTTTTCAACAGAATTGGCCGATTGGTTGAGGCCACCAACGTCGGCTTTGTAGTACTGCAGTTTGCAGAATCGGCATTTAGCTGAGCGGCCTGACAGCGGCCGGTTTGGGGCGTTCTTGCGACTTTCACCGGTCCCCAAGATCTTCCAATCAACAAACCAGGCGATAAGTTCGGATATTTCCCCGATGCATTTTAGGCACTGATCAATTTCGTATTGGTTGTTCCAAAACACGACATAAAATGCACGACTTGGCCGGAATTTTACTCCAGGCCCCACTCTAAGGTCTTTTAATCTTGGTTACCGACAACAGCCATTTTCTGCGGGTAATCAGTGGAATCGTTTCATATTTCGAACAAAAATGAAATGGTCTAATAACCCCGGACACTTCTAAAGGTAGGCTTTATACTGCTAGCAGAGGTGATTATGAGTAACGACAAAAAATACAATCGGCCCAAATACAGCTTGGAATTCAAACAAGATGCAGCCAGGTTGATGCTTGAAAAAGGCTACAGCCAGCGGCAAGCGGCCGATCATCTGGGCACGTCGCAAAGTGCCCTGGGACGCTGGGTACGAGCGGAACGCAAGCCTTCGGCCAACGAATCGGCGTCAAAAAGTCTTGCCGGAATCTGGGGGATCATGACGAATTGATCCGGTTACTCAAGGAAAATGAACAGTTGCGAATGGAGCGCGAAATCTTAAAAAAGGCCGCGTTGAGTTCAACCGCTCAACGCAACACCCTGGTTAAATGTATTCCCTGGTGTCATATAACCCAGTAGAAAAATCATTAAAACTAGGGGAAGCTCGTTGAAACACCACTTGGCAGCCTATTTCGATGTAAAAAATACTGCGGGCGCGGGTTAAGAGGAGATATTGGCGGGGTTTTCTCCAGCCTGCCAGATTAGATCTATTGAACGGGTGGATTTGGAATTTGGCTTTCGCTGCAGCAGCGAACCAGATCCAGAAGATTACTGGAACCAGTTTTTTCCATAACGCGCGCGCGGTGGACCTCAACAGTGCGGTGACTGATTCCCAGTTGCCGAGCAATTTGCTTATTGGAATGGCCGACAATCACCAAACGCAAAACATCCAGTTCACGGGCAGTGAGCGCCGCCAATGGATTGTATTTGTTTTGTTCGTATACCAAGGACTGCTCCCGTAAGACTGCGCGAACTCGTTCAACCAACACTTTGCTCGTCACCGGTTTGGTCAAAAAATCTATCGTTCCCGCTTTCACAAGCCGAACAGTCGTGGGTATATCGCCAAAAGCAGTTAAAAAAATGATGGGTAGTTGAATGTTTAAGCGGATCAATTCGGCTTGTAATTCGTCCCCTGTCATATTCGGCATATTCAAATCCAGCACCAAACAACCACACTGCCCTGGCTTATAGATTTCCAGAAACTGTTCTGCGCTTTCAAAAAGCAGATAGGGGAAGCCCGCTGCTTCCATGACTTGGCCGAGACTATCACGCACTGCATAATCGTCATCGACGATGAACACTTGGGGTTGTAAGTTCATGAGGCAATAGGCAAAGTAAAGAGAATCGAGAGACCTGGGGTTTCATTTTGCTCAGCCCACATCTTGCCCCCATATGCCGCAATCAAGGAACGGCTAATAGCAAGGCCCATACCCACCCCTTTGGGTTTAGTAGTATAGAAAGGCTGAAAGATTTTTTTTAACGTAGACCTATCGGCAATTCCTTTACCGCTATCGTGCACTACGACCTCAACCATGGATGAATAGCGCGTGGAAAGACGGGTGATTACCACAATTTTGTCCGCATTTCCCCGGTTCTCCTCCATTGATTCCAGGCCATTACGCAATAAATTAATCAACACTTTCTGAATTTGCAGCGCATTCGCCGTGACTAGCGGCAAATCAGAAGCCAAATCGGTTTCAACTTTAAATGTGCCCGAGTGAACATCGGGTGCCAACAACTCTATCGCTTCATGTACGGCTGAATTGATATTCATTCGTTCGCTCGGATTTTCTTCTTTTTGTAATTGGAGCAACAATTGCCGGATGACTTCGCCAGCGCGTTGCGCTTGATTCGAGCAGTTTTCCATGAGTTGGGAGAGTTTTTCACGATTGGAACTACCCGTTTGCAGTAAATGCAGGGCCACATCGGCGTAAGACGAGATAGCCGCCAGCGGCTGATTCAATTCGTGGGCAATAGCGGCGGCTGTTTGCATGGCAATATATAAACGAAACGATTGTTCGATCTTATCCCGCCGGCCACTGAGCTGTTTTTGTCGCATGTATGCGGTAACGTCCAAATTGATACCTAACATACGGTAGGGGCGATTATCCAAATCACTCAGTAAGACACCTCTGGAATGAATCCAGCGGTAATTGCCATCTTTATGCCGTAATCGAAATTCCACTTCGTAATTGAGTTGCAAGCCGGCAACATTATCATCCACCACTTTCAACACAAAAGCACGGTCGTCGGGATGCAGTCGTTCTTCCCACTCGTCTCTTCGAAAGGGTATATCACTGTCGTCGAAGCCGATTTGGCGCTTTGCTTCGGGAGACAAAAACAGCTGGTGGCCGATTAAATCCCAATCCCAAAAACCGGCCTTAATCTGATCCGCAATCAGCGCAAGCCGCGCTTCGGAATTGCGTAATTCCTGCTCGGCCCTCCGGCGCGCGGTTACGACGTCACAGGAAATGATGATGCCGCCAATCTCTCCGTTCGGATTGGTCCACGGATGGGCTACCCAAGCTAACCAATGCTGACTACCGTCTGCTTGTATCCATAAATCAGCGTCGTTTTTTAGGAATTCTCCCGATAAAACGCGCCGGTGAATCTGCCTCCATGCTAATGGCAGATCAGGGTTGATGGTGTAATGGTTAAGACCCACCAAATCGTCATGGCCTCGCCCAAAATCCTCAAGCCAGCGCCGGCTAGTCACCAAATAGTTCATATCCAGATCGAACATGGCAATACTGAGCGGTGCCTGTTCCACTAACAACCGCAGTTGTAGTTGGCTTTTCTCAAGCGATTGTTCCGCCTGCCTGAGCGGAGTGATATTCAAAAATGCCCCGACCGCCCCTCTGGGCACACCGTCTTCATTCAATAACGGCGAGGTATTACATAAAATTGTGACCACTTGCTGGTCGGAGCGAATGACTTCAATGACTTGATTGGAGACAATTTCGCCCCGAATCGCGCGCTCCATCGGTAAATCGTCGATAGCCAATTCGGCGCCATTTTGCTTGATACAAATGCCGGCAGTAAAATCTTCCCGCAATGAAAGTTCGCTATTGGGCGGCAAGCCCATCATACGCTCAAGCACCGAATTACCGCGGATATGCTTGCCATCCGTACTGTCAGCAATACTTAAACCGATGGGTACGGTGTTGAAAATAACCTGCATTTCCTGCATCCGGCGTTGCAAACGCTCGTTCAATAGCGTGATTTTTTGCTCTGATACCACCCGTTCTTCAATATCAAATACATGCACAACTATTCCCCTGACAACGCCGTTGGCATCGATATTGGGTAGATAAGTCGCGTGCACCCAGCGCGGCGCACCGATTCCATACGGAATTTTCTGGTCGAAACCGACTTTTTCCCCATCACGGGCGCGCTGCAGATAGGGGCTTACCGTCTGCCACGCCTCTGTGCCGATAATTTCTTCAGCCTCCCGTCCCAGGATTTGATCTGCGGAAATCCCGAACCACTTTTCATAGGTGGCGTTGACGCGTACATAACGAAAATCCAGATCCAAATATGAGATTAGCGCCGGCGTCGCGTCCATGATTAACCGCAATTGCGTTTCCCGATCGCGCAAATCATTTTCGGCAATCTTACGTTCGGTAATATCGCTTTCCGAACCGGCCATGCGAATAACTAGACCAGCGCCGTCTTTCTGGACGAGACCGCGGTCCAAGATCCATTTCCAGGAACCGTCTTTGCAACGTATCCGATATTCTTCGCAAAAAACCGGCGTTTCACCCGCAAAATGGCGCTGTACCGAGATTAATATCCGTTTCAGGTCATCAGGATGAATATTGTCGCTCCATTCTTCTTCACTATTGCCGATCTCATGTTCGGCGTAACCGCGAAGCGCTTTCCATCGCGATGAATAATTGACTCGCCGGTTCCTGACGTCCCAATCCCAAATGGCATCTTGAGCACCGTTGAGAACCAACTCATAACGGTCAATTCGTTCCTGCAGTGCTTTTTCCGCGTTAATCCGCTCGGTAACATCATGCACATAGCCATGCCAAAGAATGCTGCCGTCGGCTTCCCGTATCGGCAGCGAATGACCTTCGTGCCAAACTTCACCTTTAAGCGGATGGTTATAACGATACGTGTCGCGCCAAGGTTGTTGACTACGCGCAGATTCGGCAATCGACGCGTGAATACGGCCAATATCCTCGGGATGGATGCGCGCGAATACCGGGTTAAAATCTTGGGAGACCACCTCAATACCCATCCCATAGATAGAATCGATGACCGGGCTGGCATAAGGCATACACGCACTACCATCCGGACGTAGCCGAAAGGAACAAATCAAACCGGGCACCGATGCGGCGACCTTGGTTAACTGATCCTGCAAATCGATACGCCGAGTCACATCCTGGGTAATTCCAAAACCGCCGAGCAAATTGCCTTTATTGTCGAATTCCAGAATAGCCTTTTCCCGTACCCATTTCACTTTATCGGCCACGACCAAGCGGTGCTCAATGTCGTAAGGTTCGCCGCGCAAACCGGCTTTCCACATGCGATCAACATATTCACGATCGTCGGGGTGCACAATGGCAAGAAACGCTTCATAGGTCATCGGTGTAGTTTTGGATATACCGAAAATACGATGATTCTCGTCCGACCAGATCAGTTCGTTACGGGCGACATTCAAACGCCAACTGCCTATTTGGGCCAAGGTTTGAGCATGTGCTAAATCTTGTCGACTTTCCCAAAGCGCTTCAGCTAATTGTCGGTGAAAGCCCGTTGTAATCACCATGACGGCTGAAACAAAGCAAAAACCGGCATTCAATAACACTAAATCGCCAATCGCTATTGCTGTGGGAAGTAATACAAACAGGTTGACAGAAGCCAAGGATAAAATAGCGGCAAGCGCACCGGGATATAAACCCAGCCAAAACGAAACCTGCATAACCCCGAAGAACAACAGTAAAAACGCAGCTCGTTCGCCAATTACAGGAATGTAAATGGTTGCCAAACTGGTCGCAACGACAACAAGCACCGTCAATCCGTAGCGTATCAATGCCGTTTGAGACCCCAAATAAAAGAAAGTTGATTGGATACTAAATTTCGTCACTCAAATGTTATGGGCCAATTAAAGACATGTGTTCCGCGCCCTGCCCTTGGTCAAGGGCGCCAGAAAAGCCGGTTGATTGTGGCGAAAATACTGCAACTTGCCAAAGTATTTAATAGAGGTGAGCATTGGAAACCAAAAACCACGACCAGAAGAATACGTAGTGGTACTTACTTGAATAAGCCGATGGCAAAGCCTAAGCTGGCAGATAGGTCATTGGCATTTATCCTCTCTTCCATCGCTCCAAGCTGTATTTGTCTGGGAGAAACCCGTGAACAAACACCTGCAATTAGTCCGCGACTTCCATGAGCATGCTGGTATCAAGCAGCCCGATTTCCCGGAAACCGCCCACTTGTCCGATATGGACATTGTCATGTACCAGGCCTTGCTGATGGACCGGGGCAGCGCGACTTTCAAGGCCATTACCTCGGGCGATTTGGCCAACATACTGGCGGGTTTGATTGATTTAGCCTATACCGCACTCGCACCGATTGCCTGCCGGGGTGATAACGTTATCGCCACTTCGGTTGTCTGGCGCCAGGACGGTTCGGTACTGTCAATCATGAAAGTACTTTGTGACAAAATCAGCGACTGCAGCGGCGGCGAAACGCTTGCTTATTCGGCGCTTTATAATATTTGCGAACAGTTGGCAAAAGGGTTCATCAATGCCGATTTCGATAAGGCGTTCGAGATGGTGCATCGGCATTTGATGCAGCAACCGCAGCCCAGCGAACCAGATCAAAATTATACTGTACGCATTGCGCGGGCAAGTTTGCCCTCGCCTCCCGATCTAAGCGACGCCCTTTATGAATAAAGACGCCCGTTCATGTTGGAGTGGCCTTGCGGATGGCTTGTTCGAATTCCCATTGGCAAAATAGCGGCATTTCGTGGCCAAACGAAGCATCGTGGCTCAAAGTCCAAATATTGGGAACGCACCAACGATCGAATACCCGGACCTGTCCTTCTCCGAATCTGCCGTAAAGTATCGTCATGCTGCCTTCGTCTTCAACCCGATGGTTTTCAACCACCATTTTGAATAACAGGCCCATTACCAGCAACACATCGGCATACTGCATTTGCACTTTAAGCTTGGAGTCATAGTAGCTATCGCCGGTATAAAAAGCCGGCTCGTTTTTAACACAACCCAGTACATCAAATTGGCATGGCAACTTGTTTAGATACTCTTCTAAAAGCCCACCGGTAACAGCAAAGGTGGCATTGAAATCGGCAAAGAAAAAAAAGCGGTACTTAACGCTCTTGGAGGGACATAGTGTTTTATCAGCTATCCAGGGCATGAATGCAATGACATTAGTCAAAGGATCGACATAATGCTCACCAACCAAGAGCTCATCTTCTGAAAACTCGTAGACTTTAAATTGGCAAGGAAACATGCGCTTAATTTTGTACCAAAAGCCATCCAAATCCTTTCGGTAAACAACAAACAAGTGGTAACGACTGTTTAAATCAACACATTGAACTGGCAGCCTACTTTCCACGACTGCCGCTTCCGATAATTGAATCGGGTGTGATTTATAATCATGAACGAGCCAAAGATATGTCTTTTCCATATCAGTCTCCTACGACAAGTAATATCAATGATAGGGATGCAGTTGCGACTTAAACTGGGTTGATTTGAAATCATTCTCGAACCTCTTTGATGTGGTTACACTTTACTAGACACACTTTTACAATGCCAAAACAGAAGTGTGAGTCCTATGAGCCGAGAAAAACCCAATACCTATACCACCGAATTCAGAGCTTCAGCCGTTAAGCTGGCGAATGAGTCAGACAAATCCGTTGCCCAGGTCGCCCTTGATCTTGGCATCAACGTGAATACCCTGCATACCTGGATTGGTAAGTACAGTCGTCGCCAATCTCCCGATAATCCGGTCAGAACCGATGATCATCTTTACGATGAACTCAAGCGCCTCAAAAAAGAGGTGGCTCGCCTGACCGAGGAGCGAGATCCATTACTTGTGCCCTGTGGGTAAAAAAGGCCGCCGCGTATTTATGCCCTGTGGGTACTTTGCCAAGGAGCAACGGTCGACTGCATGGATGCAGGAGGTAGGGCAACGCAGCAGGAGCGGTTGCCGAGAAGTACGCCTGGATCAAGCAACATACGCCGGAATTCACCGTGATTTCGATGTGTCGGTTTTTACAAGTCTCTCAAAGCGCTTACTATGTCTGGTTACATCGCGTCCCTTCATCACGGGCACGAGAAGATGAGCAGCTCAGCAGTATGGTGCAAACGACATTCGAAAAAAGCCGTAACACTTACGGCACCCGTCGACTCAAAGTGGCGTTGTCCCATCAAGGTCAAGCGGTGGGCCGACGCCGTATTGGTCGCTTGATGAAAGAAGCGGGCTTGGCCTGTTAAAACCAAACGCCGATTTAACGTCACTACGGACTCCAAACATGATCTACCGACCGTGCCCAATCATCTGGACCGGCAGTTCGCTGTTGATCAAGCAAACCGGGTCTATACGGGCGATATTACCTATATTCATACTCAAGAAGGCTGGTTGTATTTGGCGGTGGTGATCGACTTGTTTTCCCGTTAGATCGTTGGCTGGTCAATGGCCGAGACAATGCCATAGGGCTTTGCTCAAACAACACGGCATTCAACAAAGCATGAGCCGAAAAGGCAACTGCTGGGACAATGCGGTTTCGGAGAGTTTCTTTCATTTATGCCCCGTGGGTACAAGCTAATTCACCAGCAGACTTTCCAGACCCGCGATCAGGCCAAACAAGCGGTGTTCGAATATATCGAAGTGTTTTACAACCAGGAGCGGTTACATTCCGCTAACGGCTACCTGTCACCGATTAATTACGAATTGCGGCACCAAGCCGCTTAATTATGTGTCCGGTTTAGTGTTGACACATCACCTCCATCTGGCTATAACCCAATAGGCGTTCTGCCGCCGGGTTGAACATCTGAATGGTGCCCTGGCTGTCGGTGGACATCACACAGATATCTTGTATATCCAATACCGCCAGGAACAGTGAAGCCGATGCGGTTTTCAGTAAGTCCGACATTTCAATCCCTCTTGGCCCTGCACCGGTAGTTGGGGGGGGATTCCTACCCTCTGATCTATCCACCAGAATCAAATCTGTATAGTGTAATTTTCGTGAGGATAAGCCTCCAAAGACTGATCATCAAGTCCGTACGCATACTTATAGATAGCCCATTTGCCAGCTATCGCCGACCAGTTGATCCCGAACCGCTCGCACAGGCCTGCACTTGGACCAACTACGTAGTCGCCCTTATTTTTACTCGAAATATGCCATGTTTAAATTTCACCACCAACCCTGAGTTTCTCGGTGTTATTAGCCGGCTTACAAAAACAATAAAGTCAGGAGGTCCCGATGACGCATACCGAAACTCCCCAACAGCGCTATCGTCAACCCGCGGGATGGCCGCACAAAATTGCAACGCTGACAAACGATCAAATTAAAACGCGCTCGACTACCGCTTTGCAATGAACAGTTGCCATAAACATTGATATTTCCAACCCAGAGGTGATCCATGGATAGCTCAACCGCAAAATCGAATATTCGCCTGTTATTGTTGGCGAATAACGAAGCTAATCGCCTAGTCTGCAAACATGCCTTAAGCCAGCATCAAGACTGCGCTTTTGTGATATTCGAGGCCGAAACCAGCTGCCAAGATTTAAAAATGGCCCGCGCACGCCAGACGGACTGCATTTTATTGGACCAACACCTGACCGATATGCAAGGTGCCGAATTTCTATCCCAACTCGCGGAATATTCTCCGGAACGAACGCTACCGGTGATTATGCTGAGTGCGCCGGATGCCCGTGCCACCCACAAATCTCGCACAGGTAGTTTTTTAATCAAAATCTCGGACACTAATCTAATGAAAGAGTTATCGGCCGAGGTTTTATGGGCAATACTCGAACAGCAAGCTATGCAGGAAACGTCGAACACACTGGATAAATTGCGGGAATCCGAGGCCAAATATCGCAACTTGGTACAACAACTGCCTGTTATAACCTATATCGCTTCATTGGAAACACCGGGAAAACTGTTATACGTCAGCCCGCAGATTAGCCAACTGGGTTATCCCGCAGAGGACTGGCTGGAAGACTCGGATAGATTGCTCAAACGAGTACATCAGGATGACCTGTCCATTACGATAGAGGCCTATGCCCATACTTACGAGCATCATGCGCCGTTACGTTGCGAATATCGGCTCGTCGACAACAAAGGAATATCCCGCTGGTTTTTGGACGAAGCCAACATAGTGCGCGACGAATCTGGCGAAAGTCTGTTTTTGCAAGGAGTGCTGGTCGACATCAGCAAAGATAAGGAGACCGAACAGGAATTGTGTTTTTACCGGCAGCGCCTCGAGGAATTGGTTGTTCAACGTACCCAACAATTGGAAAAACAATGCGAAATCCTTAGATCGGCAAACGCTAATCTGGATCAAGCCCTAATTGCGCTCAAGCAGAGTAATTCCGAGCTGCGCAATAGCGAAACGCGCTTTCGCTTGTTGCTGGAATCGGCGGGAGAAGGCATCATCGGTCTGGACGGCGCGGGAAGCTGCACCTTTGTCAATCAGTCTGCACTAGCCATGTTAGGCTACGCCGAGGATGAAGTTTTGGGTCAGGATATTCCTGCCATGCTGGACAGCATGACCTCTCCGGAACTAATTCACCCCAAGGAGGAACCCTGGCTCGAGAATTTATTTGGCGATAGTTCCAATCCGAGCAATATCCAAATATTCCTCCGTAAAGACGGCGGCCGTTTTCTGGTCGAATGCGCGTCTTATCCTATCGAATGTAACGGAGCAACCGACGGTTCGGTATTGGTGTTCAGGGACGTTACCGAATTCCAGGCACAATTTCGGAAGCTGGCCTACCGGGCCAGTCACGACCCGCTGACCGGACTGATCAATCGCAGCGAATTTGAGCGGCGTCTAATCCGAGTTTTGGCCGGTATGCATTCCGGCGAAAAGGAACACGTGCTGTGTTTCCTGGATCTAGACCATTTCAAAGACATTAACGACACTTACGGACACGCGGCGGGCGACCGCGTATTGAGCAGCTTCGGCGCGTTACTTGCCTCTAAGATACGTCAGAGGGATACCTTGGCTAGGCTTGGCGGCGACGAATTCGCTCTGCTCTTGGAGCACACCACATTGGACCAAGCCTACGGCATCACCAACGAACTATGCGACTGCTTGCGCAATATGCGCCTGACTTGGGCGGGCCAGGAGTTTTCGGTATACGCCAGCATCGGCATCACCGCATTGACCCACACCGATAGAGATATCGCCAGCGCGCTGTGCCACGCCGACGCCGCTTGCTACGAAGCCAAGAAAAAAGGCCGTAACCAAATCCATGTGTTTAACTGTCCTCATAATGCCATCGAATCGCCCGTGTTGAATAGCTGAACATTATTTTTAGACATAGCATGAATAAAATCCATTTGGCCTTCGCAGTCCTGTGTATTTCTAACGTAATCGTGCACGCTACGGAAAAAAACGCGAATACCGAAAATAAAACTCACACAAAGCTTATGGTCGGCTCACGTCCATACCCAGCCGACCAAGTGGAGTTATCATTTATTAGAACCTTACACGGTGGCGTGCAGTATGTCCTAGCCAAATCCACAAACAATGTCGAGTTGATAAATTTAATTCAGGCGCATTTGTCAACATCCGCCGAACAATTCAAAAGAGGCGATTTTTCAGTGGCTGAGCTCATGCATGGTTTTATTATGCCTGGCCTGGCCCAATTAAAGTTAGCAAAGCCGGACGATATCAAATTTGAATATCGAGCCTTGGAAAATGGCGGGAAAATCCATTATTCCAGCGATTACCCCCAATTCGTTTCTGCTTTGCATGAATGGCTTGAAGCCCGAGCCCGCGAACATAGCAACACCGACATCCCCGACCACAAACTGCAACATTTGACTAATTCGGACTAATTTCGCCCCCAAAATACCTTTATCGCAATCCCCTGGCGCGTAACCGATGATTAACCTGCCAATGATATAGTTTGGCCAATAAGGGCCGGATCAACGGTAACCCGATCAACCAAGCCAGCGGCTTTAGCTTAGGCACTTTATCCATCAACAAAATGTAAGCTTCCAACTCGGACACGATACGGCCGTCCGCGTCGCGCACATGCAACTCCGACAAAGCTTTTTGCGGATCGATGCCGAGATCACTCAGCCGGTTTTCCTGGCCGGTGATGTCGAACCAACAAACTTGTTCGTCGGTAGCGCCGGAGAGTTTTTGGTAGGTTGCCCTGTCGCGTATGCATTTCGGGCAGGCACCATCGTAATAAACGGTCAATGGCGGGGTATTTTGGTGCTCGGCTTTGTCTGGCATGGCAAGATTCACCTTAATGACAAAAGCCGTTCGAATCCCTGCAGCCAGTCGGCGAAGTTGGCGACGTAGTTGTAACCGCAAACGATTTTTAGGGCTTTATCCGAGACGATTTGGTAAATCCGTTGCGCTTGTTTGCGGGTTTCCGACTCCGGCCCG
>LUUF01000086.1 GCA_001644045.1 Methylomonas methanica | reverse complement strand
TATTCGTGGCGGGGATCACCCTTCTCCCCCAGGGAGAAGGTTAGGATGAGGGAGTACAAACAAATGTTGCAAGTATATTCCCCTCACCCCAACCCTCTCCCGCAAGGAGAGGGAGCGTTAAAGACCACGAGAAAACATTAATCCACCCCTGCTACACAGCGACGGTGTTCCCCCGTATGCCGACCCTCGATAAAAGCTTCGGCGCGCAGGATAAAAGCGGCATCCGGGCCGCCTTTTCTTTGGATACTTTCTTTTGGCGGAGCAAAAGAAAGTATCTCGCCTTCGGGTGCGAGAACCCGATTAAATCAAGCTTCGCGTTAGCGAAACATTATTTTTCAATCCGTCGAGGCTGCGTAGGTGCGAAACTAGCCGTTTGTACCAGAACACCACAAATGAAAATCTAATTTCTGAGAATCATTTTTTTCCGCCAAACCTAAATCGCTACGGATAGCCAGCATTAACTTTTTAAGTAATGCATCGTGCCGCTCAATAGAAACATTAGAATTCGACTTGCGAATTCCTAGCTGAAATTCATGAAGTGCAATCAAAACCTCCTGAGAGGCTATCAGACTGAGATTATTGCATGCTATTGCGAAACGCTTTTGGCCATCGGGACTGTCATCAGTACCGACAATGCCGCTGAATGACTCTATCAAGTCTCGATAAAGTTCAAGTTTTTTGTTTTCTTACTTCCGCTTCTCTTTCCTTTTGTTTTGTAAACCAGAATGTAAGTATGGCAACAAAAACTGAGGCTACTGCGGTGATAGTGGCAACGATAACTGGCATATCCATAATTTTACAGAAAACCCTACGACTTAGTAGGCCAACCAGACAACAATCGCCTAGAAACACGATTTAAATCCTCCTCCGTATCCACCCCTGCCTCCGGCGTCTTATCAACGATACGAACCAAAACCGGCTCCCCATGCCAAAGAATCCTAAGCTGCTCCAACGACTCGACACCCTCTAACTGCGACACAGACCAACTGCAATAGCGTTGCAAAAAACCCACCGTATAAGCATACATACCAATATGCCTGAGATGCGGCAAACTAGAAGACGCTATATCGTGCTGATCAGGAAAAGTCGAACGGTTCCAGGGAATCGCCGCCCGGCTGAAATACAGTGCATACCCGTTTTTGTCCAAAACGACCTTCACCGCATTCGGATTGAAAATTTCTTCCACATCCAAAATCTTCGCGGCCAACGTAGCAATGCCAGCCTGATCTTGACCCGCCAATGCCAGAGCCGCATCGCGAATGTAGCCCGGCGGAATCAAGGGTTCGTCGCCTTGCAGATTAACCACGATTTGTTCGTCCGCCCAGCCCATAATTCGCGCTACTTCGGCGATGCGTTCGGTGCCGGATTGGTGGTTGGGATCTGTCATTACCGCTTGTAAACCTAAGTCGCCGACTGCAGCGAAGATACGTTGATCGTCGGTCGCCACCACCACCTGCTCGGCATCGGCTTCCAGCGCGCGTTCGCAAACATGCACTATCATCGGCTTACCGGCGATGTCCAGCAAGGGTTTGCCCGGCAAGCGGGTGGAACCGTAGCGAGCCGGAATGACGACTTTAAAACCGGTGCTCATTTGCGCAGCGCGTCCGCTTCTTCGAAACTCAATTCGCGGGCTTCGTCTTCCAGCATCACCGGAATATCGTCGCGGATCGGGAAGGCTAAATTGTCGGCCTTGCAAATCAATTCCTGTTTGTCTTTGTCGTAAATCAGGGAGCTTTTGCACAGCGGGCAGGCCAGAATCTCGAGCAGTTTTTTATCCATGAGCTTTGTCTTTGAGTAGTTTTAAGAGTTGTTGGGAAAATGCCTCGGGCAGTTCGGCATCGATGGGTAAATACCAGTACTGGTCGCTGGCGAAGCGGGCGCATTTAATCGCATCTTTTTCGGTCATAAGCACCGGACGTGAATCTTTAAATTGCAGATCCTCGGCAGTAAAGAGGTGGTGATCCGGGAAGGCATGGGTTTGACAATCCAGATCGGCGGCGGCCAATTGCGTATAGAA
This sequence comes from Methylomonas methanica, assembly GCA_001644045.1. Classification (GTDB taxonomy): domain Bacteria; phylum Pseudomonadota; class Gammaproteobacteria; order Methylococcales; family Methylomonadaceae; genus Methylomonas; species Methylomonas methanica. The sequence continues at coordinate 116,517 of LUUF01000086.1, read as the reverse complement.
GCGTGCCGGGTTGCCAATCGCGGCAACGGCATTGCAGGCCATGCCGTTGAAGTCAGACAGCAACTTTCGTTCGCCGGTTTTTAAATTGATCAGTTGCTGGCCCTTGCAGTGCATGGGCAATTCGCCTTCCAGCAATTCATTCGGGCCGTTGACCACCACTAGATCGACATGCTTGACCCGCTCCGGCGGTTCGCGTAGAGGTCCGACTGGTAAGCAATAGCCGTTACCGAAGCGGCGCTGGCCGTCTATCACGACGATCTCGATGTCGCGTTCCAGCGCATAATGCTGCAAACCGTCGTCGGAAATCAGCACGTCGCAGGCGTTGCTTGACAACAATTGCCGGCCGGCCGCTACCCGCTCTGCCCCCACCACAACCGGACAAGCGCAACGCTTAGCCAACAACACCGCTTCGTCACCGACTTGTGCCGGGTCGCTATCGGCGGTGACGGCTTGCGGACTGGTGCTGGCCGCGCCTGCATAACCGCGACTGATCACGCCCGGTTTATAGCCGTTTTGTTTCAGGAATTCGACCATCCAGATCACCAACGGCGTCTTGCCGGTGCCGCCCACCGTGATGTTGCCGACGATAATCACCGGCACCGGCAGCCTGGTTTTTTTCAACACGCCGATGCGGTACAAAAAGCGCCGCAAGCGAATCGCATCGACATACAGCATCGACCACGGCATCAGCCAGGCAGAAATATACATTTCCTTGTACCAGGCGTCCTCAAACCATTTGACTAGTTTCTTGTTCACGGTTTTTCCGGTCTGTTGATGGCAAAAGTGATGTGATGAAAACCCAATTGGTTCGCCACATCCAGCGCGCTGACTACCGCCTGGTGCGGGGCTTTACCGTCGGCGCTGATGATAAACGGCAACAGCCTGGATTCGCCGGCGGTTTGCGCCAAGGCTGCCTTCAAGCCGTCTAGGTTTTGATTTACCAGTTCATGAAACTGGTTATCGTCGCCGGCTAAGGCATAAGTACCTTTGGCATCGACGTATAAATTAATCACTTTACCCTGCTCCGCCGCATCGCTGCCTTGGGCTTCAGGTAAGTTGATCTTCAATTCGGAATGATGGCGAAAGGTGGTGGCCACCATGAAGAAAAACAGTAAAACCAGCAACACGTCTATCATCGGAATTAAGCCGATATCGACCTGCGTGCGGCGTTTGCGGCGGAATTGCATTAAATATCCTCGCGTGCGCCTTGCATGATGTCGATCAGGCGTAGCGATTCTTCTTCCATCCGCACCACGTGATCGTCAACCAGCCGTTCGAAATAACGGTGAAAAAACAGGCTGGGAATCGCCACGGTTAACCCTGACGCAGTACAAATCAAGGCTTCGGAAATCCCGCCGCTCAACACGGCCGGATCGCCCATACCGCCGATCGCGATGTCGGAAAACACCCGGATAATGCCGTCCACTGTACCCAGCAATCCGAGTAAGGGCGTGATCGACGCGATGCTGCCCAGCGCATTCAAATAACGCTCCAACTCGTGAGTCACCTGCCGGCCGACTTCTTCAATACTGGATTTCATGATTTCCCGGCCGTGTTTGCGATTCAGCAAACCCGCGGCCAGAATCCGCCCCAGCGGCGAACTGAGTTTGATGCGTCTGATAGTCGGCTCATCCAACTTTTTATCCCGATGCAATTGCCAAATGTACGGCACCAAATCGGCGGGAATGATGCGTTTGCGCTGTAAGGACCAAAAGCGTTCGCCGATGATCGCCATCGCCACGATGGAGCACAAGATGATCGGCGCCATCATCCAGCCGCCGTTTTTGATTACTTCAAACACAATGTCTATCCCTCTTTCATGAAACTAATCAATTTTAACCCAATCCGGGGCGAGATTCCCGAGCCACGCCGATATAGGCAATCAGCAAGGCCACGCAACACACCAGCGCGGCGATGATATAAACCAGACGTCCACCCAGCATATCCCAGAAATAGCCGCTGTAAAGACTGCCTATCATCCCGCCCATACCAAAACTGATACTGCTGTACAGCGCTTGGCCTTTGCTCTGATGGCGTTCGCCGAAATAGTGATACAGCAACTGCATAGCCACCACGTGCGCCACGCCAAAAGTCGCCGCATGCAACAGTTGCGCGCTTATCGTCAGTGCAAGCGAATCGACCCCGTCGGCGATTAATAACCAGCGCACTACGCTAAGAAATATCGATGTTAACAATAACGTACGAGGCGTGAACCATTTCAACAACTGGCGCATCGTGATGAACAACAGTACCTCAGCAGCGACACCGGTGGCCCACAGCAAACCGGTTTCCGTCGCAGAATAGCCGTGTTGTTTCAGGTAAACCGAATAAAACACGTAGTACGGGCCGTGCGCGACTTGCAACAACATGTAAACCAGCAAAAACGCCAGCAGCTCCGGCTTGAGTAAAATCTGCCGGATACCGCCGGTTTCGGTATGTATTAAACGCGGCTTCGCTTCCGGCGTAATCAGCGCCATCAACCAATTCAGCAGCATCAAACTGCCGATAATCCACAGCAAATAGGCAATGCTGAAATGATCCAGAAACCGGCCTATGCCCAGCACCGCCGCAATAAAACCAATCGAACCCCACAGCCTGATATGACTATAACGCTGCGGTTCGGCTTGCAGATGAAACAAGGTCGCGGCTTCGAACTGCGGCAGGGTAGCGTTCCAGAAAAAACTGAAGATCACCGTCACCGCCGCAAACCAGAGGTAATCGCTACGGTACAAAAAACCGGCAAAACACAGCACGGACAGCAGGGAGGTGATGCGGATCAGGCTCAGATTACGGCCGGTCTTGTCCGCCAACCAACCCCAATAGTTTGGTGCAATGATCTTGGTAGCCACTAAAAACGCAGTCAGCTCGCCAATTTCGGTGGCGGCGAAGCCGACTTGCTTTAAATACAGACTCCAAAACGGCAGGAATGCGCCCAGCGTGGCGAAATAACAAAAGTAAAACCCGGATAAGCGCCAGTAAGGTACGCTCATTCAGCGCAGGATCGGCAACCCGGAATTTACATGCAGATTCTGCGCGCGATGCCGCAACAAATGATCCATCAGCACGATGGCGACCATCGCTTCGGCGATAGGCGTGGCGCGGATACCGACGCATGGATCGTGGCGACCTTCGGTGACCACTTCGATCGGTTCGCCTTTGGTGTTGATACTGCGACCCGGCAAACGCAGGCTGGAGGTGGGTTTCAAAGCAATCCGGGCCACGATGTCCTGGCCACTGGAAATACCACCGAGGATGCCGCCGGCATGGTTGCTTAAAAAGCCTTCAGGGGTGATTTCATCGCGAAATTGCGTGCCTTTGGTGTCGATGCAGTCAAAACCGTCGCCGATTTCTACACCTTTTACCGCATTGATGCTCATCAAGGCATAGGCCAATTCGGCATCCAGACGGTCGAAAATCGGCTCGCCCAAACCGGGCGGCACATTGCTGGCGATGACTTCGATCTTCGCACCTATCGATTCGCCTTCCTTGCGCAAGGCATCCATGTATTTTTCCATTTCCTCGACCTTGCCGGCGTCGGGGCAGAAGAATGGATTATTCGGAATTTCGTTCCAATCGAACGCGTCGATCTTGACCGGACCCAATTGCGACAAATAACCGCGCACCAGGATGCCGTGCTGTTGAAACAGATATTTCTTGGCAATCGCGCCAGCCGCGACCCGCATCGCGGTTTCCCGCGCAGAGGAGCGGCCGCCGCCGCGATAATCTCTAAACCCGTATTTATGTTGATAGGTGTAATCGGCATGGCCGGGCCTAAAACTCTCGGCAATTTTCGAATAATCCTTCGAGCGCTGGTCGGTGTTTTCGATCAGCAGGCCAATCGGGCAGCCGGTAGTTTTGCCTTCAAATACGCCGGACAGGATTTTCACTTCGTCCGCTTCGCGGCGTTGCGTGGTATGCCGGGATGTGCCCGGTTTGCGCCGGTCCAGATCAAGCTGCAAATCGGCCTCCGACAATTCCAGCCCCGGAGGGCAGCCATCGACGATAGCCAATAAGGCCGGGCCATGGCTTTCGCCAGAGGTAGTAACGGTAAATAATTTTCCTATGCTGTTTCCGGACATGGTTATAAAGCGCTGGCAAAAAGTGAGTGATAAAGAGAGACTTGTGCGGCGGTCAGCAGAAATACGCCGTCGCCGCCGCGCTCGAATTCCAGCCATTGGAACGGCACGTCGGGGAACATTTCCTGCAAGGTTTCGGCGCTGCTGCCTACTTCGATGATCAAAATGCCCTGCTCCGCCAGATATTTTTTGGCATCGACCAGGATCCGCAACACCAGATCCAGGCCGTGCTCGCCGCCGGTAAAGCCCATCTCGGGCTCGGCGTGAAACTCGGCAGGCAGGCTTTCCCATTCGGCGATGGCGACGTAGGGCGGATTGCTGACGATGATGTCGTAAGGCTTGGCCGGCAATTCGTTAAACAAGTCGGATTGATAGAGTTGGACTTGTTCTTCCAATTGATGCTTTTCGATGTTGATCCGTGCCACCGCCAACGCGTCGTCCGAGAGCTCCACCGCATCCACTTGCGCATCCGGAAAAGCATAGGCGCAGGCGATAGCGATGCAGGCGCTACCGGTACATAAATCCAGGATGTTGAACACCTGGGTTTCTTCAACCCAAGGCTCGAAGCGTTCGGCGATTAGCTCGGCAATCGGCGAGCGCGGCACCAAGACCCGTTCATCGACATAAAAAGACAGACCGGCAAAAATGGCTTCATGGGTCAAATAGGCGGAGGGTTTACGTTCGACGATGCGCCGCTCGATTAAAGCCACAACCGCTTGGCGTTCCGCCATAGTCAGTACCGAATCCAGATAGCCGTGATCCAAATCGTAAGGCTGATACAAGGTATGCAACACGATGGCCGCAGCTTCATCCAAAGGCGTGACGGTGCCGTGGCCTAGAAAAACCCGGTGCTCGGCAAAACGGCTGGCAGCCCAGCGAATATAGTCTCTGATGCTGCTGAGGGTTGTGATAACATCCGGGCCTGTTATATTCATAGCGTGTCTATACTTAAAAATACGTTTAAAAATGCAGCAGCGGATTTTAAACCAATCCCCCGCCGCTTGCCCGAATAAAGCAAAGTTAATGACCGAGGCCCATTCCCAAGCGCTGTCCGCCAAACTGGCAAAAAATCGTCTGTATCAGGATTGTTTTAAGTACATGCAATCCGATTCCTTGGCGTTACCGACCATCCCGGATGTATCGGTAAAAATCCGCCGTGCGATTAACGAACCCAACGCCAACAGCAATAAAATCGCCAGAGTCGTGCAAATCGACCCCAGCATTACCGCGCGCTTGGTGAAAATTTCCAATAGTCCGTTATACCGGGGCCGACGCAAGATCGAAAGCTGTCCGGAGGCGTTGACGCGTTTGGGTTTGAAAGCCGCTCAGGACATCATTACCGCATTTGCATTGAAAGCGGTGTTTAACGCTAAATCCCCGGTGATTCGCCGCAAGATGCAGGAGCTTTGGGCGCACAGCAGTTATGTTGCCGCGATTAGCGCGGTGTTTGCCCATAAAACTCCCGGTTTCGATCCGGACCGAGCCATGTTGGCCGGCTTGATCCACGACATAGGCGTGGTGCCGATCCTGGCCTATGCCGACCGGCAACCGGAGATTTTGGCTAATCCCACCGATTTGGCCGAAGCGGTTCGCGAGTTACGCAGCCCGATAGGCGTGCAAATCGTCCGAAAATGGGATTTTCCCAGCGACTTTGAAGACGTGATCATCCACGCCGAAAACTGGCACCGCGACAGCGGCGAAACCGCCAGTTACAGCGATATTGTAATGATCTCGCAATTGCATAGTTTCATCGGCAAGATAGACATCAAACAAATGCCCAAACTGGATGAATTGCCGGCTTATAAAAAATTGGCAAAAGGCAATCTGGATGCGGATTTGAGCATCAATATCCTCGACCAGGCCAAGGATGAGATCGAGCATATCCGGCAAATGTTGACTTAAAGCCCACCAATAGACATTCCGCCGGCGTTGGCATTTACTGCAAGTTGCGGAATAATCCGGGCCTGCTAATGGATTGCCCAAGCTGCAGTTCGTGGCGTTGATTTTTCTTAGATTTTTTCCTACAAAAGGAGTTAGCCGAATGAAATACAAAATAACCATTGCCGCCCTGCTGTCCATCATTTTCGCAATGCCAGCCCAAGCCGGCAGCCTGAACAACGGCAGCTGGCAACCTAGCGGCTGCGGCGTAGTGCCGGAAGCACCCACCATCGATGCCGGCAATGTCGAGGCTTACAATAAAAGCATCGCCGCTATCAACACCTGGCAACAAAAATCCCGCGACTATTTCGAATGCTTGATCAAGGAAGCCAATACCGATAACGGCATCATCGCCGACCATGCCAACCAAGCACAGGCCAAGTATCGGGATACCGTGGAAAAAATCGGTGCGCAAGCCGATGCGGCCAAGAAGAAACTGGACAAGGAATAATCCGGCCGTGCTGGTTTAACGCGCGTGGGTTTATGCTTAAAACACGCCATTTTTACCGAGATTTACAATTTACGCACCGATTGAGCCTCCCGACGCGCTGCGATTTATCATAAAATCCGCGCACGACCACAAGCAGCCATTCGCTGAATGCGAAGGCTGCGACGGCAAATCCACCAATCCCCGGCAATAAACATTATCCAAGACATGAAAAAAGTCGACATCAAGCTGCTGATACTGGCGATCAGCGTGCTGTTAAACGGTTGCGCCAGTCTAGGCAAAGGTATTACCGAAGCGATTCTGGAAAAACAGGAAGAAGAAGACACACGCATTTGCGAAATCAAGGGCGAAAAATTCGAAGGCATCAAACCGCAATTGGAAGTGCATGATCGGAAAATGAAGCTGCTGATGGTGCATGGTGTCGGTAACCACTTGCCTGGTTACTCCACCCAGTTCATGGAAAAACTGGCCAAGGAGCTTGATCTGACCGTCACCAGCAGAAATGTAAAAAATATCCGCTTATCCGATGCAAAAGGTATTGAGCGACCGCTGGGTAATTTGCGTATCCACCGCTATCTGGACGCCAGCAAATCCCAGGAAATGCTGTTTTACGAGCTTACCTGGTCGGAGATCAGCGCCAAGGAAAAAGAAGTATTGTCCTACGATAACTCGGGCGAACAGTCCTTTCGCCGCGCAGAAGTCAACGATTTGTTAAAAAAATTCTCCAACGATACCGGCCCCGACCCCATCATTTATCTGGGTGAGAAGCGCGAAGATATCTTGTCGGCATTCGCGCAATCCTTTTGCTGGATGATTCAGGGCGACTGGAACAGTCTGCCGGACGACGTCAAACAAACCTGTTCCACCAAGAACGTTACGCCGTTTTATAACGATAGCTATGCGTTTGTCTCACACAGCTTGGGTAGCCGCATCACTATTGACGGCTTGCAACAGATTGCCTCGAAACTAAGCAATGGCGAGACCGCAAACTATTACACGGCCTTGACCAATGTGTTGAAGAATAAAGAGATACCGATTTATATGATGTCCAACCAATTGCCCATGCTGCAGTTGGGGCGGGCGCTGCCGGAAGTTGCCAACCAGGCCGATAGCTATTGCCGTAGCGAAGGCGCCAAATATAACGACAGGATCATGGCCAAGACCTCGGTGATCGCGTTTAGCGACCCCAACGACTTGCTAAGTTACGCCATCCCGCACGATTTCGTGAATAAATACCTGGATTCGCGGCTGTGCATTAACGTCACCAACATCAACATCAACGTGGCCAGAGTCTATGACGCGTTCGGCTTGGGTAAGCTGGCTAACCCCATGGATGCCCACATCGGCTACGACACCGACGACCGCGTGATTGCATTGATCGCCAAAGGTATCGCTAACGAGCACACCGCGCCTATCGTTAAGGAACGTTGCCATTGGGTGGAAACCATAGATTAACGACCCCTTAGGGTATGGCTAAGGGCTTAGCTATACCCATCCTCTCGTATAACGCGTACGGCAGTCCTGCCCACTTCACCCTCGCTTCACATTCCCCACATCATCCGGTCACCTTGCCGGCGCATGCTGTCCATCGTCTTTTAACTCCACGGAATAAACGCGATGCAAAAAAAACTCTGGCAAAAGATCTGCATAATGTTCGGTCTGACTTTGGTGTTGCTGATCCCCATCGGCATGATCAAAAACCTGGTAGGCGAGCGCGCCGAGCGCCAACAACAGGCAGTAAGCGATATAGCTGCCAGCTCCGCCGGGCCGCAACAGTTGTTCGGCCCCTTGCTGGTGGTACCATACAGCGAACGCTGGACCGAAATTATAGAAACCAAAGAGGACGGCCAACCCAAGCGGGAATTGATAGAACACAGCGAAAATCGGTTGTTGTATTTTCTACCTGAGCATCTAAATATCGGCGGTGAGCTCGCCACGGAAACCAAGCAGCGCGGCCTGTTCAAAGTCCGCTCTTACGTGCTGAATGTCAGCATCAAAGGTGATATGAAATTGCCTGGCAACTACGGTAACCCCAAACCATTGCATAACGGCCGGATCAGTTTCGGCACGCCTTACGCGAGTGTCGTGCTGGCGGATATGCGCGGCGTACTGGAAGCGCCGGGTATGGAATGGGGAGGCAAGCAGTATGCGTTCGAACAAGGGGCTGATTTGCCCATGCACCAAGCCAACGGTATGCACGTAACACTGGATACGCCGCCGGTCGAGTTCGGCGCTATCAGCATGCCGTTTGCATTTACGCTAAAAATACGCGGCATCGAATCGCTGGATTTTATTCCGGCCGGCAAACAAACCCGTGTGGAACTGTCCTCCGCCTGGCAACATCCGAGCTTTTACGGAAGATTTCTGCCGGATCCGCAGACCCAGCAAGTCGGTGAGACCGGTTTTCATGCGTTATGGTCGGTCGATGCGCTGGCATCGAATGTCGCCGAAAGCCTCTACAAGTGCCAAGCTATCAGTTGCTACGACAGCTTTGGAATCCGTTTGATGGAGCCCATCAATGTATATTCCCTGTCCGATCGAGCCAGCAAATACGGCTTCCTGTTCGTCTGCCTGACTTTTGCCGCGATATTTCTGTTTGAAATCCTGAAAAACCTGGCGATTCATCCCGCTCAATACGCACTGGTCGGCTTGGCACTGGCGATGTTTTTCCTGCTGCTGTTGAGTTTGTCGGAGCATCTGGACTTTGTGCTGGCTTATCTGATCGCCAGCGCCGCCTGTGTGGTGTTGATCGGCTTCTATCTCAGCGCGGTGCTGCATAGCGCGAAACGCGGTTTTACCGCCGGCGCCTTACTGGGCGGCTTGTTTGGCAGTTTGTATGGCTTGTTGGAGTCCGAAGATAACGCGTTGATGCTGGGCTCTTTACTGATGTTTGCGCTATTGGCCCTGGCCATGGTCACCACGCGGCGTCTGGATTGGTATGGGCTCAGCCAATCCGCCGCCGATAACTCGGCCATCATTTAAATTCTATGGACTTGGGGCGATGGTCACCGATCATCGTCCCGATAAACATTGAAATGACATCTATACGGACTACTCTCCTAAGATGCATACGCTAAACTATGTCAAATCCATGCAGTGCGCGGAGAAACTTTGCCAAACCGCCCGAAGGAGCACATCAATTGCAACGAAACTACCAGTACGATTTTTCCAATAGTTCGGAAGGTATGTATGACCTCTTGGGAAGAGAGCAGAAAGCCAGAACAATGGTCGCAGTACTAGAAAATCATCTCCAATCTTCTTTGAAAGAGCTTAGCTTACTGAATGTAGGTGGTTCGACGGGAATTATCGACAATTATCTGTCTGATCATTTTCTTTCAGTCACCAGTATAGATATAGACAGCACTGCCATTCACTATGCCCAGACTCATTTCCGCAAGGGCAATCTGCAATTTCAAGTAGGGGATGCGTTGAATTTAGAATTTCCCGACAATAGCTTCGACGTTTTGATTTGTTCCCAGGTATACGAGCATGTACCTGTTCCGCATAAAATGATGGATGAAATTTTCAGAGTCCTTACCCCCAACGGTGTCTGTTATTTCGCTGCCGGCAACAGACTGATGTGGAACGAACCTCACTACAACCTACCGCTACTATCCGTAGTACCCAGGCCGCTAGCCCACCTGTACGTAAAATTAACAGGAAAAGCCCAATATTATCACGAGCTTCACTACACATATTGGGGGCTGAAAAGCCTCACTAAACGCTTCATTGTTCAGGATGTGACGCCGGAGATGGTTCTAGAGCCAACTAAATACCATATTGACTACATGCTGCGTCCCGGAAGTACCAAAGCTTTTGTTTCAAAATTGATTGTGCAAAATTTACGGTGGCTTTGCCCTGGTTATATTTGGCTACTAAAAAAGCCAAACTAAATAAGTCAGCTGGGCAAGTTCAAAGTACCTTCCGCAAACAAAACAGCCTGCCCGCCTACCCTAATGGTTAAGTTCTCCAGGCCTTTGTTGTCCATTTCCAATTGAATCAAGCTGCGGCGGCTGGATTGGTCGCCGCGTTCGACCGCGAAAGTATGCGTACCTTTTTGGGTGTGCTCGAACGAGCACAAATAACAGCAAAACGCCGGCATCGCGCTGCCTACCGGCGGATCGGCGTGGATGCCAATATGGGGTCCCAGCAAGCGCGCGTTAAAATCTGCTTCCGGGCTTGACGATTTCGGGCAAAACAGCAAGATTTCCTGCGCAGCGGTTTGCGGCGCAGCCGATTGTGCCCAAGCCTCATAGTTAAAGCGAGCTTTGCGCACCGATTCGAAATTCCAAACCGGCACCACTAAATAAGGAAACCCGCAAGACACCAAGCGCGGCGAGTATTTTTTATGGTCCAATTCCGAGAGCTGCAGGCCTAAAAAACTGCAAATTTCATCGTCGCTGGGCGCAAAGCGGTCGACAATCGAATCGACGCTACGGCTAAATTGCACCAAGCCCGGCTGGCCGTCCTGACTGGACAGGTTAACTTCGATAACACCAATATTTTGTTCGAATGCGAGTTTAGTGAGCGGCTCGGTCAAGCTCACATCGCCGGAGATTGCCAATACATAGGCTGCGGCGATAATCGGATGGCCGGCAAAATTGATTTCGCCCAGCGGAGAAAATATCCGCATTCGCCGCTGCGTATCGCTACCGGCCTTATGAAACAGAAACACCGTCTCCGATAGATTCAATTCCTTGGCAATCTTGGCCATTTTCTCGGCATTCAAGCCGTCTGCCTTCGGCAATACCGCTATCTGTGCACCGTTGAAAACCTGGTCGGTAAACACATCCGCGATGTAATATTGGTAGTTCACACGTTACTCCATTTCACAGACAGCCAAAGACGGCGATTTTTGTTGCGAAGACAGCGGTGCCGGCAGCACGGCGACTCTGCCGTTTTCCAAGCGTACCGGATAGGCCGGCACGCTAACATTGGCATCTTCAAAACAAACGCCAGTGCGTAGATGGAAATGTTGCTTGTACATAGGCGAGGCGACCATCGGCTCGCCGCCTATGTCTCCTATCATACCTCGCGATAACACATTAGCCCCGCTAAACGGATCGAAGTTACCGATCGCATAGACAGCATCTCTGCGCGGCAGGTAAAAGATCGCAACTTGCTTGCCTTTGACCAACGCACACACCCCGGAATCGGCTTGCAAATCGTCGATGTGACACACCTCTATCCACGTACTCATTATGCCGCCTCCTCGATCAATTTGAAATGTTTACGTTCTTGCGCATTGGCGGGCCGAACTTGGCCACGCTCCTCGACAAACACCACGTTATCGTCGGCTTGATCACTGTTGACGAAATGCCGGAAGCGTTTCAGGCGCTGTTCGTCCGCCAACGTAGTTTTCCATTCGCACTGATAGGTATCGACAACATGCAGCATCTGCTCTTCCAGTTGTGCGCCTATACCCAGCCGATCTTCTATCACCACCGATTTCAAATACTCCAATCCGCCTTCCATATTATCCATCCATACCGAGGTGCGTTGCATGCGATTGGCGGTGCGGACGTAAAAGATCAACACTCTATCGATGTATTTGATCAGGGTTTCTTTGTCCAGATTGGTTGCAAACAAATCGGCGTGACGCGGTTTCATGCCGCCGTTGCCGCAGACATATAAATTCCAGCCGTTCTCGGTGGCGATAACGCCTATGTCCTTGCCTTGTGCTTCCGCGCATTCACGGGTGCAACCCGACACGCCGAATTTGATCTTATGCGGCGCGCGCAAGCCTTTGTAGCGATTTTCCAGTTCTATAGCCAAGCCGACGCTGTCGTCAACGCCATACCGGCACCAGGTGCTGCCGACACAGGATTTCACCGTACGCAAGGATTTGCCGTAAGCATGGCCGGATTCGAAACCGGCGTCGATCAACTCTTGCCATATCGCCGGCAATTGCTCCACGCGGGCACCGAATAGGTCCACGCGCTGGCCGCCGGTGATTTTGGTATATAGCTGATATTTTTTGCCGACTTGTCCTATTGCGATCAACATATCCGGGGTGATTTCCCCGCCGGCAACCCGCGGCACCACCGAATAAGTGCCGTCTTTTTGCATGTTGGCCAGGAAGATGTCGTTGGTATCCTGCAAGCCGATATGCTCTTTTTTCAGAATGTAGTCGTTCCAGTAAGAGGCCAGGATAGAGCCCACCGCCTGCTTGCAGACTTCGCAGCCCAGCCCCTTGCCGTGCTTGTCCAACAATTCGTCGAAGGTTTTGATTTCCTCGACCATCACCAGGTTATACAAATCCTGGCGGGTATGCGGAAAATGCTCGCAAATATCGGTACTGACCTCCACCCCAAGCTTGGTCAGTTCGCAATCCAATACCGACTTCAGTAGCGCAGAGCAGCCGCCGCAACCGGTGCCGGCCTTGGTTTCCGCTTTCAGGCCGCCCAGCGTGGTGCAACCTGCTTCGATTGCGCCGCAAATCTGGCCCTTGCTGACATCGTAACAGGAGCAAATCTGCGCGCTGGCCGGTAACGCGTCCGGCCCCAAACCGGCCGGTTCACCGGCGAGTTGCGGCAAAATCAAGGAATCCGGATTTTCCGGCAACTCGATACCGTTCAGACAATATTGCAACAAGGTGCTGTAAGCGGAGGCCTCGCCGACCAATACCGCTCCCAACAGGCGTTTCTGGTCTTGGCTGACTACCAGGCGTTTATAGATTTCGCTGGCACCGTTTTGATAGGTATACACCATCGCGCCTTGCGTCCTGGCGTGCGCATCGCCGATGCTAGCCACATCGACGCCCATCAGTTTTAGCTTAGTGCTCATGTCCGCGCCGGTAAAGCTGCCCGCTTCCTCAGCCAAATCGGCGACCACAGTACGCGCCATCGCGTAACCGGGCGCCACCAAGCCGAAAATCTGCCCGTTCCACAGCGCGCACTCGCCTATCGCATAAATATCAGCATCGGACGTGCGGCACTGATTGTCGATGACGATGCCGCCGCGCGGCCCAACTTCCAAGCCGCAGCCGCGCGCGATGTCGTCGCGCGGGCGGATGCCTGCGGAGAACAATACGATGTCGGTTTCCAGGGTTTCGCCATCGGCGAAATTCATTTTATGCAGACATTCACTACCATCGTCGATCAATGTGGTGTTTTTGTTTAAATGGACTTTCACGTCCAACGCTTCGATCTTGCGCTTCAACATCGCCCCGCCGCCGTCGTCGAGTTGTACCGCCATCAAACGCGGCGCGAATTCGACCACGTGCGTGTACAACCCTAAATCCTTCAGCGCTTTGGCTGCCTCCAGCCCCAGCAAGCCGCCGCCGATCACCACGCCAACTTTGGATTTGGCGGCCGCCGTTTTCATCGCTTCCAGATCTTCGATAGTCCGATACACCAGACACTGCGGCCTTTCATGACCAGGCACCGGCGGCACGAAGGGATAAGAACCAGTTGCCAAAACCAGTTTATCGTAAGCGACAACCACCCCGTTGGCGGACGTGACCTGTTTGCGCTCCCGGTCGATACTGGCCGCCCTGTCGCCTAAATAAATTTCTATACCGTGTTCCGCGAAAAAACCGTCGGCCACCAGCGACAGATCGGCGGCGGTTTTGCCGGAGAAATACTCGGACAAATGCACCCTATCGTAAGCCGCTCTGGGCTCTTCGCAGAAAGTGACAATCCGATAGCGATCATTCGCATTGCTGGCGACCAATCCAGCCAGAAAATTCTGGCCTACCATACCGTTGCCGATAACAACCAGGGTTTGTTTCATATTCATCAGGGGCCTCTGTTTACTCAGAATTTATGCAAACGCGCTACCCGGCCAAATGGCGGTAAGGCGATTCAACGAGTTACTGCCTGGTCGCGACTCCCCTTATTCACAGCCAAAAAAACAGGCATCCTGTTCGAATGATAATCTCATTCAAGCAGGACGCCTTTGTCCAGGTTTAATACGGGGGGTAAGTCTAACGACAAGACTTGATAAATCTATAACAAATTTAATGCCAACATTCGGAACCCTTGAAAAACGGCGGCTGCCGGATCGTGGCACTATTTTCATCGGCAAAATTCGCACCCAAATAAGGCAACGAAACCGGCAATTTGCACCACTATGGCGCTCTGTTGCCGCTAATTGACGGATTTGCCGTTATCGCATCGCTGGCACGTAAGCTGCTTATACAAGCCAAGGGTAGCCAACCACGGATAATTCATGTCTTTTACGCCTTTTAAATTACTCTCCATGCGCGGCAAGACCAAAGTGCTGCACATGAGCTGGATCGCGTTTTTCATCAGCTTCGTTATTTGGTTCAATCATGCGTCCTTATTAGTATTGATCCAGCAAGACTTGGGGATCAGCGAAACCCAAATCGAAATCCTGTTATTGCTAAACGTGGCGCTGACAATTCCGGCTCGGGTTATTACGGGTATGCTGGTGGATAGATTCGGCGCAAAACTCAGTTACAGCGTCTTGCTGGCGGTATGCAGCCTGCCCTGCTTCAGTTTTGCGATGGCGGAGAATTTTACCGAACTGGCCTGGTCGCGGTTTTTACTGGGCTTTATCGGCGCCGGCTTTGTGGTGGGCGTGCGTATCATCGGCGACTGGTTCCCGGCCAGCCAAGTCGGCACCGCCGAGGGTATTTATGCCGGTTGGGGCAATTTCGGTTCGGCGGTTGCGGCGATTTTCCTGCCGGGGCTGGCCTTTTATTTCGGCGCTGAACACGGCTGGCGCTCGGCGATTGCGCTGACCGGCGTGATCGCGTTGGTGTATTCGGTGATTTATTATTTCAGCGTGGAAAATCTGCCGCCGGAAATTGCCGCGCTGAAAACTCGCCGACCGATGGCGATGGAAGTCACCAGCATTCGCGACCTGTTTTTATACATGCTCAGCCTGGTGCCGTTGTACGCCACCATCTCGCTATTAGCCTGGAAACTGTCCACACCCGCGACACCTGTCCTGACCGAAGGCTGGAATCTAACTATCCACGCAGTCGTCTGGCTGCTGTTCCTGATTCACGTCTTTCAACTGGTCAACAACAACGCCGACCGCCTCAGCCAACCCATTGCCAGCATCCATCATTATCAGTACCGTCAGGTATTCATCCTGGCGATGGCCTATCTGATTACCTTCGGTTCCAAACTGGCGGTGTTATCCATGCTGCCGATGTTTTTCTTTAAGACTTTCAACGAAACTCAAGGCACCAGCATGCTGGATGCCGGCTTTTTGGCATCCAGTTTCGTAGTGACCAATGTTGTCGCCCGGCCGGCCGGCGGTTGGCTTAGCGACAAGATAGGCCGCAAATTGTCGCTGTATTTATTCGTGGCCGGTCTGGCCGGCGGCTATTGTTTAATGGCAATGATTTCCGCGCAATGGACTATCGCTGCAACAGTGGCTGTTACCTTGCTTTGTTCCATCTTCATGCAAGCGGCGGAAGGCGCGATTTTCGCGTTCGTGCCCTTGGTCAAACGCGCCATTACCGGCGAGGTGGCCGGCATCGTCGGTGCTTACGGTAACGCTGGCGCCATCGTCTATCTAATTTTGCTGACCTTCGTCTCGACCGGCCAATTTTTCCTGATCCTTGGTCTATCCTGCTTCCTGTTGTTGGGTTTGATTTATTATCTGGAAGAACCCAAAAACTACATCACCGAAATCATGCCGGACGGCTCCTTGCTGAAAATCGCCCTGGATTGAATATGGCAGCTTT
Organism: Methylomonas methanica; assembly: GCA_001644045.1. GTDB lineage: Bacteria > Pseudomonadota > Gammaproteobacteria > Methylococcales > Methylomonadaceae > Methylomonas > Methylomonas methanica. The sequence goes on along the minus strand of LUUF01000086.1, from coordinate 100,391 downwards.
GAACGTATTGGTCGTCGACGAATTCGACAGTGAACGCCTGCTGGAAACCAGTTTGCGCCAGCACGGCTGCGAGGTGTTAACGCTGAAACTGAAAGAAGTGAACATGATACAAATCGTCCAGACCTTGCATCCGGACGTGGTGGTATTGAATCTGTACACGCCCAGCGAGGCGGTCTTAAAGATGATCATCGAGATCAATCACAGTTATTCGCTGCCTGTGGTGATTTTTGCCGAGGATCAGCAAACCGAAACCATTAATAAAGTCATAAAAGCCGGCGTCAGCGCCTATATCGTCGATGGCCTGGACGCCAAACGCATCAAATCCATCGTCGATATCGCCATCGCCCGCTTCAAGGAACAGCATGCGTTAAAAGAAGAGCTGAAAAAAACCAAGACCCAACTGGAAGACCGCAAGCTGGTGGATCGCGCCAAGGCGATCTTAATCAAGTCGCAAGGCTACACGGAAGATCAGGCTTACCACGCGCTGCGCAAACTGGCGATGGACCGCAATATCGCCATTGGCGAAATGGCCAAGAACGTGATTTCGATGGCGGAGTTGTTTAACAAATAATCGAGAAAAAGTGCGATAGATCGCTAGAGGATAATCGGCAACCGCTCAACGATAAGATTGGGATTCGTAGCGAAATTCGTTGAGTCGCCGTTCGTGAAAGTAGAGATCGTCCCTAACCCGGTCCCTGCTACGTTCCAAATGTCTTATATCTTCGCGAATTCTCGCCCGGTCCTTGTCGGATAATTTTTTATCTCCCAAATTGCCTTCTTTACTGAACAGATCGCTATCAATCCTGTCTAGTTCGGCGCGACCTTGATGTACGGCATACGCCGCAGCATGGTAACGACTAAATACGCCATCAATCGCTGGCGGACAAACATGCCGATAATCATGCCCAGCCAAGCCCTCATTAAAAGCATTCTCGATCCGGCAGTATTCATTTATGCCCTGCTCGCGGCCGGCAAAATACTGTGAATTATTGACCGCGATGCCATATTCGGAACAGGCTTTTTGGTGATCGTGCAGCAGGTCAGCCGTCGCTCCGGAGCGACCGTCTTGCACACCCACGCCAAACCAATCGCCGCGTAGGCAATCTTGTTGGCTAAGCGTGGCGCAGCCGCTTAAAGAAACAGCCAATAGACACCAGGTTAAACATTTCATCACGATTTTTCCGTCCCGTTAATGACCGAACATACCGAGAGAAAAGCTGAGATTGTTTTTAGCTCCCCTCGTCACCCTGAAAACTAAAGGAAATATAGCCAAGGTTGGGAATTAAACGAACCTATTACTTGTTTACTCAGGTGCTTGCATCCATTATTGAATCAGCGGTTCCATCATCGAACCGAGTCGCTGACGAAATGCTCTTGATAGTTGGCGCCCGGAAACTGAATCGCTTAACTAAGGCCAACGATTCAGCGCCGGGCATCAATGATAGGAGGTGTTCTTGGAGTCGTTCGAAAATTACCTCGCTTACTATTTCAAACCGTAGACCTTCAACTGACTGCAAACCGGCAATTGATTGTCCGGTACGGTGCAGTCCGAAGTGCCGACCCGGTAAATCATGACGTAGACTTTACCGTTGGCCACGACCGGAGGAATCATCCGCGACATTTTGCCCAAGCCGCCGTTATTGTCGTCGCCGGTGCGGAACAGGCGTTGCAATTTATTGCCGGGCAGCATCGTCGCGGCATCGTAAGCAATTAATTGGCCCTCGGCAAACTCTTTGTTGGCGTCGCCGAATTTGGAAAATACCGCCCAGACAATGGCCGAATCGAAATCGATGGCATGGGCAAAGCCGGTGGTGGTGGACGGCTTGCCGGATACCATCAACAAGCCTCCGGGCATGCCGCCGGGCGATTCCACGCCGACCGAGGCCAAGTCGTCGGCTTCGGCGCGAAAGGTCGGCAGATTGCCGTCCTGCGTCGAAAAGTTGTAACTTTTCAAGCGGGAGTTCTCGCCCCAGACATAGACCACGCCGCCGGTTTCGTCGCGTTGCGCCAAAGCCAGGGAGTGGATATGGTGCATTTTGTTGTTTTCCGGGTCGCCGCAAGGCACGAACCAGCCATGGTCGCTATTACCCGCCGCCGGACACGGCAAGCTGCGATTCAGATGCTGGACTCTGTCCCAGTTTTCCGCGGTTCCGCCGCCATAATAAGTCGCCACCAACGGCGGTTTGGACAATAGTTGATTGAAACGGTCGTTCTGGCCCAGCTGGAATTTGTCCAGCGAGTAAATGATGCCGTCCTTAGTGCCTTGCAACAGCAAGCGTGAGCCCGGTACCAGCATCGGTCCGGCCGCGCCGAAATCCCAGTCGGCACCGGCACTGCCGGCCCCTGCCCGACCACAGGACACTTCCGAATCATTGTCTTGCCACAAGCATTTACTTTTGGCGACACGCTCGTCCAGAAAGGCTTTATAAAAATCTACCTTCTGCAATTCCGGCCTGGCGCCGCCGACGCTGGGTTTAAAGCGTAATTTGATCATGCTTTCGGCCAGATCGACGTCGCCGTTATTGGATGTGCCGTTCGATGTCGCGACATAAACCATATCGTCTTCGGTGACCGGCGCGCCGCCGGCTTGCCAGATGCCGGCGCCCCAGGAATTAAATGCAGATGCGCAGAATATCGCCGCATTCTTGGAAAAGCCGGGCTGACCCAGCAATGCTCTGGTGTCGAATGCAACCACAAAGCCGTGCGGATTTTTCCGGCCGCCTTGGTAACTTTCGCCGTTGGCGGCGAACGCCATGACTAAGCCGTTGTTAGCGGTTAGCGCCAAGCCGGCGCGCATTTTGGGATAGACATATTGCTTGGTTTGGTTATTCTGCCGGTATGTAGCGCCGGCATCGTTGAACCAGCAGCCGTTACCCTCCTGGGATTGACCGAAGATACGCACCGGTTTGCTTTTCTGACTGCCGTTTAGCGGATTTAACGCATACACCCAGTAATCGCGGAACCGGTTGTCGTTGTTTTTCTTTTGCCAGGAGGCGACAAACAACGTGTTGCTGGCCGGGTCGATAATCGGCGTGGCGGAAATGCCCCAGGTAGGCGTGTGTTTCCACATATCCATGTCTTGCGAGCTGATCTCAGGCCCGAGTTTGACTTTATAGACCGTGTCGTTGGTGCGGGCGTTGATACCGATCACCTCGTTCTTCATCGTAGTGACGATCACCAAATCGTCGGCACCCGCGCCGTTTTCGAGCACCAAGGGCTGGGTTTCGACTTTGGCATTGAAATCGTAAGTACGCAGCAGGCCGAAGTGCTCGGGATTGACATTGTTTTTGTTAAGCGTGAATTCCTGATTGTTGGCCGCGGTGCGAAAATTATTCCCGGCACGTTGCGTCACGCTAACGGCAAGCGCGGCATTAACCCAAAAAACCGTACAGATAAAACCCAATCGCATGAATTTCATGGTTCACTCTCCCCAGTTGAATGTCAACTGAGCCTAGAGCCAGTACAAGGATGTTGTCAAGCCCTTTATAAATAAGGTATTTATCAGTTTTGGCTTGGCTCTTTATTGACCCGTGAGCGATTTACTTGTCACATATTTTGCTATCTAATGACTACTTTAGGTTTTTTCTGCGCGACTAACCAACCCTATCTGCGAAAACCTATCCAATAGCGGTTAATCGTCCAAGCGTTTTTTTGTAGTACCCTAGTTTCGTCAGCGGAAAACGCGTAAGTGCCGAATGCGGTGAGGTAAGATGGTCATGGATATAAAGCTGCCTTTAGATGCGAAGCTTGTGATGGCTCTGAGTAAGTCAAGTGCGCCTATCGCCGAGCTTAAACTGAATCAAGTGCTGGACGCCAAAATCATCACCAATCAAGTCATGCTGAATACTTTGACGGTCAGTGTTGCCGATAAGCCCATGACTTTACAGAGCCAACAGCCATTGGCTTTGCAACCCGGCCAGACCTTGCAATTGCAAGTGGTGAGGCTGTTGCCGACCCCAGAGTTAAAAATCATTGCGCCGCCAGTCTCGCAAGCGCCGCATTCTCCGAACCAGGTATCAGCGGAACCGGCGCTTCTCAAACTATTGCCTGCCCCAATCCCGGCCGCGCCAGCCTCTCCAGTCAACAATCCGTTAACGATATTAACCCCCGGCGAACACATCCAAGCGCAGGTCCTGAATATAGGCAAGCATACCCTTACGCTGCAACTAATATCCTCACCGGGCGATACCAGTCAAACGCCGCAAACGGCGGTGACTAGCGGTGATAGTCGCCTCGTGCTGGATAACAAGCAATTGCAATGGAATGATCCGGCGGCTAAATCCGCGCTAACCGTCGGCAGCCGTATCGACTTACAAATGCTGAAGAGTGGTGAGAATCCGGTACTCAATGCATCTTTATCGGCACCTTCCGTTGAAGAACACATTGCGACAGTATTCAAACAGTTGTTGCCGCTGCAGGTGCCGCCAGCGCAATTATTGGCGCAACTCACCCCGTTGCTGCATCCGGTGGAGAGCGATAAAACCGTGGGCGAGCTACTCAAACAACTGGCCCGCGAAATATTGCAGCATATTCCGGACAAAACCAAACTATTCGAACCAGCCACGCTAAAACAGGCCATCGCACAGTCCGGTCTATTTATGGAACGCCATTTAGTGGATGCCGAGACAAATCCACAACCGCAAATACTGCAAGACGACTTTAAATTAAAACTGAGCAAGCTGATTGCCCAGCTAGGCTTGGAGTTGACTGTCCCTAAGGACGAAAACTCGGCTCCGCAGACCCCAAGCGAATTATTGAAGGAAACCCTGCAAAAAGCCCAAGGCAATCTGGCCAAACTGACCTTGGATCAACTCAATTCGCTACCCAGGGACGACTCCCCCAAACAAGTCTGGATACTGGAGCTACCGTTTTTTAATAAAACCCATCCGGAAACGCTGCAACTGGTGGTGGAACAAGACAAACAAGCCAATAGTGAGAATGGCCAAAAAAACTGGGTAGTGAGCATTACCATTACCCCGCCCGAACTTGCTACAATACACTGTAAGGTCTCTTGTTACGACGGTAGTATTAACACGCGTTTCTGGAGCGAGTCCACCAGCACCGTGGATAAAATTAATGCGCGTCTGGATTATCTAAGACAGCAATTCGAACAAAAAGGATTGAAACCCGGATTTATGGACGTTCAACAAGGAAAACCTACGCAAGCCAACCCGCAAACACTGCCGCCGCAAAGTCTGTTGAGTGAAAAAGTCTGATACTGGGCCGAAATACAGCATTTGGATAAGCAAACCTGTCACGAACGGGCAGAATCTTACATTTATCGATAAATAAGGCAGAACGCTGCTGCGCTTGCCGAATAATCTCTTATTACCCTAGCTGACGCCACGGAGAATTAACGCATGACCCACCAAGTAACCCTGACCCAGTTCATCATTGAGCAACAGCGCGGACTGCCGGACGCTTCCGGCACGTTCACGCTGCTGCTGAATAACATTGTGACTGCGTGCAAACAGATCTCTCACCGCGTCAATTGCGGTGCGTTGATTGGGGTGTTGGGCAGTGCGGAATCGGAAAACATCCAGGGCGAAGTGCAAAAAAAGCTAGATATTATTACCAACGACATTATGGTCAAAGCCCTGGACTGGAGCGGCTCCCTGGGTGGCATGGCATCGGAGGAAATCAACGATCCGATCAAAATCCCAAAACAGTATCCTAAGGGTAAATATCTGGTGCTGTTCGACCCGCTGGACGGCTCGTCGAATATCGACATCAATCTGACCGTCGGCACTATCTTTTCGATTTTGCGTTGCCGCGAAGGCGTTGAGCCGGAAACCGAGGATTTTTTGCGTAAAGGCACCGAACAAGTTTGCGCCGGTTTTGTGTTGTATGGCCCGTCCACGATGTTGGTATTGACCACGGGCAACGGTGTGAATGCCTTCACGCTGGATCAGGATGTCGGTGAATTTATCCTGACCCATTGCAACATGAAAATTCCCGAGGAAAGCAGCGAATTTGCGATCAATATGTCCAACCAGCGTTTTTGGGAACCGCCGGTGAAACGTTACATCGACGAATGCGTGGCCGGTGTAGACGGCCCGCGCGGCAAGGATTTCAATATGCGTTGGGTGGCCTCGCTCGTGGCCGAAGTCTATCGCATCCTCACGCGCGGCGGGGTATTCCTGTATCCGCACGATTTACGCGATCCGTCCAAACCCGGCAAACTGCGGCTGATGTACGAAGCCAACCCGATGGCATTCATCATCGAACAAGCCGGCGGGCTATGTTCAACCGGTCGCGAGCGAATTTTGGATCTAAAACCCAGCAGCATTCATCAGCGGGTGCCGTTGATTTTAGGTTCTAAATCCGAAGTAGAACGGATAGTTGGCTATCACCAGCAAGATTAACCAGCAGCTCCGTTGCAATTTCGCCGTTTCCAAGCGCAGCGGCAAACTATCAAGCCAAAACCTATGCTTTCATCGAAAACTCAAGCGCCCGCGCCTATTAGAAACCAAGTCAGTTGCGTTAATTGCAGCCTGGACAATATTTGCTTGCCTCGCGGCCTGTCGCAAGCCGAGATCAATAACATCAGCCAAGTCGTCAAGGCCCGTAAGACTTTGCAGCGCGGCGATTTTATCTACCGCGAAGGCGACAACTTTCGCGGCATTCTGGCGATAAAGTCCGGTAGCGCCAAACTGGTGGCTAACGATAGCCATGGCAACGAGCATATTTTGAATATTCTGTTACCCGGCGAATTACTGGGTTTCGACGGTCTATCCGCCGAAAAACACGGCTGCGCGGCGATTGCGTTGGAAACCATGAGTTTCTGCATCCTGCCGGCCGACAATATGGAAGATTTGTTCAAGAATATGCCCAGTCTGACCCGCGAGTTGTTCCGGCATACCGGCGAGAAAATGCTGGAGGACAAAAATCAGCTGGTGCTAAGCAAAAGGCCGGCGGAAGAGCGCTTGGCTTACTTTTTGATTAGCTTATCGGAAAGGCTGAAACGGCGCGGATTTTCGTCGTCGGAATTCAAGTTGTCGCTAACCCGTCAGGAAATCGGCAATCACTTGGGTCTAGCCTTGGAAACTGTGAGCAGACTGCTGAAAAAATTTCAGGACGATAACTTGATCGTGGTGCAGAACCGTTTTATCGCGATCAAAGATCTTGCCGCCTTGCGCAATATGTTGCTGCCTCTGGAATAGTATCAATTTTTAATGCCGATACCTTTATGCAACAGCAACAAGCTCAGTGCGGTTAAAAACACGATAAAGCCGCCCGTCATCGCGAAAGCCAGCTCGATCTCGACATCACTGACCCCGATCATCCCGTAACGAAAGGCGTTGATCATGTATAAAATCGGGTTGGCCTGCGCGATTTTTTGCCAAATCCCCGGCAACATCGCTACCGAATAGAATACCCCGCCGAGATAGCTCAACGGCGTCAGTACAAAGTTGGGAATGATGGAAATATCATCAAAGCTATCGGCAAATACCGCATTGATGAAGCCGGCCAGCGCAAACAAGGTCGCGGTCAGCACAAACACCGCAGCGGCGATGTCCCAATGCAGAATGGTGGTATGGGTAAACATCATCGAAATGCCCGCAACCACCACGCCAACCAACACCCCGCGCGCGATGCCGCCGCACACATAACCGGCCAAAATCACATAATTCGGCACTGGCGCCACTAAGAGCTCTTCGATATGCCGCTGAAACTTGGTGGAATAAAACGACGATACCACATTGGAATAAGAATGGCTGATCACCGACATCAGAATAATGCCGGGCACGATGTAGTCCATATAGCTGACGCCATGCACCAAACCGATACGGTCGCCTATCAACTTGCCGAAAATCAGAAAATACAGCGCCGTGGTTATAGCCGGCGGTAACAAAGTTTGCGGCCAAATCCGGGTAAAACGACGGATTTCTTTGATTAAAATCGTAAAGAATGCGACCGAGTAGTTCATTGCACCAGATCCAAAAATAACTGTTCGAGGCGATTGGATTTGTTACGCAGGCTGAGTACCTCGATATGTTGTTCCGATAGCGCCTGAAATAAACGATTTAGGCCGTGGCTTTTCGGAACCGCCACATCCAATACGGTATCAGTACTCAGTGCGATTCCGTAGCCCTCTATTATCGGCGCGGCGCTCAGCGGGCGGGCAATATCCAATACGAAATGATCGGTATGCAAGCGGCTCAACAAACTGTTCATCGCCGATTTCTCGATGATCTGGCCGTTATTAATGATCGCGATATTTCGGCACAGGCTTTCGGCTTCTTCCAGATAATGGGTAGTCAAAATGATAGTGGTGCCTTGTTTGTTCACCTCCTGCATCATCTCCCACATCGAACGCCGGATCTCTATATCCACGCCGGCGGTGGGTTCGTCCAGTATCAACAAACGCGGCGAATGTACCATGGCTCGGGCTATCATCAAGCGCCGTTTCATACCGCCGGACAAGCGCCGGGACACCACATCGCGCTTATCCCACAACTCCATTTGCCGCAAGCATTGTTCGGTGCGCTGCAAGGCTTGCTTGCGCGGAATACCGTAATAGCCGGCTTGGTTCAACACCACATTCATGCTGGTTTCGAACTGATTGAAGTTAACTTCCTGCGGCACCACGCCGATACAGGTTTTTGCCGCCACCGTATCCTTATCCAGATCGTGGCCGAAGATACTTACCGAACCGCTGCTTTTATTGACTAGCGAACTAATGATGCCTATCAAGGTCGATTTACCGGCGCCATTGGGACCCAACAGCGCAAAAAAGTCACCGCGCTGGACATCGAGATCCACGCCTTTCAAGGCCACAAAGCCGTTGTTATAGGTCTTTTTTAGGTTTTGGATGGATAAAGCCGTCATGCTCTAATGTTATAATCTCGGGCAAAGGAATTGGCGTGATCTTGAAAAATCCGCCAATAAAGCTTTCCGATTCTATCAGAATTCGCCAACTCTCAGCAGCCTGAACAGGAATAGACTCTTGCCACATCAAATACCGACCAGTGTTGCTGCCGTCGATCTTGGTTCCAACAGTTTTCACATGATCATATGCAGTTTGCACAACGGCAAATTACAAACTATCGACCGTTTAAAAGAAATGGTGCGGCTGGCCGCGGGACTGGATCAACACAAAAATCTCGACCAGATCACGCAAGAGCGAGCCCTAGCCTGCCTGGAACGTTTCGGTCAACGTATCGGGGATTTCGCACCCAATAGCGTCGCGATAGTCGGCACCAACACCCTGCGCATCGCCAGGAACTCGCAACAATTCATTAATAAGGCGGAAAAAGCCTTAGGGCATCCGATCCATATCATTTCGGGCATAGAGGAAGCAAGGTTAATTTACCAAGGCGTGGCCCACAGCCTGGGCAGCAATGTCAATAATCGCTTCGTGATGGACATTGGCGGCAGTAGTACAGAGTACATTATCGGTCGCGATGATATTGCCCACACCAAGGAAAGCCTGAACATGGGCTGCGTGACAGTAAGCCAGAACTTTTTCAAAAACGGCGAACTGAGCAAGAAAGCCTTTCGCAAAGCGATGCTGTTTGCCGAGCAACATCTGGAACCTTTTCAAAACACGTTCAATTCCAAAAACTGGGACGAAGCAATCGGTGCCTCGGGTAGCCTGAAAGCCATCAGCAATGTGCTGCAAGTCATGGGGTGGAGTAATAACGGCATCACCAACGAAGGTTTGGAGCAGTTGGTCGGACACCTTTTGAAACTCAATCGAATCGACGAGATCAGCTTTCCGGCCTTGAGCATCGAACGGCGACCGGTGTTTATCGGTGCGGTAGCTATTGTTTACGCTACGTTCAAAACCTTGAACATTCAGCAGATGACGGTTTCGGACGGTGCATTGCGCGAAGGTTTGGTGCAGGACCTGCTGGGCAGAATTTACAACGATGACGTTCGTTCGCAGACCACTCAAACCATTGCCGCGCGTTACCACACAGACACCTCCCACAGCGAACAACTCAAGGAAACCTTGCGTTATATCGTTCAACAATTGGATAGCCATCCTTGCTTTAACGACAATCCCGCCAGTTTGCAATTCTTGGAGTGGGCGGCGGAGTTGCATGAGATAGGCTTCGAGATAGCCCATAGCCAGTACCACAAACACAGCGCCTACATTATTGCAAATGGCGATTTGGCGGGCTTTTCCAAACAGGATCAGTTACTGCTGTCGAAACTGGTGCGCAGTCACCGCAAAAAGCTGAGTTTGAGCCGATTTGCGGATTTACCATCTCCTTGGCGGCAGCATGCGCCGATTATGGCGGTCGTATTTCGGCTGGCCGCTTTGCTGCACCGCAATCGCAATAGCAAACGTCCGGACTTTAATATCACGATAGATCGCCACGAGATAAAAATCGACTTTCCCGGGCATTGGTTGGAACAAGCACCACTGACGCATGCCGATCTGAAACAAGAAATGTACTACCTCAAGGAGGCCCGTTTTAATCTTATCTTCGATCAATGCTGAAATTCCTGCTATACGCCTTACTTTCACTAGCAATATTGTTCGTAGCACTACTGTTTTTTGCAATCGACGATACGCCGTTGTTAAAAATCCATCATGGTTTGAACCGCGAAGATATCCAGCGCGCGAAACAGTTATTGCATGTGGCACCGGAAGAAAGAGGCCAACTTAAAACAGTTAGTCTGGACGAAAAGGATTTAAATATTGCAGTAAGTTATCTGCTAAACCACTTTGCGGAAAATACGACGCAAATTCAGATTGTTAATGACAGATTAATGATACAGATAGCGGTATTCGTACCAAAGAGCCCTTGGGGCAGATATCTGGATTTTAGCTTCAATCTTCGTCAGGTAGACGATGCCATCGTTATCAAGTCGTTGAAAATCGGTGAAATATCCATTCCCGATCCTGCCGCGAATATCCTGATTCCCGCCATCGTTCATACCCCCCCTCTCGAACAACATTGGCAACTATTGAGTCAATACGTCAAGAAAGTCCGTATTAGCTCACAAGCCCTGGAAATTAGTTATCTTGGCTCCATTGTCGATGCGGCGAAGCAATTGGCTATCCAAAAACACCGGGATTACCCGAATCTGCATCGCTATCAACAGCAAATTAACGAAATTGTTAGCCAACACGACCCTAACTGGCGCTTGTCTATCACCGATTTGTTGCAACCTTTGTTCCTAACGGCGTATCAACAAACGCCGACGGAAGATGCGATTCAAGAAAATCGCGCGATTATTATTGCGGTTGGCAGTTATATTTATAAACACGATTTACGCCGCTATCTGCCTCTTGGCTTGGTATATAGCAAGGAATATCCAGTATTTGCATATAAACGAGTAGATATACCTCAGCATTTTATTGCGTCGGCACTATTGGCGATCATAGATTCCTCGTTACTAGGCGAGCAAATCGGCATAGATAAGGAGTTGGGAGATGCGCAAAAGGGCAGCGGGTTCAGCTTTGTAGATCTAACGGCAGATCGAGCGGGAACCCGATTCGGTCAAATAGCGGTAGCATCAATCAAGGAAGCCAGAGAATTGCAGAAAATAATGTCTAGCACTAAAGATTATTCGTCCATCATCCCGGAAGTACAGGATTTGCCCGAGCATATGGATGAACAAACGTTCGCGAGCAAATTTCAATTCATAGGAAGTTCGACATACAACGAACTCATTCAACAAATTGATGCAAGGATTGCAGCCTTACCGCTATATCAAATATTAGGCTCTTAAAACTCGGCACCCAAACCAGATCTGACAGAGTCACACTACTCTGGTTTGCTCTACAGGCCGGATTTGCTATCAGCTAAAAATCGATTCGAATGAATAACCGCTGCTTTCCAGAATTTCTTTCAGACGCTTCAAGCCATCCATTTGTATCTGTCTAACTCTTTCACGAGTTACACCCAACTCAAGTGCTACCTGTTCCAAAGTTGCATTTTCGAAACCGCAAAGGCCGTATCGGCGACAAATGACTTCGCGCTGTTTCTCGGCAAGTTGATAGACCCAATATGTAACATTGTTTTGAATGAAGTCATCTTGCAGAATTTCAGCCGGATTACGGCTTTCTTCTTCGGAAATGGTTTCCAACAGGGGTTTATCAAAATCCTTACCGAAAGAAACATCAACGGAGGTGACGCGCTCGTTGAGTTTAAGCATCTTACTGACGGTTTTAGCCGGCTTATCCAGGTGCCGGGCGATCTCGTCGACGGTCGGTTCGTGATCGAGCTGTTGGGCTAAATTCCGTTGAGCTTTCAAATAGATGTTCATTTCCTTAACAATATGAATCGGCAGACGAATGGTACGGGTCTGGTTCATGATTGCGCGTTCTATGGTCTGTCTGATCCACCACGTTGCGTAGGTTGAAAATCTAAAACCACGGTCCGGATCGAATTTTTCAACTGCCCGGATCAACCCCAAATCACCTTCTTCAATCAAATCCAATAGAGGAAGTCCCCGGTTCAAATAGCGTCTGGAAATTTTGACAACCAAACGTAAATTACTTTCGATCATGATTTTTCGGGCTTGTGGATCGCCTTGCTGAGTGCGCCTGCCGTAAATTTTTTCTTCGTCAGCAGTTAATAGTTGGGATTTACTAAGTTCATTCAGATAGGCTCGCGTGGCATCGAAAGTACTTTCGTTTTGCGATTCGTTAATTTCTGTCTCGGCCAGCTTAAACGTTTCGTTCGGATCAACTTCGATAACTTCGTCATCGACATCATCAAAAGAAATGAAATCTGGAATATCCATATCTTTAATTACATCTATCGTTTCTTCCATCATGATTAATCTCCCAGGTATTTTGGCTTGCTGATTCTGTTATTTTTATTGGTAAGTGTCTCGCCCGTTAACCATCAATCCCTTAACTATCAAATGCAGATAAGATTGAAGTCCAACAACTGATTCTGTGTAATATTGTCGGAAACCACCCAAGTCATCAAAACAATCTTAACGACATCATGCTTCTTTTTTAATTTCCGTTCTAATCAACTCGAGGACACTAACCTTAACGGCGAGTGCCAGTATAACTTTAAAAGATTTATCTTATAAATTGAATTTACTCATATTTTTGTGGTCCACATCTCCTTTTTGAGTTTTATTCAGAACGCCATGCCTAGCCTTTCGAAAGGCTAAAATCAGCAAACTCAAGCCAAAATCCGAACCACTTCCAAATTATGGAAATAAGAAAGTGATGCGTATCACATATATTTAAAATAGCCACAAAAATATACAATTCTGAAAGGAGTCTTCTGGTCGTGTTTTTTCAACGGCCCAACAATGTTTTTTTTGCTTGATTAATTTGGGCCGCCAAATAATCTGAACCGCCTCGATCCGGATGAAATCGCGAAATAAGTTTACGGTGTGCCTGAATAATTTCTTCTTCCGTTGCGCCGGGCGTAAGCCCCAAAACCCCTAAAGCTTCCGCTTTGGTCATGCTGGCTTTTCGAGCGGACCCTGGACCTGACTGATTATCTTGCGGATTGCCGGCCTTGAATCGCAACCAAATGCTATGCAGTTGCGGAGCGTATCTCAATATGACGGGCATCGAGCGCAGCAAAAATGCGAAGATTACGCCGACTAAAGCGAGCAGACCACTAAGTTTGCCACTAAACAGCAACACAATGAAAATTAGGGCCACAGCAAGCCAAGCTAATTGGTTCAGTCTTTTGCTACGCACTTCCGCAGAGGCCTTCACAAACCTAGGCAACATCAAAATTGCCAATACCAATGCCAACAACATCAATACACGTATCACCGACTCTCCAAACGCCTCAACCAATGAACGTCATAATAACTTAGAATACCGGCAGTTCGACAATTGTAGAGATAGTCCATGTTCAGCCCACCAGTCCTCGGTTTCGCGGCCGCCAGCGGCACCGGTAAAACCAGTTTACTGACAAAACTTATTCCGGTACTGAAAGCACACAATCTGCAAATCGGTATTATTAAACACAGCCATCACGATTTCGAGATTGACCAACCTGGCAAGGACAGTTTCCGGCTGCGTAAAGCTGGCGCCACGCCTGTTATGCTGGTCTCCCGATACAGGCGAGCGATAATCAGCGAATTGCCGGCAAATGCCGATATTTCGCTGGCTGAACAACTTGCCGTGTTTCCCAAAGCAGGTCTGGACTTGATTTTAGTGGAAGGATTCAGACACGAGAGCTACCCCAAAATAGAGCTGTGCAGACCAAACCTGGACAAACCGTTACTTTATCCTGCGGATCCGTCGATCATCGCGATAGCAAGCGATCAACCCCTATCAACGCCACCTGGCTTACCTTGCCTTGATCTAAACGATCCACAAGCCATAGCCGAATTCATTATCGAAATCTTTCTTAAGCGCCAACGTGACTGACATCTGCTATCCCAACAGACACAATTTATTAAGCGTCGAACAGGCTCTACTGGAAATCCGCAAAGCCATCGAAGCCGTCACCGAGCAGGAGCTAATCGCTTTGCCCCAGGCACTGGACCGGATACTTGCCGATAGCGTGGTGTCGCCTATGGACATTCCGCCTCAGCGTACCGCGGCAATGGACGGATACGCGTTTGCTGCTGGCGATACAGCTGCCGGGCAGCAGGCCAAACTGCAAGTAATCGGCACCTCTTGGGCCGGAAAACCATTTTTGGAACTACATGTACCAGGCCAATGCGTCAGAATATTTACCGGGGCCGTGGTTCCATCGTTTGCGGACAGCGTTATTGCTCAAGAACAAGTTGAAATGAATGGCGACACCGTATCTCTTCCCCTGGACTGGCAACCTTATAAAAATATTCGTGCAGCCGGCAGCGACGTTAAGCAACACGAGGAATTAATTACCGCACCGAAAAAGCTCACAGCTCGCGATCTGAGTTTACTGGCCGCCGCAGGCGTCGAAAAAATCAGCGTCAAACGCAAACTCAAAATAGGCTTTTTCTCGACTGGTGACGAATTGGTACCACTGGGCGAACCGCTTGCCGCCGGTCAAATCCATGACAGCAACCGCTATTTATTAGCTGGATTATTATCCGACCCGAACCATACGGTCAGCAACTTGGGCATCGTCGTCGACGATCAATTTAAACTCGAGCAAACATTCAAGAGTGCAGCCCAGCAACATGATGTGATCATTTCCACCGGCGGCGCCTCGGTTGGTGACGCCGATTTTGTCAAACAAACGCTGGAAAAATGCGGACAGGTGAACTTCTGGAAACTGGCGATCAAACCCGGAAAACCCCTGGCTTTTGGCAAGATCGGCGACTGCTGGTTTTTCGGTTTGCCCGGCAATCCGGTCGCCGTCCTGGTCACTTACGAGAAATTCGTAAAACCCGGATTGGAACAGCTTGCCGGCGCGCCCGCCACGCAAGCCTTACGCTTACGAGTCCGTTGCGACAGCGCGTTAAAAAAATCGCCCGGACGGCAGGAATATCAACGCGGCATCCTTTGCCAATCAGCTAATGGCGAATTAGTCGTCCGCCTCGCCGGCCAACAAGACTCTCATCAATTGAAAGTGGCCAGTCAGTCCAATTGTTTTATTGTGCTGGATGCCGACAGTATAGGTATAGATGCCGGGGAAACGGTGACAGTAGAGCCCTTTTCTGCGGTGTTATAAACAGCTCACTAGCCTTCTCTAGGTACCAACCG
The DNA here is from genome assembly GCA_001644045.1 of Methylomonas methanica. Classification (GTDB taxonomy): domain Bacteria; phylum Pseudomonadota; class Gammaproteobacteria; order Methylococcales; family Methylomonadaceae; genus Methylomonas; species Methylomonas methanica. The sequence goes on along the minus strand of LUUF01000086.1, from coordinate 84,805 downwards.
GAATGTTTTGCGCGCTCCGGTTGGAAAAATCGAAACTCAAACAGGCTGCCAGTCCATGTTCGCGAATAGCAAACTATCCGATTACGCAGTGGCTTCCGCAAGATTACCTAAATAACCATGTTTTCTGGCCAGATATTCGTCTACGAACGCTTGCATCGGTTCGGCTTCGTATTCGCGCAAACCGCTGACCGCTAGTTTTTTGAATCCGGAACCGACCACTTCGTCACCACATTTGATTTGAAAATAAAGATAAGCGGTAGCCCGTTTGCCGTTGACTTCCATTTTCGGTTCCAGCATTTCCAGGCGCGGTTCGTGAAAATCCATCCGGTTTAAGGTCAGGGTCATGCTCTCATAGATCACCAAAGGCCGGTCTATATTGAACATGACTTGTTCCTTGGCCAACAAAGGCACCAACACGTAAGGAAAGTTCTGCCCGGAAAAAGCCACATAATCGCGGATCAACGCCTCGATTAAAGCAGGATCGCGGATCACATCGCCGGAGCGCTCGATCTGTAAATAAGTCTTGCCTTGGTTGTCCGTAACATCGATTTTTTCGGCGTCATCATCGGGAAAATTCAGCAGCACGCCGTGCCCAACCATCCCGGAAAAGATGAAGTGCATGTTCCGGCTAAGACCGTATTTGTCCAGCACTAGCGAGAATAATAAATCGCCCGGTACGCAAAAACGTTTTGCATCTTCGTCGTGCAGGGGATTGAAGTCATGGGCGACTTCCTTGGCAAACATGCTGGCCTGTGTGGCGCTAATAGCGACACTGCCATCCTGAATGGCATAGTATTCTTTTAAAAACATAACTTTATTTATTATTTAGTAACGTGGAACAGACGGATCGCAAATGACGGACCAGGCATCGATACCGCCCTTCAAATTAAACAACCTTTGTAATCCGGAATGTTGCAAAAAATTGCATGCCTGCTGACTACGCATGCCGTGATGACAAATCACCACCACGTCTCGGTCAACGGGTACTTCGTCGAAGCGAGCAGGTATTTGCTGTAGCGGTATCAACACGCTACCGGCAATCTTGGCATAGGCAAACTCGTGAGGCTCCCTGACGTCCAGTAAAAATACCGACGGGTCGTCCTGTAAGTGTTGTTGTAACTGTTGCGGAGTGTATTGGCTTATCGGCATATGAATCTTTCCAGTCTTTGAAGCGCGGCGGCCATTCTATCGATTGAGGCGGTATATGCAAATCGAATGTGCTGGTTAGCCAAGTACTGACCAAAGTCTTTACCGGGTGTAACCGCTACCCCCTCTTGTTCGAGCAGCTGTCTGGCAAACTCAAAACTGTCGTCGGTAAACGCACTGCAATCGGCGTATATATAAAATGCTCCTTGTGGTTTGCAGGCAATTTTAAAACCCAAGCGAAGCAAGTTTTCGTAAAGAAAATCCCGGCGTTTTTCAAACTCGTCGCGGCGTCGATACAATTCGGCCATATTATCCGGGCTGAAACTGGCCAACGCTGCGTACTGAGAATGAGTCGGCGTGGAGATAAATATATTTTGTGCCAGCTTCTCCACGGCATCGATAAAATCTTCCGGCACGATCAACCAGCCAATACGCCAACCGGTCATACCAAAGAATTTGGAAAAACTGTTGATGACAAATACATCGTCGCTGAACTCCAAGGCACTGCTGACTGTTTCCTCGTAAACCAGGCCATGGTAAATCTCGTCCGAATAAAAGCAGCCCCCTAAGGCATGCGTCTGTTGAATCGCATCGCGTAGCGCATCGTTGCCTATGATGGTACCGGTAGGATTAGACGGTGAAGCGATCAATACGCCCTTGCTGGCCGGCTGCCAGTGCTGCCGAATCAGTTCTGCATTGAGCTGGTAAGCCGTTTCGGCACCTACATTCACGAAGCGAGTTTTACCGTCGAAAAGTTGTACGAAATTGTCGTTACAGGGATAGCACGGGTCGGCCATCAAGATTTGCTCGTCCGGATTTAAACTAATCCCAAACGCCAGCAAAAACGCGCCCGAAGCGCCCGGCGTAATAAAAACCCGTTTTGGGTCCAGATTTACACCGTATTGCGCCTGGTAATAATCGGCAATGCTTTGGCGCAATTCCGGCAATCCGGCCGCGGCGGTATATTTGACTTCCCTACCCTGCATGAAAAGGTTACCGGCGTCCAAAATTGCCTGCGGCGTCTCGAAATCCGGCTCGCCGATTTCCATGTGAATGATGTCGCGACCTTGCTGTTCGAGCTGCTTGGCGCGCTGTAATAATTCCATCACATAAAATGAGCTGATGCCGCGCATTCGCTCGGCGACGTGGTGTTTCATGTCTAAATTCCGTTAGTAGAAAGCGTCTTCATCATAACAAACTTCTTGCTTGGCCCCGGCTATTCTGTTAAAAAGCCCCGATTTTTTTATAGACCGCCAGGAGTCATTGGATGAACAATACTAACCCTGCCGCATCGGAATTTACTTTTAAGCCTTATGAGGAAAAAGAAGGCGAAGAGTATATGAACGAGGCGCAGTTGAGCCATTTTTCCGCCATCTTAAATAAATGGAAATCCGAACTAATGATGGAAGTGGATCGTACCGTCCACCACATGCAGGACGAAGCGGCCAACTTTCCGGATCCCAACGACCGGGCCACGCAGGAATCAGAGTTCAGCCTGGAACTGCGCACCCGCGACCGCGAACGCAAATTGATCAAGAAGATCGACGAATCCTTGAAGGAAATCGAGTCGGGTAACTACGGCTATTGCGAAACCTGCGGTATCGAGATAGGCATTCGCCGTCTGGAAGCGCGTCCCACCGCCAACCTGTGCATCGATTGCAAAACGCTCGATGAAATCAGGGAAAAGCAATTGGGTTAATTCTGCCCAATTCCGCACCGTATATCGGCCGGTTTGCGCCCTCGCCTACCGGCCCGCTTCATCTCGGTTCTTTATACACCGCTCTCGCCAGCTATCTGGATGCCCGTCAGCATAAAGGGCTATGGTTGCTGCGCATCGACGATCTCGATACGCCTCGCAATATGCCGGGAGCCAGCGACGACATCCTGAATTGCCTGCAAAGCTTTGGTTTGCATTGGGACGGCGAGGTGGATTACCAAAGCCAGCATCTCGATCAATACCAACAAACCATTGTCGAATTGCAAAACCAGCATAAGCTTTACCCTTGCACCTGTAGTCGCAGCTTATTGGCGAATTCGACTTTGATTTATCCGGGCCATTGCCGCACCAAGGCACAATCGACAAATGCGCCACATGCGCTGCGGGTAAAAACGGCGGATATTTCGATGCGCTTTGTTGATGGCTTGCAGGGTGAAATCACCCAAAACCTGGCTAGAGAGCACGGCGACTTTATCGTCAAACGTAAGGACGGCATCATCGCTTACCAATTAGCTTGCGTCGTCGACGACCAACGGCAAGCGGTTAATCGGGTGGTAAGAGGTTACGATTTATTGGATTCAACTCCCAAACAGCAGTATTTACAGCATTTGCTGGGTTACCCGTCGCCGCTGTACATGCATATTCCATTGATTGTCGACTCGGAAGGCAATAAGCTGAGTAAGCAAACCCGCGCCGAAGCCGCCAATCCAAATCAAGCCGGACCAACCTTGTTTCTGCTGCTAACCTTACTCAAGCAAAATCCACCGCCCGATTTGCGGCTGGCTGCAATCGACAGTATTCTGGAATGGGCCATTGAACATTGGCAAACCGAACGCTTGACGAACACCCAAGCCGTCTCAGCCTTACAACACAATTAATAACGTTCAAAGAAGGAGGTTACGTTATGTCAGACCAAAAAATTTATCCGGTTAATCCGCAGATTGCCGCCGGCGCACATATCGATAGCGCTGCTTATCAGCGTCTCTACCAACAATCGATAACCGAACCGGAAGCATTTTGGGCTGAACAGGCCACCGAATTTTTGGACTGGCATCAGCCTTGGCAGCAGGTACTGCAATATGATTACCCCAAGGGCGAAATACAGTGGTTTCTGGGGGGCAAACTTAATGTCACCGTCAACTGTCTGGATAGACACCTCGAAAAGCGTGGCGACCAATTGGCCATCATTTGGGAAGGCGACGATCCTGCCCATGACCGCAAACTGACCTACCGCGAACTCCATGCCCAAGTCTGTCAGTTTGCGAATGTGTTAAAAGCCAAAGGCGTACAAAAAGGCGATAGAGTCTGTATTTATCTGCCGATGATTGCAGAAGCGGCAGTGGTGATTTTGGCTTGCGCGCGGATTGGCGCGGTGCATTCCATCGTGTTTGGCGGCTTTTCGGCCGATGCGTTGCGCGATCGTGTGATCGATGCCGATTGCAGGGTTTTGATCTGCGCCGACGAGAGCTATCGCGGCGGCAAAATTGTGCATTCCAAATTGAATGTCGATAAAGCCGCCAATCAATGCCCCAACTTGAATACCGTGATTGTTATCAAGCATACCGGTCACGACATTCCCTGGACCGCAGGCCGCGATATTTGCTACCACGAAGCCATGCAAACCACATCAACCGACTGCGAGCCAGTGATGATGGATGCCGAAGATCCATTGTTTATCCTGTATACCTCCGGTTCCACCGGCCAACCAAAGGGCGTATTGCACACCACCGGCGGTTATTTGCTGTATGCGGCAATGACTCACAAATACGTGTTCGATTACCAGGAAGGCGACGTTTACTGGTGCACCGCCGACATCGGCTGGATTACCGGCCATTCCTACGTGCTCTACGGACCGCTATGTAACGGTGCAACCAGCTTGATGTTCGAGGGCGTACCGACCTACCCGCATCCCGACCGCTTCTGGCAAGTTATCGACAAACATCAGGTCAATATTTTTTACACCGCGCCAACTGCAATTAGAGCGTTGATGGCGCAGGGCGACGATTTTGTCACCCGCACCAAACGCAGTTCTCTCCGTATTCTCGGTAGCGTCGGCGAACCTATCAATCCGGAAGCCTGGGAATGGTATTACCAGGTGGTCGGCAATAAACGCTGCCCTTTGGTGGATACCTGGTGGCAAACCGAAACCGGCGGCATTCTAATCACACCCTTACCCGGCGCAACGCCGTTGAAACCCGGTTCGGCATCGCTGCCGTTTTTTGGCGTAAAACCGGCGATACTCGATCCGGATGGAAACATCCTGGAAGGGGAAGCGGAAGGTGTCCTGGTGTTGACCTATCCTTGGCCGGGCCAAGCGCGCACGGTTTATGGCGACCATGCGCGCTTTATCGACACTTATTTCGCCAAGTTCCCCGGCTATTATTTCGCCGGCGACGGTGCCCGCCGCGACAAGGACGGTTATTACTGGATTACCGGCCGCATCGACGACGTATTGAACGTTTGCGGCCACCGTTTGGGTACCGCGGAGATCGAAAGCGCATTGGTATTGCACGACCTGGTAGCCGAGGCCGCGGTAGTCGGTTTTCCGCATCCGATTAAAGGTCAGGGGATTTATGCGTATGTGACCTTAAACGTCGGCATTGAGGGCAACAGTAGCCTGAAAGGCGAATTGAAAGATTTGGTGCGCGAAGAAATCAGCGCCATCGCCCTGCCAGACTTGATTCAATGGGCGCCCGGCCTGCCCAAAACGCGCTCCGGCAAGATCATGCGCCGCATCTTGCGCAAAATAGCCGCCAACGAATTCCACGATCTGGGAGATACGTCCACACTGGCCGATCCGTCAGTGGTCGAGCAATTAATCGCCAATCGCTTGAAACTGCCTTAAGGTGAAAATTCGCCTGGCTTTAGCATATATCGGTGTGGTGCTGGTCTGGACGACGACGCCGCTAGCCATCAAATGGAGTAGTCTCGGCGTCAGCTTCGTGTTCGGTGCAACGGCGCGAATGACCACCGGCCTGACCTGTTTGCTGTTGCTACTGCTGTTGTTGCGTCGACGCTTGCCGCTCAATCGGCTGGCGTTACTTACCTATCTAGCGGTGGCAATTCAACTCTACGGCAGTATGTTGATTACTTATTGGTCCGCGCAATTTGTGCCGTCCGGCTGGATCTCAGTAATTTTTGGCTTAAGCCCCTTTATGACCGCCTTTATGGCTGCCGCATACTTAAAAGAGCGCAGTCTGGGCTGGGGTAAGTTATTTGCATATAGCTTGGGTGTGGGCGGTTTAGTAGTGATGTTCAGTTCTGCGCTGGAATTGGATGAAATGGCTCTACAAGGCGTGATCGGCGTGCTGGTGGCAACCTTTATACACGCGGCCAGCGCGGTGTGGGTCAAACAAATTGATGCGCGCTTGTCGGCTTTACAATTAGTCACGGGCGGATTGTTAATCTCGGTGCCATTGTATTTCTGCACCTGGTATTGGCTGGATGACGGCATATTGCCTGAAACTATTCCGGAGCAGACCCTTTATTCGATAGCCTACCTTGGCGTCGTTGCGACAACCCTGGGTTTTGCTTTGTATTATTTCATATTGAACAATATGCAAGCCACTAACGTGGCGATGATGAATCTGATGACGCCGATTATGTCCTTATTGCTGGGCTATAGTGTCAACCATGAACCGTTGACGGTGAAAACTATCGCTGGCACGGCGCTGATTATGTGCGCACTGTTGATTTACGAAATCGTCAATCGCCGGCAACAACGGAATGGCGGGTAATAATCGCCATTCCGTGCCAAGACTGTTAAATTTTGCTGACGCGTTGCTGCAAATACGCGGCGAATTCGGATTTAATTTCCTGGTGCAGCAAACCGTACTCGACGTTAGCCAATAAGAAGCCGAATTTTGATCCGCAATCGTAACGATTGCCTTCAAACTCGTAAGACATACTTGCTCGTCTTTCATCAACGCTGCAATCGCATCAGTTAGCTGAATTTCTCCGCCTGCGCCGCTCCCGGTGTTTTCGATTTTTTCAAAAATAGCAGCTGTCTTTAATTGTAAACAAATTATCTTGTTTGCTGATGCTCAGGACGAAGCAAATCGTTCACAGTTTTTACCGGATTAAATGTTTCGATAGGAACTTCAACAAAAATTGTATTCCAATCGCTCATGGCTCCATTCCAAAGTCCGGGCAACTCTAAAGCTTTCAACTCTTTACCACCCTTCGATTTCGATGAAATAAATCCGGTTTGCTTATCGACAAATTGTAAAAGATTAAATTTTTCGCCTTTATAATTTTTCACTCCACATACCAAATCAACAGGATTAAAATGTGTTGAATGCATCATTTTAGCTTTTTCAGTCGGATTTGATAAATCAATTTGCGAACTTTCGAGAATTTGAGTAGACACGGTTCCATCTGCATTTACAGTAAGAAAAGGACCACCTCCAGGCTCTCCGGTATTTTTAACCATACCACAGACTCTAATCGGACGATTTAATTTTGATTTCAGATACTGTTTTAATTCACTTTCATTCAATTTATTAATTTCAGGGTGAATATTATTAAGCTCCTTTTCGCAAAATAGAGAAATTTCATGAAAGTTTGAAATAGATATATTATCTTTCTCCAATAATTGAAGATATTCAAACGCTTTTTGTTGAAGTTTAATCAATAAACCCGCAATAGCTTTCTTATATTTAACCGTTTGATCTTTAAGCGAATCAGGAACCACATTATCAATATTTTTAATAAAAATAACATCTGCATTCAAATCGTTCAGATTTTCAATAAGAGCACCATGTCCTCCGGGGCGAAAAACTAATTTTCCATCTTCGCGAAAGGGTTGATTTTGTTGGTCGACAGCTATAGTGTCTGTCGATGGTTTTTGCTCTGATAAACTGATGTTGAATATTTTAGCCAGCACTTTCTCGTATTCAGAAAGCGTATCATTTATATGATTTTCAAACAGTTGACGGTGTTCAGTTGAAACTGTGAAATGAATATTTACCTCATTGGATGCATTAGAAGCATACAATCCACCTTCCACCAAATGCTCCTGCAGCGGAGTACGTTTTTCGTTATTATATGTGTGAAATAAGAGCAAACCTTTAGGCAATACACCGTAATTCAAGCCATTACTGTCTAATAAATTAGACACAATAGCTTTCGTTTCTCCATATTTAATCAAATCATCAATGCTTTTGTTATTATTTTTCAAACAACATTCATTCAAAGCATTGTAAAAAGCGAAGTTTTTAATTTCAGTAATAAATTTAATTTCAGCGGGTTTTTTTGGTTCGGCATAATCGGCATCCAAAAACTCATACAAATCTTTAAACATACGGCTGGCCGCACCCGATGCCGGAACAAATTTGAGTATTGAAGCATTACTTTTCAAATAAGCTTCCCATGTTTCCAACAAATCATTAAGTTGTGCATCCGAAGCAATCGTAATACCCTGCTCTGGTGATGCAGCATTAATAATTTTCAAAAATGGGAAACCAGTTTCAAAACATTTAAGCTGATAAAAAATTTGTGATTCTGAAATACATTTTTCGCTAATTTGCTGTAAATCGTTTTTTGATAGCATCATATTATAATTTTTGATGTTGTAATTTTTTTATATGTATCTACACAATTAATTGTAGGACAAAAGTACAGCCACATTTGGCCACCCCGAAAAAACCATCAGATGAGAAAAAAGCGGCAACCCATTTCTGCTGATACCCGCCATGACCATAGTAAGCCTCTTTACCACCGAAAAAGGGCATTGATCTGCCCACAACGGGGATTGTGGTGTGAAATCCGACTCCGTAGTCTCTACCAAAATCGACCCTACTCTAGAAAAACACTGATATCCGATTGATTCCCGTATGAGTTACCGTTGAGCACAATTCCTCATTATATTCAAATGGCAACATGCATCGGCCTTGGAGCTAAACGGAAATTCTATATCATAATTGACTGCTTATGGTCGATTGTGTAGAACTGGTCAGCCGCCAAACGCCGCCGAAGGATACCGATGCAACGCTGGATCAAGAAGGGTGATAAGAGCTATTAGGCTATAAGAACCACTTCAACGTCGACCACGCGCACAAGTTGGTGCGCAAATACAAGGTCACCGATGCCTGCGTCCACGACTCCCAAGCCCTGAACGTCTTGTTCGATAGCGGCAACACCATCCGGGATGTGTGGGCTGACAGTGCCTATCGATCCGAAGCTGTCGAAGCCCATCTTGAATACCAAGGTTACCGCAGCCGGATTCACCACAAAGGGGTGCGCGGCAAACCACTGACCGACCGGGAAAAACAAGGCAGTAGCACCCGCTCCAAAACCCGTTGCCGGGTCGAACACGTGTTTGCCTGGATGGTGCAATGGAGCGGAAAGACAGTCCGTTGCATCGAGCTGGCTCGCTCAGAAGTGAGTATCGGTTTCATGAACTTGGTTTACAACGTGAGGAGTTTTTGCGCTATTCGCAGGGTAGCTGCGTCTTGATGACGCCCATAGGAGCCGAAAAGGCTCTTATGGGAAGATGATTGTTTGGAAAATTCGGCTTTTGAAGCCGTTTTAAACCTCAGAAACAACTCTTAATTGGATTATTAGAGGTACCCTAAGGTTAAAATTGACTGCTCGCTAATCAAGTCTGCGCACACTAGCTTACGTCAGCCTTAAATTATCGCGTTACATTAGTTATTTTAGGCCATAATTAAAGTTTATTTTCAACTCTCCTCGCAAGATTTCTCAATGACAAAACTGTTACCCACGTTTTTCGTAGCTCTGACATGGGGAAGCCCCGCTTTTTGCCAGGATTTACTGGAAACCTATCAGCTAGCGAAAGCCAATGACCCGGAGTTTAAAAGCTCGGACATCAATAAACTCGCTACCGCAGAGATCAAGTCGCAAAGTATCGCGCAAATGTTGCCAAATATTTCCTTTAATGCCAACAGTAGCCGCAATCGTTTGGAAAGTACCAGCTTCTTGGGTACTACCCTGCAACATTACTGGGATCACAAGTTAGGCTTCAACTTAAAGCAACCGGTGTTTCACTGGGACCACTGGGTACAGCTAGATCAGGCCGATAACAAGATTGCCCAGGCCGAAGCTCAGTTTCAGGCCAAACAGCAAAGCTTGATCCGCAGAACTGCCGAGGCTTATTTCAATATTCTGGCCGCGCAAGATAACCTGGAATTTGCCGACTCTGAAAAGAAATCCATCGAAAAACAATTGGAACAAGCCAAGCAGCGTTTCGACGTGGGCATCATAGCGATAACCGATGTCTATGAAGCGCAAGCCGGTTACGATAGGGCGCTGGCCAGCGAAATAGAAGCACAAAACCAGTTGGATAACAGCAAGGAAGCCCTGCGGGAAATCATAGGCGAGAATGCCGCCGACCTGAACAGCTTACAACCGCAAATTCCGCTCAGCCCGCCCGCACCCGAGGATTTGTCATCCTGGTCGAATGCGGCGGAGAACAATAATTTCTCTATCGTCGCGCAACTCAACCAAGCGGAATACGTCCGTAAAAATGTGGAATTGCAGCAGTCCAAACATTTACCGACCTTGGATATCGTCGCCCAATACGGAGACCAGGATACCGGCAACCGCTACGGCTTACGCGGCGACAACGAAAGCGTGGGCTTGCAGTTGAACCTTCCCCTGTTCGAAGGCGGCGGCACTTCGTCCCGCAGTCGCCAGGCCGCCTACGAATACGAAGCCGCCAAGGAAGATTTGACCAAGGTAAAACGCAGCATCAATCGCGGCGTTAAAGATGCGTTTCGCGGCGTGGTTTCCAGCATCAGCAGAGTCAAAGCGCTGGACGCCACCAGCAAATCGGCGGAAATGGCCGTGGAAGCGGCTGAAGCCGGCTTTGAAGTGGGTACCCGAACCATGGTGGACGTTCTTACCGAACAACGTAATTTATATAAAGCCAAAAGCGATTACGCCAGAAGCCGTTACGACTACTTGATTAACGGCATCAAACTCAAGGAAGCGGCCGGTAGTCTGAACGAACAGGATTTGGAACAGATCAATCAATATCTACAGGGAACGCTGAGTAAGAACTAACCCTGCCCCGCAGAGCCGGTGGTTAATGATACCGGCCTGAGCCTCCCGGGCGGCGCTATTTACGGCATGTCAAAATAGCTTTAGAAAAAACCCCACCACTGCTTTCCAGCAACGTAAAACCTTCCTTCGCGCGCGTGATACCGGTATAAATTAATTCGCGCGTGAGCACCGGACTGATAGTTTCCGGCAGGACCAAGGCCACGTGATTAAACTCCGAGCCTTGCGACTTATGCACGGTGATGGCAAACGCCGTTTCCACATCCGGCAAACGCATCGGCGATATCCAGCGGATCTGCTGATTGCTCGACGGATCGGCACAGGGAAATGCCACCTTCAGTTTGTCCGTACTATCTCGCAGCGCAATCCCAATATCGCCGTTCATCAGCCCCAGATTGTAATCGTTGCGAGTTATCATCACCGGCCGGCCTTCGTACCAGAACGCCTGCTTGGATTTTGCAAACAGCCACTCTTCAATGCGCTGATTCAAGCCCTCCACGCCCCACGGGCCTCGGCGCAACGCAGACAACACCTGAAATGCATCGAAGGCAGTCAACACTCGCATGGCCCACTCGTCGTATTGCTCGGCTGTGCTTGGCCGGCAACCGCTGATTTGCGCCAAATAATACCCGTAACCGGGGCGAGACCGTGGCTTGTCATCGGTGCACCGGCCCGTATTAGTCACCAGCTTTCTTAACAAGCTATTGGCGGCATCCGGCGCTGGCTGTTGCCGCAAAGCAAAATAGTCGGCCCGAGGTTCGGGCAGCAAATCCGGGTAATGTTCCAGGTCGCTCAGGATCGCCTCGGCCCGCAACGCATCTCCCTGATTCACCGCTTTAGCTAATTGTCCTATGCCGCTGTGCTCATCGAAACGATGGCTGTGACGCAACATGATCGTTTGTTGATTGATAGCAGAACCAGGCACTGCGGCTGGTTTAAGCCGTTCTCCGGCATAGTTGGCAATCCAGGCCAGGGTTTCCGGATCGTAAGCGGCGTGTTCGGCGCCGCGGCATAAATCCCCCATCACCGAACCGGCCTCGACCGACGCCAATTGATCCTTGTCGCCCAATAAGATCAATTGAGTGTTTGCCGGTAAGGCCTCCAACAGCGACGCCATCATTTCCAGATCGATCATCGACGCCTCATCGACGATCACGATGTCGGCGACGATGGGATTGTAACGATTATGCAGAAAGCGCCGCGAATCGTGCCGGCTGCCCAGTAAGCGGTGCAAAGTGCTGGCTTTTCTGGGAATAGATTGTTTGATGCTTTCATCGACAGCCAGATTGTCGAGCGCTTTGGCAATCGATTCGCTGACTCTGGCCGCAGCTTTCCCGGTGGGCGCCGCCAGTAAAATATTCAGATTTTTGGGGTTCTCACTATCTTCTTGCGCTAAATGGATCAATAAAGCCAACAGCTTGGTTAACGTTGTGGTTTTACCGGTACCTGGCCCGCCGGTGATAATGGCAAAGCGCGCGCGCAAAGCCAGGACACAAGCGATTTTTTGCCAATCAGGGCTTTCCGAGTTCGTTGGAAACAAACTTTGCAATCGTTCCGATAAAGACTCCGGCAAACTTTCTCGCGTAGCTTGTAATCGCAGCCCAATAAGAGTCTGCAAGGCTTGTTCGTAGCGCCAGTAACGCCGTAAATATAAACGGTTATCCGCCAAAACCAGCGGCGTATCGCCTTCTCCTGATGACACGAGCCTCGATTGCGCAAGCGCTGTTTTCCAGACTTCAAGGCTATACACTTTTAAGCGCGCCAATTCGGCCGTAGCCGCATCTTGCTCCACTGCCCAAGCATCATCGGCCGGAATGGCCAGCGTCATCCCCGGCTGCTCGCAGAGTTTTTCCAAGTCCAGATAGACCTCGCCTCTATCCAGCTGATGGCTGACCAAGGCCCCCGCCCATAGCACCGCGTCGGCAGCGTTTGGCTCGAGTTCCAACAGAAAACCCACGAAGGCGCGATTCAAATGACTCAACCAGCCTTTCGCTATCCAGTGCTGCATACTGCCGATTACCGCCGCTTGCCGAATCATGCATAAGCTCCATCTATTGACGCGGCAAACAACTTGTCCAAGCTCTCGATCAATATCCGGGGCGGCTTATCGAATATGCGTCCCGCCGTCGGAGCTTGGGCGCCTCTTAAGAATAAATACAGCCCGCCGCCGATGTGCGTATCGTAGTGGTAAGCATTGCCCAGCCTGACTTTCAGCAAGCGATGTAAGGCCAACAAATACAGGCTGTATTGCAAGTCGTAACGTTTAGCCAACATCGCTGCCGCCAAGGCCTCCCGCGTGTAAGCCGTCTCATCGTTCCCCAAGCTGTTGAATTTATAATCGACCACGTAGTACCGCTTATCGTGCACGAATACCAAGTCGATAAAACCTTTTAACAGCCCGTTTACTTGTCCGGGCAGCAAGTCGGGACGCGTTTGTCCGCCAAACGTATGCCGGGTGACCAAGCGGTCCAGCTCTTGGGTATCGACCGTGTCGGCACCCAGTAAAAACTCCAGTTCGGCTTGATAGGTATTGATTCCTAGCGTAGCCAAACTAAGATCACTATCTTCCAGCAAAGGCATGTCCAACCAGTGCGCCAGGACCGAACCGATGGCGGTGTGTTTATTTTCCCATTCGCCGCCGGTAAAACGCTTTTGAAGCAACTCTTGTCTTAAGGCAGGATTTGCCGACACGCTGGCAAAACCCAATTGCGCGCATTCCTCAAGCAGGTCGTGAATCAACACGCCGGGAGCGGCACCTCTGGGCAAACCGTGGACACCGGACTGCGGTTTGCTAACCGCCGCAGCAATTTCGGCTTCGTCGTTTTGCTTATCGTCATGGGCGGTTTCCAACTCCGGCAGCAGCCGAAATTGATCTGCCGCAGGCGTTGGTTGGTCCGCGATGTGCAAGGCGCTGTAACTGGCTATCCACCAATTGCTGGCTACTTTGCTGAGCGGAACGCGCGCCTCATCGCAGCCGTCGTTTGCCAAGACTGGGCTATAGCGCGCATCATCAATTTCCGGTAAAGGGCTTATAAGAATCGCATCACAGCTGCCTTTCAGCTCACGCAGTTGCGATGCTAATTCGCTGGTCGGCAGTTTGGTCCGCCAATTGAGCAACGCCCCCATCGCCGATTTTTCCAATTGGCAATCCTTGTTACTGCCCGACTTGACCGGTGCAATCCCCAACCAACAAGCATGGCGGGCCCGGGTCATCGCCACATACAGCAAACGCAAATCTTCTTGAAGCCTTTCTTCCTCGCTGATGGCCTTGATGTGTTCTTGTTTATGCAAGTCGATTTGCAAATACCTGTTCTCGTCGTGATAACGATAATAGGCATTGAAGCGACCACCCACTTCGCGAAAGCTGCAAATAAACGGCAAAAACACCAGCGGGTATTCCAGGCCCTTGGATTTATGAATGGTGACGACTTTAATCAGATTGGCATCGCTTTCCAGCCTGATGATGCCGTCGTCGTCGCCGGCCTGACTGCCGCCGGCCTCTATCGCTTCGGCCAGATGCCTGATCAGGGCTTGCTCGCCTTCCAGCTGCATGCTGGCTTGTTGCAACAATTCCGCAAGATGCAGCAGATTGGTTATCGACCGTTCGCCTTCGCTGTCGTCCGCCAGACGCGTATGTAAGCCGTAATCGTTAATCAATTGCCGCAGCGCGGGCAAAATACCATCCTGTTGCCAGCGTTGTTGATAAACCAAAAAGCGTTCCAGATGCAATTCCCAGCCGGGTTCGTCCAAGGCCAGTTCATGCAGGGCTTGGTAAGACCAGCCGAAGGTCGCGGAACTTAACGCCGCCCTCACCTTACGTTCGTTACGCGGCTCGGCCAAGGCATTTAACCAAAGCAACATGTCGACCGCTTCGGCGCTGGCAAAGATGGAATCGCGCTCCGACAGATAGACGCTGCGCAAGCGCCGGCGCGCCAAGGCATTGCGTATCGCCGAAGCTTCGGTACCGCTGCGGACCAGGATGGCGATGTCGCCAGGCTGCAACGCTTGCCAGCCGGATGCCGATCTAAACCCGGCTTGCCCCGAATCCGCCGCATTCAGCAATCTGACGATCTCACTGGCCGTTACCTCCGCCAGCGTTTCCCGATAAGCCGGCATGCCGACTGCATCCTCGCTTTCCCAATGCCATAGCGTTAGCGCCGGAGCGGCTTGATTATCGACAACCCATACATCATCGCGGCCCTGAGCCTTGACCGGCAAAAAGGGTAACGGATTATCTTGGTCCGTTTTAAACCGGAATGCACCGCGGTCTTGCCGATCGGCTTGCAAAAATACCTGATTGACCGCATCGACCAATGCCTGAGTGGAGCGGTAATTGGTGCTCAGGGTGTAATGCCGGCCTTGGGTATCGCGGTGTGCTTTTAGATACGTGTAAATATCCGCGCCGCGGAACGAGTAGATGGCCTGTTTCGGGTCGCCTATCATCAAACAAGCCGAATCGCCGGCGGCTGGCGTCGCATAGAGTGTGGAAAAAATCCGGTATTGCACCGGGTCGGTATCCTGAAACTCGTCTATCAACGCGATGGGATATTGCTGGCGAATCACCTCCGCCAGCCTGTCGCCGTTTTGGCCTTGCAGCGCAGTATCCAGGCGATTCAGCATATCGTCGAAGGTCATCCGGGCGATGCGCTGTTTTTCAAAATCGTAACGCTGTCTTATCCAATGCACGGCATGCTTGATCAGCTCGACTTTTAAACTGGGCAATGCCGCCAGTCGCGCGGGCAATTGGCCAATTGCCGCAAAACCGGGATGATCCGGCGACGTCTGTCCGGGGTTGGCTAATTTAGCCATGCCTGCCGGTGACAGATTCTCAAAACCCTTACCAATGTCCAGAGTGTCCTGCAAGGGATCCAGACTCCAGGCCTCGATTTTGTCCAGCCAGTTGCGACGGTTAGCCGAGTTGTAATTTTTCGCAGGCAGCACTTTGTTTTCTATGGCGGCCTCCAATAGTTCGCGTACTTCAGGCAGCCAATTCAGCCAAGGCGCTTTTAACTCTTGTAACGACGACTGCCTGATGGACGCCACCGCAGAAATCAATTCTTTAATGGACTGACCGTCGGCCAAGCTAAACGGTATCGGCTCGGCGTTGCCAAGCAGCGAACGCACCGCCAGCAGTAACTCGTCCGGGTGCTTGAACACTGCATACAAGCTTGGAAAATCGGCGTCGTTAGACATTTCATAGTAAAAACTACGCCAATAATCCCTGACCACCTCATTCAATAATTCAGTATCGTCGGTATTGACCTCCTGCCGAAACAAGCTGCCGCTATCGAAAGCATGTTGTTGCAGCATGCGGTTACACCAACTGTGGATGGTGTAAACCGCCGATTCGTCCATCCAGTTGGCCGCCAACTCCAGACGACGGGCGCATGCCGGCCAATCTTGCTCTGCATAACAGTCACGGATGTCTTGTAGGAACGCATCCGTAGTCGGCAATTGCTGACGAAAAAATCGCGCAGCCTGACTCAAACGTTCGCGAATCCGCTCGCGTAATTCCTTGGTGGCAGCCTCGGTGAAGGTCACCACCAAAATATCCGGCGGCAATAAATATCGGCTGGGTTCAGCACTACCGGGATTGTCTCCCAGGATTAACCGCACATATAAGGCGGCGATGGTATAGGTTTTGCCGGTACCGGCGCTGGCTTCGATCAGCCGCGTACCCGATAACGGAAAGTCGATGGGGTTGAGCGGGATGGCGCTGGTCATACCGACGCCTCCCCTGCCCCAGGCAATTCCCGGATATGCATAAACATCGGCCGATACAAGCCATCCGCCCAATATGCAAAATCCTTGTCTGCGGCAAACGCAAACAAGCTGGCAAAGTTGGGAAAGAAGCGGGCAAGATAGGCATCGTAATGGACTTCTCCGGCATTCCATTCGTCGCCGTCATATCGGGCTTGCGCTTTTTCCAGCGCACTTTCCGAGTGTGCGGCAAGCCAGCAAAACGCGGTTCGGCACGCCACCGGCAACGGTGCTTGCATGCCGTCGTGATAAGCGGCAACCAGGTTTTGCAACTGCTGGTAAGCGGCGTCTTGCTCGACAACTGGCATTTCAATCACCGTGTCGGCACCGATAACCAAGGTCTGTACCGGCAAACTATCGGCGCAAACCGCCAAATGCTGTAACCACTGCAACAATAGATTTTGGTATTTGATGGATTTATCCTTATTCAGCAGAGTTTGCGCGGTCAGATGCAACAGACCGGCTTGCCCCTGCTGGCCGTGGCGACGCAATTGACTGAGATCGCCGGCTAATTGCATCGTAACGCCGCCGGCCAATACAAAAGGCGTGAGCTGCAGCACATGCGGTTCTAAAGATTCGGTCCACTCCGACACCAGCATCCGATAGCGCTCCCAAGCCGACTTGACCGGCTCGGCTATGGCCGCGAAACTCGCCTGGGCGAAACCGCCCAAGGGCAGTTGCCCTTTCTGCATCATCGCGGCTTGTTGCCGCGACAGGAAGTCTTCCGTGTCTTCCGGATGCTCTGCGGTTAAACCCCGCAGCAACTCATCGCTAAATAAATAGGCTTGCAGACTATCGATTCCAAACGGTTCACAGTCTTCACTGGTGACCGTTTCGCCATCGAAGCCAAACTTTAGTGTTTGATTGCAAAAACTTTTTACCGGCGCGCGCAAAAATTGCGCAAGCGATTCCAAGGTCAACGAGTAGGTTTTATCGTCCAGACCGGACGCGATCCGAGCGCTGAACGGCTGAGCTTCGGCAGGTGTAAACCATTCCCGGACATAGGTAAAAAGCCGCTGATCGCGATTTTTCCGAACATAGGCTTCGCTAAACGGTTGCAAGGGATGCGCGACGGTAATTTTCTCCAACAACGTGGGCTTATCGGCAAGCGCCCAGCCCTGCGCCAGCACATCGCGCAATTGACTGATCAGCACCGAAGGCGGCCGCTCGCTGTTATCGCGGATACTGCGCCCTACCCAGCTGATATACAGTTGTTCGCGCGCCGACAGCAACGCTTCCAGAAACAGATATTGATCGTCTTGCCGGCGCGAGCGGTCGCCTGGGCGGTAATGGCCGCGCTCGCTCATCAAATCGAAACTGTGCGCTTGCTGGTTGCGCGGATATTCGCCGTCGTTCATGCCCAGCAGGCAAATCAACCGAAACGGGATGGCGCGCATCGGCATCAAGGTGCAGAAATTCACCCGGCCGCTGAGAAAGCGTTGATGCAAGGAAGGTTCGTCGACGCCTGCCAGCCAGGCCTCGCGCACCACTTGGATGGGCAGTAAATCCGCACTGTTTAAACCGGCTTGTTCGCAATACTTGAACCAGTTAGCCAGCGAACTTGTCAGGGTATCCCGGGTTTTTCGCTCACGCTCGTCGCTTACCTGAAAAAAATCATCCAGCAGCTCTGACAATATTTGCTGCCATCTATTTGGTGCATACTCCCTCCCTAACAGCTCTGCGTATTTTTCCAGGGTTTCCAACAGAAACGCCAGACCGCCCAGCCATTGCGCGTCCAGGCCGCCGATTTCTTCGTAGGGCTGAATCTCATCAAAAGGTGCACCGGCACCGACCGCGTACCCCAGCAACATGCGTCTCAACCCAAACTGCCAGGTATTGGCCTGCAAATTCGCAGGCATATTGACCCGTTGCGTGCGTTGCCTGGCGTTCAAGCCCCAGCGTATCCCGGATTCTTCGATCCACTGATGCAGTTTGGGTATCGCGGTTTCGTCAATCTCAAAGCGCGCCCGCAAAGCCGGCACTTCCAGCAAACCCAGAAATTCGCTGACCGCAAACCGCGACTCCGGTAAATTCAGCAAGGCTTCCACCGCAAGCAATAGCGGATTTTGTCCGCGCTGTTGCTGATCGGCCAGACTATAGGGAATATAACGCGGATCGTCGCTTTGAATTTGCCCGAATACCGCGTGGATATGCGGCGCGTAGGTATTGATGTCCGGCACCATCACAATGATATTGCGCGGATACAAAGGATTACCGTGTCGTTGGGCATTATCGAAACGCGCCAACAATTGATTGTGCAAAATTTCGACTTCGCGCTGCGGACTGTGAGCGATATGAAACTGCATCGACTCGTCGGCATTTGCCAGCAAAACGGGTTGCTCGGGTAACGGCTCCAGGTCCAGGATAGAATGTTGCAGGTGTTGCAGCAAACTACGCTGTCCCGCTTCCCCGTAGTCTTTGAACATATCGATTTTGCTGTCCGGCCAATGCCAGTTGGCGTAGGCCTGAGTTTCATCGAAATGATCCAGCAAACGAATATAATCCCGGCCTTGCTTGCCCCAGGCAGCCAGTAAAGGGGGGGCCTGCAAATGCAATTCCGCGTCGCTTAATGCCGCGCTCATACCCGATTTGTACGACTGCCGGCGGCGTTCGGCTTTCAGCAGTTCCTTGTCTTCGATGATGTCGGCCCAATAATGCTGACAAGGGTTATGCACAAACAACACGATCTGGCAAAACCGGCCCAATTTAGCCAGCACTTCCAGCGATTGCTGCGGTAGGGAAGACAGGCCGAACAACACGACGCGGCGCGGCATGCTGGCGGGGCGAGCCGTTAAGGTATCAATCCTGGCCATGAACTGCGCATGCACCGCCGCCCTACTGGCAAACGGCGAGGATTCGGCACCCAAATCATCGAGCACCGCCCGCCACAAGGCGGCTTGCCAGCGTTGCGCGCTCGGCAGCGGTTTGCTCTCGCCATGCCCGTTGCGCAGCACATCCTGCCCCGCCGCCCAATCCGACACCCAATCGGAACGATACACCTGGTATTGATCGAACAGATCCGCCAACTGTTCGGCAAGTTGGTGGCGTTTACGGCAATTGCTGTCGTCAGTCAAAAAACTGGCCAAGGTTTCGAAGCCGGGTTGTTTCAGCAAAACTGGCAGCAATCGATATAAACGCCAGATCAGCGGGTCTTTGGCTAACGGTTGCTCGATGGGAATCTGCTCGCCCAATACCGCCCGGTAAACACTCCAGATAAACAAAGACGGCAACTGCATTTTCATCGCGGCGGCGATGCCCAGCGAGGAATTTTGCGCCAGACTTTGCTTCAACCAATGCCCCATGCCGTTGCTCTGCACCAAAAAAATCTCGTTTTCCAAGGGCCGCAATGGATGCTGCCTGAGCCAGTACTCGACCACATCGCGGAGTTCTTCCAGTTGGTTGGAGTGGATCACGGCGATGCCGTTATCCAGGGAATGTGCGTGACCTGATTCAGGCATGATGGGCTGCTAATCGTTGAGTGTGGCGCATTTGCATGAGCGTGATGCCCTTATTATCGCCTTTTTTGCCTACGCCATCGAGAAGCTACGAATTGGTGCAATCGGTATCTGCAGCCATTTCGATTGAACGGCACTAGTTTTGATCTACGCCATATAAATAAAAGCTGGCGTTAACGACTGCGTTTAATACAAATAAGGACGTCGAAACATCGCTGCCGACGATAATCCGGCAAGGATGACGCATTTTATTCCATTCATACGGTAGAAAAGGGTGACCTTTTACGCCTTCGCCCAAGGCGTCCGTTATTACTTTCAGCGCGGTAGCCAGCAAACCGTCATCTCTGGATTCATGGCGTAGCAGCACCAGCGCCGATACGGCAAGAGCCGCATCAAAGGCATTCAAGGTATAAGCGATAAGATCATCTTTACAATATGCCAAGGCTATTTGCCGAATAGCGTCGATCCGTCCCGAAGGATCCAGGATCATTTTTTCCGCTTCGCTCAAGGTCAAATAGGCGTCATAGACCCGCCCGGCATAGAAAACGTATATCTCCGGAAGATAATATTGGAATGCGGACTCTTGTTTAAAGTTACCGCTCCTGTAAGTTTCATAATGAAAATCCAGTAAGCGCCGTACAGTTTTCAAGTTCTCTCCCTGCAGCGCATTCCATTGCTTCCGGTTCACTATGATGGATTCCAGAATGTCCATATTATGTCCGGGGCAGATCTCATTGCCCACAACGTTTTTAACGACACTGCCGTCAGGCTTGGGAAACGGCTTGTCAAACCAGATCGGAATTGCTCCCTGGTAATTCAGCGGTTTGGTGATCTGTATGGTGGGTGGATTGGATGTATAACCGCTGCCGATTTGATATTCATTGATGATTTCTATCCATGGATGATCCAAAAGTGATCGGCATTCCTCAAGCAGCTTGGCATCGACTTCTAGGTTTCTATCTTCGACGAGATCCAGCCATTTTTTGGCAATAGATAGCGTGAAAAAAGTCGTGTCGGTATCGGAGGCGAAATCATCAAAGCCCAAATCCTTTTTTATAGCCCTATCTTTTTTGCTGAGACGGCACGCGTAAATGGCTTCCGAACCTATCGGTAAACAAGTGATGGCAGGATGCTTAATGCCTTTATTCGGCGTCACCAGCCATTCCCGGCTGGTGACGCCGCAAAATTGCAGGAGGTTTTCCATGATCGGCAAGATTTGCTGCAATTCATCGTCCGTCCCCTCGGTTTTCAGGACTTTTGCCAATAAGTGTTCAAAAAAATTCACGTCGTAAAATGCCGTACGATGCGTAAACCAGCACGAACGCAGCCACATTTTTTCCGCTATCCCTCGATAGTGTTTGCGGATGAACTTTAACCTTGCAGAGCTACTGCTAATAAAGCAGCGTAGCAACGCCGATAGCAAGGCGGCATTCTGGTATTCGAAAGAACCCACGCCGCACAAGACATTGAGAAAATTCTCGCCGTTCATATGGTCATCGCCGGATAAAATCACCTGGGCGGCGACCGGAAAATAAGGGTTGTTTTTATCCCGCCGCCAGGTACGCAAAATATCCTGCATACAGCGCTCGATGACCGTATTCAATTGCGCTTGACTGGGAAGCGCATGGCTGAGCGGCAGCGGCTGTCGTTGCCGAAATTGCGGTTTGTCTATGCGGTCCAGCAGATCGGCAATCGGCTTGAATGTCTGTTTGATCCAGTCCGCATCTCGCCAATTCATTTGGCTGGCTTGCATCGCCGCGCGGATAGCAGCCTGATATACCGGAACATCCTGCATCGGGATTTGCGGATGACGGCAAGCTTTAAGAATCAGATATTTCAACAGCCAGTTGCACGCGGATTTTTGATATAGAAACTTGAAATTTTCGCCCGGCGCGGCTTGAGGCCGTTCTTTTAAAACGGGCGTATCGCAAATGTCATAAATATTTGCATAATTATTCACGATAATGTCCTTCTATAGAAAAATCGATTAAGCCTGTTCAGCGGTAACTGAAGTGTACAAATTTCGATGTCATAGAATGCACTGATCGCCCGCCGGTTAACGCACTATCAATTTATAAGTTTGCTCCGCCATTTTGCTCAAGCCGCGTTCTTTAAAATGCTGTTCGGTAGCGAGGGCGTCGTCGCTGGTCAGCAATTCAATTTCACACCAATGGCTGTATAAGCGCTCTACCTCATCGGCTTGCACGCTAAAAGGCGGTCCGGGCATTTCGTGTTGGGGATAATCGAATGCTATTAGCAACATTTGCAGGGTGGGCGGCAACAGGGAGGACAGCTTCATCACATAATCGATGCGCATATCCGGCGGCAAGGCCACCAGCGCAGCTCTATCGTAAACCGCATCCAGGTCGCCGACATCGGCGGTTTGCAACGCAAAAAAATCGCCGCAGAAAATCTGCAAACGATCCACCTCGCTGACCCAGAAATCGCCTTGGCGACGCACCGTCGGCTGCAAATTGTTATCGGCGAAAAACGATTCGACGGCCAGCGGACTTAATTCCACGCCCACCACCTGATAGCCCATGGCCAATAGCCAAAGCAAGTCTTTACTCTTCCCGCACAGCGGTACAAACACCCGAGCTTGCTGCGGGATAGCCAAGCGCGGCCAGTGCATCTGTAGAACCGGATTGAATTCTTGCTTATGAAAACCGATCTGGTTCTGTTGCCAGCGCTGATGCCAGAAATCATGATCCATAGCCTGTGCCTCATCTTGAATTTCAACATTCGCCATTCTATGTGACTTAGCCGTTTGCTGCTCGGTATTGTGCCTATGCAAAAAGCGTTGAATCGCTCGCACAGCAGAGTAAACCGGGTCGGAATGGGTTGAGGACGGTAGGATCGATCCGGACGAAACCGAAAGAGGCCGCCGAACGGCGGCCGAGGATGTATTAAAAGTTAACTGCCTGCGATCTGGCTAATCAATAGCTAATTGACGCTGGCGAGAATCATCCCGCCAGATCATTTTTGGTCAGACCGGGGTTAGCTGCGGGTTTCCGTTGCCAGTTCCAGCACGGACTGCGGTCCGGCCACTTTGCGTTTTTTCGGCTTAAAGGTTTTGACCAGTCTTTTCCAGCCCACCACCAGCGAACTGGCACCCAGCACCAAACCGAAACCCACCCAGGTCAACATCCAGGCGTCCCAAATCGGCCGGTGATACAGCCAACCGAAATCCCAATGATGCAATCCGGAATACAGCCAACGAAACACCCGGCGACTGCGATCCAGCTTGGCTAGCAAACTACCGTCCTGCGGGTCCAGATAAAACCGGGTGCCGGCTTCGTCCGCCAATTGCACGGCCACCACCGGCAGGGGTTTTTCCACCAAGCTTTGATTATGCCGCGGGTAATAATAGCTGTCGTAGTCGTCCAATAATTCCTGGCTGGCGATTGGCGTATCCTCCGCCACCCGGTTAATCGCGGCGGTTAGCGATACTTTATTGAATATAGGCGCCGCGCCCGCCACGGTTTGCGGTAACCTTTGACCATCACGTCCGTATGCCAGCAATACCGCTTCGCCGCCCAAGCGCCGCCAGCCCAGTTCGACGATGTCGTTACCCTCGGCCGTATTAAGCGGTCCAGGTTGCCAATTGCGCATCGCATCGGGTAACACCTTGCCCAAATAACGGTTCAATTCTTGCCGAGTCGGATTGGCTTCGGAAAATAATTTGCCGGGATTGGTGTCGATAAATCCGCTCAGCGCCCAGGAAAGCGCGACGGTACCGCCAATCAAACCGCTCCAAAAATGCCATTTGAACCAAAATTCGCGATACGGTTGCGTGCGGCCTTGCGAGTAGGTAGGCTTGCCGTTAAAACCCGGCCGCCAGCGCAACCAGCCGATGATCAAACCGGTGATGCACGCGATAGTCGCGCCCAAGCCGGACCACAATTGCACATCGTGGCGATATTGCCCCAGACCGATGGCTTCCAGGGGCTTGAATAAATGCAGCCAGTTGCCGGCATAGTAAAACGCCCTATCGACGCGGGTCGAGGCATGCAGCACTTCGCCGGTACGCGCAGAAATCAGCAGCTCGTCGCCATCGTCGCTTGCTACCCGATGAAACGGCCGCAAGGCATCCTGATTGCGCAGAATAATGGGTGCTTCCACCGTTTCCACTACTTGCAAGTTATGGTTAATACCGTCGCGTTTGAACCAGTCATCGGCGATGCGTAGCGCCTGCTCCACCGAGGTTTCGCGTAAGCTGCCGTCTAGCGCCGACAACGCGAAGCGCGCGCCTTTGGTATCTTCCACCAGCCAAAACGGCTCGTCGTTACGTCTCACTAAGCGTGCATCGGCTATACCGACAGCCTGTTCGACGCCATTGCCCGCTTCGGTTTTAGCCTGCGCGCCATGTTCACCCATGTTTGCCGGCTTGGATTTATGTTGCGCGGCAAACAGCTTGCGCTGCTCGGTACTGCGATCCCAGGCTTCGCCCAGGCTCAACCAGCCGGCTTCGGGCGCCAGGCTTTCCGCGTGCGCCAATTGCTGACTGCGGCTTTGCGTGGTCGGCGTCGAATAGATAATCGCGATGCCAGTAAAAAACCAGAAAAACATGAACAAAGCCAACACCACCCCCAGCCAGCGGTGGGTTTCATATAACAACCAATTTAAAGACTTCTTCATTGCCGCCCTCTTAAACACCCTTTGTTGATGACACTATCCGTTGAAAATAAGCTTGCACTTCTCCCCCTACTGCACGCGTCCTTAAACCGCTATTGGCCAGCCTGTGCGGACTTGCCCAGGCCTTGCACAATCGCCAAGGCCTTTTCGACATTTTCGGCGGGTTGCAAGTCGCCGACGCTGGCGACGATCTTGCCCTCCGCCGAAACTACAAATGTGGTCCGGGCGATAGACCCGTGATTGACTTGCACGCCGCGGCTGTCCAAGCGCCCGGTTTTGGATTCATCGACGCTCAAGCCGTAGGCATTGGCGATCTTGCCGTCCGCATCCGAAGCCACCGGAAATTTGCTGGCGCAGTACTCAGGGTCGGCCGAGAACTCGTTCAAACGCTCGATGCTGTCCAAGGACACGCCAACGATAGTCGCGCCGGCGGCGGCGAATTTGTCGTGATTGATCGCAAAGGTTCTTGCTTGAATATTGCAGCCGCGCCCGTAAGCAGTCGGATAGAAATACACCACCACCGGGCCTTTGCCGCGCGCTTCTTTCAAGGAATAGGCAAACGGCTTGCCGGCAAACGAGGCTTGAGTATTGAAATCCGGAGCCACATCGCCTTCTTGCAAACCGGCCAGCGCCGAAAACGCGACTAACAGCAATAGTGCGCTACCCAGAACAAAACGTTTCATATCAACTCCGTAAAAAGGATGGGAATAAGCTGCCGGCGGCACGCTCATCTCGTTACAAGCCCGACAGGTATTCGACCAAGGCATTCAGTTCGTCGTCGTTCAACGACTTGGCGACCTTGTTCATCACGGCCTCCGGGCTGTTCTTGCGTTCGCCCAACTTCCAGTTGGTCAATTGACTGCGCAGATAAACCCGGCGTTGTCCGCCGATCACCGGGTAAATGACGTTATCCGCAATCTTGCCTTTACCGTTTTCACCGTGGCAGCTGGCGCACGCGGGTAAATCCCGCGCCGCATCGCCGTTTACGAACAAATTTTTGGCGAGCGGATTGTCGGCAATCCTGTCGCCGCGCATGACTTTCTGGCTGGCAAAATACGCGGCGATGTCGGCCATGTCTTCTTGAGTCAGATCGGCGGCCATCACATTCATGATTTCGTGGCTGCGGGCGCCGGATTTAAAATCGCTGAGCTGTTTAACCAGATAACCGGCATATTGACCGGCGTGGCTGGGAATTCTGACATCGCCGCTATTGCCGTCCTCGCCATGACATTCCTGGCACCGTTCGTCGGCCGACTTTTGTTTACCGGCGACCGGGTTGCCGCTGCCGATGCGCTGCAAGGAAAGCTCAGCGCCCTGCTCGGCAAATACGGTCTTCGCCGAGGCCAACAACGCAAACGTGCTAACGGCCAGCCACTGACTGCGGCGGCGCCAATGTGCTCTTGCTCTGCGGGGTTTGGTTTCTGGCGTCACAGCGAATAGCCAACGGCAAAACCCCATGCTTAGTTCGCCTTCGATCGATCAGCGGCGAGCTTTTCCACGATTTCCAGCGCTTTGGCGACATTTTCTTCGGGCTTCAAACCGCCCAAGGTCGCGGCGATTTTGCCGTTCGGCGTGACCACGAAGGTGGTGCGTTCGGCAAAGCCGTGATTAATTTCCACGCCTCGGCTATCGGTTTTACCCGGCGCGGCGGCTTTCACGGCAATATCGTAATTGCCGGAGATTTTGCCGTCGGCATCGGATGCCACCGGAAATTTGCTGGCGCAGTAATTAGGGTCGGCGGAAAAGTCGTTCAGGCGTTCGATGCTGTCCAGCGATACACCGACAATGCTGGCACCGGCCGCGGCAAATTTTTCGTGATTAACCGCAAAACTATGCGCCTGCAAATTACAACCGCCGGTATAAGCGGACGGATAGAAATACACGACTACCGGGCCTTTTTTCAAAGCGTCCTCCAGCGTGTAATTAAAAGCCTTGCCGGCCAGGGAGGCTTGCGCTTGAAAATCCGGGGCCGGATGGCCTTCCGGTAGCGCGGCCATCACCGGCAAAGCAAATACGGCGGGCAGCAGGCTTTTCAAAATTAGGTTTTTCATATGCGTTCAATTAGAGGGGTTTGTATTTGTCGTGGCAGGCGCCGCGGCATTGTTTGGAAAAGTCGTTGGCGGCAACGGCAGCCGTATCGAAATCGCCGGCAGATAGCGCATTCTGAATATTCGCCGCCTTATCCTGATATTCCTTGGCGTTATGCGTGGCATCGTCGGCATTGCCGCGCTTCGCAAAAAATCCTTCGACCAGCTTGAATTCGTCCTGTAATTGCTTGGCTTGTGTTACCGCTGTGTTAGCGTCCTTGGCGGCAATATTGTTTTGCACTTCCTGAATTTTGGTTTCCACATCATTCATTAACTCTTCGAAATCGAATTCGCTTTCGGCAATAACCGCGCTGCTGCTGAGAACTAACCCAATTCCGAAAAGATAAATCGTCTTTCGCATATCACTAACCCTGTCACGGTATTACATACCGCACTAAATTGTTTTCTCAGAACATCTCTAAAATTCCCTCTTCGTCAAGCAGGACTCAAACGAAACACTGTCACCCAAGGCCCCCACAACGGCCCAGCTTCGCGTTTTACCGGGAGATAATCCGGTTCGCCATCCATTGGCCACCCAACATCCTTGCCGGGATAAACGCTTGCTCTCTGACAGCGTCGTCCTAACGCCCTGTTTGATAAAGAAGGAATTTCAGAGATGTCCACATTGGTTCAAATTCGCGTTGCACCGGCAAATAGCCCGCTCGGCGAATCGCTTACCCGAAAGCGCCACGCCTTCGGGTAAGACTCTAAAGCCCGAACTTAGGTAATCAATTCCTTGATCACTTTGCCGTACACCACCGTTGGACGTTCCGAACGGCCTTGATACTTGTAAATCAGTTTCAAGTGATCCAGACCCAATTGGTTCAACACAGTGGCGTGCAAATCGTAGGTATCGACTTCGGTACCTTTGATGGCTTGTACGCCCAGCTCGTCGGTGCCGCCATGGGTGTAGCCGGCTTTTACGCCGCCGCCCGCCATCCATTGCGTGTAACCCCAAGGGTTGTGGTCGCGGCCGTCGCCGGATTCGCTCCATGGCGTACGGCCGAACTCGGAAGTCCACACCACCAGGGTCTCATCCAGCAAGCCTTTGGCTTTCAAATCCTTCAACAAGCCGGCGATCGGTTTGTCGATAATTTTCGAATGCTTGCTGTGGTTGTCTTCGATGTTTTGGTGCGCGTCCCAATCACGGCTGTCGCCTTTGATGTCGGTCGGGCCGGATACGACCTGTACGAAACGCACGCCGCGTTCGGTTAAGCGTCTGGCACGCAACAACAGCTCGCCGTATGGGCGGGTGATTTCGTCGTTTAAGCCGTACAGCGCTTTAGTCGCTTCAGATTCCTTACTGAAGTCGACCGCTTCCGGTGCGGTTTCCTGCATGCGGTAAGCCAGTTCGTAAGACTCGGTGCGGGCTTGCAGTTCGCTATCGGTCGGATAGTTGGACGCATGTGTTTGGTTGATCTGTTTCAACAGGTCAAGCGCATGGCGTTTTTCCGCGTTAGCCAGATATTCCGGGTTGTTCAAATGCAGAATCGGCGAATTGCCGGGACGGAACGGCGTACCTTGATATACCGCAGGCAAAAAGCCGGACTCCCAGTTAGTCACACCGCCGCGTGGTTCGCGTTTGTCGTTATACAACACCACATAGGCAGGCAGATTCGGATTCGCGGAACCCAAGGCATATTGCACCCAGGCGCCCAGCGTTGGCCGGCCGGGGTTCAAGCCGCCGGTGTTCAACTTCATGATGGAAATATCGTGGGTAGCCCCAACGGTCACACTGGATTTAATGAAGGCCAGGTCGTCGGCGTGTTCCGCCAGGTTGGGCAGCCAGTCGGAAAACCAGGCGCCGCTTTGACCGTGCTGTTTCCAGTCGCGTTTGGTGGCGATCAATTTGGTCACGCCGCCTTGGGTACTGGTTTTGATACCTTGCAAAAACGACGCCGGAATACCGGTACCGGCTTGTTTGACCAACTGGGGTTTGTAGTCGTACAAATCCAGCGTACTGGGGGCACCTGACATATGCAGCCAGATGACGGTTTTGGCTTTAGGCGCGAAATGCGGCGCTTTCGGCGCTAAGGGGTTGGCACCGGCCAACGCTTGCAAGGCTGGATCGTCCGCAAAGGCGCTGGCAATGACGCCACCGCCAGGCAGAAAACCGCTGACAGCCAAGCCGCCTAAGCCATAGCCGGTTTTTACTAAAAAATCTCGACGTGATTTGTTGTTCATTATCTAAACCTCTTGAATATAATTTTATGTCGGCAACTACTTCGGGTTCGGTAAAGCGCCCGCCGATTCGGCGGACGCCCACTCAGACCGAGTCGTATGTATCGTTAAAACCGGTAGATAAACTCGTTGGAGTTGGCTACGACGTGGACCAAATCCACGAATGCAGCTGCTCTGACGGGGTCACCCAGCGGCTTGTCCTTACTAACGCCGGCCGGCACGTTCACTTCAAATTTGCCATCCGCTGCCTTGGCGCGAATGATGGCTTCCTGTTCATTCAAGAAGGCCTGCAGCGACTCTTTTTCACCATCGTTCGGTTGCCGCGCAAACAGGATTTGATACAGTCTGCTGATCCGATCTTCTTCGTCTTCACCCGCCTCGTTGATTACTCGGCCGGCCAAGGATTTGGACCAATCGAAAATCAGTTCGCTGTTGTACAAGGTCAGCGCTTGCAGCGGCGTGGTGGTTACCTCGCGTTTGCTGTGCGCTTCCTGCGGCGACGCCATGTTGAAGGAGTCCAGGATCGGATAAGGGATACTGCGCCGGGTAAAGATGTACAAACTGCGGCGGTTCTGATCGTGAACATCCTTGGAGGTTTTCCAGGCCGGATCGCCCTGGAAGTTACCGCTGGCGGTATTAATCGCTTTCGGCAATGGCGGGTAAACGCTAGGACCGCCCACTTTCTCTTCCAATTTGCCGGCCGCGGCTAACAAGGAATCCCTGACTTGCTCCGCTTCCAAACGTTGGCGCGGAAACACTGCCAGCAACTGGTTTTCGCCATCTGCTTGCGCTACATCTTCGCGGTAATCGGATGATTGGCGATAAACGCTGGACAACAGGATTTCGCGATGCAGTTTTTTCACGCTCCAGCCGTCGTTGACGAATTTGTGCGCCAGGTAATCCAGCAATTCGGGATGCGTCGGTTTTTGGCCGGCTTTACCGAAATCGCTGACGGTGGTAACGATGCCTTTACCGAAATACTGGTCCCAAATCCGGTTGGTATATACCCGAGCAGTCAAAGGATTGGTCGGGCTGGTAATCCATTTAGCCAGCGCTGAACGGCGACCGGAAGAAAACGGCAATGGCTTGATGTCCGGTTTTTCGTCGGTAATCGCTTCCGGGAACGCCGGTTGCACTTCTTCCAACGGTTTTTCGTGATCGCCCACCGCAAACACGTAGCTAGGCGGTGCATCAGGATGACCCAGTTCGGTCATCGCCGAAATGGTGTTGGAGGAGGTGGTTGGTTTTAGATCGTTGAATTTTTTAAGTTCTTTATCCAGTTTTTCCAACTCGGCCCATTGCTCGGCAATCTTTGGATCGCGAGTTTTAGCATCGGTACTTTCGCCTTTTTCACGGAAATACGATTCCAAACTGGCTTCGTCGGTAACGTTAGCCAAGCGATGGTTTACCCAACGGTCGCGAGCGTTCCATTGCTCTTTGGGTTTAAAGATCGCTTCCCGCGAGTCGGTCAAATAACGTTCCTTGTGATATTTAAGCGCCTCTTCCCTGTGCGTATCGATAATGGCCTTTTTCTTGGCGCGAATATCTTTAGTCGCCTCTTCCCATTTGGCGTACTGCTGTTCGTAGGCTTTTTCCACTTCACCTTTCTTCGCGGGGATATTGTCTACCGGTGCAACATTGGCAAAGAACGACTGCAGCGAGAAATAATCTTTCTGGCTGATCTTGTCGAATTTGTGGTTATGGCAACGCGCGCATTCCACGGTTTGACCCAGCACCACCTTGCCCACGGTATCGGTAATATCCGTGGTAATTTGGTATTTACGCTGTACCAAGTCGCGGGAGTTGCTGTTGTCCGGGAATTGCGCCATGAAACCGGTAGCAACCAAGGCTTGTTCGTCGCCCGGCCACAATTCGTCGCCGGCCAATTGTTCCTGAATGAATTTGCTGTACGGCTTGTCCT
This sequence comes from Methylomonas methanica, assembly GCA_001644045.1. Lineage (GTDB taxonomy): Bacteria > Pseudomonadota > Gammaproteobacteria > Methylococcales > Methylomonadaceae > Methylomonas > Methylomonas methanica. Next base: position 53,881 of record LUUF01000086.1, on the reverse strand, counting down.
GATTAAATGAGCTAATCACGTAATCGCGGTAACGCCACATGTTCAAGCGGTCGTTATCGTTCTGGAAACCGGTACTGTCGGCATAACGCGCCAAATCCAGCCATTTACGCCCTTGGCGCTCACCGTATTTCGGCGAAGCCAGCAAACGGTCAACCAATTTTTCGTAAGCATCGGCCGATTTGTCGTTAACAAACGTATCGACTTCTTCCGGCGCTGGGATTACGCCCCATACGTCCAGCGTAACCCGGCGGATGAAGGAAGCGCGGTCGGTATCTTGCGAAGGCTTGATGCCTTTGGCTTCCAGGGGTGCCAACACAAAAGCGTCGATAGAGGTTCTCACCCAATCTTTCTGTTGCACTTCGGGAACAGCCGGCGCTTTAACCGGCTGATACGACCAGAGTTTGGATTTCGATTGTCCGGCGGGCGCGGCGGCTTCGGTCGCCGGCTTTTCGTCGGCTGCCTGAGCTGCGTCGGAGAGCGCAAGTGCCAGCCCCCAGACCACCGCGCAATATAGTTTGATTTTCATTGAATTCCTCCAAAATATCAGCTTGATGGAACGAAGCCGGGCATCACCCGACTTCAATCCGGAAATTAACCTTTGTGCTTGTGACCTTTGCTATGCTCTTGTTCTTTGGCATGCTCTTCAGGCTTAGGCGCGGGCGGGACGATTTTGGTAATCTTGCCGCCCTCTTCTTCATAGTTTTGCGAACCTATCGCGCCTACCACTTTGAAACCCTTTTCAGCCAGCAAATCGGCGGATTTACCGGCACGGCCGGCGTGATTGGAAACGGTGACGATTGAGCGTTCCTTAGGAATGAACGGCAAAACCTTATCCAACTCATCGAGTTGTACGTTCAAATAGACGGGAAAGGTGCCGATCTTGCTGATTTCATCCGGACGACGCACATCGATAAACAACACTTGCTCGGGTTTGGCGAGCAAGGCATCGATTTCAGCGCGATTCAATTTTGGAGTCTTATAGGTATATGGCCGCGCAGCTGGCGCCTCGGTTTTTTTGCCGGCGTCCGCGTCGGCGGCAAAAGCTACCGGAGCTGCCAAGATCAGAGCCAATAAAGCAGCAGTGGTCGTGTTTTTCATCGAAATTTCTTCCTATTATTAATTTTGCTAACTGCACGGTTTATCGCGCGTAAATAAGGTTCCTCATTAGCTATAAAGCAACTAGCATGCCACCCGAAATACGCCACCCCTGCTAAACGATATTCAGCTCGTTACTAATTGATTTAAAACATAATATTTATTTAAAATTCATCCGAATTCGCGTTATGAATCTATAAACTGCCAAGTTAACTCCGGGCAACTGGTGGAAATTCAGCAGGGTCGCAACACGCACTGTTGCTGGGCTAGCACCACGCCAACCATTTAAAGTTTTTTTGGTATTTAGAAAGGAGGCGTACGGATAGGCCAGATAGGAACTTTGTAACTTCCCGATCCGCGAAACTGGGAGTCCGGCAAAAAACGCCGGACAAAAAAAACGGGCTAAGGATAAATCCTTGCCCGTTGGAGGTTATCACCACGAGAGCTTGATGAATGATTGCGGTGGGCCCTTAAATTCGCAACAGCGACGCTATTGTTAAGAACCCGGTACGGCGATTGAGATACGCCACACAAACCACCCTATTTAGGCCGACTGCTAAGACCAGTAGTCAGTAAAGGAATTTTGTAGGCCGCGCCGCGACCAACTACATAAAGGGTTTTCTTATCGATACCCGCGAAGGCCAGATTTTGCGGCTTTTTGGGTAATGGAATCACACCCAACGACTCACCTTTGGCACTGATGATTTCCACGCCGGAATTGGAAGCGACATACAATCTGCCGTCATTGTCAATTGCCAAACCATCGGCGCCGCTGGACCACGTACCGTCCTCGCCTTTTTTCCAACCGTCCAGCTTGGCAAAATTGCGGCGATTCTGAATCGAGCCGTCAGCGGCAATGTCGTAAGCCAAAATATGTTCGCCTTGGGTATTCGCGACATACAATACTTTTTCGTCCTTGCTCAATTGAATACCGTTGGGACGCTCGATGTCGGTTGCCAGTTGCTTAAGCTCGCCGCCCGGCGAAATATAAAACACGCCGGGATGCGATGGTGGCGGATTAGGATTTTCCTTGCTCGGCCGCGTACCGCTATCGGTAAAGTAGATACCGCCGTTGCTGGCGCGTACTAAATCGTTCGGACGTTGAAATGCGGTGCCTTGATACTTTTCGGCCAAGGTATTTTTCTTATTGGCCGGATAGACAACGCCGACTTTGGTTTTGACGGTTTGCACCGCGACGATTTCGCCATCGGGCGTCAAAGCCAAACCGTTAGCGCCGTTGGAGTTTTCCAGAAACGTCGAGACTTTACCGTCCAAACCGATACGTACGATTTTGTTGGCTTGGGTTTCCGTGAACAATAAACTGCCGTCGGTATAGCCGATCGGCCCTTCCGTACCGTTAAAGCCATCCTTGATTAGCTCGGCTACTACGCCACCGGCGGAAACACCGGGAATAGCGGGCGTAACCGGGTCGTCCGCGCAAGCGGCCGCCCCGTAAATCAACGCGCCAAAACCCAGTAAATATAAGTGTTTAGATAACATAAGTATTTCCTTTGCAAATGTTTCGATAAATCAGTTTGCCGGACGACGACCTAGCCGCCCGGCGCGTGTAAAAATTAGAATTTGGCTCTAAAGTGCACCCCGTAGTAACGCGCATCGCCGAAGGCGGCACTAACGGCACTGTTGTTGGTATAGTTACCGACATTAGTAAAATAGATCGTGTCGAAGATGTTCCTACCGACCAAATCCAGGTTGTACTTGCCATTCTTGGTGCCTACGCCAATCCCGCCATCAGTCACGTGGTAAGCCGGTTGCTTGCCATATGTCGACAAATTAGAGTTGTAATTCGCGGTGGATTTATAGCTGTCGATCAAATACGCATGCCATTGCAAGCCATAATCATTACCGTAACCAAAGGTCAGCGGCGCGCGATAATCGACACCATAGTTGGCCGTGAAGGTCGGCGCATTCGGCAAGGTCATACCGGTCTGATCGCAAGTACCATTGTTATTAGCCTCCGGCGGGCAAGGCGCGTTGGCAAAATCGGTGTAGATTGCGCGATTGAATGAACCGTTCAAGAACACACTCAAACCTGGGGTAATATCGTAATTGGTCTCCAATTCGATACCGCGCAATTGAATGCCCTTGATATTGCCCAAGGTGGTACGGTTGCCGGTGGTGCAGCCATCCACGCCAATCGTGCAGGGAATAACCAACTGCGACTGAAAGCCTTCGATATCGGTTTGGTAAAAGTTGACGTTGGCCACCAATTTACGATCCAGCCAGGTGCTTTTAATCCCAAATTCATAATCCATCACGTTTTCAGGATTGACGTTTTCGACCTTACCGGTATTCAGGTTAAATTGCGCCGCGCCTGATTTGTTGCCGCCGGCTACCGACCCGTAGACCATCAAATCCTTGTTGACCTTATAGCTTGGATTGAGCAACCAGTTTTGCGAGTTTTGGTCGAATCCTTGCCGAGGCGCATCCCACTCGGAGCCCAAGCGGCCGCTGCGTACTGCTTTTGCGGCAGCTATTTGACCTGCTGAAGCTCCGATCTGAGCACCAAGAGTGTCCAAGTTAACGCCGCCGATCGGGTGGCTCCAGCCGGTACTTTCCCGCCGTTCGAAGGTATCGCGTAAACCCACGGTCACCGTGGCGTCATCCGTCACATGCCAGTTGATTTGTCCATACGCCGCATAACTATCGGTAGCGGGTACGACGCTTTGCCTGTACATCACGTTATTTAGCGAAGCCCCCATCATTTGCCGTCCGATAGCGTTACTGTTCAAGGTTGAATATTGCGCATCACTGGCATAAAACGCCCCCGCATCGCCACCAAACAGACGTTGGTTAAACGTATCCGCAATGGTGCGCATCGCGAACACACCGGCCTGATAATCTATAGGCCCTTTCTCTTTCGAGCTTATGCGCAGCTCCTGCGACCACTGTTCGTTTTTAACCGTCCAACCACTAATACGCTCAATATCAGCGGTACTGCTCTCACCATCGTGATTAGGTTCAAACAACGCATCGCGCCAAGCGGAAATCGAGGTAAATCTATGCCCCAACGCATCGTAGTTAATTTCAGCCGATACGCCGGAACCGTCGCCACGCGATTGCCGGCGCTCGTTGTTCGCCATCGCTCGCGGATCGCCGATGATCGCCAAGGGTTGACCGTTACTACGCACCGGGTCGAACCAGTTTCGCGCCAGGCGCGTACTAAACGTTGTACCCCTTGAAGTACCATTCGCGAAAGTCGACGGGTCGGCAATTAGCGGTTGTACGCTCATCGTTTGCGTGGACGCTGTTTTGTCGACGATGACCTTGGCACTCAATACTTCGCTAGGTGTAAGCAAGAATTGCAAACGTCCGCCAAGTGCATTGGTCTCGCCAAGATCTCCTTCACTACGATGAATGTCATAATTTTTTATGTACCCGTCTCGCTTATCAATAAATCCGGATGCCCGATAGGCCAAAAGTCCAGGCAAGATGGTACCCGTTGCCCCGAATTTGCCTTGCAGCGTGTCCCGGTCTCCGGCGAATCCATCCACGTAATAGCTATTTTTGAACGATGGCGCCTTGGTGGTAATGTTCAGCAAACCCAAGTTACTGTTTTTGCCTTGCAGCGTACCTTGCGGTCCGCGCAACACTTCCACCTGGTCCAGGTCGGCAAAATTGGCCCACGCCGAACCGACCCAAGCACGCCAGACGTTGTCTACCATCACCCCGACACTGGACTCCATAGACTCGTTACCGCTGTTTTTACCCAAACCCCGCAACGCAATACTGGTTTGCCGGGCATTCGCCGACGTCACACCCAGGTTAGGCGCGCGCCGGGAAAAATCTTGTACGGACACCACGTTATCCCGCTCCAGCGTTTCCCGGTTGATTACCGCCACCGGAATCGGCACTTCCTGTAACTTTTCTTCCTTACGTCGTGACGTTACTACCACTTCCGACAGGTTTTGCGGCTCGTCGGCTTTTTCTTCCGGTTCAGGCTCGGCAGCGGCCACGACATTGTCCGGCTCCTGGCTGGTTAGCGCAGTTGCGTCGGCAGCGCCAGCCGCAGCAGGCGCAGTAGCCACACCCTTCTTGAGCAGATCTTGCTCGCGACGTTTAGACGCCTCCAGTTCTCGGCTCAAGCGGTCGACTTGCGCCTGTAAATCGCTGACCGTGGTATCGGCAACCGGTTTATTTCCGGTCTTTTTCGTGCTTTTTTTCACCGACGCCGTTTGGGCGGTCGCATCGGTGGCAATTAGCATCGAACCACCCGCTATTGCCATTGCCACGCACACCGACAAACCACGCCGATTGCTGATGTGCAACGGCACTTTCACCGATTCAATGTTGTCCGCCGACAGGCTCCCAATTAAATTTTCCTTCACGATCTCACCTATTCGAAGTGTTACAAAAACCAATTCGAACCAACGCCACTACGACGCCCGCAATTCGAACTTTCTGTAACGCTCTACGCAACGACCATGCCACAGGGAGCCAAACATCCTCCAAAACACCCATAATTTCTATTTAAACAATTGAATTCAAATAGCAATTTTAAAATCCAATTTATCCGCCTCTCTAACGCCATGAAAAAGCCGCCGGATGAAAAACTGTTGAAAGACCATCAGCCTTTGCTGACTAACTGCCTGCCTATCAACAGTTTCACCCGCCGATTACAAACCGGATTCAATCCTAAATTTTCCCGCTTAGCTGAATGCCGAACCAGCGAGGATAAGGATCAGGTCCGAAGGAGTTCCAGCCAACTTCGTGAGCTCTATCGTTGAAGATGTTTTTACCGATCAGGCTCAAATCCCAATGCTTGTCGCGGGTACCGATACCGATCGCCGCATCCGTTCTGGCTCTATCCCCCACCCAACCGTAGGCGGACAAGGTATCGCTGTTATTGAACTCGGTTTGATAGTTGGTATTAAAGCTGGTGTGCGCGATGTATTTGCTCTCGAAAATCGGCTTGGAATATTCGGCACCGACGTTGAAATTCCATTTGGAAGCGCCCGGTAGATATTGGCCGGTCATATCGACGTAATCCCCGGTGAGATAACCCAGCTCATCGGGTTTGGGCGCATTTTTGTAATCCAGATATTCGGCAACGTTATAGGCACCGTTGAAGCGAATCGACAAATCTGGAATGGTGTTGATCACGCTGTCCAGTTCCACGCCGTGCACCCGCACCCGACCGACGTTGCCCTGGGTTGTGGTGTAGGCTGTCAGGCCCGAACCGCCCGGCGCCAGATTGACTTCGGTTTGGAATTGATCGACCACCTGCACGGCTTGCTGATAGTTTTTAATGTCCATCACAAACGCATCGACGTTGACCACTATCGACTTATCCAGCCAAAAAGACTTCAACCCCAGCTCCAGAGCATGGGTTTCCTCCGGCTTGACGGTGAAAGGCAGACCGTTGACCGGCGCGATCGATCCGGATTTCTCGCCGTATTGCCAGGACAAATACGTGGTCAGATCTTCGTTGATTTTGTAGCTGGGCGTCAGTTGCGCGGTATACAACACATCCCGGTAATTATCCTCGACGGTTTGATTCAAGCGGCCGATTTGCGAGGCGCGCAGGGTTTTGGCGTTGGCCACCATGGTTTTTTGCGCGGAGGTCAACGCCGAATAGCTGGAGCCGCCAAAGTAACGAGCCGCCAAGGAATCGGCCAGCGCGGTTTGCTCGGCACTGTTCACCACGGCATCTCCGGCTACTACACCGGTTTGCGCCGCGTTGAGCTTACCGTAATTGGTTGTCGATCCGTAGAACGAGTTGGTAACCGTTTTATTGGATCCGTCTGGGTTTTTGTCGGGTACGCCGTCACCATCCAGATCGACGGTAAAGGATTGCGCCGTATCGGAATTAAAGCCGCCGGTGGCCACATTGCGTACAGACTCCGGATTAAACGCTCCGCCAACGCCGTTTTTAGAAATAATCTTATAGTTGCGCGAGGTACGGTCTTCATGCGTGGCCCGGACCCCGGCGGTGAGGGTGAAGTTATCGGTAAAATGCAAATCCGATTCGCCGTATATGGCACCGGATTGGGTGCGGATCTCGGTAGACTCGAAGGTGCGCGCATCCTGCAACAGGTCTTTCAGGATAGCCTCGCCGGCGCCGCGATTGGTGCCGGCGTTTCTATATAAAGCATTGTACTGGCCGTTGGTGGCAAACCAGGCACCGGCGTCGGCGCCCCACCCGGCTTTCGAGTCTACGTTATCCTTGGTCCATAAACCGATCACACCCGCCTTGTAATCCAGAAAGCCGCCCGGTTTGTTGACGATTTTAAATTCCTGCGTCCATTGATTGTATTTAACCCCGCCACCGCCATCGACGCTGATGTCAAACGGCGTACCTTCGTCGTTATGCGCGTCGAAGCGATATTCGCGCACCCCGGTCCTGGAGCTCAACACATGATTGCCGACTTCCCAGTCAATTAAGGCAGCCGCACCCTGGTTGTTGACAGTTTGGCCTTTATTTTGGTCGAACCAGACCGTGCCGCGTTGTTCGCCGCCGATATAGTCGTTATAGGTAAAACCTCGATTCGCAAAATATTGTCCGGCTGCCGCCCTTGAGCCGACGGCGCTGATCGCACCCGGACTGGTGGTATCGGTCAGCGCAAATTGGTTACTATGACTGAAATAGCCGTTAAGTTTTGAGTAGGCGGATGTGCCGTTTCGGTCCGTGAGACTGCCGTCGGCAAATCTAAAAGGCTGATCGTGATAGAAGGTCAAACCGTTTTGCAACTGCGGCTGTTTGGGTTCGAAGTCGGCGATGAATCTGGCCGTCAGATTGGCAGTTGGGGTAAATAGCAACTGTGCGCGACCGCTCAAGCGATCGCGGTTGTATAGCGTGTAATTCCTGTCGTATTCGTTTTCGTAAAAACCGCGCGCCTTATCGACGATAAACGAACCGCGCCATGCCAGAAAATTATCGATCACCGTACCGCCCAAGGCACCTTGCAATATCAGCGACTCCCGTTGCCCATAGGCAGCGGATAATTCCGCTGTCGGCGCAAATGTCGGCAATTTGGAGGTAACATTCACCTTACCAGAGCTCGCTGATAAACCGCCTTCCGTACCGCGCGGCCCGCGCGTTACTTCCACTGCTTCGACGTCGTAAAAACTGAAGTTAGCCAACTGCGTCAAGGCATACGGTACGCCGTCCACCGTCACACCGACGCTGGGATCCTGGGTTTCCGTGAAACTACGTTTACCCAAGCCGCGCACCGACAGCGAGGCGCCACGCGTGTTGTTTTGGTTGAACTGTACGTTGGAAGCGCGGCGGGTAATGTCGCCCAAGTCCCTGGACAGTTCCCGGTTGAGTTCGGTACCGGATACCACCGATACCGATTGCGCTACCTCGTGCAGTTTCGCCAATTTGGGTTTGGCCTTCACAACCACCTCGCCCAAATCCGCTTTTTGGTCATCATCGTTCTTGGCTAACTCGCTTGCCTGCGCTTCATTCTGCGCGGCAGCGGTTTCCGTGGCTGCGCCGGCAGCAGGGGCTCCGGCTGGTGCGGCGCCAGTTGTACCTTTCTTGATAAACTCCAATTCACGTTGTTTGGCTGCGGCAAGCTGCTGACGCAGGGCTTGGTTTTCCGCTTCCAAATCGCTGACCGCTTTACTGTTTACGGTTTTGGTTTTGCTGTTTTTTTTCGGTGCGGCTTCCACATTTAACGCGGATGCCATCGACACACCGGCGATAGCCATCGCCACGCAAGTCGATAACGTGCGCCGCGAACTGATTGTTTGAGGAACCCCATCCTGTCGAGTAGCGCTTACTGAAAAAGCACTTGCTAATTTATCGCTCACTATTCCACCTAAACGAATATTAAAAAAAATCGATTTGAACCAACATCAAAACTCTGCAGGTAAAAAATCAAACCGGCTCGAATATCGATTTTGCAATAGGCATGCCAGCAATAGGAAAATAGCGATAACGGATGAATGACACTCCATTAATAATTTATAAATACTTGTTTTATTTGATTAAAAAATTACTTCTTGGATTTAAGACTGCCAAATTAAAGACCCCATCGCTCGCTGTTATTTACGCAAAACTGCTGCTACGAAAACATTTTCTGTTGACTATCTGAACGGTGTTTGTTGTTAGGCTGAATAGGCATTGCTGCATACCTGAGCGACGCCTGTTGGATTGGAAATAGTTTTTGCTGATTGACTGCACCTGACTCAACAAAGTCGGCAAAAACTCGATAGATTCCGGCTCTATTTGCACTGCGGCTTAATGAAAAAACCAGCACTGGCAGTAACGGGGCGTTAGCGGCAAAGCCCCGAGCTGCCGGCCCTCGGCTAGGTTATGAGTAATTTATCTAAAGATTTTCGCTAACTAACAAAGCAAAACAGAATATTGGCTTGATCATTGCTTTATACATTTATAAGTGCGAGCAACAGCAATCGTTCATTTATAAAGGAATAGGCAATGACACAAATCAGACCATCCGCAACCGCGCATGGACGCAAACAAAGCCGCGCATCGCGCAAATCGCAAACTTGGCAACAAGTTACCTTGATTGTGTTAGGCACTGCGCTCAGCGTCTCGGCATTATCGGGGCCTAGCGCTTTTCCCACCGGCACCGCGCGCTACGATCCGGGCAAAGCCTATAACTCGTTTGTATTATTCAGCGGCGGCAACAACATCGCGTATCTGATCGATTTGAATAGTAATTCAATCCATGAATGGAAAGACGCCGCCAGCCACGGCACCTTGCTCAATCCCGCCGTAAACGGCGGCAAACTTGGACATGTGTTTGTGACGCAGGAAACCGCCGAAGGCCGAGCCAACGCGAACAACTCGCTGTACCGGGGCCAACCGGTACCCTACGATTGGGTGCCCGCCGGCACGCCGCATAGCGAGAATCCGGTGAATACGGCCGATTTGAGTAAATTTCGGCTACCGGTAGCCAGCAACAACCCCTGAAGTAGGCCTTGGCAAAAAACTAAGGCGCGCTGCATGCAATTTCAAAGCCGTGGGTTTCGGGGTATCCGGTAGTGATGTTTGGTAGACGGGTTACTGCCATTAAGCTAAAAGGAACAGGCACTCCGCAACCGGATACCCCGAAACCCATGGCGCTAACCCCCTATAATTTGGAGATTTAAATGTTACGTACCCGTATTCGGCCGCAGTTATCTCTACCGGCCTTGGCAGTCGCGCTGTCCTTTGCTTATGGTTCGGCGGCAGCGGTGGAACTCGACCCCAAAGCCATTTCCATCAAACTGCCGGATCAAATTAATTGGGTGGCAAATCCCAGCGGCTCGGAAAGCGCGGTACTGGTCGGCGACCCGAACAAGCCCGGCCTGTATGTCGTGCTGAACAAATGGAAGGCGCATCACAACAGCAAACCGCATTCGCATCCGAACGACCGCTTCATCACGGTCATTTCGGGCACCTGGTGGGTAGGTACCGGCACGGATTATGATCCGGAGCATTTGCAACCGGTATCTGCGGGCAGTTTCGTCACACACTATGGCAACGAAATCCATTACGACGGCGCGAAGGATGAAGACACGATTCTACAAATCGTCGGCATTGGCCCTGCTACATCAACCCCGGCACCTGCAAAATAATCTTTTGAACGAGGCACCCCGCCGCGGGCGGGGTGCCTGAAGGAATTGGGCGGAGATTAATCTTCGCCTTCTTGATAAGCGACGGCCAATTTTCTCTGGCCATTGGCCAACATGCCGTACAACCCCAGCTTGTGGCGCAGCACATTGCGGCTGATATCCAGCAAGCGCGCGGTTTGCACTTGGTTCTCTTCGCAAAACTCGAATGCCGTACGGATCACGGTTTCTTCGATAATATCGAACAGCTTAGGCGGCGCTTGTTCACACAAGCGCAGTAACGAACTCTCCAGCGAAGAAGTCGAAACCGCCGGGCCGGTCTGCGAGGCCCGCACGCCGGACAATTTGAAATCCTCGGGCCGCAAGCGATTACCCGGGCAGACTAACAAGGCCCTATGCACCGCATTTTCCAGCTCGCGAATATTGCCGGGCCAATCGTAATTTAACAAGGCCAGTTCGGTGGATGGCGATAGTTTGATTTCGCCGTAACCCAAGCGGTCCCCGTAGACTTTCAGAAAGTGTCTGGCCAACGGCAGAATATCGCCCGGCCTTTCCCGCAACGGCGACAGATGAATCGCCGCCACATTGAAGCGGTAATAAAGATCGGCGCGAAAATGCGACGCCGCCACCGCTTCTTCCAAATTAACGTTGGTAGCGGCGATGACTCTAACATCCACCGGCGACGGCGTACGCGAACCAACCTTTACCACTTCCCGCTCCTGCAATACCCGCAATAATTTGGCTTGCAAACCCAGCGGTAAATCGCCGACTTCGTCCAAAAACAAACTGCCTTTGTTGGCGGTTTCGAACCAACCGTCCTTGGTATTCAACGCGCCGGTGAAAGCGCCTTTTTCATGGCCGAACAATTCGCTTTCGATCAGATTTTCGCTCAGCGCCGCGCAATTTAGCGCGCCGAACGGTCCTTTGGCGCGTTTGCTGAGCGCATGCACATGTCTGGCTACCAACTCCTTGCCGGTGCCGGTTTCGCCGATGATCAGCACCGTCGCATCGCTGGGCGCGATCCGCTCGATGTGCTCCAACAGTTTTCGCGAAACCGGATCCTCGAAAACCATCGCCGTGGCTCGCACCGTGTGCGACAGCTGTCGTAATTGCAATTCGTCAAACGCCAATAATGTCATACGGTTTCCCCTTTACTGCAAGCAACGTAGCCGCTACTCAAAAATGTATCCATGAAATATCTGTTCCCAAGATGTAAAAAACGGTGATTATTCAGCGGCGTCGCAAATTACCGGAGGATACGCAAACGCCGAACAAAAAATCAGCCTGACCGTGCCAAAAATTTCTCCGCAGACCGACTCTTTCGCAGACCATAGGCCAAAAAAAAGCCAGCAGTCTTTTTAGGACAAACTGGCTTCCGGCGATCCGGTCAGCAGAAGTGGATGTTATGGAGACTAAATGCTCGGAAAATAACAGCGAGATAACAGGCTCTAAGCACGGTTCATGCCACTTCGTATTTCCAGGTAATAATAAAGGATTACGCGTTTTTGCGAAACATAAATGTTTCTACAGCAACAGATAATGTTGATTTAGTGTTGATATTTCAGCATTTTCTCTGAAATTTGAATTTTGCTAGCCCGGCATTGCGCTTTTACCTGCTTATCCAATCAATCCGGGCTTTTTCGACAACTCGAATCAGCTGAAATCCATCTTTCCGGCACTCGAAATTTGCCAGCCTCGTTACGTGATGTCTGCACAGCAACACTATCTGCTGACTACATGACTGTTAACAAGCATTTTCCCGGATGTTTGCCGGCGGCTCGTCGTGCTTCGCTGCTCGGCAGCTTAAGCTTGTGTTGTTGAAATGCGCGGACTACAGGGTGCGATTCTCTACATACCAACGCCCACTTTGCATGTTGGCACCTATTTTGCTGAAGACCGCCTTATAGAGGATAAGCCATACCAGCAAGCGGCTTACCTAAAATCAGCAACTTTAAACCTTGGAGCAAAAAATGGGCTTGAGCATTCCCCATCTATTAGTAGTGTTAGCGATCGTGGTCTTAGTGTTCGGCACCAAACGCCTGAAAAATGTCGGCGCCGACCTGGGCGATGCAATTAAGGGATTTCGTAGTGCCGTTAAGGAAAGCGAAGAAACCGAAGACTCCAAAGCGATCACCCAACTCTATCAGGAAGAATTATCCGACGACTTGATAACTGAACGCGACCGCAGCAAGGCCTGATAGACAAGGGTTGCTGTTCTATAGCCAAGACGCGCAAAACAGCAATCTGTTACCAGAGCAGCAGCACTTGATTGCCTCCTGTTGACACAGCAACAACTTGAAACACCGACGCAGCAAAAAACTGCGCTGCAGATTCTCGCCTAAACCCCAGTGCATGCCAGGAACTATGCCTCGAAAGCCCTATGGAGATTGATTGGTACAGCTATTGCTTTACTTAAGCACGAAACTGCCTTTGCTGGAGAAACGATAGTTTTAAAACCGGCCGGACCAGCCAAACAGGCTTGCTAATCAATCGTATCTCCCGAGAAATCCATGTGGATCGTTAATATTGCTTTACGCCGCCCCTATACCTTTATCGTGGCGGCGCTGTTGATTCTATTGTCTACCCCTTATGTGCTGCGAAAAATGCCGACCGACATTTTTCCGACCATCGATATTCCGGTGGTTGCGATGCTATGGGAATACAAGGGCATGACGCCTAAGGAAATTGCCGATCGGCTGACCGGCTCGGTGGAACGGTCCATGTCCTTGATCGACGGCATAGAACACAGCGAATCCCTGTCTTACAGCGGCGCGGCCGTCGTTAAAGTATTTTTCCATCCGGGCACGGACATCCGCACCGCCATCGCTCAGGTGATGTCCAGCAGCAACTCGGTTTACCGCTCGCTGCCTACCAACGTGGCGCCGCCGCAAGTCATTCAATATTCGGCGGCCGATCTGCCGTTGGTACAGCTGGGTATCTCCAGCAGCACCGTACCGGAAACCGATGTTAATGACTTTGTGAATAACATCGCCAGAACCGAGCTGCAATCCAAGCGCGGCGTGGCGATGACCAATCCGTTCGGCGCTAAAAGCCGGCAAATAACGCTGGATGTCGATGCGCCGGCCCTTCTGGCGCGCGGTCTGTCGCCCGCCGATTTAAACAATACCCTGGCCGCGCAAAATCTGATCCTGCCCACCGGCACCGTAAAGATCGGCAGTAACGAATACGATGTCAACCTGAATGGTGCGGTGGCCGCGATACCGCGTTTGGCCGACCTGCCGGTCCGCACCGTGAATGGGGTTACCACGCTGGTTCGCGACGTGGCTACAGTGCGCGATGGCGCGGCGCCGGTGACGACTATTGCCCGCCAAAACGGCGAACGCGGTATTTTGACTTCGATCTTCAAGGTCGGCCGCACCTCGACGCTGGAAGTGGTGGAGCACGTCAGACAAACCATCCCGAGAATGCTCAACCTGATGCCGGAAGGCATCAATATGCGTTTAATGTTCGATCAATCGCTGTTCGTGAAAGCGGCAATCGGCAACGTGTTGCACGAAGCGCTGATCGCCGCCGGCCTGACTGCGGCGATGATATTGCTGTTTCTGGGCAACTGGCGCACCACCTGCATCATCGCGGTATCGATACCGTTGTCCATCATGGTTTCGTTGATTGCCTTGTATTTAATCGGCGAAACCATCAATTTGATGACGATGGGCGGACTGGCCTTGGCGGTGGGGATCTTGGTGGACGACGCCACCGTGGAAATCGAAAACATCGAGCGGCAAATGCTGCTGGGCAAAAACCCGCATCAAGCCATCCTAGACGGCGCGGCGGAAATCGCAATGCCGGCTCTGGTCTCCACGTTGTGCATCTGCATCGTATTCGTGCCGATGTTTTTCCTGGCCGGCGTGGCGCGCAGCCTGTTCGTACCGATGGCGGAAGCGGTGGTCTTCGCGATGCTGGCTTCATACATACTGTCGCGTACCCTGGTGCCGACACTGGTCATGTATGTGATGTCCGGCCATCATGGCCATACCGACGCGCCGCCGACCAACGCGCTGGCAAGGGGCTTTCAGAGTCTGCATCACGCCTTCGAGCGCGGCTTCGAACAGTTTCGCGGTCATTATTTGATCCTGGCCAGCCATTTACTGAAACACCGCTTGCGTTACAGTTCGGCGATTTTAGGCTTTTGCCTGGCATCGCTGGGCCTGGTACCGCTATTAGGCGAAGACTTGTTTCCGGCGGTGGATGCCGGGCAGATTCGCCTGCACGTCCGCGCGCCGTCCGGCACCCGAATCGAGGAAATGCCGCAACACATCGATGCGGTGGAAAAAGTCATTCGGGACATCATTCCCGCCGACGAAATCGCCGATCTGCTGGACATCATCGGCGGCCCCTACAGCACCCGTAATACCTTGTTCGGCAATTCCGGCACTGTAGAAACCGCCGACACCGAGATCATGATTTCGCTGCGGCCAGGCGACCATGCCCCCAGCGCCGACTATATCAAACGCCTGCGCGCCGAATTACCCAACCGATTCCCCGCTCTGGAGTTTTTCTTCCAGCCCGCCGATCAGGTCAGCCAAACCCTGAATTTCGGCGTGCCGGCCCCTATCGACATCCAGTTCATCGGCGGCAAACCGGAAGAAGTGATGCCGCAGGTCATCGCCCTGGAAAATCGCTTGCGGCAAGTTCCCGGCATCGTCGATGCGCATATTTATCAGCGCATGAATCGACCGGCATTGGATCTGGAAATGAATCGCCAACAATTGCAACAATTGGGTTTATCAGCCCGCGACTTGGCGCAAAACCTGTTGCTGACCCTGAGCGGCAGCATGCAGACCGCGCCGTCGTTCTGGCTGAATCCGGCCAACGGTAACTCGGTGAATATCGGCGTGATGGGTAATCCGCTGGATTTGGATAATCTGGACGCCTTGATGCGCACGCCGGTGGGCGGCGGTAACGGCCAACCGCAATTGCTGGGCAATCTGGTCAAAGTGAAACGCACCGTATTACCGGTCGCGGTGACGCATTACAACTCGAATAACGTGTTCGATATTTACGCCAGCGTCGAGGGCCGCGATCTGGGTTCGGTGAGCCGGGAAATCGAAACCCTGGTTGCCGATAGCCGCAGCCATTTGCCGCGCGGCGTGGAGTTGAGCGTGCGAGGCCAGATCGAAACCTTGAAAAGTTCGTTCACCGGTCTGGCAGCCGGCTTGGCCGTGGCGATCGTCATGCTATATCTATTGCTGGTAGTCAATTTTCAATCCTGGTTGGACCCGCTGATTATCGTCAGCGCCCTTCCCGCCGCGCTGGCCGGCATCGCCTGGACGCTGTTTCTGACCGGCACCACGCTGAGTATCCCGGCCCTGACCGGCAGCATCATGGCGATGGGCGTGGTCACCGCCAACAGTATTTTATTGGTGTCGTTTGCCCGCACCCGTCTGGCCGCCGGCGTACCGCCGGTGACCGCAGCGCTGGAAGCAGCCGCCACCAGGCTCAGACCGGTGCTGATGACTGCCTTTGCGATGATCGTCGGCATGTTGCCGATGGCCATCGGCTGGGGCGAAGGCGCCGAACAAAATGCGCCGCTGGGCCGCGCCGTGATCGGCGGTCTGGCCTTTGCCACCGTGTCCACTTTACTGTTCGTACCACTGGTATTTGCCGGCACCCATCGCTGGCTGGCACACCGACTTTCGCATCGTACAACCTTTGTAACGCCCTAAATCATATGAATAGCATTCCTTCTTCTACCTTTTCACGACCGGCTTCCGACCATTCGCACCGCACCCTGCTGGTAGTGAAACGGCTCGGTTTGGGGCTATTGTTGTTGCTCCTGCTGGCCGGCGCCTGGCGCCTGGCGCAGAACCTCCAACAAGCGGAAACCTTGCAGGCACAAACCGCGGCCAGCCAGCAGCGCAGCGTGATCGCGGCGCATTCCCGGCCCGGCGAGGCGACCCGCAAACTGGTGTTGCCCGCCAGTTTGCGCGGCAACACCGAAACCCAACTCTATGCGCGCAGCAACGGCTACTTGAGCGCCTGGCACAAAACCATAGGCGATCAGGTCAAAAAAGGCGACCTGTTAGCGGTCATCGACGTGCCCGAGCTGGAACAGGAACTGGCGCAATCGCGCGCCGCGCTGGCCCAAGTCAAAGCCCGGCTGGAACTGACCCGCACCACCCTGCAACGCTGGACGCAATTAAACGGCACCGACAGCGGCACACAACAGGAATTCGACGAAAAACGCAGCGCTTTCCTACAAGCCGAAGCCGATTTCTCGGCCGCGCAAGCCAATGTCAAACGCCTGGAAAATATCGAAGGCTATCGGCGCATCGTCGCCCCGTTTTCCGGCGTGATAACCCGCCGGGCGGTCGATGTCGGCAGCTTGATCGCCGCCGGCAGCCAGGAATTGTTTGCGTTGACGCAAACCGATCCTCTGCGGTTGACGGTTTGGGTGCCGCAAGTCTACGCGGACGACATCAAAGCCGGCCAGGAAGTCTCGGTAAGAGTGCTGGATTCGCAAGGCAAACCGGTTAGCGCCCATGTGGATCATGTCGCCGGCGCACTGGACCCGGTCAACCGCTCCCGGCAAGTGGACATTACCCTACCCAACAAGGACGGTAAGTTACTGCCCGGTTCCTACGTGGAAATCTCCATCAACGTCGCCGGCAAATCCAGCCCCTTGGTGGTGCCGGCTAATGTGTTGGTGATCGATCAGGCCGGTCCGCATGTGGTAGTGGTTGATGCGGAACATCGTGTGGCGTTTCGGCCGGTAAAATTGGGCCGTGACTTCGGCCGTGAATTGGAAATATTGGAAGGCATCTCGGCCAGCGATACCTTGGTCGCCAGCCCCTCGGATCTATTGGTGGAAGGCGAAACCGTCGGGGTGGTAGAAACCCAACAAAAACAGGCGGAGAAACCCAAGGACAAAAGTCCGGTGAAATCGTGATACATTTCAACGCGTCGCGCGGTCTGTCGAGCCGGAGCCGCCGCGCGAACGTTTTATCCTGCATTGACTGGATAAGAAAACCCGGCTCAACACCCGCTGCTGAGCAAGCCACACTGTGCTTCACTCAGTGGCAAGCAAATTTAACCCATAACAAGGAATTTTCATGGAACGTCGCGATTTTATTCGATTGAGTGCCGCCGGTGCGGCGGTAAGCGTCATTGCCCCCACCCTGGCCCAGGCCGCCGAAGCCGGCAAACAACCCACACCGCCGGGCGATGTGTTTTATACCAAGGATGCGCAAGGCCGCTGGGCCGGCAAAGCCGCGACGCATCTGCCGGTGATTGAAGTCGTTAAAGCCGACGGCAAAGCCACCGTCAAAATCACCACGCCGCACGAAGTCAAAGGCTACGAGCATTACATCGTCAAACACGTACTGCTGGATAAAGACTACAAATTCCTGAACGAACGCCTGTTCGACCCCAGCAAAGACCCCGCGGCCATTTCCGAATTCAGTCTGGTCGGATACAGCGGCACCGTTTACGCCTTGAGCCTGTGCAACAAGCACGATCTGTGGTTGAGCAGCGCCGAGGTTTAAAGCAGCCTAATCAGCGACAACAAGGACGTTATCGCCGTTTTATCACGTATTTGCGGCCAGAGCCTCTCGGTCATCGGCCCGTTGCCGCCTATTATTTAATCTGATTCAATGGCAGCAATTTTATGACTAGTTAGGCCGCCTACAGATCAGGCAGAAGAGACATAGTCTTGAAGAAAATCCTTTTTGTCACAAGTTTCAGAAATCTAACTATCTCTGGCCAATTGCAGGAACCGTTTGAGCTTTTGCCCGGAATTAATATCACCAACAATCCGCGCATCAAGAGCAAAATCCTCTCAAGGAATCTCTTCCGCATCATTGGTCAAATCGAATATGACCATCTGACACAACAGGAGTCAATTGTATTCTGCGAGTTCGACGAGCAAGAACTCCATGAGCTGGACACCGCACAATTCCTTCTCGTCCTACTACTTTGGATAAAGAATCTATTCAGAACCGCATGGATTCTCAAAGATCACTGCATGGAATGCGACGCCGCCTACCTTATAAAGGACTGGTCACAAAAAGACCGGGAGTACTCCAACAATTTTCTAGCTCAAAGAACATTGTTAGCAAACGGCGAGATTGAACCAATAATGTTTAGCATTGAGGAGCTAAATAACTGGCGAGACTTGAACCACAAAATTGAGGAGAGACTTCATGCGGAGAACTCAGGCGAGTTTGACTTCTTCATGGAGAAAGAATACCTAAGAAGTGCAAGGGCGCTGCACTTTATTCACAGCGCAACAACATCCAGAAACCTAGCGTTCCGGATCGCCCACTACTGCAGTGCCTTGGAAACGCTCTTTTCCACCGACGCTGCAGAACTCTCCCACAAGTTATCAGAACGAACCGCATTCTTTCTTGGAAGTTTTGGGCACGACAAGGCTAAGGTTTTTAAAGAAATAAAGGCAGCCTATGGCGTGAGATCAAAGTTAACGCACGGCGACTCAATTAACAAAAAGACAATTGAACAACTCCCACACATCTCCAAAACACTAGACGAATATCTGAGGCAAATCTTTGCCATCTTATATGGGGCAGATTGGGCTGTTGAGCACATTGATTCCGCCCCCAAAAAGATCGACCACATATTCGCCGAAATGATATTCAATGGAAAAACATTCATCGAAGCAGCCAATGAATACCAGAGTTCGTAATTCATTTTACCATCTATTACATCGGCGCCTGTCTTACTGTTAGGTCAAGCGGACGCCAACACAGATCATGGCTTTGCCATTTTCATGACCAGTGTTGGTGCTATCCGCCCAATCTGGCTCCGGTGTCGCTTACCTTGGACATCGAACGAGCAATTTATGACACAAATCAGCCATTCATTAATCAACCTCGAAGGCCTGAAATCGACCGACAGCAGTCTAAGAACACCAGCTATATCTGGATCAACTACATCCAATTCCTGAACAATTGGACTGTCCTTGGTGCAATTTTCGGCGAGGGATAGGGATGTCCCCCCAATCGCAAGCCTTGGAGGCGAGCGTTAATCGCAATTTGCTATTCGCTATAGCGGCGTTCGCTTGAACGCAAACCAAAAGACGTTGCGGGTAAGGCATTTTGCCGTCCGGTTATACGAATTTGCATTGCCCGCTAGGCTTTGAAGCTTGTCCGCAACGTAAAAAGCCTTGCGACGATGGCGAAACACCGCCTGATCAAGCTCAAATGCGTTGTTATCAAGGTGTTTTGCCGATCTGGCGAGTGAAATCGCGTTGCCCACAAGGCTCTTGGGTTAATTCGCAAGGCTTTGTGGGCTTATCCTAAAGCAAAAAGCCTTGTGGCGACGCCCAGAAGACCGCATGCGCGAGCTTATACGCCTTGTGCGCAACGCTATAAGCGATAACCGAATGGCGCCGAGACTTGCAAGAATCGATGAATCCGCGTAGTGCGCCGAATGATTAAAAGCCAACATGCGGCGCAATACGGCTATCGCCTATTGACGCCCTACAGGCTTACACATTACCGGGTTTGAGAGCCAGCGAGAACGAGGGGTTATCGCTGGCCCACTATTTTGGCGTCAATAATTTCCGGAATCCCCCCGATAACACCAATGCCAGGGTTCGTAAACATACCCAAACCGGTTATCGCGCGGGAATGATAGAAAGAATTGAAAGCGCTGTGCGTTGCTTGCTAGCCAACGGAACGCGCGGGTATTTTCGAACTGTTCGCCCAGCTCCGGACAATCGTCGCTGCCTATATCGATAGCACGACCGCTATGGTGCTCGCTGTAACCGGGCGGTGCCAGGACGCGTAAAATCTCATCGATAGTTTGGCCTTTCTCGAGCTTGCGCCGAATAATGTCGGCTTGATAATCCACGCTGCGAAAGGCCGAGACCATCAGCAACACGATACCATCCTCGGCGGCGGCCCGTTTCAGTGCTTGCCAGTCGGCAGCTGCAACCGCTGTGAGATAAAACTCCCTACCTTGTGGCGTGGTTTCAGCGACGACCAATTCGGTCGGCTCGCGACATAATTCCAAGCCTCTGGCTGATGGCAGTTCCTCCGGAATACCCAACTCGACAAATATCCAGTGTATCCTCGGCAAGTAGTCGTCAAGCGGTTCCGCAATCATCGGCTGCACCTGTTTTATGCGCATGCAAACGCAGGTAATCGCCTTGCGTATCGATATCCAGCTCCGCTTCCCGGAACGGCACGTTTACCAGCGATTCCTCGAATTGCATCAACAAGGGCTTGGCTCCGCGATCGCCAGTTAAACCGGCTAGCTGCGCAAAAAACGCCGCCGGAAACACCGCCGGCACGCCGAACGACTCCGCGTACTGGCTCACCACGATGCGCTCCGGCGCGTGTTGCCAGGCCTGCACCAGGTTTTGCAGATGTGCGGCGTTAATCAGGGGTTGGTCGCACAGCATCAACAACACCGCGCCGGCCGTGGCCGGCAATGCTTCAATACCTGCTCGAATCGAACCAGCCATGCCGTACGCCCAGTCCGGATTCAGCGCCACACTTACGTCATTCAGATCGATAGCGGTTTTTATCGCCTCGGCATTAGCCCCCAACACCACCACGATCCGCTCCGCCAAAACAGCTTGGGCATTGGCAAGCGCATGCGTCAGTAATGGACGATCTTGCCAGATCAGTAATTGTTTGGGGCTACCCATCCGGCTGGAAGCGCCGGCCGCCAGGATGACGGCATAAACATTATCAATGGCTGCATGCATGCTGGATGGAGACTACTTCATTGCCAAGTTGCACGCCGCTACGGCCGTTGAGATGGGCATGGATTCCGGCCACGATAGACAGCGCAATCTCTTCTGGAGTTTGCGCGCCGATGTCCAGTCCTACCGGGCCGAATACCCGCTCGTTGATTAGCACGGCATCGTCGCCCAGGCTTTGCAATAGCCGCTGTTTGCGATGCGCCGGCCCCAGCAAGCCGATAAAAGGCACCCGGCAATGCACGACGGCTTGCAGGTAGCGTTGGTCGTATTCGACGTTGTGGGTCATCATCATTATCGCGTTGAAGCGATGCAAATCCAGTTGCGCTGCGACCTGTTCCGGGGTCAGATGCAAAAGCTGATCGGCCAATGGAAAACGCTCCGGTTTGATGTGCGCTGGCCGGTGATCGACCAAGGTCACGCGCCAACCCAGGGACTTGGCGCAATTTACCAGCGGTATCGCGTCGGCGCCAGCGCCGAATATCAGCAACTGCCAGGGCGGTTGCACCGGGTCGTAAAAGGCTTTGATTTCCTGGCCGTCAAGCAGATGCGTTTCGATGCGCGGTTTTTGTTGCAAGGCCGTTTGCAGCGCCGCCGTGGAAAATGGAAACGGCGCGCTGGGCAAAATTGGCTGCTCGCCGACGATAGCGGCCGGCAGGAACTGGCTGCGGCCGGACGGAAAATCCGCATGCCCCGAATCGAACACTGTCACCAATACCCCATGAGCCTGGGTTTCGGCGGCTTCGACCAGCAGATTCAACGGGCTGAAATCCTGCTCGGCTTTTAATAACTGCAACAACACCCTAACCGCGCCGTTACAACCCAGCCCCAAACCCCAGATCGCGTCTTCCCCGGAGCGCATATCGTAAAACAGCGTTTTGGCATGGCCGGTTTCGAACACCGAAGCGGCCTGCTCCAGCAAGTCCCGCTCGAAGCAGCCGCCGCCCAGCAAACCGACCAATTCGCCGGTTTGGGTAATCAGCATCCGCGCGCCGGCCTTTTGGTAAGTCGAGCCAAAGGTTTCGATAATAGTCGCCAGCACGCTGTCCTGCTGGTCGCGTTGCAGTTGCCGGTAGGCTTCGAGCAGATGATTGATTTTATTGGCCATGATTTACTCGCATGCGGGTCTGCCGGCGATTGTACTAGCCATATCAACTCCAGCTCAAATCGGTGCGCAATAGCGGCAATTGCCGGACCCGCACGCCGGTCGCGGCGAATATCGCATTGCACACCGCCGGCGCCAACGGCGGCAGCGCCGGCTCACCCAGACCGGTAACTGGATAATCGGTTTTCAGAAAATGCACATCCACGCGGGTGGGCGCATCGGCGATGCGGATCATCGGATAATCGCCGAAATTGCTTTGCACGATCCGGCCTTTTTCGATGTTCAATTCCTGGAACATCAATGCCCCCAGACCATCGATGACCGAGCCCTGCACCTGATTTTCCGCGCCGCTGAGATTGACGATTTGCGCGCCGATGTCGGTAGAGACGACCACTCTATCGACCTTGAGCTTACCGTCCTTGGACACGGTGACTTCCGCGACCTGGGCGATGTAACCCAGATGGCTGAAATGAAAGGCTATGCCCTGCCCTTGGCCGCGCGGAAAAGTCTTCTTGCCCCAGTCGGCTTTTTCGGCCACATGCTGCAACACATGCTTCATCCGGTTCACATCGTAAGGAATGCCTTGCTGGCCGGTGCCAGGAATAAAGCCTTTGTCGCCCAAGATTTCCAAACGGAACGCCAACGGATCGCGACCGGCGGCATGCGCCAGTTCGTCGATGAAGCTATGGAACACCCAGGCCAACACGTTGCTGCGCGGCGCCCGCCAAGGCCCCATCGGAATATTGCATTCCAGCGGCGTTTGCTCCAGCAGGCAGTTTTCCACCCAGCGGCCTGGAAACTCGTCGCCGGACAGATTGGCGCCGCTGCCCAGTTCCAGGGTGTCCTTGCCGTCCTTCACCACTTTATGCGCAAAGGTGACGAAATGATTATGCCAGGCGATCAACTTGCCCTTGTCGTCCAGACCGCCTTTCAGGAAATGAAAGCCGCCGGCGCGGAATTGATCGTGTTGCAAATCATCTTCGCGGGTCCAGGTCAGTTTGACCGGCACGCCGATTTGCTTGGCAATGGCCGCAGATTCGACGATGTAATCCGGAATCAAGCGCCGGCCAAAGCCGCCGCCGCTGCGGGTGATATGTAGCGTGATTTTCTCCTTGGGAATACCCAAGGTTTCCGTGACGATCTTCTGCCCGGCTTCCGGGTTTTGGGTCGGTGCCCAAATCTCGATGCCGCCGTCCTTGAACCAGGCGGTGCAATTTTGCGGCTCGATGCTGGCATGGGAGATAAACGGATAGCTGTATGCCGCCTCCACGGTTTTGTCCGCATCGTCCAGCGCTTGCTTAGCATCGCCGTCGTTACGCAACACTTCGCCGCCGGCCTGCTCGGATAATTCCTTGGCCTTGGCGGTAAAGCCGGCCCAGCTTTGTACGGCCGCCGGGCCTTCGTCCCAGATCACTTCCAGTTGCTTGCGAGCCGTGAACGCCGCCCAGGTGGAATCGGCGACTATCGCCACGCCGGGCAACAAGCCTTTTAAACTGGTTCCGCCCTCGACGATGAAGACATGCTTGACGCCGGGCAGCGCTTTGATTTTATCCAGATTGGCGCTGACCGCCTTGCCGCCGAAAGCCGGACATTTTTGATAGGTCGCATACAACATTCCCGGCAGTTGCACGTCGATGCCGAACAAAGGCTTGCCGGTGACGACGCCGGGGTTATCGACCCCGCCGATCCGTGTACCCAGCAATTTATAGTCCTTGGGGTCTTTCAGTTTCACGGATTCCGGCGCAGGCACCGGTATCGTCACCGCCTTTTCCACCAGTTGACCATAGCTAAGCTGTTTACCGCTGGCCGGATGATGCACCGCACTGTCCTTGGCGATCAGTTCGGCTGCGGGTACCCGCAGCAGTTCGGCGGCCGCCAGGATCAGCATGGTTCTGGCCGTTGCACCGAGCTTATGAAACTCCTGGTAGTTGGTCGGCGTGGAGCGCGAACCACCGGCACTTTGGCTACCGTAAATCGGATCCAGGTCGCCCTGCACGATTTGCACATCCAGCCAATTCACCTCCAGCTCCTCGGCGATCACCATCGGCAGCGAGGTCTTGATGCCTTGGCCTATCTCCGGCTGCTTGCTGATCAAGGTCACCTTGCCGGTCGGCGCGATGTGGATAAAAGCATTGGGTTTAAATACGCTGCTTTCCGAAATGGTGGACGGTTTGGCGACGCGTTTGGCGGCGCTATCGGCCACATTCAGATAAAAACCCAACACCAAGCCGCCGCCGGCCAGCGTGGACTTGCGCAAGAAATCGCGGCGGCTGGCATTTTCCAACAGACATTCGTTCATACGGCCTCCTTGGCAGTAAGTTCAGCGGCGCGGTGTATGCCCGTGCGTATCCTTAAGTAAGTCCCGCACCGGCACAGATTGCCGGCCAGCTCGGCGTCGATCTCGGCGTCGGTTGGACGGGGATTTTTTTTCAACAGCGCGGCGGCGGTCATGATCTGCCCGGCCTGGCAATACCCGCATTGCGGTACGTCCAGTTCCTGCCAGACTTTTTGCAAGGGGTGTTCGCCGCTGGGATGCAGGCCTTCTATCGTGGTGACCCGGCTTTGGCCGATTTTTGAAATCGGCGTCAGACAAGCCCGGGTCGGTTGACCGTCGATATGCACGGTACAGGCACCGCACTGCCCTATCCCGCAGCCGAATTTGGTACCGACCAGATTGAGATGATCGCGCAGCACCCACAACAAGGGCGTGTCGGGATTAACATCCACGGTCTTTTGGGTACCGTTGACGTTGACTGTGTATTTGCTCATAAGAATCGATTAATTGATGGTTGTAATTATCTGGAGCTCACTCGTAGCAACCCACAGTTAAGCAAGATTCACACCTATATATGACCGGAATATGCCTTACACACAAAAGCCATGTAAACAATTGAATATCAAGCCGTTTATTAGCCAAATCGCGTTTCTTGAAGAAAACAAGTCGTTTATTGCCATCCGGCTTACCCGTCACCAGCCAGGAAATAGCTGATATACCAACACCAAGCCAACAACTTTTGCTGACCAGCCAACACATAACCTACCTATAAATCTATATTTTTCTTTGCAAACAACAAGTTGAAAACTGGCATATAAATTGACTAAGTAATTAGGCGATATAGCAGATATTACGGATTATCTCGTATTGTTAAAACCGCTAAATCCCTAAGTTTATTCAGACTTACAAACCCTAAATGAACTATTAAGGTATTACTCGGTTTTAAATAGTGACTTTACCTAACCATTTCCCAGGGGGAATATTATGAAAACTACTGTAGCGCTGATTGCCAGCGCCTTATTAATTGCCAGCAGCGGCGTATTTGCCGAAGAACATGCTGCCGAATCGTTAAAACATGCCGAGCATGCGGTAACGCACGGTAAAGCCGGTCATGCGCCACAACTGGTGGAGCACGCGGAAAAAGCCCTGGCTCACGTTGATAAAGCGGAAAGCGCGGCTAGCGGCGATGCTAAAGCGCACATTAGCGCAGGTAAAAAATCGCTGGAAGAATCCATAGCGCATGGCAAACAAAATCATGCGGAAGTGGCCACCAAACATGCCGAAGAAGCCGTGGGCCACTTCAAGGCAGGTAATATTTAAAATACTCTAACGCAATACAAAGCAGACAGAGCGCACCTAATCGGCCAGTCCGGCTAACTACCGGATTGGCCGATTATAGATATTCAATATGTCAAAAATATTAATTACATTTTCTTTGTAAAAAAGGGGCTATTTAAAATGGCAAAAATTACCAATTTGCGGGTTGGCGAATCCTTGGTCGGCGAAGGCAATGAAATCGCCCATATCGATTTAATTATCGGCCCGCGCGGCTCCGCGGCAGAAACCGCTTTCGCAAACGCACTGACCAATAACAAAGACGGCTTTTCGACCTTATTGGCGGTGGTAGCGCCTAACTTACTGGTTAAACCCGCCACGATCTTGTTCAACAAAGTCACCATTAAAGGCTCGAAACAAGCCGTGCAAATTTTTGGACCAGCGCAACGCGCGGTAGCCATTGCCGTAGCGGAATCGGTTGAAGAAGGCATCATTCCCGCCGACGAAGCCGACGATTTGTTTATTTCCGTGGGCGTATTCATTCACTGGCTGGCCGAAGACGACGCCAAAATCGAAGAATACAACTACAAAGCCACCAAGGAAGCGATAGCCCGCGCTGTAGCCGGCTTCCCAACCGCGCAAGAAGTGATCGCCGCGAAAAAAGACGCCAAACATCCGTTTGCAACCAACAACGTTTAAGCTTTCCTGATTTGTCACCAATCATGCCTACACGGATTTGGGCATCCAGCGCCAAGGAAGGCAAATTAACACTGCCATGCCAATCGGCTTTAAACCCGACAAACCTAGCGCCCTCTCCTGATGGAGAGGGCTGGGGTGAGGAGAACACGATAAGGTAAATACCTTTTTGAATCAGGCCCATCCCTCCAAGGAGAAGGAATAATTTCCCTTAACTGGCGATGCGGACATATCCGCACTGCCTATTTGCAAACATTCAAGCAACAGTCGTTGCTGACTATCCAGCACCAGCCGATTTGCAATCTAAGCCGAACCAAACCCAATTATCCAAGCAAGCTAATGCCGGCGGCACTTGCAGCTATTTCAGCCCCCCCGGCTCCGTCCTGGTATGTGTCTTGCAAAACACTGGACTCATTACAAGTTTTTATATTCACCCTCTACATAACCCTAGGAGGTTTCATGCGTAGATCGATACCCAACACCCTGGCTTTGGCCATCGCTTTGGCCGCGGCCGGGTGCAGTTCCTTGCATCAGAACGGCTTACAGATCGCCAGCGACGCTGCCGGCGCCGCCAATATCAAATCCATAGAATTCACCGGCACCGGCCGCTGGTACCAGTTCGGCCAGGCCCCCAATCCCGATCTACCCTGGCCGCCTTTCGATGTAAAAGGCTATACCGCCGACATTAACTACGACACCGCCAGCGCCCGAGTGCAAATCGCCCGCCTGCAAGTAGTGGAACCCGGCCGTAACCGCCCGGCGCCGGTCGAACAAAAAGCCGATCAATACGTCAGCGGCAATAACGCCTGGAATGTGGCAACGGCAGGCAATGCGGCGGTGACTGCACAGCCGGCGGCCGTGGAAGAACGCGCCGCCGAAATATGGGCCACTCCGCACGGCTTTTTCAAAGCGGCTTTGGCCAATCATGCCGAATCCAAGAACATCGCGAACGGCAGCGAAGTATCGTTCAGCGTCGGCGGCAAATACCGTTATGTCGGCACCATCAATGCCAAACATCAGCTGGAAACAGTAAAAACCTGGATAGACAATCCGGTACTCGGCGATACCTTGGTCGAAACCCGTTATAGCGATTACAAAGCCTTCGACGGCGGCCAGTTCCCCAGCCATATCGTCCGCACCCAAGGCGGCTTTCCGGTGCTGGACTTGAATGTCACGGCGGTAAAAGCCAATCCGGCTGTGGATATTGCCGCACCGGCCGAAGCCTTAAAACCGGCGGCTGTTGCCGTCGCGGTCAACAAACTGGCGGACGGCGTTTATTACCTGACCGGCGGCACGCATCATAGCGTGGCTATCGAGCAATTGAACCATATCGTGCTGGTCGAAGCTCCTTTGAACGAAGAACGTTCGCAGGCGCTGATCGCTAAACTGCAGGAAATCATCCCTAACAAACCGATCAAATATCTGGTCAATACCCACGCCCACTTCGACCACAGCGGCGGCTTGCGCACTTTTGTCGATGCTGGGGCCACCATCGTTACCCATCAACCGAATCAAGCCTATTACGAAAAAGTCTGGGCCAATCCGCACAGCATCAATCCGGATCGGCTGGAGAAATCCAAGAAAACCGCCAGCTTTACCAGTTTTGCCGGCAAACAGGTGTTGTCGGACGGTAAACGCAACATCGAGATTCATTCCTTGACCGGCAACAGCCACAACGACGCCTTTGTCGCGGTGTATTTGCCCAAGGAAAAAATCCTGATCGAAGCGGACGCCTATACACCGCCGGCCGCCAACGCGACGGCGCCGACCTCGGTCAATCCGTATTCGCTAAACCTGTATGAAAATATTCAGAAACTGAAACTGGATGTCGGCCAGATTGCCGCTTTGCATGGCCCGCGTGTGGTGACGCTTGCGGATTTGCGTAGCGCTATCGGCATTACCAAGGCGTCTCGATAAGGCATAAGGATCGAGGCAATACCGCAATGCTTATGCCTCGATCCTAAATTATCCACATTGGAAAAGCGTCCGGCGGTATTCCCAAGCGGCGCGTATGCGCTCTCAATACTTACGAAGGCACCGCCACACGGTTCGAAAGCACCCGGCATTGTTTCAGTGGCATCCACCAATAGTTCAGCGGTACGCTAGAAACACTGGTGAACACCGCCGAACGCTTCGTCGGCACCTCCGGAGGCTCGGGATGTGCCCACGCACGGCTCGGCGGCACCCACGAGTGGTTTTTGCGTGCGTCGGAAACCAAGCTGATACTGCTGATTGACTGGCCGTTGCCTTGCTATATGATGAGCCGTCATCTTGCGGAAAAAGGGGGCTACCATGTTATGCACCACAGATTTCCAAGGCTCAAGGGCCATCGTCTCAATCCTGATACTGCTGCTGTGTTTCGGGCAAGCGCTTGCCGCAACCCAGGCACCACCAAGCTGGGATGCGTTTGTCGGCGAATTTATCGAACAGTACTTCCAGCTCCATCCCAGCTTCGCCGCCAACGCCGGCCGGCATGAATTCGACGGCAAACTACCGGATTGGAGTGCGGAAGGTTTAGCCCGGCAAAGCCAATGGCTGGTATCGCAGCGCGAGTTAGCCAACCGCTATCGCGATACAGCAATAAAGGAGGCCGAACGCTTCGAACAAAACCATCTGCAGGCGGTAATCGACGAGGAATTATTCTGGCTGCAATCGGCCAAATCGCCCGCGAAAAATCCGCTGTTCTATTCACAGGCCTTGGACCCCAATTTTTATCTGACTCGCCCTTATGCGCCGCTCGAACAGCGCCTGCGCGCCTTCGTCAATTACGCTGCGAATATCCCCAAGGCCGCCGCGCAAATCCGCGCCAATTTAAAACCGCCTTTGCCGCGCAGCTATATCGACGTCGGCAAGACCATTTTTACCGGCCTGGCGACTTTTTACGAGACCGATGCCAAGGCGACGTTTGCCGCGGTGGACAATCCGCAACTGCAACAGCAATTCAACACTGTAGTCCCGGCCGCCGCTAAAGCGATGCGGGAACTGGCCGACTGGCTGGAACAACAGCGTGGCAGCGCCAACGACGATTTTGCGCTGGGTGCAAGCCGTTTCCGGGCCATGCTCAAGGCCAGCGAAGGAGTGGTTGTGCCGCTGGAAACTCTCGAGAAGATGGGCCGCGCCGATCTGGAACGGAATCTCGCCGCGCTGACACAAGAGTGTAAACAGTATGCCCCAGATGCATCTGTGCCGGAGTGTGTCGCGAAAGTGGAAGGGCAAAAACCGGCCGATGGCGCGGTCGCCGAAGCAGGCCGGCAACTGGTGCAATTGAAGGCATTTTTGACCGAAAAAAACCTGCTGTCGATTCCCGGCCGGGAGGAAGCGGCGGTAGCCGAAACGCCGCCGTTCAAGCGCTGGAATTCGGCTTACATCGACATCCCCGGTCCATTCGAACATGCGCTGCCGTCCATCTACTACGTGGCGCCGCCCGATCCGGCCTGGAGTGCAGCCGAGCAAGCCGCCTACGTACCCAGCAAAGCCAATCTGCTGTTTATCTCCGCGCATGAAGTCTGGCCCGGACATTTCCTGCAACATTTGCATGCCGACCGCGCCGCGTCGAAGTTGGGGCAATTGTTCAGCAGTTACGCGTTCTCCGAAGGCTGGGCGCATTATGCCGAGGAATTGATGTGGGAAGCCGGCTTGAATGCGGGCGATGCGCAAACCCATATCGGCCAATTGTTGAATGCCCTGCTCCGTAACGTGCGGTTTTTGTCCGCGCTTGGCTTACATACCCAAGGCATGACCGTGGAAACATCGGAAAAAATGTTCCGGGAACAGGCGTTTCGGGACCAAGGTACCGCCAAGCAACAAGCCGCGCGCGGCACCTTCGATCCAGGCTATCTGAATTACACGCTGGGTAAACTGATGATCCGCAAACTACGCGGCGACTGGAGCGCCAGCCGTGGCGGCCGGGCGGCGTGGAAATCCTTCCACGATAGCTTTCTGTCTTACGGCGCGCCGCCGATTCCGCTGATTCGGCAGGCGATGTTGGGAGACGATAGAGGGTCTGATCTTTAATAAGCTATCGAGAGCGGCGGAAGAAGCGCGATGTTGGCGTTTTTGCACAAAAACAGCCGATAATCGCGCTTGGCGGTATCCATTACCTCGCCAATTTACTCAAGCGCTATTTCTGCCTGCGTGGGTCATCGGCGGGATTGGTATAAGTGATACCCCATGGTCCAGTGGCAATGAGCTCGACGATTGTTTCCTCGTCAGTTGTCCAGACATAATGAGCGTGGTTAGCGGGTAATACGAAGCTGGAACCTACTTTAAACATCTTTCCCTTCTTCGTATCCAAACTCTCGCCCATACCGTTTCCTAGTTTGCCGCGCAGGACGGTAATGACCTCTGTAAAAGGATGTGTGTGCGCCGGAATTGGATAATTAGGTGGAAATTTCAGCCAAGCGATAAACACTCCCGTTTTATTCGGGTCACCCACCAGAACTACGC
This sequence comes from Methylomonas methanica, assembly GCA_001644045.1. Classification (GTDB taxonomy): domain Bacteria; phylum Pseudomonadota; class Gammaproteobacteria; order Methylococcales; family Methylomonadaceae; genus Methylomonas; species Methylomonas methanica. Next base: position 22,759 of record LUUF01000086.1, on the reverse strand, counting down.
TTTGAGCGCCATTGGGAAGTATCGGTTCGTCAGCCCATTTAACCGTATCCGGCGTAAACGATTCCATCGTCTCTGCACGCATACGATCGATTTTATCCTGAGCTAATACAGAATTTGCGAAAGAAGCAATTATTAAAGCTATCAAATAAATTCTCATCTGGGTTCCGTTTCTATACCGTTAGTGTGTCGTTTAAGCGCTATCGTGCCGATATGATGGACTATGCACCATCCAAGCCGCAATCCCCGGAACATAAGCGATAGCATCAGTTATCGAGACGCCGGCCCAATGCGGCGGATGACGCTTCGCTTATCCGCCCGCAGCCCTAATTTGCTTGGCGAAGAAGTGCGCCTTACTTACTCCTGATAACAAGCTTTTTAAGAACCCGCAGTAAATAGCCCGGTATCTACTATATTAAAACGACCCCTAAAATTAACCTGGACCAATCGATTATGACAAAAAGAATTTTGTACTTTTTAACGCCGAGCGAAAACATTAGTCCATTCGATGTCACCATTGCCGCTGATGCCGGCTTCGATATGGTGGTACCGTTTACTAAAGTTAAACCTAAACAAGTATCGGCAATGGTTCAAGATGCCATTTTTTGTCGCCCGCCCAATCGCTTTAACGATACCGGCATTTTCATCGGCGGACGCGATGTGCATATGGCAACCGACATGTTTCAGAATGCCAAAAACGCCATGGTAGGCCCTTTCAAGGTCGGCGTATTCGCCGATCCGAATGGCGCTTATACCACTTCCGCAAGTATTGTCGCCTTAATCGAACAGGTTCTTAACGACAAGACCGGCCAAGGCTTGTCGGGAAAGAAAGTGGCCATATTCGGCACCGGGCCTGTCGGTCTTTGCACGGCCATATTGGCTACGCAACAGGGTGCGAAGGTAAAACTGTGCCAACTGGTTGCCGACGACGACGAAAGATCGGCGCAACGCTTTTGCGAACGCTACAACGCTCAAGTCGAATGGGTGTCCGCACAGACTAACGACGAAAAAGACATAGTGGTCCGGGAAGCCGAAATCATTATTAGTGCAGTAAGAGCCGGGGTGCGCATTTTGGAGACTTCCTTGGCGCATGCCGCCAACCTGATCCTGGCCGCCGATACCAATGCGGTTCCCCCTAGCGGAGTGGCCGGTATCGGGCTTAACGACCTTGGCGTTGTCGCTGAAGTATCCGGCACCCGCTTTTTGAGCATTGGCCCCATGGCCATCGGTAATTTGAAATATAAAACCCAGTTTGGCTTGTACGAGCAAATACAAAAAACCAATATCGCTGCGTTAATAGACTTTCCCGAAGCTTATGAATTTGCGCTGTCGGTATTGAAACAACAAGCGACTAAGCCGGAAAAATCGATTTGAATCGTCAGTTCGAGTCGTCTGGCAGCTCCCCCAGCCGGCAACGGTTGGCCGGGTACAAAGCGCAGTCCTACATACTTTTGCGTGACTTGCAGGCAACCGCAGCTGATGTCATCGGCGATGACTATGTTGCGGGCGCTTGGTCGCCAAATCGAGAATTTTGATTTCTCCGACGCCCTCTCCACCTTCCAGGCGCTTTGGGCAACACATCCGGAATTAAAACCTTAGCGACGACCGGTTCGGTCTGCTGCTGCATCACCAGCGATAACCGACCGTAATTAAGGAAACTCTGAACAAGTCCGTCTTTATGCCCGGTGGGTACCGAGCCTGTCGAAGGACTTAATCAGAGCGTCCTTAGAGGAACGGTATCTTTCGTAAATAGCCATTTAATCGCAACTATTCTTTGACGTGCGGACTCCATTGCATCGAGATATTATGCAATTTCAGGGTATATTTTTGATTTTAGTAGATGGCAGATGAATAACATTATGGGAGCATATTCTTCATCAGGCAGGGATTTACATCCCAGCTATACCCATGGTGGTTTGTTATTCGATTCGCTGCCATTCGGTATCGTTTACCAAAATTTACAAGGCCAAATTATTTCCGCCAACCCTGCGGCCGAGAAGATTCTTGGCCTGTCCCTCGATCAAATGCGCGGCGTTACATCCATCGATCCTCGCTGGCAATCCATCCATGAGGACGGGTCGCCGTTTCCCGGATCGGATCATCCTGCCATGGTAACCCTCAGGACGGGCACCGCCGTGCTGCATACCGTGATGGGCGTTTTTAATCCCACACGGCAAGACATTAATTGGATCAACATTAATTCCATACCGATCAGAGACGAAGCTAACGGCTCTGTAATGGGTGTTTATTCGATATTTGAGGATATATCGGAACTAAAAAGCGCGCAGCAGAAGCAAAAGGACAGCGAGCTGCGATTTGCTTCCTTGTGCTCCAACATGTTGGAGGGAGTAGCGTTACACCAAATCGTTTATAACCTCAAAGGGGAGCCTGAAGATTATCTGATCCTGGAAATCAATCCCGCCTACGAAAAGCATACCGGACTTAACAAGGCGAATGTCGTTAACAAGTTAGCGTCAGAGATTTACGGAACAGGCGAAGCACCTTTTCTTGACGTCTATGCGCGGGTTGAACGCACTAAAACGGGCATTTCATTCGAACAATATTTTCCGCCTTTACAGAAACATTTTCTGATTCATGTTTCCACGCCGGGTCCGGGGCAATTTGTAACGGTATTCGAGGACATCACCGCACGTAAACAGGTCGAAAATATGCTGCGCTTTCATAGCCAAATTTTAAACAATCTGGCGGAAGGTATTTACTTGATACGAGCGGTCGATCAAACCATTGTGTTTGCCAACCCCAGGTTTGAGCAAATGTTTGCTTATGAACCAGGCGAACTTCTCGGTAAGCATGTCAGTATCGTCAATGCCCCACCCGTCAACAGCCAGCAATCAGTACATGATGCAATAATTTCAAAACTTGAACGGACTGGCACGTGGAGCGGCGAAGTGCATAATGTCAAAAAAGATGGCAGTACTTTCTGGTGTTACGCCAGCGTTACCACATTTGATCACCCCGAATTCGGACTGGTGTGGATATCGGAGCATCAAGATATTACGGAGCGCAAACAATCGGAACATCAATTGCGCATAGCCGCCACGGCTTTCGAAGCGCATGAGGGCATGGTGATCACCGACGCCGACACCGTTATCCTGCAGGTTAACCAAGCCTTCACGCAAACCACCGGTTTTCTACCCGCGGAAGTGATAGGTCAGACACCGCGCATCCTAAAATCCGGACTTCACGATGCTGATTTTTATAAGGAAATGTGGAGCAAAATCGCTCAATCCGGTAGTTGGCAAGGAGAAATCTGGAATCGGCGTAAGAATGGCGAAACCTATCCAGAATTATTGACCATCACCGCTGTAAAAAATGAGCGAGGCGAAGTCACCAACTATATTGCGACCATCAATGACATTACAGAGCGTAAATATAGCGAAGACAAAATCAAACAACTCGCCTACTACGACCAACTGACCCAGCTTCCCAATCGGACGCTGTTGCATGATCGATTAAAAAAAGCCTTTGCCGTCAGCGCGCGCAGCGGTTTACATGGGGCGTTGCTGTTTATCGATCTGGATAACTTCAAGACCCTGAATGATACCTTGGGCCACCATGTTGGCGACTTGCTGCTGCAGCAAGTCGCGCAACGCCTGTTGGTCAGCGTACGTGAAGGCGATACCGTCGCCCGCATCGGTGGCGATGAGTTTGTCATCATATTGGAGAATTTGGGCGCCTTGCCCGACGAGGCCGCTGTGCAAAGCGAATCAATCGGGGAAAAAATCCTGATAACTCTTAGCGTGCCTTACAAACTGGACGGTCACGAATATTTGAGCACGCCCAGTATCGGTTTTGCGTTGTTCAAAGGCCACGGCATCCCCATAGACGGTCTAATGAAACAAGCCGATATAGCCATGTACCAGGCAAAGGCGGCCGGCCGCAATACCCTGCGTTTCTTCGATCAACACATGCAGGACATATTGAATCGACGGATCGCGTTAGAAAACGACTTACGCCAAGCCATTCATAACCAGCAATTCTTGCTTTATTACCAAGCACAAGTCGATGGCGCCAACCACACCATAGGCGCGGAAGCACTCATCCGCTGGTTGCATCCGGAACGCGGCATGGTGTCGCCCCTAGAATTCATTCCTTTGGCCGAAGAAACGGGTTTAATACTGGCGATCGGTCAATGGGTATTGGAAACGGCATGCCTGCAATTGCTGATTTGGGCAAAAGCGCCGGCTACCCGACATCTACGGATTGCCGTGAATGTAAGCGTTCATCAATTTCGTCAGGAAGACTTTGCCAAACAAGTGCGGGATTTGCTCGATCTCACGGGCGCCGACCCCGGCAAGCTCAAACTGGAGTTGACCGAAAGCCTTTTGGTGGACAACGTTGAAGATGTGATCAGCAAGATGAATGAACTAAGAGACCTAGGCGTGAGTTTTTCGCTGGATGATTTCGGCACAGGCTACTCTTCATTGTCTTACCTAAAGAGACTACCTCTGGAGCAATTAAAAATTGACCAGGGCTTCGTTCGCGATCTATTGACCGACCCCAACGATGCCGCTATTGCCCGCACCATCGTAGCGCTGGCGCAAAGCATGGGGCTGGACGTGATTGCAGAAGGGGTGGAAACGATAGAACAACGCGATTTTTTAGCTATCCATGGCTGTCACCATTTTCAAGGCTATCTATTCGGCAAGCCTGTTTCTATTGAGCAATTTGAAAAATTGCTCAAACAAACTTAAACGATTCGCAAGCACCAAATCGCGCGTTCCGGAACCCGGCACTGCAACCAAACCCAAGCCTCAAATCTTGGCTTTTTTATCCTTACGGATGCCCCGCACCGCATAAGTTCTGGCCTTATCTTTGGCGGTTTCCGCAAAGAAGCTCTTCCAGGTCTCGCCGCCTCTATCGGCAACGGCTATAGAAAAATCCTTAAACAGACTGATACTTTCCAACACCATTTTGGGGCTAAAGCCATAGTCATGAGTCAGGTAGTAGCTGATGCTCATCAGATAGGTTTTTTCTCTGCTAATCAGTTTGATCAGCCGCTGCTTTTGTCTGTCATAAACATAGTAAGAGGTCAGCGCCAGCAGGCTTAGACCAAAAAATTTCGTCCACAGCAAAATATAGGCATCGTCTTCATAGAGCTTCTGACCCTTGTTCAAAATGGCATCGGTTTTATTCATATTTATCCTCGCTTGAATTGTCGCGGCATCTTAATTTAAGTTGGAAAACTTTGTTTTGGAAATATTGATCCAGGCAATCAGGACATGCCTCTGATGAGCCTACCGTGCTTTGTACGAGTGTAAAAGCAGTGTCTACCACCCGGCCAAGTGTAAAAAATGGTTAAGCTCGAAACCAAACCAACACCCTACTGTCCAGATCGCAACACCCCGCAACCAGCCGCTGCTGAATTTCGAGCAACATAATGCAACCACCATTTCCAATCCTTATAAAAAACAACACGATAAAACCTGGCATATCGTTTGCTCAGTCAAATGCAAATTTGAATCGCCAATTTCAATCCCCCTTATTTGTAGCCGAATGCATGACTGACCTTAAAACCAAGTCGGAGAAAACTCGCGACCGGCTGTTAACCGCAGCCAGCCGGATTTTTGCCGAGAAAGGCTATCAGGACTCGACCATCGCAGATATATGCGAGCAGGCTCAAGCCAATATCGCCTCGGTGAATTATCACTTCGGCGACAAGCAAACCCTGTATCTGGAAGCCTGGCGCCATGCCTTCAACCACGAACTGGGCCAGTATCCGCCCGACGGCGGCGTGTCGCAGCAGGCGCCCGTGGAACAGCGGCTGGCCGGGCGTATCCAATCACTAATCCGTCGCTTGGCCGACGACGACTCGTATTCGTTTGCAATCATTCATAAGGAAATGGCGCAACCGACCCGCTTGCTGGCCGACATTCTGGAAAAGGAAATTAATCCGCAGCGTCAGCAAATGTTCGGTTTGCTGCGCGAATGTCTGGGCCAGGACGCCAGCGAACAACAATTGCAATATTGCCACGCCAGCATCATGGGCCAATGCTTTCAATTGCTGCGCCTGAAACAAATGCAACAAGCCCGGCCGCAACGCGCCCTGCCCAGCGACATGAGCGACATCGGCGCGTTTGCCGAACATGTGGTGGACTTTTCGCTGGCCGGCATCCGCGCCATCCGTTCGCAAACTTTACCTAAGCGTATCCAAGCATGAACCAAGACATTTCCGATTTACCCTCGTCGAGCAAGCGTCGGCCCTGGCTTTGGACCGGCGCAATATTAGTGGTGAGTCTGGCCGGCGCCGGCGTCTATTTTCAGCACAGCGAAGCCGCCCCGGATACCAAAGCCGAGCGCGGCGGCGGCAAGGGCCGGCGCTTTTTCGAGCAGCAAGACTCACCGGCCGTCGTCGCCACCCAGTCCGCCGCCAGCGGCGATTTTCCGGTTTATCTGAACGCGCTCGGTACCGTCACCGCGCTGCGCACCGTCACCGTGAAGCCGCGAGTGGACGGCGAACTGGTAAAAGTGGCATTCAGCGAAGGGCAAATGGTCAAGGCTGGCGATTTGCTCGCCGAAATCGATCCGCGACCGTTCCAGGTGCAATTGCAACAAGCCCAAGGTCAGTTACTGCGCGATCAGGCGCTGTTGAAAAATGCCGAGCTGGATCATGCCCGTTACGAAACCTTGCTGGCCCAGGACTCGATTGCCGCCCAACAAACCGTCACCCAGGCGTCGCAGGTCAAGCAATATCAGGGTAACGTGGAAATGGATCAGGCCTTGGTCGATAGCGCCAAGTTGCAACTCGGTTACGCCAAACTGACCGCGCCGATTTCCGGCCGCGCCGGCCTGCGGCAGATCGATCAAGGCAATATCGTTCGCGCCAACGACGCCAACGGCTTGGTCGTCATCACCCAATTACAGCCGATCAGCGTGGTGTTCACCTTGCCGGAAGACAAATTGCCGGAAGTGGTGAAGCGCTATCGCGACGGCCAGGCTATTAACATAGAGGCCTATGACAGAGGCGGCAAACTGAAATTGGCCGAAGGCAAACTCACCGCGCTGGACAATCAAATCGACCCGACCACCGGCACCATCAAACTAAAGGCGCAATTCGACAATCACGAGCAAACCCTGTTTGCCAATCAATTTGTTAACGTGCGCATGCATCTGGATACCTTGCATGGCGTCACCCAGATACCCAGCAGCGCCTTGCAACACGATACCCAGGGCGCGTTTGTGTATGTGGTCGATGCCGAAAATATCGCCCATTTGCGCCGTGTCGAACCCGGCCCCAGCGAGGGCGAAAAAGTGGCAATCGAGACTAATCTGGCGGCCGGCGAACAATTGATCCTGACTGGCATCGATCGGGTCAAGGACGGCACGGTGGTGGATGTGGCCGAGAAAGACGGGCAAGCGGTCGCCGCCAAACCGGAATTGCAACCCAAGCCGGAAGACGAATCCGGCAAACGCCGGCGGCGCGGATAAGCCATGAGTCTTAGCGATCCGGGCAAGGCCGGCTTCAATCCTTCGCGCCTATTCATCCTGCGGCCGGTAGCCACCTCCTTGTTGATGGTGGCGTTGCTGCTGGTAGGCATATTGGCCTATCGGCTGTTACCGGTCTCGGCGCTGCCGCAGGTCGATTATCCGACCATCCAGGTCACCACGCTGTATCCCGGCGCCAGCCCGGAAGTGATGACATCCATCGTTACCGCGCCGCTGGAGCGGCAGTTCGGGCAAATGCCCGGCTTGACGCAAATGAGCTCCACCAGTTCCGGCGGCGCGTCGGTGATTACCTTGCAGTTTAACTTGCACTTGGATCTGGACGTTGCCGAACAAACCGTGCAAGCCGCGATCAACGCCGCCGCCAACTTTCTGCCCGACGATTTGCCGCAAGCGCCGATTTACAGCAAGGTCAATCCGGCCGATACGCCGATTATGACGCTGGCAGTCAGCGCCAAATCGCTGCCTTTATTTAAGGTAGAAGATTTGGTCGATACCCGGCTGGCGCAAAAAATCGCCCAATTACCCGGCGTCGGCATGGTCAGCATCAGCGGCGGCCAGCGCCCGGCGGTACGCATCCAGGCCAACCACAAAGCCTTGGCCGCCTACGGCATCAGCCTGGAAGACGTGCGCAGCGCGATTGCCGCCGCCAACGTCAACCAACCGAAGGGTTCGATCAACGGCCCAAGCCGCGCCGCGACGATAGACAGCAACGATCAATTGCGTTCGCCGGCCGAATACCGCGAGCTGGTGGTCGCTTACAAAAACGCCGCACCGGTCAAACTGGCAGACGTCGCCGAGGTGATCGATGGCGCCGAGAACGTGCGTCTGGCCGCCTGGGCCAACGACAGCGCGGCCGTTATCGTCAACATCCAGCGCCAGTCTGGCGCGAATGTGATCGAAGTGGTGGATAGCATTCAGGAACTGCTGCCCAAACTGCAAGCCTCGCTGCCTCCCGGCATAGACGTCACGCCATTAACCGACCGTACCGTGACGATCCGCGCCTCGGTGCACGACGTGCAATTCGAGCTACTGTTGGCGGTGGCGCTGGTGGTGATGGTGATCTTCCTGTTCCTGCGCAATATCCCGGCCACCATCATCCCCGGCGTCGCGGTGCCGCTGTCCTTGGTCGGCACGTTTGCGGCGATGTATCTGGCCGATTTCAGCATCAACAATTTAACCCTGATGGCCTTGACCATCGCCACCGGCTTCGTGGTGGACGATGCCATCGTCGTCATCGAAAACATCTCCCGCTATATCGAACGCGGCGAAACGCCTTTGCAAGCGGCATTAAAAGGCTCCGCACAAATCGGCTTTACCATTATCTCGCTGACTTTTTCGCTGGTAGCGGTATTGATTCCACTGCTGTTCATGTCGGATGTGGTGGGCCGGCTGTTTCGGGAATTTGCGATTACGCTGGCGGTGGCGATCTTAATTTCGGCGGTGGTGTCCTTGACCCTGACGCCGATGATGTGCGCGAAACTGCTGCGCCCCGGTACCGGCAACCATAGCGAAGACGAAATCGGCGACGACTGGTTCGGCCGTTTGATCAAGTCCTACGGCCGCAGCTTGAGTTGGGTGATGCAACGGCAAACGGCGACCTTGCTGGTGTTTTTCGTCACCGTGGCATTGACCGCGGCGATGTATGTTTGGATACCGAAAGGCTTTTTCCCCAGCCAGGACACCGGCATCATTCAAGGCTTTTCCGAAGCGCCGCAAAACGTCTCGTTTCCGGCCATGGCCGAGCAACAGCAAAAGCTGGCTAAGCTGATACTGGAAGATCCGGCCGTGGACAGCCTGTCCTCGTTCATCGGCGTCGACGGCGTCAACGCCACGCCCAATAGCGGCCGGTTTTTGATCAACTTAAAACCGCACGATCAACGTCCATCGGCCAACGCGATTATCGCCCGCCTGAAAAACCGTCTGGCCGAATCGCCCGGCAGCGTGTTGTACCTGCAACCGGTGCAGGATTTAACGATGGAAAACCGGGTCAGCCGCACCCAATACCAATTTACGCTGGAAGGCGCCGACATCGACGATTTGAACCGCTGGACCGGCAAGCTGGTAGACGCCTTGCAAGGCAGACCGGAATTTGCCGACGTGGTCAGCGACGTGCAGGATCAGGGCCGCCAGGTGTTCGTCAAAATCGACCGGGCCACCGCCAGCCGCCTGGGCGTCAGCACCGCGGCGGTCGATAACGCCTTGTACAGCGCCTACGGCCAGCGCCTGGTATCGACCATCTTCACCCAGGCCAATCAGTACCGGGTGGTCTTGGAAGTCGATCCCGCCGAGCAGACCGGGCCGCAAGCCTTGAACGAATTGCGGATACCCTCCACCAACGGCACGCAAGTACCCTTATCGGCCATCGCCGAACTGTCGGAGCGGCCGACCACGCTGGCGATCAGCCATCTGGATCAATTCCCGGTGACGACTGTATCGTTCAATCTGGCGCCCGGCTATGCGCTGGGTGACGCGGTCGCCGCCGTCGATGCCGCCAAAACCGAGATCGAACTACCGCTAGCCATCCGCAGCGATTACCAGGGCGCCGCGCAAGCCTTCAAGGCCTCGCTCGGCAATACGCTGTGGCTGATCCTGGCTGCGATTGTTACCGTGTATATTGTGTTGGGCGTGCTCTATGAAAGCTATATCCACCCGATCACGATCCTGTCCACCCTGCCCTCGGCCGGCGTCGGCGCGTTGCTCGCTTTGCAAGTCTCCGGCGGCGATTTGGGCATCATCGGCATCATCGGCATTATTTTGTTGATCGGCATCGTCAAGAAGAACGCGATCATGATGATAGACTTTGCGCTGGAAGCCGAACGCAAGCAACATCTGCCGCCCGAGCAAGCCATTTTTCAGGCTTGCTTGTTACGTTTTCGGCCGATTTTGATGACCACCTTGGCCGCGCTATTGGGTGCGCTGCCGTTGATGCTGGGCAACGGCGTCGGCTCGGAGTTGCGCCATCCGCTGGGTATTACGATGGTCGGCGGCTTGCTGCTTAGCCAATTATTGACCTTGTACACCACGCCGGTGATTTATCTGGCCATGGACAGACTGGCACGCCGGGTTAACACCGGCCTGGGGCTGAATCAAGTGGAACAAGCGGCAGAGGACCCAAGCCAACCATGAACCTGTCCGAATTGTTCATCCGCCGCCCGGTCGCCACTACCTTATTGACCATCGCGATTGCCTTGTGCGGCGTGCTGGCGTTTTTAAATCTGCCTATCTCCTCGCTGCCGCAAGTTGACTTTCCCACCGTATCGGTGCAAGCGCAAATGCCTGGCGCCAGCGCCGAGACGATGGCCGCGACAGTTGCTACGCCGCTGGAACGCGCGTTGGGCCGTATCGCCGGCGTCACGGAAATGACCTCCAGCAGTTCGCAAGGCTCGACGCAGATAACGCTGCAATTTGATTTAAACCGCGACATCGACGGCGCCTGCCGCGACGTACAAGCCGCAATCAACGCCGCCGCCAGCATGCTGCCCAGCAATATGCCCAACCGGCCCAGCTACCGGCGCGACAACCCGTCGGACTCGCCGATTCTGATTTTGGCGCTGACCTCGGATAGCTTTACCCGCGGGCAGATGTACGACTCCGCCTCGACGATTTTGCTGCAAAAAATTTCGCAAATCCCCGGTATCGGCCAAGTGCAGATCGGCGGCGCGGCTTTGCCGGCGGTGCGTGTGGAACTGAATCCCAACGCGCTGAGTAAATACGGCATTGGCCTGGAAGACGTGCGCAACACCATCGCCCAAACCAACGTCACCCGGCCCAAGGGCGTATTGGAAAACGCCAACACCCGCTGGCAGATTCAAGCCAACGACCAGGCCCGCAAGGCCGAGGAATATCTGCCGCTGATAGTCGCGTATCGCAACGGCGCGCCGGTGACGATTGCCGACCTGGGCGAAGCAGTCGATTCTGTGGAAGATTTGCGCAATACCGGTTCCAAAAACGGCAAGCCTTCGGTGCTATTGATCATCCGCAAGCAACCCTTGGCCAACGTCATTCAAACCGTCGATCAGGTATTGGCGGTGCTGCCACAGCTACGAGCGGCATTGCCCAGTAATATCGAACTTTCGGTAGTGGTTGACAGATCATTATCCATCCGTGCTTCGATTACAGAAGTCGAACACGGCTTGTTCGTGGCCGTCTTGTTGGTGATTCTGGTGGTACTGGTGTTCCTGCGCAATCCGCGCTCGGCGGCGGTACCCATCGTCGCGGTGCCGGCCTCCTTACTGGGGTCTTGCGCGGTGATTTATTTGTGCGGCTTCAGTATCAACAACCTGACTTTAATGGCTTTGACCATCGCTACCGGCTTTGTGGTGGACGATGCGATTGTGGTGGTGGAAAACACCAACCGGCATATCGAGGAAGGCGTCGCGCCATTCCGCGCGGCGCTGTTGGCCGCCAGGGAAGTGGGATTTACCGTACTGGCGATGAGCGTGTCGCTGGTGGCGGTGTTCCTGCCGATTTTGTTGATGGGCGGCGTGCCTGGCCGGCTGTTTCGGGAATTTGCGGTGACTTTGTCGGCGGCGGTACTGGTGTCGCTGGTGATCTCGTTGACCACCACCCCGATGCTGTGCGCCCGCTGGCTGGGTAAGGAAGCCAAGGAACATGGCGCCGTCTATCACGGCATCGGCGCGGCTTTCGATTGGATACAAAATATTTACCGGGTCAGCCTGAGCTGGGCCTTGCGCCATGGCCGCATCATGCTGAGCTTGTTGCTGGCGACCATCGCTTTAAACATTTATTTATACGGCGCTATCGATAAGGGCTTTTTCCCGACCCAGGACGGCGGCCGCTTGCTGGGCGAGATTCAAACCGATCAAAACACCTCGTTCCAAACCCTGCAAAAGCAATTCGCGCAAATCTCCGAGATTTTGCAAAAAGACCCGGCGGTTGCGAATGTCGCCGGCTTTGCCGGCAGTTCGCAAAGCAGTAACAGCGCGCGGATTTTCATAACTTTAATTCCGCATGAACAACGCGACGGCGTCGAGGTGGTGATGGAACGCTTGCGCAAGGCGGCGGGCCGGGTGCCCGGCGCCAGTTTGCATATGTTTCCGGCCCAGGAACTGCGGATCGGCGGACGTATGTCCTTCGGCATGCTGGATTACACTTTGCAAGCCGACGATCTGGATCTATTGCGAGTATGGACGCCCAAGGTACAAGCCGCGCTGGCCCGGCTGCCGGAATTAAGCGACGTCAGTACCAGTCAGCAGGACAAGGGCGAACAAATCGGCCTGACCGTCAACCGGGATTTGGCCGCGCGTTACGGCGTCAGCCAGGCCTTGATCGACAACAGCTTGAACAGCGCCTTCGGGCAGCGTCAGGTGTCGGTGATTTATAACCCACTGAACCAATACCGGGTAGTGATGGAACTGGCGCCGCAGTACTGGCAATCGCCGGATAGTCTGAAACAACTGTATATCAGCGCGCCCGGCCGAACCGGCGCCGACGGCACGCCGGCACAGCCCAAGCAAGTGCCACTGTCGGCGCTGGCCGGCTTCGCACCGAGCAATGCGCCGTTATCGGTGCATCATCAAGGCCAGTTTGCCGTGACCGAATTATCGTTTAATTTAAAACCCGGCATTTCGATGTCCACGGCCGATGCCGCCATCAACCAGGCCTTGCGCGACATCGGCTTGCCGGCCGCCATTACCGGCAGCTTTCAAGGCTCCGGCAAGGCGTTTCAGGAAGCCTTGCGCAGTCAACCCTGGCTGGTTTTGGCCGCGTTGATCAGTATTTACATCGTGCTGGGCGTGTTGTACGAAAGCCTGATACATCCGTTGACGATTCTGTCCACCCTGCCCTCGGCCGGCGTCGGCGCCTTGCTGGCCTTGATGGCTTGCGAAAAGGAGTTCAGCATCATTGCGCTAATCGGGGTGATTTTGCTGATCGGCATCGTCAAGAAAAATGCGATCATGATGATAGACTTTGCGCTGCTGGCCGAGCGCGAGCGCGGTTTGGATTCGCGGGAAGCGATTTTTCAGGCCTGCATGCTGCGCTTCAGGCCCATTCTGATGACCACGCTGGCCGCGCTATTCGGCGCTTTACCGCTGGCTTTGGGCAGCGGTTACGGCGCGGAACTGCGCCAGCCTTTGGGGATTTCCATCGTGGGCGGCCTGATTTTCAGCCAGCTGTTAACTTTATACACGACGCCGGTCGTTTATTTGTATCTAGACCGGTTCAGGCTGTGGTTGCACGGCCGTTTTTCCAACCGCGCCGCCAGCCCGGCGCCACATTCCATCTAAACCGATTGTCATGCGTTTAAGAATAAGCCCACCGTTGATTGCTTCCTTACTGACCTTGCCGTTGGCTGCCTGCACGGTAGGCCCGGATTATGTGCGTCCGCAAGCCAATGTATCCGAGGAATTTAAAGAAGTGAAGGGCTGGAAACAGGCCCAGCCGCGCGATACCGGCTTGCCCGGCAAATGGTGGGAGATTTTTAACGATCCCAAACTGAACGAACTGGAAGAACAGGTGGCCGCCGCCAACCAGTCCATCATCCAGGCCGAAGCCCAATACCGGCAAGCCCAGCATCTGGTGCAATCGGTGCAATCCTCCTTGCTGCCGGTAGCGACATTGACCGGCACCTTCAACCGCTTCCGCGCCGCCACCGGTCAGAACGTCGCGGTGGGCGGGGTGCGCAACCTGTTCGGCCAGGCGGTCGGCGTGGCCTGGGAACCGGATTTATGGGGCAGCGTGCGCCGCCAGGTGGAAGCCAATACCAGCAATGCGCAGGCCAGTGCCGCGACCTTGCATGCACTGATTCTGTCCAGCCAGTCGGCGTTGGCGGACAGTTACTTTCAAATGAAAACGCTGGACGCCCAGAAAGCCTTGTTAGACGAAACGGTGACGGCGTTTGCGAAAATTTTGGAGATTACTAAAAACCGCTATGCCGTCGGTGTGGTGGCCAAGGCCGATGTGGTACAGGCGGAAACGCAACTGGAAACGGTGCGCGCCCAGTCTATCGATCTGGGCGTGCAGCGCGCCAAGCTGGAACATGCTATCGCGGTGCTGATAGGCAAAATGCCGGCCGAATTGGCGCTGGCTGTATCGCCATTGAATGCGCAACCGCCGGGCGTTCCGGTCAGTCTGCCCTCTGAATTGCTGGAGCGCCGTCCGGACATCGCCGCGGCCGAACGCAAAATCGCCGCCGCTAATGCACAGATCGGCGTCGCCAAAGCAGCGTATTTTCCGACGCTGAATCTGGCGTCGACCAACGGTTTTCAATCGCCGACTGCCGACACCTTGTTCACGATGGCGCGGCGTTATTGGTCCTTGGGCCCGGCCGGCCTGGCTTTGACCTTGTTCGATGGCGGCGCCAAAAATGCGCAGTATAAACAGGCGATAGACGCCTACGACGCCAGCGTCGCCGCGTATCGGCAAACCGTGCTGACGGGTTTTCAAGAGGTGGAAGATAACCTGGCCGCACTGCGTATCCTGGATGAAGAAACCCAAGTACAGGACAAAGCCGTCGCCGCCGCGAAACAGGCCTTGGCTCTGACCAACAATCAATACCAGGCCGGCACGGTCAGCTATATCAACGTGATGACCGCACAAACAGCTGCGCTGTCCAATCAACAGACCGCCGTGCAATTGCTGGGGCAACGCTTGTCCGCATCGGTGTTGCTGGTCAAGGCCCTGGGCGGCGGCTGGAACGAAACCCTGGTGCCCACCGAAGACGAAGCCGACGGCGACCGGAAATGGACGGATTATTTGATTCTGCCGGTAGTCGAATAGTTTTTGCGGTGGCTAATAGTACGGCGGCATAGCCGCAGGGAAGATCAGGCCCAAGACCACCATTGCACACGGCTTGCAGTTACGGCAATGGTGGGATAAAGCTACAAAAGCTGTCCCGTTGGGTAAATCGCCGACAGCCGGCTCAGCAAATTAATTCTAAAGGGGACTTCTAAAAATTAGAAAACCTCCCTATCCCTCCGCGCCATCCTCATCCAAACAACCTCCCATCCGTTGACACCATTCGTGTTTGGACTACATTTATCGGCAGTTCGGTTTAGCCGTTAAGCTTGCAACGACCGGCCAAGCCGGGATCAGCTGAATTCACGCCAACATCCACATTAGCCATAAACCACAAGGAACCTTAATGAACAAAGAAGCGGCGAAGGAGCATATTCTGAAAAATTTAATGGCGGGAGATTCTCTAGTTGGATTTTTCATCGCCCAGCAACCTTTCAAGCTTTGGTTGTTTTTTATAATCGGCCCGCTGGCTGTATTGAGCATGAAGCAATATTTTATTGCCGTTACTCAAAAAGGTATCCATTTTCACCGCTTAAACTTATTGGGAAAATTTGCAAGCGACGACTTTTTTGCCTTCAATGAAATTGCCACCGTGAAAATCGGCAAGGGCATGCTGCAAAGGCCGATGAAATTTACATTTAAAAACGGCCGAAATATCTACATTAAAGCGCAACTGAAAGGCGTGGAAAAAGTAGCCAAGCTTGACGAAGCCACGCAACAGCATATCGAACGCAATATTGCCGTCGTTAAATGATATTGTTTTTTATCGTAACGGCAGCCTATACCTCACTACTGCTGTTTTATAAACCGTCGCCGAATAGCCTGAAAGACGCGCCGCTGACTTTCGTGGAAAACTTTACACAAATCAGGGCGGCGTTGTTTTCCGGTCTGTTGTTTTTTAGTATTTTTCTGTTTACCAGCGACTTTGGCTTCGATGAAGTCAATCAGCAGCTTTACCGTTTATTTGCATTAAACAATATTTCGGCGGCGGCGATTTTATGGCCGCTGCAATCCATCACGCATTTATTTATCCATATCAACTTTGCACATGTGCTGACCAATGTAGCCGGCTTGGGCATTGCTGCGGCGTACGAACGGCAAGTCGGCTCGGCACGGTTTATGATGGTATTGCTGGTAGCCAGCCTGTCTTCTATCCCCTCAATCCTGTTCTACTCCGAGCCGATAGCGATCTGCGGAATTTCCGGCGGTATATTCGGTCTGGCTGCCGCTTACTTTACCGACCAGGAGGGTCTGAGCACCAAGGAATGGCTGTATGCGGTACTTATCTGTATCGTATTGTTGGCATTGCTGTCCGTCGGCGGCAAAATTGATTCTACGGCAACCGGCGCACTGCAATTTAAAATCGATCATTATGGTCACGCGCTAGGCGCGTTGGGAGCGATCGTTTACTGCCGTTTCAGGCCTAGAAAATTAGCCGGCAACTCCAGGCTGGCGAGCTAGAAGTAATTTCCATCATCAATTCAATTTGTCCTCCCCGACTGTTTAGGCCGCTGCAAAACTCATTGCCAATTGCCGTCTGCCAACACGGCATATTCGACGATCCAACAACTGTTGACCTACAAACACCTTATAAACACAAGATCACGGAAATTGGTGCTCAGCAAGCAATGCGTCTCTAAAGACCCGCTGCAACTTATGGCTACCCGTCCGCTCGATTTTCAATTAGCTCTCCGAAAAACCATTTACAAATAAAGGCCTTAGCGCTTTACCTGGCCCTCCAAGCCCGACATTGCCAAACCTGCCAAAAAACTGGCACGGCTCGTGCTCTATTAGAAATCAACAGCACTAATCAAAGCCTATTTAGCGAATCACACAGCCGCCAAGTTAGCGCGGAACAATATGGAATATGGCATTTATATTTAAGAAATGGGGAACATCGGCATGAGCAGTCCTTTAGCGACTATTAATAAATTTGCACCGGCGGGCGCTCCCGCAGATTGGGACGCGGCGGACGTTGTTTCATTAAAACCGTCTGTCGCTCAGTTGAGCGAAGGGTTGACGCATTCACGAGTTGCGGTTGCCTTGGGGGATTTTAAGTACAGCACGGAAACGCGCGATCACAAATTAGTCGATTACCTTTTGATTGGCGTACTGACGATCTTTATCCACAACACGGTGGTCGATCACTTCAAAGGCGCGGCGTTTGAGCAAGAAATTGTGGAGCCAATTAAGCCCGAAACCAAAGTCCAAATCACACTGACCAGGCCGCAACCGAAGCCAGTGCCGCCGCCACCGCCGCAAGTTAAACCGCAACCGCCCAAACCCAAGGTCGTACCGCTAAAGCCACCGAAAATCCAACCGGTGCCAAAAGTAGTCGAGGAAGCACCGGCGCCGGCGCCTGTTGAAGGGCCAGTGGTAGACAACGCCCCACCGGCTCCACCAGCGCCTCCCGCTCCGGTGGTTGAAGAAAAAATCACCGAGCCGGTAGCCGACGCGGCTTACCTGCACAACCCGCTGCCCGAATATCCGGAAGTCGCGCAAGAACGCGGCTGGGAAGGCAAAGTGGTGATGAAAGTACACGTGCTGCCCGACGGCACCACCGATAGCGTTACCGTCAGCAAATCCAGCGGCCAGAAAGTCCTGGACGATGCTGCCGTCAAAGCCGTTCTCAAGTGGTCTTTCGTGCCGGCCAAGCGCGGCGATACACCGATCGCCCGCTACACCACGGTTCCATTCACTTTTAAATTGTAATTATTTTTGAGGATCAAAAATGTCTGATATCGCAACCAACGTCATCGTCGATGGCACCCTGAATACTTTAATCGCCGCCTCGGTCGTGACCTGGGGCTTAATCCTGATCAAAGGCGTGCAACACATTCGCATTTCCTATCACAACCGCCGTTACAACAAGGAATTTTGGAGCGCGCCCAATATCCAGGCGGCTGCGCACTTGGAAAATCAGGACGGTCCGGCCGCCAGAGTCGCCGGCATCGGTTTTTCGACGCTGATCGAAACCGACGGCGGTGCCTCTACTCACGATCTGGAACACACCTGGGACAGACAGGAATTGCTGGACAGACGCTTGCGTCAGCAAATGCAAAAAGAACGCGGTTCGCTGGAAAGCGGTCTGGCGGTGCTGGCGACCATCGGCAGTATCTCGCCGTTCGTGGGCTTGTTCGGTACCGTGTGGGGCATCATGGGCGCGTTGACCAATATCAGCAAAACCGGTTCGGCCAGCTTGGAAGTGGTCGCTGGCCCTATCGGTGAAGCATTGATCGCCACGGCGGTCGGTATCGCAGTCGCGGTGCCCGCGGTAGTGGGTTACAACTTTTTCATCCGCCGCAATAAAGTGGTTTGGGCATTCCTGGACGATTTTGCCATCGACTTTGTGCACTTGGCCCTGAAAAGCTCGTTCATCATCGAACGCGCCGGCAGCAAACCGGCATCGGCGGCAGCTTCCGCGCGTTTGACCGATGTCAGCGGCGGCAAAAAGTCCAACATCAAAGATACTCATGAAGAATTAATCGCGAAAGAGGCGCACGCATAATGGCATTCAATACTAAAGACGACGGCGGCGATGACGTAATGGGTGAAATCAACGTCACCCCCTTGGTGGATGTGATGTTGGTACTGCTGGTGGTGTTTATCGTCACCGCGCCCTTGCTGACCCAGGCGGTACACGTCAACCTGCCGAAAACCGCGGAAACCGCGCCACCGGACGACAAAGCGGCGTCTTACTTGAGTGTCGATGCCCAAGGCAAAATCTACATTGATAAACAGGAATTTCCATTGGAGATCATCGAAGGCGAATTGAGAAACCGCCTGGCGGCCAATCCGGAGTTTGCGTTAAACCTGAACGCGGACGACGCGGTGCAATACGGCATCGTCGCCAAGGTGATGTCATCCATAGAAAGAGCCGGCGTCACCAAGCTGTCGGTTCTGACGGTTCCGCAATAAATCATGAACTGGCCGGGTAACAAGTTTGCCCGGCTCGTTAATCGCGGCGCCAAACGCCGCGGCACAAGCACAACCCAAACCACGCCAAGACCAAGGATGCAGCCGCTGCGTCCAGGGTTTATTTGCGTTTAGGCACAAACCTTTAGGAGAACTGTACGATGGCGCGCAAGACCGCTCAAGACTTTCACCCGGAAGCTTTACAAGCTTTTGACAAATACGTGCACGGCGATATTTCCCGGCGGGATTTTTTATCGTCCGTACCTAAATACGCCCTGCTCGGCCTGACCGCCGAAGCGCTATTGGAAGCGCTTAACCCACGTTTCGCTGAAGCCAAGCAAGTCGCCGATGACGATCCGCGTATCAAAGCCACGTATGTGGAATACCCCTCCCCGCATGGTAACGGCAAGATTCGCGGTTATCTGGTGCAACCGGCCAAAGCTGCCGGCAAACTCCCGATAGTACTGGTTATCCATGAAAACCGGGGTTTGAATCCGCATATCCAAGATATAGCCCGCCGCCTGGCGCTGGATAATTTCATTGCCTTCGCACCGGACGCGCTGTTTACGCTGGGCGGTTATCCGGGCGACGAAGACAAGGCCCGCGAATTGTTCCAAAAACTGGATAAAGAGAAAACCCAGGCCGACTTTTTGGCGGCGGCCCAAGCCATTAAAAAATTGCCGCAGAGTAACGGCAAATTGGGTGCGGTAGGCTTTTGCTACGGCGGCGGCATCGTCAACTTCCTGGCCACCCGTCTGCCGGATCTGGGCGCTGGCGTACCGTTCTACGGCGCCCAACCTGCCGCCGATCAGGCCGCCAAAATCAAAGCACCGTTGCTGATCCATTACGCCGGCGTCGACGACCGCATCAATGCCGGCTGGCCGGCTTATGAAGCGGCCCTGCAAAAAGCCGGCGTCAATTACGAAGCCCACACCTATCCGGGCGTACAGCACGGTTTTAACAACGACACCACCCCACGCTACGACGCCGCCACCGCCAAGCTGGCTTGGGATAGAACCATCAGTTTCTTCAACGCTTACCTGCGCGACAGTTAAACCATCGGGAGGATTTCAATGAAAGTGGAAGTGCATATTTGGGATTGGCCATTACGGCTGTTTCACTGGTTGCTGGTAGTAGCCGTAGTCGGCGCTTATGCCACCGGCAAACTGGGCGGCAATCTGACCGACTGGCATGCCCGCTTCGGCAGTTTGATTCTGGGCTTGCTGGTATTTAGATTGATCTGGGGCTTCATCGGCACCACCCATGCCCGTTTCGCCAGTTTCTTTCCGACTTTTTCCAGGCTAGTGGACTACGTCAAAGGCGAATGGCAAGGCGTCGGCCACAATCCGGCCGGTGCGATAGCGATTATTGCTTTACTGGCCGTATTGAGCTTTATGGCAGTCACCGGTTTGTTCGCCAACGACGATATTGCATTCGAAGGCCCGCTGTTTCATGCCATCGACAAAGAGTTCAGCGATAAATTGAGCGGCTGGCATCTTTATGCGGTGAATATCCTACTGGGTTTAGTGGCCGTGCATGTCACCGCGATTGTCCTGTACCAACGCCTGAAAAAAACCAATCTGGTCGGCGCGATGCTGACCGGCAAAAAACAATTGCCCAGATCCTTGGCGCCCTCCCCGATCAAACCGGTCGGCCCGTTCCGTTTCGTGATCACCTTGTTGATCGCGGTGACGGTGGTCTGGGGCGTTTGGAGCGGCGGCTTTGTGAATTATCTGGCGCCGTTGGCCAGCTTCCAAACGGCTACGGCCAATCCTAAAACCTAAACGTTACTTTTTCTACAACACCACAAGGAGTTAACCCCATGAAATTGAAACTGATAATCGCACTGGCGCTGGGCGCTGTCACGACGGCGGCCGTGGCCGGCGACGTGGAAGACCAGATACGCTTCCGCCAATCCGCCTACTCGTTTTTGGGCTGGAATACTGCGAAAATCAAAGCACAGGCAGCCGATCATCCGGAAACCTTTAACAAGGATCAGGTGATCGCTGCCGCTAACGCCGTTGCCGCGGTCGCCAATTCCGGCCTGCTCAGCCTTTACGGCCCGGGCACCGATAAAGGTACCGGCTGGAAAGCCACGCGTCTGAAACCGGAATTCTTCGAAAAACAGGACGAAGTAAAAGAAATCGAAGCGACATTCATCAAGGAAGCCAACGAGTTGCAAAAAGTGGCGGCCAATGGCGATGCGGCTGAAGTTAAAGCCCAATTCGGCAAAGTCGGCGCCACCTGCAAAAGCTGCCACGATTTGATTCGGGTTCGCGAATAATTCCATCGGCTCCGAACGCCAAAAATTCAGCTTTAAGGCATTTCTAGCTAGCAACTCGGCTTACCGGAACTTGTCCGAATCCTATTCGGACGAGTTCCGCTTCTAAACTACGAATAGAAACACCAGTTCGGTCAGGTTAACCAACGCGTCGCATTGGATTTGACCACTTTCCTAAAAATCGGCATGCCTGGCTTTGCGGCTTCACTTCTAATTTAGGCATATTAACTTCAAATATTATCGTTTTATTTAATGAGTTAGTTTCGCTACCCTCTGCGTTTATCACCAAACCATCAGTTACTAGGGACTTACTGGACAGATACTCATGCCTTTACAACAATTAGTCGAATATTTTAACGATAGACTGGAGCAGGAACACAATAACGGCTTACGGCCATTTGTGCTCGACAACGGCGCGGTGCACGGCGTATTCGGCCCAATCTGCATCGGCAGCAGGTTGTCGCCTCTGCGCCAGACTTTGCGCACGGCAAATGTTATCGGTCACATTGCG
Source organism: Methylomonas methanica (assembly GCA_001644045.1). Taxonomy (GTDB): domain Bacteria; phylum Pseudomonadota; class Gammaproteobacteria; order Methylococcales; family Methylomonadaceae; genus Methylomonas; species Methylomonas methanica. The sequence goes on along the minus strand of LUUF01000086.1, from coordinate 830 downwards.
CAACTGAACGTATCCACTATCAACAAACAAACCATTCAGAGCAGCGAGTTGGAACAATACCTGGCCCTGCCCCAGGCCGAACAGGCCAATGTCGAATCCATCATCAATTTCGACCGGATGTCGCGAGCCGTGCATATGCTGAACTATTTACCACAAGCGCATCTTGACGAATTATTGTTTCTGGAAGTCGACCCGCGACATATTCTCGGTGTCAAAGAGGATCATGGTGCTTATTTTGAAGAGGTGATAGTGGCCTGCGGCCTGCAAACCGCCAACGTCGCCATCACGCTGACCGCAAACAACGCCTATGCCGGTTTTTATCAATTGCTGCTGAGAGGCTTGCAAAACTATCAACGGCGCGGGTATCAATTGGCATTGAAGTTTGATTATCACACGCTGGAAAAATCGGCCTTCGAACTGATTACTCGCGCGGCGCCCAACTTCGTCGGTATCTCGGCGCTGGAGCTTGACCGGATCCGCGACAACAAACTCCTGGAAAAACTCCAACAGCTAAGCAGTTTGGCAAGATCCATCGACAGCCAAAGCTTCATGTTGCATATCGACGATAAACGAACTGCGGCGTTGGCTCGCAATACCGGCTTCGATCTGGTACAGGGAGACTATTTCGAACAAAGCGTCGAATTATCTGCTGCCAACGGCTAATTCAAAGCAATCGGCACAAAAAAGCCCGCATAAAGCGGGCTTTTTTCGTATATCAACCTAAAAAAGCGACTAGCGCCCGTAAATCTTGTCAAACACGCCGTTATCGTCGAAGTGTTGTTTCTGTATCGCACTCCAGCCGCCCAGTTGCGCGACGCTGACCAGTTCCA